>JBEKYW010000076.1:0-16865 GCA_049510555.1 Bryobacteraceae bacterium
CGTGCGTGCGTCCGCTGTCGATGTCGTGCCGGTACAGGTGCCCGTCCCAGGTGGTGGCAAAGAGCCGGTTCCGTTTCTCATCGATGGCGAGACCGTACGGACCCCAAAGGCGGTTGATGTATCCGAGGTTCTCCAACTTCCCGGCGTGCGGGTCGTAGCGCATCCAGTTCGGGCCATCCCAACTGTACGGGTCGATATTGGTGGGGCCGGAGTCCTCGCACATGGTGGCGAAGTAAATGCGCCCCTGGCGGTCCTCCACGAAGGGGGTGTGCATCTTGCCGGCGGCTCGCACCCCGCGACCCGTCTGGCCAAGAAACTCCGCTATGCCGGCGATGTGCTCGACGCGGCCGGTCCGCGGGTCGTAGCGGTAGAGCTGGGCGGAGCCGCCATGAATCGTGGAGCCGATGTAGACCGTGCCGTCCCGCGCTGCGTAGAGCGCGCTGAACGTGGCGGAGTCCTTGTGGTTGCCGGGGAGCTCGCGGGTTTCCACCAGCGCGTATTTCGGCTGGGACTGGCCAGCCAGTGCAACGGCGAGCAGCAGGGCGGAGAGCGTAATGCGCGTCAAAACGGCGCCTCCCGAACCGATAAACAGTAAACCACATCCGCCGTGGGAACGCAACATGATCGATTCTCGATTAGCTCCGAGCCTTATCACGGCGCCTCAGTCGGCCATCTGATCCACGGCCTGGATCAACGCCCGGATGTAGCCAAAACAGAAGGCGAAAGTCGTCAGTTGCTGGGGATCGGCGGGGGTTTGCGGTGCGTGGTCGGGCATCAGCATATAGGGGTAGCCGACCTCTTTGTAGACCTGCATGGCTTTGACCATATCCACATCGCCTTCATCCGGGAACACCTCGACGAAGTCATCGCGGTGGCCACGAATATTGCGGAAATGCACATTGAAGATCTTTTTTCGCGAACCGAAGTACCGGATCACGTCATAGATTTCCTTGCCGGGGTCCTGGAGCATCTCCGATACCGTGCCCTGGCAGAAGTTGAGCCCGTGATACGGGCTCTCCTTGATGGCGATGAACTTCTTCAGGCCTTCCACCGTGCCGAGCACGCGGCACACACCCTGGTAACCCTCGGGTGGCACACCGGGATCTTCCGGGTGGCACGCCATGCGGATCTTGTACTCTTCCGCGACCGGGATGACACGTTCGAGGAAGTAGGTGATCCGTTCCCAAGCCATATCCGCAGTGACCCGGCCGGCGCGCGTCAACTCCGGGTCGCGAATGCCCGCCGCGCGGCCGATCTCCACGCGGTTTACAGGACCGCCGGTTTCGAGTGACCGTTTGAGATTCCACCGGCGGTACTTGGTGTCGCCGCGGCCCGGAAGCGGTTCGTTGCGATTGCGGAGCACGCCGAGAAGGGTCAAGTTGTACTTGATGGCCGGCACCCCCGCCGCGGCGGAATTCTTGATGAGCGTCTGAAACGACTCGATATCGCGGTCCCGTTGAGGGCTCTCCCCCAGCATGATGGCGGGATGCTTGTCGGTATCGACGTGGTTGGAGTAAAGAAAGCTCGAAGGGGGTGTGAGCAGGTCGACACTGATCCCGTGCTTGCCTGCCACGTCGCGCATGCGATTGAGTTCGTCCACGGTGGCGTACAGGCGGCCATCCGTGATCCCCGGACCAGCGCCAATATTCTTGATCCCGAAGCGGGCGAGGTATGCCAAGTGCGCATCGTTGATCCCCCCTTCGGTTCCGACCTTCATGAGAGCGCGCTTGGGCGTCGCGGCGGCCGCAGCGGCCGTTTTGCCACTAGCAAGCGCCGCAGCGGCGGCGCTGGAACAGGATACGAACTGCCTTCGATTCATGCGAAGTGCTCCTCGAGAATTGAGATTACTCTAAGCGGGTCCGGGCACGCCCGGACCCTACCAGTACAGTTTCAGACCGATCGACGTTCCCATTGTTCGCGAACGCCGGATTGATCTGCGGCGGAAGCGGATAGTTCGCCTCGAGCGCTATATGCAACAGATCCTATTTGCAGCAAATCCTACTTCTTCCTCTTGATCAGCAGGAAGACCAGAGCAGTCGGGACCAGGGGAACCAGGCTCGCTCCGATCAGGATCGGCGCGAAGGAGTATTTGTCCGAAATCCGGCCGATCAGGAAGGTGGAAAGAATCGTTCCCAGACCGGCGCCCGTTCCGCTCAGCCCGCTGACGGAGGCCACGGAAGCGCTCGGAAACAAGTCCGAGGGCAGGGCCAGCGCCATCGTAGACCAGGCCGCATACGAAAACGTCGAGACCGCGAACAGCCCGACAATCACCGGAAAGGCGGAAGCGCTCACTGTTGGAATCAGAAGCGTCATCCCGAGGCCACAGATCAGAATCAGGAATTTACGAGCTTTCAAGACCGGCCAGCCGCGCTTGATGAGATAGCTTGAGAGACCGCCGCCGAAAAAGTTGCCGAGATCGGCCGCCAGGAACGGAATCCAGAAACCCATCACTGTGTTCTCTATTGTGAATCCCTTCGAAACCAGGTAGATGGCGAACCAGTCGGTGATGAAAAACCAGACCGGATCCGTCAGCGCCCGGCCGAGCACGATACCCCAGGTCTCCTTCAGGCTCAGCAGTTGACCCCAGGAAGCGGGCCGGGCCCCGAGGGCGCCCCCCTCGCCAGCGATGGCGTGAGCCTCGACTCGCTGCTCTTCCTCGCGGGCCTCCAGGATCATTCTGCGTTCCTTGGGGCCGAGGTTGGGATGCGTCTCCGGAGGCTGGTAAAACGCTTTCCACACGAGCACCCAAATCAGGCCCAGCGAAGCCGTGAAAACAAATGCCGGCCGCCAGCTTCCGGAAATCCTGTAGATCCAGAACACCAGGAACGGCGCGACGGCCCCGCCCACGGAAGATCCGCTATCGAACAACGCTACCGCCCAACCGCGCTCCGACTTGGGGAACCACTCGGAAACGGTCTTGGTAGCGCCAGGCCAGTTGGCTGCTTCCCCCGAGCCCAACAGAAACCGGAAGAAAATGAAACTCTTCAGGCCCACCGCCGCGGAGGTGGCTGCCGCCGCCAGCGAATACCAGCTCACCGTCAGTAAAAGACCGCGGCGGCTTCCACACCAATCCAGCACTCTGCCCGCGACGGTCTGCATCAGCGCGTAAGCCACGCGGAAGGAAATGACGATGAGGGCCCAATCCGAGTTGTTCCAAGAAAACTCGGTTTTCAGGTGAGGAGCCAGCACACTCAACGTCTGTCGGTCAATGTAGTTGATGATCGTGGAGGCGAACAGCAATCCCCCGATCCACCAGCGCAAGTTTGGAATGATTCGTCTTTGGGGAGGGGCCGTTGGGTCGCTCAATGCCACAGCATAGCATTCCGAGACGGTCAAGTTTCGTAATCCGGGAAAAGGCAAGAACGCTAGCCGCAACGCTGTCAAGCACGGACTCCTTGCGGAGAGCGGCCTGATCGACTCCTTCATTGACAGGGTGCTCGAACACGAGGAGGAAGACGACGAAGACGAGGAGAAATCCCCCGAGGAGGAATGCCAGTACATGATACGCTGGCTGTTGTCCGTGAATCCCATGACGCCAAGCCGACACCTGCGCTGGTGGATCGCCGGGCTGCTGTTTGCCGCCACGGCGATCAACTACATCGACCGGCAGACGCTCTCAGTGCTTTCTCCCTTCATCCGCGAGCAATTCGGGATGAGCAACACCGATTACTCCCGGGTCGTGTTTGCGTTCATGCTGGCCTACATGATCATGCAGAGCGGTTCCGGGCGGATCATGGACTGGCTGGGGACCCGCCGCGGATTCGTGCTCACCATCACCTGGTGGTCCGCCGCCGCAATGCTCCATGCGACCGCCAGATCGGTCTTTACGTTCGGCTTGTTTCGGTTTCTGTTGGGGTTTGGTGAAGCGGGCAACTGGCCTGGCGGGGTCAAGGCGTCCTCCGAATGGTTCCCTCCGAAAGAGCGCGCCTTCGCGGTCGGGTTCTTCAACAGCGGTTCCACAATCGGAGCCGTGATCGCGCCGCCCCTGGTTTCGTGGCTGGCCCTGCGCTGGGGTTGGCGAACGGCATTTCTCGTCACCGGTTCGTTGGGGTTCCTGTGGATCATCCCCTGGCTGGTTCTGTACAGATCTCGTACGCAGCATCCGTCGATTACGGAAAATGCCACGGCCGCGCGGGTTTCGTGGCTCAGCCTCTTCCGGTACAAAGAGGTCTGGGGGCTGGTGTTGGCGCGAATGATGGCGGACCCGGTGTGGTGGTTTTACGTGTTCTGGCTGCCGGAATATCTCAAGCGGGAACGCGGATTCAGCCTGGCGATGATCGGGTACTCCGCGTGGATCCCTTTTCTGACTGCCAGCCTCGGTTGCCTTGCCGGAGGCGCGACGTCCGGCTACCTCATCAAGCGAGGCTGGCCCGTGCTGCGTGCGCGGCGGGCCGTCATGTTCTTGTGCGCGGCGGCCATGCTGGCGGGCATCCCTGCCGTGTTGACCCGCAGCAACCCGATTTCCCTGGGCCTGATCAGCCTGGTCACGTTCGCCTTTTCATGCTGGTCTGCCAATATCCTGACCCTGCCCGCCGATCTTTTCCCGCAGAACGTAGTCGCGTCGGTCTCCGGAGTCAGCGGCACGGGCGCAGCGCTCGGCGGAATGATTTTCACGCTATTGATCGGGATGATCGTGGACCGGTTCTCTTATCTGCCCGTATTCATCGCCGCCGGAACCATGCCGCTGATTGCAGCCTGCTCGATCGCATGGGGCGTGCGCTCCAGACCGCTCGCTTACGCGCGCGGTTCGGCGCTGGACACTGAACCGCAACCGTGAGGTTCCGTGAAAAACCCAGACATTTTGGGCTGAGTATGTTTGGATTCGTCCAATTCCAGGTGGACGCGGCTTTCCCGCTCTCGCTCGCGGAGGGTGCGACATTGGCATGACCGACCGCTGGAGGAAGTCGCGCAAGTCTTCCCGAGCCCGTTCGGGGTC
Source organism: Bryobacteraceae bacterium (assembly GCA_049510555.1). Taxonomy (GTDB): domain Bacteria; phylum Acidobacteriota; class Terriglobia; order Bryobacterales; family Bryobacteraceae; genus Fen-178. The sequence goes on from JBEKYW010000076.1 coordinate 4,937, forward strand.
CCACGCAGCACCGGCTAGTTCCGCCGGGTTAGGCTTGAGGCTGGTGACATAGGCTCACCCAACCCGGTCGAAGAACCGTTCCGTCTTTCGCCAGCGTACCAAGACGTTTTCACATAGCTGCCGGTCATCCTGTTACCCCGCAACCTGGAGCGAATACACGAAAGCCCCTCGCGGAGCACACCCGACGGTTACGGTGTCTTTCTATAATCGCGATCCAGCTCGTCTGTTTTCCGGTGGAAATTGACTCTCCTGGGCTCCTCGGACGGTCCAGTTTCTAACCACATATCTAGGATCTCCCTGGCGAGCGGTTCGCCGGTCAGGCGCATGCTGAGGACGATGACATTTGCATTGTTCGCCAGTCGAGCGATACGGGCCGAGAAGGAATCCACACAAAAGGCGGCGCGCACGTTCGGCACCTTGTTGGCGACTATGGTCACTCCCGTGCCCGTGAAACAAAACAACAGACCCTGATCGCACTCTCCGGAAGCGACTCGCTCAGCAACCTCGCGTGCGGCATCGACGTAGTCCGATTCCCGTCCTGCGCATTGGCCGCAACGAATCAGTTCGACGCCTTTGGATTCCAAATAACGGCATACCGCCTCAGTCAGGGATGAAAGGCTGTCGCTTCCTACCGCCATCTTCATGGTGCACCCTCCTTGGCCTTCAGGTCGTAAATGCTGGACCGATTCTCCAAGGCATTCTGGCCCCGAAGGCGCCCCGCACTCAACCGGATGCTCAACAGAGTAGAGTTATAGCACAAATCACTTCTCAGAAACCTCATTTAGTCGGGCGGCTTTCTCGCGATTGACAGACCAGAGGTCGCAGACGCTGCGCAGATCGAAATTCGAGTCCGTCTCGGCGGACATCCTGAGTATGCGCCGGTGGCCCAACGCTCTGTGGCCGCAGCCGAGCTGGCCGATCTGGATTCGGTCGTTGGCGCCGATGATGCGGGCGTAAGATGCGGAGGCCTCAGCTTTCAGATTGAACTCCGGCGAAGGCCCGCCCGGGTGAGTGTTCGATAGTAACGATTTTCCCGTCGTGCAGAATCGATTCCCGCGCTGCTTCAATCACCAGCTCGTTATAGCTGCTGTTTGCCGGTGTTGCGATGATACCAGTGGCGTCGATCTCTCTGAGCATCGCCTGTCGCCCGGCGAGGCCGCCGGTTTCTGACTCCACGCGGATGCAGGCCTGAATGATGTATTCCACGGAGCGATAGCCATAGCCGACCGGTGTCAGACCCTTTCCACCGAGATCGACGTACTGAAAGTAATCCGGACTCGGCTCCGCGTAGATGGTAGCGCCCGGATCGCCGCTTTCCCGCGTGTACGAATATTTCAGGCCGCGGTACTGGTCCGAGTGTGAGATCAGAGCGCCATTGGTTTCGCCTTTGCAGTACATAACGAGCCCTTGCGTGTTGCTACCCGGAGCCGCGTCGGGAAAACCGAGGGCATTCTGCACGTTCAGGCAAGCGCCGTTGTTCCAGATGATGCGCGCGTCGGTCCAGAGGAACCCTGGGTTGCCGTTCGGAAACCGATCGGGGATTCCGTACACGCTGACTGCCGCCGGCAACAAGCCGGTGATGAAGTGCACCAAGTCCACGTAATGGCAGCCGATATAAGTGAACGCGTCCGAGTTCCCGGTGGTCATCCAATTCTGAAAGTTCGAATGGCGGTAATACCATTTCTCGAGCAGGCACGCGGTTCCGAGCTTGAATTCGCCGAACAGCCCAGCTCGATATTTGCGCCGGGCCATCAGACTGCGATCGTCAAACCGCTTATGGTATTCGACCGCTACGACCGAGCCCCGCGAATACGCCTCACGACCGATCTCCAGCGCCTCCGCGTGCTTCAGAACGAGAGGCTTGACCGTACAGACGTGCTGTTCGTGCCGTAGCGCCGTCATGACGACCTCGAAATGCAGATGGTCCGGCACGGCGACGACTACAATTCCGCGCGGTGGCATACGCGCTATGAGTTCCCGGAACAGATCGGCCTGAGGCCTATCGGGATCGCTACTATCGGGAAACCCACGAAACGATCGGCCCGGAAATGCTTCGGCCAAGTCAGGAGCATCGATCAAGGGCTGCAAGTCCCTGCCGCGCAGCGCGCAGATGCTGATTTCGCCGATCCGGCCCTGCCGCTGCATATGGTAGAGCGAAGGCAGAAGCTGATCGTGCGTGATCATGCCCCCGCCCACAATGAGAACCTGAGGCTTCATAGTTATGCCACCGCCGTTTTCTTGCTCGTGGCCTCGGCAAACACCTCTTCGAGCACGGCCACGCTTTCCAGGATAGCCGCTTCGGTAATCACCAATGGCGGAGAGATCTTGACCGTGCCGCCGCCAAAACCGACAGGGCTGAACATGAGCACGCCTCTTTCGACGCACCGTTCGACCACTTCCCACGCCAGATCGCCATCCGGCTTTTTTGTGCCAGGTGCCACGCATGCGATACCGGCGACCAGGCCTTTGCCATCTACGCGTCCGATCTGCGGAAACCGGGTTTGCAGTGCCCCCAGCCGTTCCTGCAGCACACCGCCCACTTGCCGGGCGTTCTCCGCAAGCTTCTCCGAGACCACGAGTTCGATGGACGCCAGCGCCGCTGCGCAGCAGACCGGATTTCCGGTGTGGGTGGAAGTCATACTGCCCGCCGGATGGAGATCCATCACGTCCGGCCGTCCGACCACGGCCGAGATCGGCAGCGAGCTCGACATGCCTTTCCCGAATAGTGCCAGATCGGGAACCACGCCGTAATGCTCGAAGCCCCACAGCGTTCCCGTGCGGCCGAAGGCGGCCTGCACCTCGTCGCAGACCAGCAGCGCGTTATGGCTCAAGCACCACCGTCGCAGCGCCTGTATGTATGCGGCAGGGGCGAACGCGGCGCTGCCGCCCTGATAGGTTTCGAGGATCACGCCCGCGACATCGCGTGGCTCGACATGGCGTTTGCGCAAAGCGCGCTCGAACCCTTCAAAGGAGTTGTCGGCGGTACGAAACCCATCCGGAAAAGGAATCTGCACGAAGCCGGGATCGAGATTCACAATCCAGTCCTTGAGCGCCGGAATTCCACCAGCCTGCTGCGATCCCAGCGTGCGGCCGTGGAAGGATTTGTCATAGGAGACGATTACGTGCTTGGTGCGCCCGCCGACCTTCGCGCCATGACTGCGGCACAGCTTGATGGCGCATTCCACCGCCTCCGAACCCGTGGTCAGCAGGAAGACCTTTTTCAACGGTTCCGGCAGGAGCGCTGCCAGCCGCTCCACCAGCCGCAAGCGGATCTCGCTCGGGAAGCAATAGTTCGTCAACAGATCGGCGGATACCTGCCGAACGATGGCGTCCTTTATCTCCCTGCGGCTATGGCCCGCGTTGGCGATCAGCACTCCGGACGACCAGTCGATCCACTGGTTGCCCCAGGCATCGTATACCTGGAAGCCTTCGGCGTGGTCCCAAACCACTGGCGGCTGTCCGCGCATGGCCACGGGCTCATGCGCCTGTAGCCTCTGCAGAATCGGGACCGATTCGGGAACCGGAAACTCGGTGATGATCCTGCGAAATTGCGTCTCTATCCGGGGGACGGGCCTCGGCGTGAGATCGTATTCTCTAGCCATTGTCTTCCAGGACGGTCAAGCCGAAACCGGGCGGTCCAGAATCCGCTCGTTTTTCCGGTCCCAATAGAGCTTTTTCCCTTCCCGGTAGCTGCGCGTGGCCATCACCACCGCCACGGCGTGAGCGAATCCGGTCTCGATGCTGCCATTCGGGGTCGTCCGGTTGCGCATCGACCGGAACCAGTCGTCCGTATGGGCCTTCAGATTGTCATTCTGCTTGACAGGGGGAGTTTCCGTGTGACCCGGTATGGTTACAAGCTCCGGCTTGGCCCTCTCTGACCGCAGATCGAAAACCACATTCGACTCCCACGCGCTCCGCGTCTCGGGCGTGAACCACCATTGCGGGCTGCCTTCCCCGCCTGGCGAATAGAGTGTGCCATGCGTGCCGCGGATCATCGTGTGATCGCCATAGCCGCTTCCAAACGTGGTGCTGTACGTGTAGAGGACCTGCTTCTCCGCGAAGGTGGAAACGCACTGAAACGTGTCGGGATTCTCGCGCACATCGTGCCAGGCAAAGATACCGCCGTTGGCCACGGTATCGTCCGGGATGAAGGTGTCGAGATAGAAATGCGCCAATCCGGAGCCGTGGCTGTACCACTGATCGGTGATTCCGCCGGAGAAATCTTTGAAGATCCGGAACTCAAAGTACACTCGTGGGTCGAAAGGCCTCGAGGCACGGCCCAGCAGCCAGCGTTTCCAATCGGTGTCCTGCTCCCGAATGGCGGCGATGTCCGCGCTCTTCGGTACGTGCCAGCGCGGACCGTTGAAGTTCCAGCTCTGGCTGATGGAGACAATCTTGCCGAGCTTTTCGCTCCGCACGATGTCGCGCACCCGGTGCTGATAAGGGCAGCTCAGCCATTGCGATCCCATCTGCACCACCTGCTTGCTGGCCAGCACGGTATCGCGCGCCAGTTTGGCGTCTTCGAGCGTATTGGCCATGGGCTTCTCGCAATAGCAATCCTTCCCCGCCCGCACTACTTCGGCCAGAATCCGAGCGTGCTGGTGGTCGCCGGTGCCGATCATCACCGCATCGAGGTCGCCATCGGCCAGCATCTCTTCGGAGTACTTGTAGGTCTTGGGCCGTTTCCCGAAAAGCTGTTGCGCGTGATCGGCGGCCTTCTCGCGGTTGACGGACCAGAGGTCGCAGACGCTGCGCAGATCGAAATTCGAGTCCGTCTCGGCGGACATCCTGAGCATGCGCCGGTGGCCCGACGCTCTGTGGCCGCAGCCGAGCTGGCCAATCTGGATTCGGTCGTTGGCGCCGATGATGCGGGCGTAAGATGCGGCCGGCCATGCGGCGGCCGCTCCGATGAACTTTCGGCGCGATACTGGGTCCATTTCTTTATACCCTTTCCGGAACGACGAACGGCGGCCGGTATGCGCGCGTGAACATCCGGTTGGCTTCCGGGTCGTTCCTGCAACTCATCGTGGCGGCATCGAAATGCAACGTGCGGCCCAGCCGGTAGGAGATGTTCGCCAGGTGAGTCAGCATCACCGACGGCACGGCCTCTCCAGCCGCCTCCGGTTGCTCGAATAGGAGTTTGAATCGGCCCTTGGGAAGGTCAATCACGGTAGGATCGGCGGCACCTTCGCCCCGATAGTACTCGCTGATCTTCTGGCGCAATTCCCGCACTGCATCCGTACCGTGGAATCTCTCCTTAGATCGTAGGTTTCCGGTTTGCCGAAGGCGTCAAGCCCGGCCGTGTACTCCTTCAATTGGTCCGCGTCCCCAGATATCGGCTTCTCCGCGAGATAAGACAAAAGTCGCTGCTGCATCTCGGAGTTCCAGAAGACATCGCTGTGCGCCAGACGCACAACTTCTTCTCGAATGACCGAGGTCTCCACGCTGCTGACACCAATCGGCGACTATGATACCATACCGCAATTTGCGGTCATCCACCGCCTTCCATCCCGAGCGGCTCCCGCGGCCCACCAACGGGCCCCTGCTCCATCCGAGCGCAGGAAAACCAGGAACTGCCTCATTTTCAAGGGATTTCTCAGACACCTCTCCATCCTCTCCCTCCTCCCTGCACGCGGTCTCTTTCCCCGCCGCCGCGCCCTATCCGGTCGGCGGGGGTAGCGCCGCAATTATCGAGCATGTCGCGGCCGCATCGCCGTAGTGGGCTGTCTCCAAGACGTTGGCCGTTCTGGCCATTCGGTTGAAGATACGCGCCACGTCTCGAAAAGGTATACTCTTGGGCGTGAACAGACGATACTTTTTGGGTTCCGCTCTCTCCGCGGGCGCGGCGCTTCGTTCTAGCGCTCTCGCCAGCCCCAATGACACCGTACGAGTGGCGTGCGTGGGCGTGCACGGCCAGGGCGGCAGCCATATCAACGCTTACAGTCAGATGGCCAACGTCGAGCTTGTCGCCATCTGCGATGTCGATGAAACAGTCCTCAATGCCCGGGTGAGCGCGCTCGAGAAGGCCAAGGGGAAGCGCCCTGCGGCTTTCACTGACCTGCGCAAGCTACTCGAGGACAAATCCATCGATGCGATCTCCATCGCCACACCCAACCACCAACACACCCTCCAGACCATCTGGGCCTGCCAGGCCGGCAAGGACGTCTACGTCGAGAAGCCTTGCTCACACGACATGTTCGAGGCCAAACAGATCGTGGCTGCGGCGCAGAAATACAACCGCATGGTGCAGCACGGCACCCAGCAACGCTCCGCCGTCGGGCCCGAAGTCATCCAGAACCTCCGCGATGGCGTCATCGGCGACGTTTACATGGCGCGCGGCCTGTGCTACAAACACCGGGACACTATCGGCCGCAAGCCCGTGGAGCCTGTGCCGGCGGGCGTGCACTACGACCTCTGGCTGGGGCCCGCACCGCTGCACGAGTTCACGGCTAACCGCTTTCACTACAACTGGCATTGGTTCTGGGAGTACGGCAACGGCGATCTGGGCAACCAGGGTATTCACCAGGTTGACACGGCCCGCTGGGGGCTGGGCGTGAAGTATCCCACCAAGATCAGCGCCATCGGCGGCCACTTCATGTTTGACGACGATCAGGAGACGCCCAACACCCTGAGCGCCAGCTTTGAATTCGACGAGGGCGGCAAGAAGAAGATGATGACTTTCGAAGTCCGCCACTGGATCACGAACCACGAAGCCGGCATCGACGAACGCAACCCGGAAAACACGGCCGGCGTTGTGTCCCGCGGGTCCAAGGCAGGATCGTCCCCACCGCCCGCACGGGATACCCGAGGGAACACGGTCGGCGTCGTCTTCTACGGGTCCAAGGGCTACATGTCGGTCTGGGCCGAGGGCTCCGGCAGATACTACACCTTCCTCGGTCCCGAGCAGAAGCCGGGCCCTTCCGGCTCCGGCCGGGACAGCAACTTCGCCAACTTCATCGCGGCAGTGCGCAGCCGCAAGCAAGCGGATCTGCACGCGCCCATCGACGAAGGGGCCATTTCGACGACGCTGGTGCACCTGGCGAACATCTCTTATCGCCTGGGGCGCACCTTGCACTTCGACGCCGCCAGCTACTCCTGTGTCGGCGATCCGGAAGCCAACCAGATGTTCAGGCGAAACTACCGCAAGCAGTTCGTGGTGCCTGAAAAGGTTTAAGCGTGGAGCGCGCCGGCCGCCCTGGCCAGCGAGACATTCCCACAAGGAGCGGACGACATGGACATACTGACGCGCCGCCGGCTACTTTCCGGCGGCATCCAGGCTGTGGCAGCCCTGACGGCATTGCGCTCGCGCGCAGCCGCCCAGCGCATTTCAAAGATGCGCTTCGGATTCACATCGTACCAGTGGGGCAGCGACTGGGACGTCCCCACGACGATCGCGAACTGCACCAAGGCCAAGGCCTTCGGTGTCGAGCTGCGGACCCAGGAGAAATACGCCGCAGGCGTGGAGGTATCGCTCTCTGCATCCGAGCGCCGGGAGGTCAAGAAGCGGTTTGCGGACAGCCCCGTCGCGCTGGTCGGCCTCGCGTGCTCCGAGCGCTATGACTGGCTCGAGCCGGCTAAGCTGAACGAAGCCATCGAGAGCACCAAGGGCTTCGTGAAGCTGAGCCAGGACGTCGGCGGCCATGGCTTGCGGGTTTTTGTCAACGATTTTCACAAAGAGGTCCCGCACGAAAAGACCATCGAGCAGGTCGCCGGCGCACTCAACACCGTGGGTAAGTACGCGGCCGATTACGGCCAGTTGATCCGCCTGGAAAACCACGGCTCCGCCGGGGACCTGGTTACAATTCGGAAGATCATGGACGGCGTGAACCAGTCGAACGTCCGAATCAAGCTCAACGGCGACCCACGCGACAGTGCGGACTTCGCGCACGGCTTCCAACTGGTGAAAAACGTCCTCGATGACACGCTGCACTTTCATGAGCTGAACCGCGGGAACTTTCCCTACCAACTCCAGGCCGATCTGCTGATCGACGCCGGATGGGAGGGCTGGTGGCTGCTGGAGGCCAGCTCCAAGGTGCCGGACCGCGTTCAGGCGCTAATCGAGCAGCACCAGATCTGGGACGGGATTGTCGCCAAATCGCTGAGCCGCTGAGGGCGGGCGAGTGGTGACTGACCAAGGCCGGAGATCCTTCTTGCGCCAAGCTGCTTCGATGACGGCCGCCGCGCGCACGGCTTCGGCTTGCTTGAGGTCGGAGAATCCGGTGCTCTGCCTGGGAACGACATCTCCCCGCGGCGTGCGTCCCACTATCCAAGTCGGACAACCGCACTCCATCCAAAAGCGCCGCGCCGCGTAGGGCAAACGAGACTTGTGCACCGTGCAGATAGGGTTGTGGCGCTCGTACAAAACGACAGTCTGATTTGCCTGCGACATGCCCAAACTGCGCCAGTACTCGTACAGTCTGTCAATTCGCGCTCGGAAACCATTGAATTTATTATGTTTGGCTCCCCGCAAAGCCCGGTGTAAAACGACCTCTCCGGTCCGAATACTTGCGGGAATATGGGCTGGAAAGGTAGGGAAAGCCTCTCAGGAAAGGGTGCTTGAAGTCAGCACTCGGAACGGATGCGGCCGGGTGGCGGCGTCGCTGCAATGGCACGGGTAGTTCGGGATTCGTGCGCGCAGGAAGAGCATACAGTCGTAGCCGAAATGGGATTCGGCGGCGGTCGGGCCAACCGGAACAGTTGATTTCCCGAGGATGAGTGTTATACATATTGTATAGCGATGCGATTTGAGTGGGACAGCGAAAAGGACCGGATCAACCAAGAGAAGCACGGTGGCATCGCGTTCGAGAGTGCGGCGCTGATTTTCGATGATCCCCACGGAATCTTCTGCAAGGATCGCATCGTAGATGGCGAACAGCGGTGGCACGCTATTGGAGCCGCAGAGGGGGCGGTGCTGCTGGTCGTCCACGCATATTGCATGGAGAATGACAATGCCGAAGAAGAAACCATCCGCATCATCTCGGCCCGCGCAGCTAATCAGCATGAGCGCCGAGTCTATTTTCTGCAAGCCGCTGAGTAAAAAGCAAAGGGCCGTCCTGTCTCAGATCGCGAAGCGGCAGGCCGCCGGAGACGATTCCGGCATCGACTACTCAGACATCCCTCCCTTGACCAACGAGCAACTGGCGCGATTCCGCCGCACGCCAAAGGTGCTGGTGGCCGCTCGCATCGACCGGGAGGTTTACGACTGGCTCATGCGGTTTGGGGCCGGCTACTCGACCCGGATCAACAGCATTCTGCGTACGGTGATGGAGCGGGCTCGGTAGTTCCAGATGTGCCCCCGCGATGCACCGAGTGCCGCAGAAAACCTCTCTGGTTTGAAGAACCTGTCAATCGTTGTGGCTCCCCGGCATGGATTCGAACCACGATTCACGGCTCCAAAGGCCGCTGTCCTACCATTAGACGACCGGGGAATCGAGATGAACGGCTGCTCTCGACCAGTGTATCGTTCCCATGGGGTCGGCTGCAACGAGTCTCGTAAAATCGGCCTGGAAGCCATTCTTGGCCGGTGCTGGGCGCGGGCTCCAAACCCGCTGTGCGGTGCGCTGTGCCGCCGGTGGGTTCGACGTCCGCTGGCTTCCGCCATCCCCCTGCTTCCGCGCTTTCCATTTGGTCTGGAGCGAGTCGCCGGCGGCTCTAACTTCGGAAAACACCGGAATGCTCCCTAAATTCAGCCCGAAAACTCATTTTCTGGCAGGTATTCTTCGACTAGGCCGCCATGAAGTGGTTGCTGCTCATTTCCGCGGTTGCGCTGGCCGGCCAGGTGTCGGTGCGCGCCGGTTCGCCACAGCCGCAAAAGCCCAAGCGTGCTGATGCCGGGATGGACCGCGTGGACACTTCGGGCGGGGTTGTCACGCTGCCGTCCGTGGGGGGCGGATCTGAAGCGGTCGAGGGTGTCGTGGTCAAGTTGCCCGCGGGCGTCGCGGGGATTGCCGCGCCCGAGCCGGGGCCTCCAAAAGTTGTGGAGGGCGCCCTGCCGCAAATCCCACCGATTCCTCCCGCGGGCGAGGACCGGCCGCCGGTTCTTCGGCGGGCCAAGCGCGTCTATCCCGCCGAGTTTGAACACGATAGCGCCCTGTTCTGCCAAACGAAGATCGGTGAGTGGACGGAAGCGGACGCCCGGGCCTTGCTGGGGGAAGCCTCGCGCGAGCGCCTCACGCTCGGCGAGGATCAGTCTGAAACCGGTCTCATCTTGGCGTTTGCCGACCCGACCGGCCGGTACCAGGAGCTGGAACTGGATTTCGCCAACGAAACTGGCGTGTTGCGAGGCGTGTTTGCATATCCGTGGAAAATGACGTGGCAGGCATGCCGCCGCCTTTGGGGCGCCCACGTCACCGCCCGTAAGGCAAACAAAGGACGAACCTTTTATTCCTACCTGAACCGCCGGCTGGATGTGCTGGTGGACCACACCGGCAAGGTGATCAGCCTGGGGTTGTACTGACGACCCGGCTGGTCTACCCCCAGTCCCGTGCCCCCCTGATTCGGTGGCTTGTAGAAAAGACCGTGCCGCCAGGAAATCACGGCCGTTACAAGCAGCACGGGAGCCATGTCAGGCGGTTGCGGGGCCAGCCGTAAATCTTTATCCGGAAACGGAAACCTGGAGCGCTCCTGAGGCGTTTAATAAGCAGGGTTTCACTGTGCCCGGAATGGGCGTATAGTATAGCTATACAGGAGTTGTCGGAAAATGAGACGTCTTTCCGCAGTGCCCGTGGCAGTTTTGGCCGCACTCAGCCTGTTGACTGCGGGTGCCTTCGCCGACGATAAGAAGAAGGATCCCGAGGCGATTGGCGACCGCGACGTGGGCAAGGGCGTGAACTTCTACTCGCTGGAGAAGGAGATCGCCCTCGGCAAGCAACTGGCGCAAGAGGTGGAGCGCCAGGCGAAGATCATCGATGACCCGATCATTGCGGAGTATGTGAACCGCGTGGGTCAGAACCTGGTGCGGAACTCGGACGCCAAGGTGCCCTTCACCATCAAGGTGCTGGATTCCGAAGAGGTGAATGCCTTTGCTCTGCCCGGCGGGTTTTTCTTTGTGTACTCCGGCTTGCTTCTGAAGGCGGACACCGAAGCGGAGATGGCCGGCGTGATGGCGCACGAAATTGCGCACGTGGCCGCGCGGCACGGCACCCGCCAGGCCACCCGCGGGGAGATCATCAACATCGCCTCCATCCCGCTGATCTTCATGGGCGGCTGGACGGGTTATGCTATCCGGCAAGGCGCTGGCCTGGCCATCCCCATGGGCTTCCTGCAGTTTACGAAAGCATTCGAGAAGGAAGCCGACTTCCTCGGCTTGCAGTATCTCTACAAGTCTGGCTACGATCCCACAGCGTTTGTGGACTTCTTCGAAAAGATCCAGACCCTCGAGAAGAAGAAGCCCGGCACCATGGCCAAGGTCTTCTCCACCCATCCCATGACGGACGACCGCATCAAGGCCGCCCAGGTTGAGATCGATAAGATCTTGGTGGCCAAGCCGGAGTACGTGGTGAATACCTCCGAGTTCAACGATGTGAAGGCCCGGCTGGCCATGCTGCACAACCGTCGCAAAGTGGATACCAAGGACGATGGCCGTCCGCGCCTGCGCCGCGCACCCGGCAGCGGCAACGGACCGGTAGACGAGAACGAAGACGGCACCAAGCCCAAGACCGACCAGGACGAGCGGCCCACCCTCAAGCGCCGCGACGGCTGAGTAGCTTTCAGCGATCAGCTTTCAGCAATCAACTATTGGACTCGCGAGTGTGGCTGAAAGCGGAAAGCTGGCCTGTGACTTGCCATTAGCCCTACCCCACCGCTCCCTAACGGTCGGTATGCCAGGAAAAGCCTGGCTGATCTTGTGAACTGAAAGGAGTTCACCATGTAAATTGCCTGTTCAGCATGTAGCCGAACGAGCGCGAGTTCCAGTGATGGGACGGGCGAG
>JBEKYW010000077.1:0-15774 GCA_049510555.1 Bryobacteraceae bacterium
CTCTGGAAGCCGAAGACGATGTGCTTGGATTTATCCGCTTGCTGCGCGGCCGCGAGCAGCCGCTTGACCCCGGCCACATCCGCCCCGGCGGGCTTCTCGATGTAGATGTGCTTGTGCGCCTTGATGGCCGCCTCGAAGTGCTCCGGATGCAGGAACACCGGGGTGGCGATCAGCACCGCGTCGATGGACGGGTCCGCCAGAAGCTCGTGGTAGTCCTTGTACACCCGCGCCGTGTCCGTGCCGGGAATGGCGGTCTTGGCCTTGTCGATCGCCTCACTTGAAATATCGCAGAGCGCCACCATGCGCGCCCGCCCGTCCTTCGCGAACAGCACGCCGTCGAAGCGGCCACGCCCGCCCGTGCCGATGATCCCGACCGTGACGGCCGAGTTGGCCTGCGCGCGGGCGGTTTTACCGGCGATCGCGAAACCCGCTGCCGCGCCGGCCAGCGCCTCGCGCCTGCTGATCTTGTGCATAGCTCTCCTTTTAGCTCATGGCCGGCTGCTTCAGGGCTTCCCGGAACAGCCGGCAGTTTTCCACTACCGGTTCTTTAGACACTCCGTAAACCAGGGTTTCAGTCTTCCGCCCCCCGGGGGGGCAGCATACACGTTGGGTTGACCTCGCACCCGCCAGCGCCGTTTTGGCGATGCTGCGCCCATCACCTTCGAGCATGCATTGTCATTACCAGACCAGTCGAGCGCCCGTCTGAATCCTCCGCGGAGTATTGGCCTGGGCACTGATCGTCCCGAACGCCGTACTCGTCGGCGTCAAGTTGGGAACGTCGAAAGTCACACGATTCGTGGTGTTAAACGTCTCGAATCGGAGCTGGAGATACATCCGCTCGCCGAGCGAGAATTTCTTGAGCAACGACAGGTCGAGGTTCTTGGTCGGATCCCGGCGCAGATTGTTGTACAGCGTGTCGAACGTCCGGATATTGTTGGCAAGCTGCTGGTTGGAGACCCGGTTGAACTGGGTCACATCGAAAGCGACGCCATCTGGCTGATGCGCGTTCAGGTTCAGCGGGCCGCCGTAATAAATCAGGTTCCCCCAGGAGAGCAGCGGGCCCGTTTGCAGGCTTAGCACCCCGTTGAACACCCACCCGCCTACCAGAGCATCTACAACGCGCGATCCAACGTTGAGAGGCTTCCCACGGCCGATCGGTAGTTCATAGGACCCGCCCAGGGTCTCGTGCAGAGTCCTGTCAAGGTTCCCAATCCGTTTTTCAGGGGCGGGGTCGGAGTCGTTCAGGTAGGACGCATGCTCAATCAACTTGGTCCACGCGAAATTACTCATGACCGTCAACCCGTGTGTAAGGCGCTTCTGGAGCCGCACGTTGAGACTGTGGTAATACGAGCTGCCGAATCCATCGCCCTGCATGATGACGCCATTGCTGGTCCCGCTCCCCACCGGGTATTGCGGAAACGGAGCCAGCAGTTGTTGCAAGGCCACCGTCGACCCGTTCAACGCAGTGCTGTTGGGAAGCAAACCCTTGAGGGGATTCGTCACCGTGCCCGTTAGCAAGTTGATAGTGGTGGTGTCGCGGGTGGGAGACGTGCTCAAGTACTGGCGCGGGACGTAATCCAATTGCCTGTTGGCGAACAAGTGCACGGCGTGGTTGCCGATATAGGCCACTTCGAGAACCATCTGGCCCGGCAGTTGCCGCTGAATGCTGAGGGACAAGCGCATGCTATAGGGAGCGCGGACCTGCGTGTTGTAAAAAGTGATTTGCTGCCCGAGAAAGGTCCCCGCACCCTTCGAGGATCCCGACGGCTGAAGGATACCTCCCGGAAATGGGTCGGAGAGAGTACTCGCCGGGGATAGATAGTTATTGTTCGTCGCCGAGAACTGGGTGGTCTGGCTGAAACCCGGCTGGCTCACCGCAGTGGTGCCACCCGGCTGCTCCACGCCAGCGACGCCCCGCGGCGATACGAAGACGCCGAAGCCGCCGCGGAGCACGGTTTTGCCGCCGAGCGCCTTCGGGGTCCAGGCGATGCCGAAGCGCGGGCTGAAAATCTTGGAGTTACTGCTGTAAACACTCCGATGGTCCGCGGTGGCAAAGGTAAGCCCACCCAGCGCCTTGAACTGGCTGGCGGGAATTTGCGAGACCGGGCTGCTGGCGTACGCCGCGGCGGCCGCCGCCGAGATTGGATTGACCGCGACCGAGTCGAAGCCGTTCACCACCCGGTTGAAGCGCTCGATGCTGGGAGTCTCATGCTCCCAGCGGAGTCCGAGATTGACGATGAGACTGGGCTTCGCTCTCCAGTCGTCCTGCACAAAGAACGCATAATACTTCGATGTGGCCGTGGCATATCCGTTGACATCGAAAGATCCGCTGCTTGGAAGTCCCAGCAAGAATGCAGCCAGGTCCTGTCCCACGGGCGCCGCGGCGGCGTTATTCAGCGGACCATTGGTCCAGTTGGAGTTGAAGACGAAATTGCCAGCCGAATGTCCCGCGCTGAAAGCGCTGAATTGAGCATCCCGGATATCGGCGCCGGCCTTGGTGGTATGGTTTCCCCAGCTTTTCACGACATCGCCAAATAACTGGTACATATTTGTTGGAAAGTGGTCGTCGGCATAAGAAGCTTCAGGTCCAAGGCACTGAAAGCTGGGGTAGCTGCCCCCCGAGGTGGGGCTGCAACTACCGAACGCGATACCAGGCATCGTCAAACCCTGGGAACTGGCAGCGAGGTAGGAAGGGTAGCCTAGCGTGGTCGGATCGAAGCCGTCGGTACTGGAGCCATGGGAGCTTGAGAACTTGGTCCAGTTGGCCCGAATGTCCATTATCAGGGTCGGAGATATCGTGTAGACTTCGTCGAGCGTCGCTCCCACGTTGTATCGCCAGAGGAAATTTCCGGTGGCAGGGTTGTGAAAGTAATCTCTTTTGCCTTGCGACCAGCTACTGTTACGGAAGTTGAAGAACAGTTTATTCTTGTCGGTCACGTTGATATCGAGACGGCCCAACTCGTTGTCGTACCCGTCAGGGTCTATGAGACTGATGAAGTAATTTTGGAATCCGTCCGCCCCGCCCGTGGCATTGGGCTGAGGAAAGTACTGCAGGTACTTGAGGGCGATAGAATTCAAACGGTTGCTGGGGATGACATTGTTGGGGAAAGGCGTGCGCGCGACTTGCGAGCCCGAAGGCACGCCGGTGGACGGATCGTAGATCGTATAGGAGGAGTTCACCTTCAGCAGCGCCGAAAAGTCGCCCTGGCGTTCGGCCGGCGTAGGGACGGTGGCTAAGTGAAAGGCCTCAGCGGTTTCGATGGGAACCCCGTCCCTCAGGCCCTCGTAAGCGAACATCCAGAAAAGCCGGTTCTTGCCATTGAAGAGTTTTGGAATCCACACCGGACCTCCGGCGGTCAGACCGTATTGATTGTAATTGAAATTCGCCCTGCGCTGACCAACCTTGTTCTGGAAGAACGAGTTGGCGTCCAGGTAGGCTACTTGATTGAATTCGTAAGCCGTCCAATGAAGCGAATTCGTGCCGCTCTTGGTGATCACATTCATCGTGCCTCCGCCGGCGTGACCGTAAGCGGCATCGGACTCAAAGGCACTGACTCGGGCTTCCATCACGGCCTCCTGCGGAGGGCTATAGGATGCCACCCCGCCGGACGCATCGTGGGCGTCCGGCACCCCATCAAGCAGTACTTCGTTGGACGCGCTAATTCCGCCCATGCTGAAGCCCGCTCCGACCGAGACGAAAGGCTGAGTGAGGACATTCTCGGCCGTGTCAAGCACTCCCAACGCCAGTGCCGCCAGCATGTAGGGCGCTCGCCCGTTGAGCGGAATGTCCTCGACCTCCCGGGTGGTGACCACCTGGCCCACTGCGCTGGTGGCCGTTACGAGCACCGGCGACTCGGCGGTGACCGTGACGGACTCGCTCATCGCGCCGACCTCCAGGCGGATGTCGATGACCGGGCGCTCACTGGTGCTGAGCGTCAAACCCTGGCGCACAAACCGCTTGAATCCCGCCGCCTCGGCGGTGATCTCGTATTCGCCGGGCGCCAGGAATTGGAAGGAATAAGCGCCTGCCGCTTCGGACGTTACGGTTGCCTTCGTGCCTGTGCGCGTCTCCGTGGCGACGATCTTCGCCCCGGGGATGGCTGCGCCCTGCGGATCGGTGACAACGCCGCTGAAAGTGCCGCGATACTCCTGCGCAAACAAGGCGGCCGTTGCCAGCCCTGCAAGAACGACCAGAACGTTGATTTTCATGAGGATACCTCCTTTGCATGCCAGTTCGTCTTTGTCGGTTGGGGGTCGCCCCTCCGAGGGGATTCCAATTAATCGATTTTCGATCATCGCCTCAGCGCACGGCCTGTCACGGCCCTCCCGTGCTATATCGCACTCGCGATGGGATAGGGGCCTCATCCTTTTACACATGGCCTCTGCTTTTCCGCAGTCTACGCTCCAGCCTTCGACGGGTCGTCCAGCACTTGTGCAGGTCGGTCGCCAGCGCGGCCACCTCCACGTTCTCCGCCTCGGACAACTCATGAAGGCAGCGAATCGATCCCGGCCGCGCCGGTTCAGTCCCACTACGGCGATGCGGATACGGCTGTTGGCTCTGAGGACGGATGCCGCCGAACCCAGAAACGCGCGCCGGCTGAAGCCTCTCATGTTGACCTGCCAGGCGGCTCAGAACATAAACCGCATGCGGAGCCAGATGCTCCGGCTCGGAAAGCGGCTTGCCGCGCGATCGCTGCCCATCAGCGAGGACGTACTGCCGAAAGCCGCCTGTCCCACGGTGAGCTCGGCGGAGCTCGAGGGATTGTTCCAGTTCGGGTGGTTGGGCAGGTTCTCGGCTGCCCCGGTGAACCAGATTTCCTTGTTCTCCCGGAAGCGGACCCTCTTGGTGAGGCTGAGGCTCAGGTGCCAGAAGCCCGGCCCCAAAAGGATGTTTCTGCCGCAGTTGCCCAAAGCGGTCGCCGCGGGGTTCTGGAAGGCCGCCGGGTCGAACCACTTGACCGTCGAGCTCCCCGTCTGTTTCGGCCCGTTGTTGCCATCCCCGATGCGGTCCGGCCGAGCCGTCACGCCGGTACTACCGGTCAGCGGGTTCGTGCCGGACCGGGTGGGAGTGAAGTACTGCCCGCTCCCGGAAAAGAGCTCCGGGGAGAGTTCCCAGCCGTCTACGACATGGCTGGCCCACGCCGGCAGCCCACTCAGTAACTTGTGGCCGTGGCCAAACGGCAGGATCCACGAACCCATGGCGGTGAAGTTGTGCCGGCGCTGGTAACCCACCTGGCCGCGATCCATGGAGCGATCCAAAGCGTTCGAGCTCGTTCCGTTGGAGTCGGACTCGCTGTCTATGATGTCTGAAATGTTCTTGGCGAACACGTATCCGGCCTGGAACATGACCCCATTCCGAAGCCGCCGCCGGGCTCCCAGTGCCAAGCCGTGGTAGATCTGGTTGCCCCCATTGTCCAGGTAACTGATCGAGGCGCCATAACCGTATGCGAAGTAAGGCCTCGAGCGGTTGGTGGTGTCGCCCGGTGTTGTCCGCTGGTTAATATCCCGGCTGTAGATCAGGTTGACGGTCTTGGTGCCGATATAGGAAACGCGGAAAGCGGTCTCCCCGAGCACCTTCTCAAGCGTCAGGTTCCACTGCTGGACATAAGGGTTCGCCAAGTGGGGATTGAAGCCCCTCCCCAGCAGACTGACGGGCGCCTCGCCTGGCCCGCCGGCCACGCTGGCTGGGAACGGGTTGGGGAACCGAAAGGTTGGGTTGGGGACGATGTTGTTCCATACAAGGTTTCCCCGGCTGAGGAAGCCGTCGGCGGCAAAGGTCGCCAGGACACCCTGGCCGATGATGTCGGTGAACTTGCCCCAGGCGCCGCGGACGACGAAGCTGGAGCCGCCGAGCGGGCGCCAGGCGAAGCCGATCCGCGGCGCCACGTTGTTGCTGTCCGCGAAACGGAGCGTGTGCTCGGGCAGCCCCACTTGGGCGGCCTCCAGGATCTTCACATTCGGAGAGCCTGCGGCGAAGGCGCTGTTGACGGGCGTGCTCGGTGTAGCCTTAATCAGCCCGCCGGTGGCCAAATCGAAATTGAACAGGGCGTTGTTTTTGTTGTAGATCGGTCCCTGGTAGTCCCAGCGGACGCCCAGGTTCAGGGTGAGATCGCGCCGGACCTTGTAATCATCCTGAAAGAACAGCCCGTAGTTTGTGCTCCTCATGTACTGGTTCGGGTTGATCCCGACCACCTGCGTGGTGGTCGGAATGCCCAGCAGGAAATCCGCGTAGGCCACCCCGGTGTAGGTGTTCTGGAAGGAGAAGTTGCCGTGGGTGCCTGAGGGGATCTTCGAGGAATTGGGCTGCTCGGAATAAATGTTGATGCCCCCTTTGAAGAGGTGGCGCTCGCGGATCCAGGACACCGTGTCGGTCAATTGGTAACTGGCGGAGATGGAGGTCGAGGTGGCCGACTGCGAGAGAGTCTGCTCTCCGGTAATACTGATCACCGGGAAGCCGCGCGTATCGGGCGCCGGCAGGTTGGAAGGAAACTGGATGCCGAGCTCGCGCAACACCTCCAGGCCGTTGCGCGAGCCGCCGCCCGGGCTGTTGTCGCGCATGAATCCGACCCGAAGCTCATTAAACAGGCCGGGGTTTAGGTTGTAGTTGTAGGACACGGCGCCGTGTAAGAGCTTGCGGGTGCTGGCTGTAAAGCCCATGGTGGGCAGATTGCTGTCGTAGCCCCGATTGTTGAACTGGTCGCCTCCCAAGGACCCGTAGAACCAGTGGTGGCTGCCGATCCGGTGGTCGAGCCGGAGGTCAAGGGCCTCCTCGCGCGTAGTGGCGGTTGGCCCTAAAATGTCATGATTGCGGGTGGTCACGTTCGGGTCGGGAATGGTTGGCTCCGGGTAGTAATTGGTTTGGATGTTCCTGGATACGGAATTGATCCGGCTGGCCGGGATGGTGTTAGTCGGGAATGGCGTACGGTTGTTGTCGGGATCGACGATCGTTTTGGAGAATACGCCGTTGCGCATGGGCAGGGTGGGAACGTCCGCAAAGTAATCTATGTCGCCTGTTTGGCGCTTGGACTGCCAGCTCAGGCTAAAAAACGTTCTGTCGCGGCCGTTGTACAGCTTGGGGATCCGGATGGGCCCGTTCACGTTGCCGCCGAACTGGTGAAACGATTGGGTAGGTTTGCCGCTGGTCGAAGTCGCCGTGCGCGTGTTCAACGACGGACCGTTGAAGTAATAATAAGCGTCGCCGTGCAGGGCGTTGCCCCCACTCTTGGAAATTTGTTGATACGCTGCGGGCGAAGCGTACTCGGCCGGGTTGTTTCCGCCCAGGATGCGGACTTCCTGGATTCCCTCGGCGGTCATCAGGGTCGAACCCGCCGGCGAGCCTGAACCCATCGGGGACGTGATGCCATCCACCTGAAACTCCGACTGGCTGGGGTAGGCGCCGCCAATGGCGAAGCGCGTCCCGCTGGCGGTGTTTTGCACCAGCGGGTCCATGCGCATAAGCGTCCACGGGCGCTGCGAGTCGGTGGTCGGGCTGAGGAAATGGACCTCGCCGCCGGCGATCGAGCCGCCCAGCGAGGAGGTCTCGGTTTCGATCAGGCCGGGTGTAGCCCGAACGGTGATCGTTTCAACCGTCGCGCCCACTTCCATGACCGCATCGACGCGAACTGCCTGGCGTGTCCCGAGCTCGATATCGGCTTTCACGAAGGTCTTGAACCCGGTCCGGGCCGCACTGACTTGGTAGGTCCCGGGTATCAGGTTCAGGAACTCGTAGTCGCCCTGTTCATTAGTAGTGCCATCGCGAACAATGTTCGTCTCTTGATGAGTCAGTTTGACCTCCGCCCCCGAGACGTTGCGGCCTTGCTGGTCGGTGACGGTGCCTAGAATCGAGCCGAAGGTGGACTGCCCGCGCAAGCTCACGCTTAACGCCAGACACAAGGAAACAACCAACATTAATCGAGTTTTCATGGTAGAAACCCCGATTGATGTTACCCCTCCCACGACCGTTGGGGAAGTTGAATCTCGGCGTGTAACGGTATGTCTAACGTTACAATCCGAGTTTTTTCAGAAGGATGTCGAAACGCGGGTCAGCCCGCAGGCTGTCGAATATGGGGTCTGCCTTGAGCCACGCCAGCCAGGGATCGTGCTCTTCATAGGCCCGGTCGAGCCACTCAAACGCCCGATCTCTTTCGCCGAGTCCGATGTAGATCAGCACTCTGCTGATCGGCGAAGCATACCCTCGCATCGAGAGGTCTCTCAATTCCTCCAGCAGCCTCTCTGCCCCAGGCCGGTTGCCGGAGACCGCGTACCCATGGCCGAGGGATCCCAGAATTAGGGAATTGGCGCCGCCGAGCGACCTGGCTTTCTCGAACGCCGCTACCGCCTCCTTATACATCCGTTTCTCCTCATAAGCCATCCCCAGGTGCATGTAGGCTGAAGGAAAGTTCGGGTCCAACTCGAGGACCTTGCGGTATTGCTCGATGGCCCGGTCGTACTGGCGCATCGATCGGAAGAGCCGGCCCATGTCCCTGCCGGCCGCCAGCGACAGCGGGTCGAGCTCCTGCGCGCGCTTCATCTCGTTGAACGCCTGATCCATGCGGCCCACAGCTCTAAGGTATCCGGAATACCACTGATGAGCGGTGGCGTTTCCCGGATTGAGTTCGATGGCGCGCTGGTATTCGCGCTCGGCCGCCGGCCAGTCCCAATCGTAGAATGAGAGCACGAATGCCAAAGAGGCATGCGCCTGCGCGAATGTGTTGTCGATCTCCAGCGTCTTCAGCGCCGCGGCTTTGGCTTTAGGCATCACGTCTTTTGGCCGTGCCACGGACGCCAGCAGAGCATAGGAATCGGCCAATCCCGCATGGGCTGCGGCATAGTTTGGTTGTTCCGCGATCGCCTGTTCGAAATACTCGATACCCTTCCGCGTCCCCGTCTCGGTTCGCTTGTTCCAGTGATAGCGCCCCTGCAAATACAGGTTATAGGCTCGCAGATTCTCTGTATGTCCTTCCACCAGCGGGCGGCCCGGCCCGGCCACGAGGCGCACTTCGAGCGCATTGACAATGGCCCGTGAAATCTCCTCCTGGATAGCGAAGACATCTTCTGTCTCCCGGTTGTACGTTCCGGACCAGAGATGGTAGCCATCGCTCACCTTTACGAGCTGCGCTGTGATCCGCAGTTTGTTTCCGGCCCTCCGCACGCTTCCCTCCAGCAGTGTGCCGACGTTGAGCTGCTCACCGATCTTGCGGATGTCGCTCACCTTGCCTTTGAACTGAAAGGCGGAGGTCCGCGAAACAACGCGCAGTCCCTCGATCTTCGCCAGCGCGTTGGTCAGCTCTTCGGTGATTCCATCGCAGAAATAATCCTGGTCTTTTTGGGGGCTCAGGTCGGAGAAGGGTAACACCGCTACAGAAGAAAGCTCCGGGGCCAAGGTTCCACGCGTTTGGCGCGCACTTCCCCGGAAGAGGAAGTAGCCCGCCGCCAGAACCAGGAGCAGGGAGGCCGCCAGCGAAAGCGGCTTCCAAATCCTGAGAGGGCTCGGGGTGCCGGCAGCCCGCCTTTTGAAAACTGGCGTGTAGATTCCTTTGGGGAACTCAATCCAGACCGGGTCGCCGCGGCCCGCCTCTGCGTAATACTTCTCCAGCTTGGTGCGAAGCCTGTGGACCTCGACGCGCACGGCGGGGTCGATGCGCGGGTCAAAGGAGTCCCCCTTGTCAAAGACCTCCACGCCAAGGACATACTCCTTGATCTGGTCTCCCCGTCCCGCGAGGGTTTCGTCGACAGCGAAACGCAACAAACGGCTGGTGCGCCCGGCCTTAGCAAAGGTCCGGCTGAGCAGGATTTTCACGACCTGAGTCCTGACGGCCTCAGGGTCGATCCCGGCGTTCTGATCTCCTTGAGCCATCCCCGCCTCGCGACTTGGCGCGTTCCCGCGTAAGCCTGGGGTATTACAACCCTATTATCTCAAACGAGCAACCGGTACCAACCATCTTATCGAGCTTCCAGCTTAAACCCAATCGCGAGCTCCCGCCCGGACGCCAGATCCAGCGGGAACGAGAGCGCACCCACCGCATACTCCAGGGACTTCTCCGGGCCTTCGGCGTACGGGTTGTACGGATAGACGGGCCAGTCGAGTTGCGCGGCGCCATCCCAGGCCAGCGTCCAGCCGCGGTGACGGATCGATCCGCCCAGGTCTTTCGCCGCGAGCGCGATGCGCTCCTCGCCGGGCATCACTTTGCGGCCCGCCCCGGTTTCGAGCGCCTCGCCGGGTTTCAGGCATAGTTGCAGTGTGACGTACGCTTCTTCCTGATCGCCTTTTCGCCTCGCCGTGAAACGGAACGGCAGACGCGTTTCCGAAGGCGGGTCCACCTGCAATTCGGCGACTAAGGTGTTGTATGCGAGTGACAGCCGGTCCCCCTGCTCGCTCATGTGCAGGCGCGTATCCAGGGGCATGTGATACCACTGTCCGGCAATGCGTTCCCGCAACGTGGCCAGCTCGGGCTGGCGCTTCGAGTTGGCCCCGGAGATGATGAGCCCGTACTTTTGGTGAAAGACTTCGAAGCTGCTCTGGCGGTCGAGATAGTAGCGGCTGGTCACCGCCTGTGTCCCCATCAGCCCCGAGAGGCAGACCACCCAGGGCCCGGTCTTGCGAATGCCCGCGGGGACGGCCATGCGGTACAGGTAATGATCCGCGTCGTGGGGGATGGGAGCGAGCGGCCCTTCGTGGTAGTAGAGCGCGTCCTGCGCCAGGCGCCCCAGGTGCTCGAAACCACCGCCTGGCTCGGAGAACCCGGTGAGGAACTCGGCGTAGCGCCGGCCGTCGTCAAAGTGAGAGAAGCCGAAGTGCGCCCACGGGCTGACATAGGCGTGGCGGCGCCGGTCGTCGGTGATCATGGCGGAGTTGCCGTCGGGGTAGGTGAAGTGCTCATGGAAATCGGTCGAGCGCCGCAGCGCCGCGAGCGCGGCGGGATCGTGGCTGTGCTCCCAGTAAAGTGCCACACCCGCCACTGTGAGATAGTCATATGCCGTGGTGGGGCCGTTCCGCGAATGCTCGCCCCAGTACCCGTCGGGCGACTGTTCTTCGGCGGCGTAGCGGTGCATAATGCGGCCTCCCAACTGTTCCCATTCCCGCTTTCCGAACACGCGGCCCGCCAGATACACCGTCGAAGAGAACAGCGCGGTGTGATTGACCGATACGCCGAAAGGTGAGGTGTAGGCGGGACGGTCCTGTCGCTCGGCGGCCTGGACCGCCAAGTCATCGATGAGCTTCAGCAATTCGCGGCCCCAGCGCGCGCGGCGCTGCTCGCCCAGCTTGGGCTCCAGCAGACGATACGCCTCCAGCCACATGTAGGTGTCGCGGTGGTGGTCGGCGCGCTTCTGATAGATGCCAGACTCGCTCTCGGCCGCGAGCAGGTCGCCGAGCTTGAGAGCCAGGGCGAGCATCGTGGGATCGCCCGCGCGCGGGTTGTCCTGGTGCGCCTTGGCGTAAAGCACCGAAGCCACCATCAAGGCGCCGGGGAAGTAGTGCGACTTGGGGCGCGATTCTACCTTCAGCGCGGAGGCATCCACCTGAGCGATGCCGGCTTCCATCAACCGGAAGTACCGGCCGGGCAGCGCCGCGCCCGAGCAAGCGAGCGCGGCGCAAAACAGGACCGCCAAGGCGCGCATCAGAACATCACGCGCAGGCTCATCTGGATGCTGCGCCCTCCTCCGCCGGAGCTGATCACCCCGAACGTGGCTTGGTTGGACATGTTGGTGCCGGGGTTGCCCCAGGAGACGGAGTTGGTGAAGTCGCTGTCCTCGCAGCGGATCTGGAGCTTGAACCGCTCCCAGACCTGCACGTTTTTGGAAAGCGCGGCATTGCGGCCCCAGGCGGCCGGTCCGCGGAAGTCGGTCGCGTACGGCGGTTGCATCGCGATGGTGAACTGGTCGGCCAGAGCCTGAAAGGCGCTGGTGTCGAAGTAGGGGTTCAACACCTGATGGGTCACCGGGTCGACTTTGTCGCCCAGCCGTGCGGAGGCCGGGCCACTCTTGGATGGGTTCCGCAGCATGATGGGCTGGCCGTTGGGCCCGCTTACGCTCAACGGCTGTCCCGAACGGTAGTTGATGTATCCCGAGAGCGTCCACCCCTCGACGATGCGGGCCAGGGGTCCCCTCAGCGAGGAACCAAGCGCCTTGCCAGGGCCGAACGGCAACTGGTAGACGAATGCTATCCGCAGCATATGGGGATAGTCGAAGCTGGCAATCCCGCGGTACGGCCGACTGTTGATGATGCTGGTGGTGTTGCTGGAGATAAGCTTCGAGAAATTATAGGACAGCAGCACATTCAACCCGTGGCTGTAACGCTTGGTCATTTTGAATTGCCCGGAATGGTAGATGGCCTGCCCGGAGTTTACGTCCTGCACCGAGAGGCTGCTGTACTGGGGAAAGGCGCCCCATAGTTGTCCCTGTGAAATAGTGGCGCCCTGCCCCAGCGAGGACTGCGGGTTGAAGATGCCCAGAAACGGATTCGTAATTTTGTTATTCACCGCCTGGCCCTGTGCCAGGTATTTGTCCGGCTTCTCGTTCATATTGAAGGTCTGTAATTCCTTCAGACTGAGCATCCCCATGTAAGCGGCCTCAAGCAAGACGCGTCCCGGCACTTCACGCTGGAGACCGACCTGCCACTGCTGGTTGTACGGGTTGACGCGATTCTGGTTAGCGTACGTGAGGGAGTCGCCATAGCGTGCGGCGAGGCCCAACGCGGAACCTTGCGGAGTGACGAGGCCCGCCGGGAATGGATTGGCGAGCGTAGTGAACGGCGTAGCGTTGCTGTCGGCACTGGATTTGTACGAAGTGACGGCGTTGAAAGTGGCGACGGCCCCGAGGTTACCGCCATCGTTCTCGGCCTGGGAGGAGTAGAACAGGCCGTAGCCGCCGCGGACGACTGTCTTGGAATTCAGGCTCCAGGCAAAGCCGAAGCGCGGTGCGAAGTTGTTGGTATCGAGGTTGCCCTGCCCGCGCGGGTTTCCGTTGACGCCGGCAAACAGCAGGCCTCCGTGGAGATTCAGCCCCGGCACCGGGAGCGGCGTGGCGGCGTTGGGATCGAAGCCGTATGAGTCGCGGTTGAACCGCTCCGTGTAGGGCGTTTCCAGTTCGTACCGCAACCCGAAGTTCAAGGTGAGCCTGGGCGTGACCTTCCACGCCTCCTGAACGAACAGCCCGGTGTAAGTGTCTTGGATCGACAACTGGCTGTTGTATCCCAGGGAGCCCGAAGAGGGTACCCCCAGAAGAAGCGCGGCCATGGCCGAGCCCGAGGTATTGGCCGAAGTGTTTACGAACGGGTTGCCCTGGGTGAACACCGAATTGAACGTGAACGTGCCGGGACCGGCCGATCCGGGATCCAGGTTGTTATACCGGGGCAGGCGGAAATCCACGCCGAACTTCAGGGAGTGACGTCCGATTTGCTTGTACGCGGTGCCCATCCCGGTGGAGGTGTAAAAGTTGTTGACAGACTTGGTGGAGCCCAGGGTGGGGAGGTTGTCGCTGCTCAGGTCGAAAGTTGGAAAGGCCCTGAAAAACTGGTTCTGCGCGATGATGGGCGGCAGATTGAGCGGCGCCGGATCGAGCAGGGTGCGCGGATTCGATTTATATTGTTTCCGCATCGCAAAGCCGTACCGGAAGGATGCCACCCACGTGGGGGAGAGGGTGACAGTGTCGTCCACTACCAGGTTGTGCATGTAGCGGTCGTCCTGGCCTAAATTGTTGTTACCGTTGACAGGATAAGAGCTCACGCCGTTCATCAGGTTGGCGATATTTCCCTTGTCCTGGATACGCACCAGACGGCTGTAGCGCAGGAACACCCGCTGCTTGTCGCTCACCACCTGGTCGATGCGCCCGGTGTAGTTGCGCTGGTCGACGGAGGTGAGGCCATCGACGTACCAGTTGTATTTGCCGATCTGGGGCGTCACTGCGAGGTTAGGCATGCCATAAGTTTTCATCACGGTGGCGCCGGTCGGGTCCATACGGGAAGCGGGAATTTTCGCCCCCGGGAACGGAGTACGGGTGGCGCTGTTGCCGGTGCCCACGGTGGTCCAGGGGTCGTAAACTTGGAGCAAGCCAGTGCCCAGGCTGTTCAGCGTTTGGGAGAAGTCGCCGGTGCGCTCGAGAGCCGTGGGCACGCGAGCGGTTTCATTGTTATCGTTCAAGGCTTGGTCGCCTTCGCAGGCCACGAGGAAGAACGTGCGGTTGCGGCCATGGTAGACCTTGGGCAGAAACACGGGACCGCTCACCATGAAGCCGAACTGGTCGTAACTCACGGGAGGTTTCGGCAGCCCCAGGCGGTTGTTGCTCCAACTGTTGGCGTTCAGCGCAGCCCACTTCTTGTAGTCGTAAACTGCGCCGTGCAACTGGTTGCCGCCGCCGCGGGTAGTGATGCTGACCACCCCTCCGTTGGTGTGGCCGTAGGCGGCGTCGAACATGGTCGTCATGACTTTCATCTCTTCCGTGGAATCCTGCGTAGGCACGTAGAGAATCAGGCCGCCGCTACGCGCGATCGTGTTCGGCACGCCGTCCACAATCACCTCGTTGTTGGTTTGGGTGCCGCCGCCGCCCGCGATCGAAAAGGCGGACTGCCCATTGCTGGTATAAGTGTTGCCACCCGCGCCGACCACCGCGGCATCCAGCGCGAGGTTGTTCAGGACGTTGCGGGTCAGGCTGACGGGCGTGTTATCGATGTAGGCGTGCTCCACCACTTGGCCAAGATCCGCGTTGCTGGTGTTGAGCGCGGTGGGCGCTGCCGTCACGGTCAAGGTCTCGGCTGCAGTGGAAACCTGCAGCACGAAATCGAGCGTGGTTTCGGTGCCCATGGAGACGCGCACATTGTGGTTCTCAATCTTTTGAAATCCGGGATGTTCGATCAGCAACCGGTAATCGCCCGGAAGCAGGAAGGGAATGCGATAGTTCCCCTCGGTGTTGGTTTGGGTGCTGGAAGACGCGCCGGTCTCGGTGTTGACCACCTTGACCTGAACAGCGGGGACAACCGCGCCCGAGCTGTCCGTGATGCGCCCCAGAATAGTTCCTTGAAATTCCTGCCCGAACAGACATGCGGCGAGCAGGCAAATAAGGAGCAAAAGACGATGAACTCTCAAGACCCACCTCCGGGCACGCATTATACGTCGGGAGGAGGCTCGGCGTCAAGCTTGAATCGACAATCGATAATCGACCATGTTGCGTGCCCACGGCGGATGTGCTTTACTGTTTGTTCAGGAGGCACCGCTTTGACGCGCATTATGCTCTCCGCTCTGCTGCTCGCCGCCGCACTGGGCGGTCAGTCCCCGCCGAAATACGCGTTGGTGGAAACCCGCGAGTTCCCCGGCAACCACCGGGACAGTGCAATGTTCAGCGGGCTCTATGCCGCGCGGGACGGCACGGTCTACATTGGCACCTCGATTCACGGCGGCTCCGCCCAGTTCTACCGCTACGACCCGCGGACCGGCCGCGTCGAGCACATCGCCGGCATGGGGGAGTTCCTTGGCCAGACGGGTCGCGGGGTGCGAGTCGCCGGCAAGATTCACACCCGCTTCGTCGAGGACCGCCAGGGGCGCATTTACTTCGCCACCATGTGCGAGGACTCCGGCCCCACCAATATTGACCCGTACAGTTGGGATGGCCCGAACTGGATGCGCTACGACCCGCGCGCCGGGAAGTTGGAGAACCTCGGATCCATCAACCGCCTTTGGGGTCCGTACGGTCTCGCCATCGATGAGAAACGGAACCGGCTCTTTGCCACCACCTGGGACGGGCACCTGTACCGGCACGACATCGACAGCGGACGCACGCACG
>JBEKYW010000078.1:0-15577 GCA_049510555.1 Bryobacteraceae bacterium
ACCACCGTCAGCAGCATGCGTTTGCGGCCGAAGTAGTTGGCCAGCCAGCCGCTCATGGGCAGGATGATGGCATTGGCTACCAGGTACGAGGTAAGGACCCAGGTGGCTTCATCCGTGGTGGCCGAAAGGCTCCCCGCAATATGGGGCAGGCTGACGTTGACAACGGAAGTGTCCAGCACCTCCATCACGGCGCTGGACAGTACAGCGATCGCCACCAGATTCCGGCGGGCTATCATCCTCCATCAAATTCTAATGCACCGCAAGCGGCAGGTCGGGGACCGGTCCCACGAGCAGCTTGCTCCGGCGGGCGAAATCTTCCAGCTCGCCGCGGAATTTCGGGTCGGCTACCTGGATGAGCGCTTCCACACGCTGGCGCAGCGTCTTGCCGTGCAGGTAGGCGACACCGTGCTCGGTGATGACGTAGTGCACGTCGCCGCGCGAGGTCACCACGCCGGCGCCGGGCTGAAGCTCCGGAACGATGCGCGAGACCGTGCCGCTCTTGGCGGTCGAGGGCAGCGTGATAATCGGCAGCCCGCCCTTGGAGCGGGCGGCGCCGCGCAGAAAATCCACTTGCCCGCCGATGCCGCTGTAGGGAGAGCGGCCCATGGAGTCCGAGCAGACTTGCCCGGTGAGGTCCACTTCAATGGCCGAGTTGATGGCCACCATGCGGTCGTTCTGCGCGATTACAAAGGGGTCGTTGCAATAGGCCGTGGGGTGAAACTCGAAGATCGGGTTGTTGTCGATGAAATCAAACATCGGCTTGGTCCCCAGCACGAAACCCGCGATCACCTTGTGTGGATGCAGCGTCTTCCGCTCGCCGTTGATGACGCCGGACTGGATCAGCTCGATGACGCCGTCGGGGACCATCTCGGAGTGGACGCCCAGGTCCTTGTGGTTTCCCAGCAAAGCGAGCGTGGCTTCGGGGATGCCGCCGATGCCGGTCTGGATGGTGGCGCCGTCGGGAATCAGCGCCGCTATGTTGCGGGCGATGGCGCGGTGCAGGTCCGTCACCTCGTGGGTTTCATATTCGACCAGCGGGTGGGAGGTTTCGATGAACGCATTCACGCGGCTGACGTGCAGAAAGGTGTCGCCGAGCGCGCGCGGCATCTGGTCGTTGATTTCCACGATCAGGTGGCGGGCGCACTGCGCCACGGTAACCGTGACATCGACGCTGGGGCCGAAGCTCATGTAGCCGTAATGGTCGGGCGGCGTGCATTGCAGCAGGGCCACGTCGATGGGAACGGCGCCCGTGCGGAACAGGCCTTCGATTTCGCTCAGGAAAATGGGCGTGTAATCGGCGCGGCCCTCCTGCACGGCCTGGCGCACGTTGGAGGCGATGAACAGCGCGTTGGTGCGGAAGTGGCCTTCGTACTGCGGCAGGCTGTAATCGGCGATCCCCATGGTGGCCATGTGGATCACCTCCACGTCGCGCAATTCGGGGCCGCGCCGCGTGAGCGCCTTCACCAGCTCCACGGGCTCGGCGCAGCCGTTGTGGATGTAGACGCGCTGTCCGCTCCGGACCACGGCCAGCGCTTCATCGGCGGTGGTGACGCGGGAACGGTAGTCGCTGGTCATGGGCGCCTCCCGCGCAGCCCTTGGCAGGGCGGCGCTGCGCCTCCGGCGCAGGAGCCCTGCTCCATTGGAGCGGGTGACGGTCGAATATTCTTACCTGAAAGTGTGTACACGCCGCGCGCCAAATCCGGGCATTTCTCCAGGGCCCCATCCACACCGTGGCGGGCGATGGTGAGCACATAGGGCAGCATGGCCTGCGCGATGGCCACGCTGGCGGAGCGGCCGATATCGGCGGTGAAGTTGGGAACGCAGAAATGCGTCACGCCCTTGTAAACGAAAGTCGGGGCCGCGAGGGTGGTGGGCCGGCTGGTTTCGACCGAGCCGCCCTGGTCGATGGAAACGTCGATGATCACCGAGCCCGGTTTCATGCTCTCGACCATGGCGCGGGTCACCACGTGCGGCGTGCGGGTGCCGGCCTCCAGGACCGCGCCGATCACCACGTCGGCGCCGGCGACGGAGCCGGCGATGGCGTCCTCATCCGCCAGGAAAGTTTCGGCGTCGGGGACGTGCTCGATAAGGTGGCGCAGCTTGCGCGGGTCGCGATCGAACGCGGCCACCCGCGCGCCGGAGGCGGCAGCCGTGCGCGCGGCGGTAAACCCCACCGAGCCCGCGCCTAGAATCACCACGCGCGCCGGCGGCACTCCCGGCGTGCCGCCTAGCAGGATGCCGCGTCCGCCGGAGCTGGAGCGCAACAGGTGCGCGGCGATGGCCACCGTCATCTGCCCGGCGATCTCGCTGATGGCCGCCAGCACGGGCAGGCGCCCGTCGTCCTGCTGGATGATCTCGCAGCCGATAGCGGTCAGGCTGCGCTCGGCCAGCGTGTCCACCAGGCCGCGGTCCGCCACGGCCAGGTGGTAAAAAGCCATCAGCGCCATGCCCGGCGAGCACAGACCCAGCTCTTCCGCGGTGGGCCGGCCGATCTTGGCCAGCAGCTCGACGCGCTGGAGGACCTCCGCCGGTGAATATGCGATCTGCGCCCCCGCGCGAATGTACTCCGTGTCGCGGAACATGGCGCCGTCGCCCGCGCCGGTCTCGACCCAAACCGTGTGGCCCGCGCCGGCCAGCCGCCGCACCACGGGAGGCGTCAGCGCCACCCGGCGGTCGAAAGCGCCGCGCTCCCGAATCACCCCGATGTTCATTGGCACACTCCTGTTCTGCCGTTGAGGCAAGCACCTCTTGGTGGTGGTGGCAGAATTTTGCCCTCCGTTTTTATATTCGGATCTTTTGGTAGGGAATGCAAGCTACTCTCCCGGAACTGCCTGTCATTGAGGTCGGGCCTGGCTATTGGCAGCGGGTCGGCGAGTCACGAGCGAAGGTGGCGGCCAGGCTGGCGACAGGGCTGCCGCCTTATTACAATAGTTGTTATAATAGGGCCTAGAGGAATTGTGGCTTGCGCCCGGAACAGTTGCGATCGGCACGCCAGACAGCCGGCCTGACACAACAACAGGCAGCGGACCGGTTGGGAGTGTCACAGGCATATCTCGCCCTCCTGGAGCGCGGCCGGCGGCCGGTCACCGCTCAACTCGGATCGAAGATCGTGAAGCTGTACCGCCTCGGCCTTACTGCTTTGCCGCTTGGGTCCGACAGTATCGATTCGTGGCATTCTTCATCCCTGGCGGCGGCACTCGCCAGGCTGGGATATCCCGGCTTCCGGCAGTTGCGCGGCGCACACAGGAAGAATCCTGCTGTTGTCCTTCTTGCCGCTATCGTCGCAAGCGAGGTGGAAGTCCGCGTGATCGAAGCTTTGCCTTGGCTCGTGGTCGAACACAGCGATCTCGATTGGGGGTGGCTGATACGCGAAGCCAAGTTGCGAGATGTCCAGAACCGGCTGGGATTCGTGGCCACGCTGGCGCGGCAGGTGGCGGAGAAACGGGGCGACGCCTCGGCTACGAGCCGGCTTCGCGGAATTGAGAAGGTCCTGGACCGCGCTCGCCTGGTCCGGGAGGACACTCTGTGCCAAGCGTCCCTTTCGGACCCAGAGCGTCGCTGGCTTCGGCGGACGCGCTCCGTCGAAGCCAGCCATTGGAATTTGCTAACAGACCTGAACGCCCAATTCTTGCCCTATGCCACATGACCGGCCACCAGAGCCATGGCACTCGTTCTTTCTTGAAATCGACAAGACCCTCGATCGCCCCGTCGCACTCCATTGCATCGGCGGCTTTGCGATTGCGATGCTGCACGGTTTGCCGCGTCCTACGGTAGATGTCGATTGCCTGACAGTGATCCCCGTCGAGGAGACCGCGCCCCTCCAATTGCTCGCGGGGGAGGGATCGGCCCTGCACAAGAAGTACGGAGTTTACGCACAGCATGTCGGCATCGTGACGGTTCCTGAGAACTATGCGGACCGCCTGACGCCGATGTTCCCGGCCGCATATCGCAGACTGCTGCTCCTGGGGCTCGAAGCGCACGACCTCGCGCTATCGAAATTGGAACGGAACTCGGCTCGCGATCGGGAAGATGTGAAATACCTCGCCCGTGCAGCTCCGCTCGATCTTACGGTTCTGGAAGGCCGGTATTTTTCGGAGCTTCGACCGTATCTTGCGAATACGGAGCGGCACGATTTAACGCTGGGACTCTGGCTTGAAATGCTGGCGAGCGGTTGATGTTCTGATAGCCATCGGGTGGTGGGACATCCTTTTTCGCTTCCCACTCGCCGATCACGCGGCACGACTCGGGAGACCTCCCAATTCAGGGCGCTCAACCAGCGCCCTCGTCACTTCTTGGCCGAGAGCGGCGCGCTGAGCGTGATGGTGGCGCCAGGCTGAATCTGAACGGTGCGGGTCCAGGTGGCCGAGCCCTTCTTGATAAGGAAGGAATGGGGGCCGGGAGCCATCTGGAGCGTGGTCGGCGTGTTGCCGATGAACGTGCCGTCGAGCTCGATGTCAGCCCCTACAGGCTCGGAGGTGATGGTGACCGTGGCTGGAGGGGGCGGCGGCGGGGCTGCCGGCGTCGGGGCCGGACCGGGCGTAGTCACGGGCTGGGCCGGCTGGACCGTGGTGGCGCCGGCCGGAGCGATGGTGGCCGCTTTGGGGTTGAGCGTGAAGCGCTGATCGGTGAACACATTGAATATGATCCCCCGGTTCACCGTCACGTCCTTCCCCTTCATGAGGAGGAAGACGGGGGCGGCGGGCCAGAAGACAATGGCAGCGCCCGCCGTGAGAGCACCCGTGGTGCCGGCCTTGCTGCCACCCTCCTTCTTGGTGGGACTATACCGGAGGGGAATGGACGTGCCGTCGACCGCGACTATGCGCTCGATGGAAAAATCGAGTTTGCCGGTGCGGCCCATGCGGCGCTTGGGCACTGCTTGGGTGATGGTGCCGACACAAGTCGACCCCTGGGCGACGACAATAGTATCACCGATCTTGACGTCATCGGCGACGCTCAGGTTAACCGACTGGCCCTCCTCCGCGGTGGCCGAGGAGATGGTCTGTTCCAGGCGTACTCTTACCTGGGTTCCTTCGGGCAAGATGACCTGCGCAAAAGCGACGGACGACGCTGCGCAGAGAACGGCGGCGAACAACAGTTTTTGCATCCTCATGAGACACCTTCCAGTGGCTGGATTGCAGGCACGTACCGCGGGTGCGCGCGCCACGAATGCGCCACCCTAATGCCGGATATTAGCATAAATAGTGCCGATTCTTACGAATTTCTCTCTCCCCTGTGCATATCGGTAGAATTAGCGGCATGGAGCCATTTCGTTACCACATATACGTTTGCGACCGGCAGAAACCGGAAGGCGTGCCGTGCTGTCCGGCGCGCGGATCGCGCGGCATGCTCGAGGAGCTGCGCCGGGAAATCGTGGCGCAGGGACTGGAGAACGACGTCCAGATCACCACTTGCGGCTCGCTGGGGTTGTGCGAGCGAGGGCCGAACATGGTGGTCTATCCGGAAGGGGTGTGGTACTCGGGCGTGCGGGTGGAAGACGTGCGGGAGATCGTGGAATCGCACTTCCGGCAAGGCCGCCCCGTGAGCCGGCTCATCAATACCGACGCGGCGGCGCTGGCCACGGAGGTTTGCGCCAACCGGGACCGTTATCTGGCCTCTTTGCGAGCCAGGGACGCCGCGGGCGTCATGCCGGACGAGCTGGCGCAGACCATCCGCGGGTTTCAGGAGAGCCGCGTGATTCTCACGGCCCTGGAGCTGGACCTGTTCAGTGCCATTGGAAGCGGCACTACCGCCGCCCAGGTCGCGGCGGCCGCCGGAACCGATGCGCGCGCCACCGAGATGCTGCTCAACGCGCTGGCTTCTCTGGAGCTGGTGCGGAAGGAGGGGCCAGTGTTTCACAATGCGCCGGTGGCCGCCCGGTTTCTGGCGGCGGGATCGCCGGACAGCGCGCGCATGGCGATGCTGCATACGGCGCGGCTGTGGCATCGATGGTCGGGCCTGACCGAGTGCGTGCGGACGGGCACGGCAGTCCCCGACGAACGCGGCCCGGAGGGCACCGAAGCGTTCATCGCGGCCATGCATAACAACGCGCGGATGCGGGCGGCGCAACTGGCGCAGGCAGCGGCGGCGGGGGCCAAGCGCATGCTGGATGTGGGCGGCGGGTCGGGGGCGTACGCCATCGCGTTTGCCAAGGCCAACCCGCGGTTGCGCGCGGAGGTCTTCGACCAGCCGGCGGTGCTGGCCATCGCCGAGCGGCATATCCACGAAGCCGGGCTGACGGAGCGCGTTACGACACGCGCGGGCGATTTGCGCGCGGATGAGTTCGGCGGCGGCTATGACCTGGTGCTGATCTCAGCCATCTGCCACATGCTGGCGCCGGAGGAGAATCGAAATCTGCTGGCACGGGCGTACCGGGCGCTCGAGCCGGGTGGCCGCGTGGTGATCCAGGATTTCCTGCTGCGCGCGGACAAGACCGGGCCACGCGCCGGCGCGCTGTTTTCTCTCAACATGCTCGTCAACACGCGCGGCGGCGCCAGCTACAGCGAAGACGAGTACACCGCGTGGCTGCGCGCGGCCGGGTTCGGCGAGGTCCGGCGGGTTCCGCTGGCAGGGCCGGCGGGCGTGCTGATTGCGTCGCGGGGTTAAGGGGCTCGCAAGGTCCCCGGCGGGACGTAGTACAGAAGCTGCGATCCCACCCGTTCGACCGGCTTCAGGGATTCGAACCACGGTTTGAGGTTCGGATAGCGGTGATCGAGGCCGTACTGGCCCACTTTCCAGAAGGTCGGACCCACGGCCGTCCAGCCCTCCGCCGGAACCACAGGGTTGATGGGCTTGGTGGGAGGCATGCCTGGCCATACCTGGAGGTGATCGCTGTCCAGGTTCATCTGGATGTAGGAAACCTCCCTGGCGTCTAACTCTCGCAGGCGCCTGGCCAGGAGTATGGTGTCCTGTCCCCAATCGAGATCCGAATCCACCAGCACGTTTTCCGGTTCGCCGCCGGCCAGCTCATTGAAGTAGGCCAGGTAGTCCGGGTGGTGGATGGCTCCCGAGACCGCCATCCAAAGAACCAGCGCGCCCGAAGAGATTCCCGCCCACTGCCTGGTTTGCGACCACTGGGCCAACCGGATCACCGCCAGAGCCGCCACAATCGAGAACCCCATATAGATGGGAAGCACATGCCGCACGCCGTAGTTCACGGGGCTGGTCATGGCCGGCGCCAGAATCCCCAGCGAGAACGCCCACGGCAGCCCGTAAGCGAACTCGCGGCGTTTCCTCCAGCAAAGCCATGTGCCGAGGCCCAGGAGCAACAGGAATGCGAGGGGCGTCTTCACCGCCAGCGCCGCGGGAAAGAAATACCACCAGCCAGTCGGGCTGAGTTGGCCGAACAGGTACCCGCCGCCTTCACTGGCGTTGTGGCGCATGGCCCAGCGGATGCCGTCGAAAAGCTCGGGAGCCGGCAGCCGCACGCTCCACCCCGGCACCGCGCCGAATGAGAAAAGGTAGCCCGCCCAGACGACCAGCGCGCCGGCGAGCACTGCGACCGCCAACGGCGCCGCCCGCTCCCTGGCCAGCGCCGCCAGCCTGGGCAGGCCCGGCCGCTCCGACACCATATACAGGATCAGCGCGAATACCGCCGCCAGCGGCAGAAACCCCAGCGCGGTGAATTTCGAGAGAACCGCCAAAGCGGTGGCGGCGCCGAATAGCAGGCTGTGCGGAAGGGATGGTTTCTCCGCCCATACGACCAGCGACAGGAAGGCCGCGCCAAGGCACGCCGTCAGCGCCATGTCGGTGGTGGCCAGGCCGGCGTGAGCCAGCACCGGCGGCAGCAGGGTGAACAGGCCGGTGGCAATCAGCGCCGGCGGATTGCCGAAATAACGTCTGGCCCAGAAATACACCACCAGGCACGCCAGCACGAAGAACGGCAATATGCCCAGCCGCGCCAGCGCCAGCGTGCGCCCGGTGTGGCCGCCGTGGTAAAACACGGCCACGCCTTCCAGGATCATGTTGGGGGCGTCCAGCAGCCGCGCTCCATCCAGATACGGTCCCAATGCGGCCATGGCCCGCGCCAGGGGCGGATGCTGCGGCTCGTACAAATAGACGTGTTGGGCCAGATACTGCAAGCCGCAGGCGAGGTGCGCCGGCTCGTCGAAGGTGATGCTCATCTCGGGCCAAGTGGCGGCGACACGGATGGCGGCGATGGCGATGAGGCAGAGCGCCAGGACGAAGGAACGCCTCTCGAGAAAAGACGCAGCCCTAGAGGGCGCTTTCGGTTGCGCCGCGGGCTTCTCAGATTGGCGTTTGAGTCCTTTTCGGGACAAACCTACCGCTCGATTCCCAGCGCGTTGGACACCTTCTCGAGGGTGGTGAGCAGACGGTCCAAGTGCTTTTCGGTGTGGGCGGCGGTGCAGGAGATGCGCAGCAGGTTCTGCGCGGCGGCCGGGTGCAGCACGGGATTGGCGTAGATGCCTTCCTCAAGCAGCGCTTTGCAGAGGCGGCAGAGATCCAGCTCGTCCTGGATGACCACCGGAACAATGGCGGTCTCGCCGGGCAGTACCGCAAAACCGCGCGCGCGCAGCTCGTCGCGCAGCATTTGGGCAATACGCAGCAGGTGCTGGCGGCGCTCCGGCTCCTTCTTCATGATCTGGAGAGCCGCGGCCACGGCCGCCACCGACGCCGCCGGCAGGCTGGCGGAAAAGACGAATGGCCGGGAGGTGTGCTTCAGGTAATCCACCACCGCACGCTCGGCGGCGATGAAGCCACCCACCGATGCCAGCGACTTGCTGAACGTGCCCATCACCATGTCGACTTCGTCGAGCACGCCCAGGTGCTCGGCCGCGCCGGCCCCGGTGGGTCCGAGCACGCCGATGCCGTGGGCCTCATCCACGTAGACGCGCGCGCCGTAGGGCTTGGCAAGCTTCAGGGTGCCGCGCAGGTCGGCGATGTCGCCTTCCATGCTGAAGACGCCTTCGGAAACGATGAGGATCTTCTCATCCGGCGAGCAGTTCTCCAGGCACCGCTCGAAGTGGTCCATGTCGTTATGACGGAAGCGCACGGTGCGGGCCGGCGACCGCAGCGCGCCTTCCACCAGGCTGGCGTGCAGGTTGTGGTCGCAGACCATGACATCGCCCTTCTCGGTGAGGGCCGAGAGCGTGCCGTAGTTGCCCTGGAATCCGGTGCTGAAAATGATGGCGGCTTCCTTGTGAACCAGGGTGGCCAGCTCCGCTTCGAGCTTGACATGCAGGTCCAGCGTGCCGTTGAGCAGGCGCGAACCGCTGCATCCGGTTCCATACTTGTGGACGGCCTGCGCGGCGGCCTCAATTACCTTGGGGTGGGTGATGAGGCCGAGGTAATCGTTCGACCCGAACATCAGCACTTTACGCCGCCCCATGCGGACTTCGCCCGGCCCGCAGCCTTCGCGGTCGCCAAAAACCTCGAAGTACATGTAGAGCCCGGTGGATTTCAGATCACTCGGACGAGTGAAGTTCCGGCATTTCTCGAAAATGTCGTTCGATGTGCTGCCCTTCTTTTTGCCGGTGATGTCGCCAGTTGATATGCGCATGGTCCTCAGTTCCATTCATAAATTCGGTACGTTTTGTACCGCTTCGCCCCTATGCCCTCGAGGGAGCGATTCATTAAGATATTGTCTTCCAGTATCCAGGACATTTCGCAGTCGCCATAACCCAGCTTCCGAGCGTTGCGGAAGAGCGTAGCATAAAAGCCCGCCGCGAGGCCGGAAGCGCGGTACTCCTCCACCACCCCCAGTACAAGGACCCGTAAACTCTTGATCAAACGTTGATAATACAGGATTTTGAGCAGCCCCGTTGGAAACAGCCTCCCCCCCGCCGGTTTGAGCGCCCGGTTGATGTCGGGCAAGGCCAGCGCGAAACCCACCACGCTGTCACCCACCTCTCCGATCAGCACCAGCTCGGGCTTGAGAATCGGCTTCATCTCTTTGCCCATCTGTAGAAACTCTTCGCGCGACATGGGGACGAAACCCCAGTTGCGGCTCCATGCCGAATTGTACACTTTCCAGACGCGCTCCACGTCCGCGTTGAAGTCTTTCATGTTAATGGGACGCACGCGAACCCCGTTAGTCGCTAGCGTTCGGTCCGCCACCCGCTCGATCTTCTTCATCTCGGCGATGCCGGGATTGCTGAGGTAGGCGTACAAGTCTTTGGCCTTCCGCAGCCCAGCCTGGTCCATCAAGACCGGATAATAGCTCGGGTTGTAGGGCATCATGATCATGGGGCTCGAATCGAAGCCTTCGATCAACATGGCGCATTCGTAATTGGTGGACGGATTCATCGGTCCACGCATCACTTGCGCGCCGCGGTCGAATACCCACTGGCGCGCGCGCGACAGCAGGAGGCCAGCCACATTCACGTCGTTCACGCTCTCGAAAAACCCGAAGAACCCGGCGTTCTCCTGTTGGAACCGGTTGTGGTTCCGGTCGAGGATGGCCGCCACCCGGCCCACTACCCGCCCGTCCTGGCGCGCCACGTAGAATTCGGCCTCGGCATTGGCGTAGAACGGATGCTTCCGGCGGTCGAGCAACTCCTTCACCGCGATCCGCAATGGAGGCACCCAATACGGGTCGTTGCGGTAGAGCGTATACGGCAGTTCCACGAATTCTTTCAGCGTCTTCTGGTTGTCAACCGCAACGACTTCAATTCCTCCCAATCTTCAAGCCCCTTGTGAAAGCTTTTTGTAAATCGCCGGAACTGCCAGGATCAGGACGACTCCCAACACGGCTCCGGCCAGCACATCAACCGTATAGTGGTATCGACAATAAACTGTAGCAAAAATAAGGAACGGAGTGTAGGCCAAATAGGCCCAGGACACCTTTTTTGAAACCAGGCGGCTGCCCCACCACGCCAGGATGGTGAGTTCCGTATGGCCGCTCGGAAAGCAGTCGTAATGGGCGGATTCCAGGCGGTCCAGCGTCACCTGCATGCCCCGGAACAGCCACAATCCCTGTAACGGTATGTGTTGTAAATGGTTTAGCAGAAAACGGGGCCCCCGCGCGGGGACCATCAGATACCCCACATAAGAGGCCAGGAATCCCAACGCGATTAAAAAACCATAATATTGGAACTCCGCGTAACGGTGTTTCCTCCAGATCCAGAAAGCCACCAGCAGCACGGCAGGCAGGAAAAGCGTGTAGACCACCTGCAAGAACTCGGTGAGGACGGGGGTCTGGATCCGCTCCAGCCAGACGGTGGGGTGGACATGCCAGATGCGGAAGTCCAAGTCCGCCAGCCACTGGTCGGAATCGGTACGCCGCACGGCCGGTATGAGCAGCGCCATTTCCTTGTAACAGAAACCTACGTAAGGCAGCGGGTACCAGTTCCGGAAGAGCCAGCTTGTGCCATTGGGGCGCTTCACCTCGAAGACCACCAGCGCCACGCCCACCACGTGCGCGGCGCAAAGGGCGGCGGCGTCCGGAACCTGGCTCCACCAGCCCAGGACCACGACAGAGGTAAAGGCGAGGTAGGCCAGGACGAGTTTGTCGACAGCCCAGAAGGGAGGGGCTTTCCTCAGTATTTGAGCCAACCGGCCTCCTTGTACCAGGCGAGGGTCTCGGCAAGGCCAGCCTCCAGCGGCGTGGGCGCCTGGAAACCCAGCTCGGCGGCGGCGCGCCGCGTATCGCAGGTCCACCACTTACACTGTGCCTCGGCGACCTTCTCGCGTGAGATAATGCCGGACTTGCCCGTGACGTGCGACCACACCTCGGCGCCATAGCCCACCGCCCACGCCACGCGGGGCGGGATGCGAAGCACGCGCGGCCGGCGATCCATGATACGGGCGGCGGCGGCGCTCAGCTCGCTCCAGGAAACCGGCTGGGGATGCGCCAGGAAGTAGGTACGACCGGGCGCCCCGCGCAAGGCTGCCAGCAGGCCCGCCACGAGGTCCCTGACATAAATGGCGCTGAACCAACGGTCGCCGCCGGCGATTTCGAGCACCCAACCCTTGGAAATCGATCTCAGCACCTGGAAAACGTCGGTATCGCGCGGGCCGTAGACCACCGGGGGCCGTACGATCACGGCCTCGGGCGTCAGGGCACGCACGATCCGCTCCGCTTCCAGTTTGGATTTGCCGTAGTGCGTGAGCGGGCGTGGCTGGGCGTCCTCGTCCACCGGCGCGCCGTCGCGGCTGGGGCCGATGGCCGCCAGGGTGCTCACGTGGACCAGGCGGACCGAGCGTCCCGCCAGAGCGCGTGCCAGCGTTTCCGTCGCCCGCGCGTTGCCCGCGTCGTAATCGCCCGCCGTGAGCGCCTTGGTTACGCCCGCGAGGTGGATCACGGCATCGACGCCGCGGAGCGCCTCCTCGACGCCCTGGCCGCCGGTGAGATCGCCGTAAGCGGCTTCGATCCCGGCGGGCAGGCGGCGGGGCACAGCCCTGCGGCGCAACAGGCACCGCGCGGGCTCTCCCAGGGCAGAGAGTCTATCCAGCAGATGGCTCCCGATGAAGCCGGTCCCGCCAGTCACCAGCAGCATTACTGCGGGGTGCTGCGGAAGGCGACTTCGCCGAAGTAGCTTTCCGCTACAGTGCCGGTGTGCTGGGAGTTAATCTGAAGGCGCAACCCCTTCACGTGCGGCGCAGTTCTGCCGTAGGCCCGCTCATAATCGGCGGCCACGTTATGGCTTTCCGCCACCCACTGGTTGGCCTCGGCCGCGCCGGACTCGCAGACCACCGCGTAGATGCGCAACAGGGGAATCGCGCTGGCACTTTGCATGGCGCCCTTGGGGGCCGTGCTGTCCCAGAGGTAGGTGATGACGCGCCGGTCGGCGAAGGCCACCAGCACCTGGGCCGCCTGGTCGTCCGTCGAGGGACGGCGGAAATCGCCGCCGTTGGGCAGCCGCGTGACCTTCCAGCGCCACGTGAGATACGGCGTCTCGCCGGGGCTCACGTCCACGCCACGCTCCAGCGCGAAGCTGGCTTTCACGCTCTTGAGGTGGAGGCAGGGTCCGTCGTCATCCTTGCAGACGAAGATCTCCGGCCGGCCGTGGTTCACCTTGATTTGCCAATCCGAAGGCAACTGGCCCGCGCTCCGATTCCCGGTATTCAAAACAATCACCGCCACCGGGGAAGTGCGCGCCTGATGAACAAACACAAGAATAATGCCAATGAGCAGAAGTTTTTTCAATCGTCCTCTCAGGGGACCTGGCGCTGTACTCTTTACTACTATCGCATGAATTCGGGCGGTTTCGCCATAAACAGGCCGTTAAACCGGCGAGATTCCCAGCGGCGGCGGGACGGCCATATTCGAGTTGCGGGGCGCGATCCGCTAGACTGTTTCCATGCATCGCAGAGCATTCTTTCAAACCACCGCCGGAGCGCTGGCGGCGGCCAACGCGCAGGCTCAAACCGCGAAACCAGCGGCGAGCCGCAAGGCCGACCTCAAGCTCGGCACGCAGCACGGCGACAGCGACGACATCCTGCAAGTGCTGGCGGCGCTCGGAGTGAATCACCTCTGCGGCCGCCTGCCCTCAGCCAGGATGGACGAGAACTGGTCGGTGGAATCGCTCACGCGCCGCCGCGAACACGTGGAATCGTTCGGCATCAAGCTGGACGCGGTGCCGCTACCGCTCAGCTCCGCGTACATCACCAGGTCCGAGAACCCCAACATCATGCTGGGCAAGAGCCCGGAGCGCGACCGCGAGATCGACAGTATCTGCCAGATGATCCGCAACGCATCCCAGGCGGGCATCCGGCTGCTGAAATACAACATGTCGATCCTCGGAGTGGTCCGGACGGCAGCCACCACGGGCCGCGGCGGCGCCACTTACAGCACTTTCAATTACGAGAAGGTGGCCAACCGCGACACGCCGACGGAAGCAGGGCCGGTGAGCGCGGAGCAGTCGTGGGAACGCATCGGCTATTTCGTGAAGCGCGTGATGCCCGTGGCGGAGGAGTACCAGGTGCGGCTGGCCTGCCATTCGCACGATCCCGCCATGCCCGAGCCGCAGGGCTTCCGCGGCGTTCACCGCGTGCTCGGCAGCGTGGACGGGCTGAAGCGATTCGTCGAGCTGAGTCCCAGCCCGTACCACGGCCTGAACTTTTGCCAAGGCACGGTCTCAGAGATGCTGAAGAAGCCCGGCGAGGAGATCTACGACGTGATCCGGTATTTCGGCTCGCGCGGCAGAATCTTCAACGTGCATTTCCGGAACATCAAGGGCGGTTTCCTGAATTTTCAGGAGACGTTTCCGGACAACGGCGATGTGGATTTCATCCGGGCGATCCGGACGTACAAGGAAGTGGGCTACGACGGGATGCTGATGCCCGACCACGTGCCGGTGATCGCCGGGGATGCGGGCGGGCGCCAGGCATTTGCCTACTGCTTCGGCTACATCCAGGCGCTGATCCAGATGGTGAACCAGGAAGCGTGAGGGTATCTTCTCACGCTCAACCCCACCGGCTGGAAGTCAGATTTGCATCCATGAAGGTTCGGAGCACGGCATTGATCCGTGTTTGGCAACCCTTTTGTTTCCGTAACCATTCGAGGAGATCCGCATCCAGGCGGATGGTGATGGTTTGCTTTGCCGCCGGAATGACCACGCGCGCCTTTTTCCAAAACTCCGCATCGGTCGGCCGCGCCTCCGGGTCGCTCTCGATGGCACGCCGGATTTGATGGTCGCTCAGAGAACGGAGGCG
Organism: Bryobacteraceae bacterium; assembly: GCA_049510555.1. Classification (GTDB taxonomy): domain Bacteria; phylum Acidobacteriota; class Terriglobia; order Bryobacterales; family Bryobacteraceae; genus Fen-178. The sequence continues at coordinate 14,614 of JBEKYW010000078.1, forward strand.
ATTCCAATCGGTGCGCTCCTTAACTGAAGTTTTCCCAGTACGCTTCTCTTTCATGTCGTTCTGCCTTCCACGCCGGAACGATTCGGCGCTCAGTCCGGGACACATCGGTGAAGATCTCAATGCCGTTTACGATGCCAACGGCATACACGCGAACCTCGTCGTACTCAAAGCGATGGTCCACTACCTTCGAAGATCTTCACGGCGTCCTCGAACGCGATGCCGTGGCGGGCAATGTTACCTCGCACAAGCCTCGGTAAAGTTCCTTCAGGTCAAGCCGAGTTGTCTCTTGATGAGATCCACCAAGCTCGTCGGAATCTCCGAGTGCCGCGGCACCGGAGCCGATCTGCGGCTCGCGGGATTGAAGTATATGTCGTGAGAGTGTCCGTGCCGCTTGAGAACACACCCGGCGTCAGTCAACTCGCGAATCAGCTCGCGGCGTTTCAATTCAAACGTCCACCGTGATCTCGGTCCTGCGCGCGTCAGTACGTGTGTCCCTGTCGGCTTCCATCATCATCCGGTAGGCGTCCCGGATATTGTCTTCCAGGTTTTCCAGCGTCTCACCCTGACTAAAGACACCCGGAACTTCCGTCAGACGGCCAACATACCAACCGCCGTCCTGCCAGTACTCCAGAGTAAACTGGCGTGGCATGCCACCTCCCCTGTCGTGCCGGGCAGGCGAAACCGCCTGCCCCACCACTTACGCGAATCCCTACTCCGCCAGCGACTCCTCCCCCGTATCCTCGGGCAGGCCGCCGGCGTATTGCAGCCGCGTCTCCTCGTCGTAACCGGGGATGGTCTCCAGCACGGGCTCGGCCACGGGCTCTTCCACTACGTCTTCGCCGGCGATCTTCACCCGGCGGTAATACTCCATGCCGGTGCCCGCCGGGACCAGGCGGCCCATGATCACGTTCTCCTTCAGGCCGCGCAGGTAGTCCACCTTGCCGTTGATGGCGGCTTCGGTGAG
>JBEKYW010000079.1:0-14972 GCA_049510555.1 Bryobacteraceae bacterium
GCGCGCCACTTGGTGCTTTCGATGAGGATCCGTTTCTGACGGCAGACCGTCTGCCGTGTAGTCGGTTATTCCTGGCCTTGGGGGGACACTCCCCCCAAGGCCATTCTGTTGATTGACTCATAGTTGAGGTGTCTCCATGAAGCGACGAACGTTCATCGGGAGCTGCGCCGCCGGCGCTCTGACCCTGATCGTTGATCACCGGTTGTCTGCCCAAGCCGCCGAGAGTGGGACTCTGGAAGATCTGTTCCGTCATCCGCAAGCCGCGGCCGGGCCCTACACCTGGTGGCACTGGATGAACGGGAACATCACCGCCGATGGCATCACGCGCGACCTCGAGGCCATGAAGCGCGTGGGCGTCGCGGGCTTCCAGATCTTCCAGGTGGACGATGGAATCGTCCCCGGCCCGGTGAAGTACGGCACTCCAGAGCACCTCCAGATGCTGCAACACGCGGCCCGGGAGGCCGACCGGTTGGGGCTCGAGTTTGACATGCACAGTTGTCCCGGATGGTCGTCGACCGGAGGTCCGTGGATTACGCCGGAGCTCTCCATGCAGCAACTGGTGTGGAGCGAGACTTTCGTCGCCGGCGGGCAAGCGATGAGCGTCGTGCTGCCGCAGCCTTTTACCAAGCGCGGCTACTACCGCGACGCGTTCGTGATGGTGTTCCCCTCGCTCCCTGGCGAGAGCCGGCCCATGCGGGATCTGCTGCGCGCCGCCACAACCGGCAGCGGTCCCGTGGACATGAAGCTGTTGACCGATGGCGATCTGGCGGAGGGAGTGGAGGTTCGACCGGCCGGAGCGGGCCAGCCAGCCTATCTCCAATTGGAGTTTTCCGAGCCCTTTGAAGCGCGCTCGATTGCGGTATACACCGCCGCGGGCGGACCCGTCGGCGGCGGACCGGGCCCCGGCGGTCGTGGGATGGGCGGCGGACCCATCTCGCTCGAAGCCTCCGACGATGGCGCTCAGTTCCGCAAGATATGCGATTTGGGTGGAGGCGCGGGCCGTGGGATTGAAACCCCCGCGGTGGCCGGTTTCCCCGCGGTCCGGGCGAAGTATTTCCGGCTGGCTTCCAACCAGGCGCGCCGGTTCTCCGAAGTCCAGCTTTCCGGAGCCGCGCGCATTTCCGACTGGCCGATGAAGGGCGGCTTCGCCAGCCGCAGCGGGCCGGGCGGGACCATGATGGAGGCGCCCGCTACCACGGCTCAGGAGCCTGGCGGACCGGCCATCGATCCCGCTTCGGTTCTCGATATCACCCAGTACATGGGCCGCGACGGCCGTCTGAACTGGGAGGCGCCCGCCGGAAACTGGACGATTCTCCGCCTGGGACACACCTCGGTGGGGATTGAAAACCATCCCGCGCCGGCCGGCGGCGGCGGTCTCGAGTGCGACAAGTACAGCCGCGAAGCCATGGACTTCCACTTCGACCAGTTCTTCGGCAAACTGCTCCCGGCGATGGCCCCGCTGATCGCCAAACACAAGGCGGGGTCGCTGATTGACAGCTACGAAGTCGGCATGCAGACCTGGACCCCCGCGTACCCGCGTGAGTTCCAGCGGCGCCGCGGCTACGATCTCGGCAACTACCTGCCGGCGCTGACCGGCCGCGTGGTGGCGAGCGACGACATCTCGGACCGTTTCCTGTGGGATATCCGCCGGACTAACGCCGACCTGATGGCGGACAACTACTACGGCCGATTCGCGGAACTGTGCCGCCAGCATGGCATCATCTCTTACACGGAACCTTACGACGGCGGACCCTTCGAACAGATGCAGGCTGGCTCGCGCGTGGACATTCCCATGGGCGAGTTCTGGATTCGCCGCCCCGACCAGGCGGCCGTCCGGCGCATCAAGCTGCCGGCTTCCATCGCGCACCTCAACGCCAAAGCGGTAGTGGGGGCGGAGGCCTACACCGGGGGCGGCGCGCTTTCGCGGTGGCTGGAATTCCCCTACTCCATGAAGGCGCAAGGCGACTGGATGTACACCAAGGGGCTGAACCGCTTCATCTTCCACCGCTACGCGCAACAGCCCCACCCCGACGCCGTGCCCGGCATGACCATGGGGCCGCACGGAGGGCATTTCGACCGCACCAACACCTGGTTCAACCAGGGCGCGGCCTGGCTTGAATATGTATCGCGCTGCCAGCAGACGCTCCAGCAGGGACTCTTCGTGGCGGACCTGCTCTACTTCACCGGCGAGAACGCTCCTTTGGCCACGCCCCAGCCGAGCGAATTGAGTCTCCCCCTCCCCGAGGGCCACGATTACGACACTGCCAACGCGGAGCCGCTGCTGGCTCGCATGAAGGTCGAGGACGGCCGCATCGTTCTGCCCGACGGCATGAGCTACAAAGTGATGGTGCTCCCCAGGGACACCACCATGACCCTGCCCGTGCTCCGCAAGATTCGAGACATGGTCGAGCAGGGCATGTGCCTGGTAGGCGCCAAACCGCAACACTCCCCCACGCTGGGCGGGTATCCGGCCACCGAAGCGGAGGCGCGCGGTGTCGCCAACCAAGTCTGGGGCAACCTCAACGGCACAACCACCACGGAACGGGCCTTCGGCAAGGGGAGGGTGTTTTGGCCCCAACCGCTGCGGGCGGTTCTGGACAAGCTCAACGTCAAGCCCGATTTCGAGTACACGGCCCGCTCGACAGATCCGGCCGTGAATTACATCCACAAGCGCGTGGGCGAGGCCGACGTGTACTTCGTGGCCAACCGGCAGCGCCGTTCCGAAGACTTGGTCTGCACGTTCCGCGTGGACGGCAAACGGCCGGAACTGTGGAACGCCGCGACCGGCGAGGTCACACCCGTCGGCATCTACCAGACCGTGGACGGACGCATACGCATGCCCCTGCGGCTCGATCCATCCGGATCGGTATTCGTGGTGTTCCGCGCGCCGGCGGCGGCGCAGCGGCTCCTGGCGGTGGTGAAGGACGGCACTACGGTTGCCGGAACCGAACCCTTCCCGGCGCCGGCGGACGGGCTGCATCGCGCGGTGACCAACAATTTCACCGTGAGCCTCTGGGTTAAGCCCGAATGCGACGTTTTGCCCGCCACCAGCTTTGTGTTCTATGCGCCCGAGGGCGATGTGGTTTACGGCGACGGGCACGCTTCCTGTGCGCTGTCGGTGGGCCGCAATGGTCTCGGCGTCTACGAGCGGACACGGGGCCGGATGCCGTCGGTGCTGGCGGTCGAAATGCCGCTCGCCGGCTGGACGCACGTGGCCCTGGTCTACCAGGACGGCGCGCCATCGCTGTATGTGAACGGCAAGCTCGCTCGCCAGGGCGAAAAATCCGGCAAGATCGTCCACCCGGGAATCGGGGAGCCTGCCGGGACGGAGATTCTGTACTTCGAAGGGGAACAGACCAAGGCGGAAGTGTTCGCCGAAGTGCTGGGCGACGATCGCATCCAGAAGTTGGCGGCTGCCGGCGTTCCCCAGCCGGAGGACCCGCCGCCCGTCGAACTGGCCGGCAGCGGGAAAGCAGAACTGCTCTTTTGGCAGGAGGGCAGCTACTCGCTGCGCGACACCGCGGGCCGCACCTCGCCGGTGCAGGTTTCAGGTGTAGGCAAGCCGGTAGAGATCGCGGGGCCATGGCGGGTCGGCTTCCCACCGAATCTGGGGGCACCGTCGCAAATCATACTGCCGCGGTTGATCTCGCTCCACCAGCACTCCCAACCCGGGGTGAGATATTTCTCGGGCACGGCAACTTATACGAAGAGGTTCACCCTCGCCGCCAGTGCCAAGGCAGGCGGCAAGCGGGTATACCTGGACCTGGGACGGGTGGAGGTGCTTGCCGAGGTGAAGGTGAACGGCAAGGACCTCGGCACACTCTGGAAGCCGCCTTTCCGAGTGGACGTCACGGATGCGGTTCATGCAGGGAACAACGACCTGGAAGTCCGGGTCACGAACCTCTGGCCGAACCGGCTCATTGGCGACGAGCAACTGCCGCCGGAGAACGAATATGGCCCCAACGGTGGAATCCTGAAGATACCGGACTGGTATACCCAAGGGAAGCCCAAGCCACCCGGCGGGCGGACCACTTTCGCCACCTGGAAGCATTTCGACAAGGATTCCCCGCTACTGGCATCGGGCCTGTTGGGGCCCGTGCGGCTGCGAACTGCTGTCCGGCAGCCGATGGGAAGTTAGACTGGAGAAACGCAGATGAAAATCACAAGGGAAGTGAAGCAGTTCGGCTGGGCCGCTCTGGCCCTGGCCCTTTTGGGTGTCTGGGCCGTCTCGGCGCAGAACTCGGGTGATGCGCTCGAGCGCGGTTTCCAGAACCCGCCGGACAGCGCGAAGCCGCGTGTCTGGTGGCACTGGATGAACGGCAACGTCACCAAAGAAGGAATCAAACTCGACCTCGAATGGATGAAGCGGGTCGGAATCGGCGGCTTCCAGAATTTCGACGCCGCCTTGAACACACCTCAGATTGTCGAAAAGCGACTGGTCTATATGACGCCGGAGTGGAAGGATGCATTCCGGTATACCGCCACGCTTGCCGACCAGTTAGGGCTGGAGATGGCCATCGCGGGCTCGCCGGGATGGAGCGAGAGCGGCGGACCGTGGGTGCCGCCCGCCCAGGGAATGAAGAAATTCGTGTGGAGCGAGACCCGCGTGGAAGGCGGCCGTCCCTTCACCGGGACGCTGCCCAAACCGCCTTCCGCTACGGGACCGTTCCAGAACATGACCGGCGGCCGGGGAATGGCGATGAACACTGAAACGCCCCCTCCAACTCCGCCGCAGTTTTACGCCGATGCCGCGGTGGTGGCCTGGCGCGTGCCCGCCAGCGACGTGCTGATGGCGCGGCTGCAGCCGAAGGTGACGTCCAGCGGCGGTTCCTTCGACCTCGCCGCGCTTACGGACGGCGACCTCGCCAAGGCCAGTCTTCTGCCGGCGGCTCCAGTCGGTGAAAAATCGTGGATTCAGTTCGAATTCGCCGCGCCGCAGACCATTCGGGCCCTCACCATTGCATTGGGCGGTGGCGGAGGCCGAGGCGGCCGGGGCGGCGGGAGCAGCGGTCAGGTCCTCGAATCCAGCGATGACGGCCGGCAGTTCTCTGACATCGTGGCGATCCCGCTTGGCGGGGCGGCGGAGCACACCCTCGCCTTCCCGCCCGTGACGGCCAAATTCTTCCGCGTCAGTTTCACCACGCAGCCGCCGCCGGCGGGCCGGTCCGGTCCCGGCGGCATGCCGGGAATGGGTGGCGGCCGCGCGCCCGCGGCGCCCGCCGGACTCCAAATCGCCGAGCTCGTGCTCGAAACCGGAGCGCGCGTGAACCGGTTCGAAGAAAAAGCCGCTTTCGTCACCGCGCCCGACCTGTACGGCTTTGCGACCACGCCGGTCCCGGCCCAGGATGCCGTCCGCAAGGGCGATGTCATCGACTTGACTTCCAAGATGCGCCCGGACGGCACGCTCGACTGGACGCCCCCGGCCGGAAGCTGGATCGTGCTTCGCCTGGGCTATTCCTTGCTCGGCATTACCAACCACCCGGCTTCGCCCGAGGCCACCGGGCTGGAGGTGGACAAGCTCAACCGCACCTACGTAAAGGCATATCTCGACAATTATCTGAACCAATACAAGAACACGCTCGGCCCGCTGATGGGCAAGCGCGGCCTGCAGTACGTCATTACCGATAGTTGGGAAGCCGGCGCCGAGAACTGGACCGACGACATGATCGCCGAGTTTACCAAACGCCGCGGCTATGATCCGCATCCCTGGCTGCCGGTCCTCACCGGTCGCGTAGTGGAGAGCGCCGAGGCCAGCGACCGCTTCCTGTGGGACTTCCGCAGGACCATCGCCGATCTGACGGCCGAGAATCACTACGACCAGATCACGGCGTCGCTCAAGGAGCGCGGGATGGCCCGTTACAGCGAATCCCACGAGTCGGGCCGGGCAATTATCGCGGACGGCATGGAAGTCAAACGTAGCGCCGCTATTCCCATGAGCGCCATGTGGACCCAACTGCCGGGCGTCAATAACGAGCAGTACGGCTACAACGCCGATATCCGCGAGTCCGCCTCCGTGGCGCACATTTACGGCCAGAACCTGGTCGCCGCCGAATCTCTGACCGCCAGCTTCGGCGCGTGGTCCTGGTCACCCGAGACCTTGAAGCCGACCGCCGATAAGGAACTGGCGATGGGCCTCAACCGCTTCGTGATCCACACCTCGGTGCACCAGCCGGTGAACGACAAGATTCCGGGGCTCGGCCTCGGCCCGTTCGGCCAATGGTTCACGCGTCACGAGACCTGGGCGGAAATCGCCAAACCCTGGACCACCTATCTCGCCCGCAGCTCCTACATGCTCCAGCAAGGTAAGTTCGCGGCCGATGTCATCTACTACTACGGTGAGGACTCCAACATCACGGCCATCTTCGGAAGCAAATCGCCGGACGTGCCCGCTGGGTATAATTTCGATTACGTCAACGCCGACGCGCTGAAGAATCGCCTTTCGGTGGAGAATGGCCGAATTGTGACGGCCACCGGAATGAGCTATCGCGTTCTGGCTCTCGATCCTTATAGCCAGCACATGTCCCTGCCGGTCCTGAAGAAGATCCGCGATCTGGTGAATGCCGGAGCCGTGGTGGTGGGATCCAAACCTGTCGATAGCCCCAGCCTGAGCGACGACCAAGCCGAGTTCAAGACCATCGCCGATCAGGTCTTTGGCTCGGCCACGGGCGAGCGCACCTACGGCAAGGGCAAGGTTTACGCGGGCCAGGCGCTTGCCCAAGCGCTGCCCGCTCTCGAAATTGCGCCGGACTTCGAATTCACCCGGCCGCAAGCCGATACCAACCTGCTGTTCGTGCACCGCAAGCTGGCCGGTGGCGAGGTCTACTGGGTCGACAACCGCAACAACCGCGCCGAGACCGTGAACGCGACTTTCCGCGTGGCTGGCAAGGCTCCCGAGCTTTGGCACGCCGACACTGGGAAGATCGAGCCCGCCTCTTACCGCGTTGCCAACGGACGCACCATCGTGCCGCTGCGCCTGGATCCTTACGATGCCGTGTTCGTTGTGTTCCGCAAAGCGGCCGCCACGCCTTCACGGACGCTGCCGAAGCCGGTCGAGACCACGGTTGCCATCGTGGCAGGGCCATGGGACGTCAGCTTCCAGCCCAATCGCGGCGCGCCCGCGAAGGTCAGCCTCGACAAGCTGAGTTCGTGGGCGGAAAACCCGGATGCCGGCGTGAAGTATTTCTCCGGCACTGGAACCTACTCGAAGACCATCCAGGCTCCCGCAGATTGGTTCAAGACCGGCGCGCAACTGTGGCTGGATCTCGGCGATGTCAAGAATCTCGCGGAGGTTTCGGTCAACGGCAAGCCTCTCGGCATCGTGTGGAAGAAACCGTTCCGAGTCGATGTAACCGGCGCATTGAAGCCGGGCGCGAACGCCATGGAAATCAAGGTGACCAACCTGTGGGTCAACCGGCTGGTTGGCGACCAGCAGCCCGACGCCACGAAGAAGTACACCTACACCGCGCAGCAGTTCTACCGGGCCGATTCGCCCCTGTTGCCCTCGGGGCTGCTGGGACCGGTGCAGATTCTCCGATCCACAACTCAGTAGGACGCGGCCCGCTTTCGAAGCGCCGTTCACCGCACCGCGCGATTTAACTCCGCGGTGGCTCCCTGAATGGCCTCGCCGGCATTCTCCAGCACCTTGCCGACGCGCACAATCTGCTCATCGGCCAGTTGCCACTGCTTTTGCTCGATGCTCTCGCGCACGGCCGGAAGAGTTTTCACGCCATAGCCGGTGTAGAAGCCGGGGGCATAAATCTGGTGCTTGAACCACGGCCGGTTGGGAAGGCCATTGTCCAGAGTGAGTGCGCGCTCTACGGCGATCAGGCGCGCATTGGCATCCCGCAAGGCAGCGCGGGCCAGCGCGGCGCCTCCGTTCTCGGCGGCTCGGGCGAGCGCCTGATCGTAAAGCTCGGTGGTGCGCTGGAGCGCCGCCAGGCCGTTTTCGAGCGGCGCGAAGTTGAGGAAGGGCGGCACTGCTTCTTTTGGCGGGGGCACGGTTCTTTCGCGCGGATCGGCAGTGGCGGTGAACAAACCTTCGTCGATCTGGCGGTTGCGCTCGATGATCTGGTCCCGCTTTTCCCGTGCGAGCCTGGCGATGTCCTCGATGTAGCGGCGGATGGTATCGGTGAAGTCGTCGAAATCGTACGGCAGCAACTCGGCGTCCGCCAGCCGCATCACGGCCGTGCCAGCGGTCTGGGCCAGCGCGCGCCCGTAGACGAAGTCTTGATCCGAAAAATGGGTGTACCAGTAGAAATCGTCGTAAACCGAGTGATAGATGCCGCCACGGTCCTCTCCTCCGTAGCCCAGGTTCAGAGAGGCGACGCCAAGGTGGTCGAGGAAGGCGGTGTAATCGGAGCCCGAGCCGAGCGCCGCGATGCGGAGGTCCGCGCGCTGCCGAAGTTCCTGCCGGTCGGCCGGGGCCGCAGGGGTGCCCCCTGGGCCCGCCGGGTTAGCCATGCGCCAAAGTTGCAGGCGTTTCCAGACGGGCAGCTTGGTCTCGGGATCTTCCACGTCGCGGGCCACGCCGTTGATAAACTTTTCGAGCGTGTGGGAGCCTTCCACGTTGAGGTAGCCGCGGCCGTTGCTATCCGAGTTGATATAGACGGCGGCGTTGCGGCGCAACTCCTCGGCATGGTCCTCGGCCCATTCGGTAGAGCCCAGTAGTCCTTCCTCTTCGCCGTCCCAGACGCACAGGATGATGGTGCGCTTGGGCTTCCATCCCTGGCGGGCCAGCGCGGCCAGGGCGCGGGCCTCTTCCAGCAAGGCGCTGGTTCCGGAAACCGGATCCTCGGCGCCGTTGACCCAGGCGTCGTGATGGTTGCCGCGGATGATCCACTCGCCGGGATAAGTCTCGCCGGGGATACGGGCAATCACGTCGTAGATAGTCTTGGTGTCCCAGTTGAATTTGGCTTTCAGATGCACCTTGGCGGGGCCGGGACCGACATGGTACGTGATGGCGAGTGCGCCGCGCCAGCGCTCGGGAGCTACGGGGCCTTTCAGCGCGGCCAGCAGCGGCTGAGCATCCCCATACGAGATGGGCAGAACGGGAATCTTGGTAAGGGTGGCGGCTTCGCTCAGCGGCAAGCGTCTGGCGTCCTTGGTGGCGCCGACACCGGGGGTGAGCGGGTCTCCGGGATAGATCGGCATATCCATCACGCTGCCGCGCTGCACGCCATCCACGGGGCGAAAGGGGCCATGGGGGAAGGTGTCGCCCTGGAAATACCCGTCGTCGCGCGGGTCCGAGTAAATGAGGCAGCCAATGGCGCCGTGCTCGGCGGCAACCTTGGGCTTGATCCCGCGCCACGATCCGCCGTAGCGGGCAATCACGATGGCACCCCTGACGGAGACGCCCAGGCGGTCGAGCACCTCGTAATCGTCCGGCACGCCATAGTTGACGTAGACCAGCGGCGCGGTGACGTCGCCATCGATGGAATAGGCGTTGTAGCTGGGGAGCTGTTCGCCATGTTGGGAAGAAGTGGGGTCGCCGGCGACCGCAGGTTCTTCCAGCTTGGCCGTGAAATGCGTGGGTTCGACCAGTTCCAGGGCGCGCTCTTTGGGTGTGGGGAAGAGGACATCGTAGGTTTCAATTTTGGCGTCGAGACCCCATTCTTTGAACTGGGAGAGGATCCATTCGGCATTCTGCCTGTCGTAGGCCGAACCAACATGATGGGGCCGGGCGCTGAGGCGCTGCATGTAGGCGCGCAGCGTGGCGGGGTCCGGGATGGCGCGGAACTTAGCTTCCCACTCCCGTTCGGCGCGGGCGGAATCGGAGGAATATCCGCGTAAGGGCACCGATTCGGCGGTCCGCCCCAGAGCAGCCAGGAGAATTAGGGACAGATAACAAACAGTCAATGTTTTCATTGAATTACTCCATATCTTTTAAACTATTTCTTGAGGCACGGTCACCAGTCCTCGGCGGCGTTCTTGTTATTATTGCACGCCTCATTTTGCGTGAGGGGTCCGTTCGGCACGGACGTCTTCCAGCGCAGCCAGTCCGTCAGCAGGCGCTAAAATGAACACTTCATGCCCATTGATCTGAAACTGCTCGCGCAGTACGACACCCCTACCATCTGCAACACGATTGAACTATTTGAGGTCCGCCCCCGGAGTGCAGGCTACATGGATTCGCGTGTCCGCGCCTGCTTTCCGGAGATGCCGCCGGTGGTCGGCTATGCTTCCACGGCGACCATGCGGTGCGCCTCTCCGCGCCGCGAAGGGGACGTTTACGGCTCCCTCGATGAACAGGTCGGCCGCTTCTGCGAGTTGCCCGGCCCGGCCATGGTAGTGTTCCAGGACCTGGACGACCCTGCCGTGGCCGCCACCTTCGGCGAGATCATGTGCACCACGTACCAGGCTTTCGGCGCCGCGGGCCTCATCACCAGCGGCCCCGCGCGCGACCTCGACCAGGTTCGCCGTCTCGGCTTCCCCGCCTTCAGCAACGGAGCGGTCTGCTCCCACGGCTACAGCCACATTGTGGACGTGCACGGGGCCGTCCGCGTGGGTGGAATCACGATTCACCCCGGCGACCTGATGCATGCCGACGGCAACGGCGTGACCAGCATCCCGCTCGAGATCGCCGCCGATGTGGCCCAGGCCGCCGCGGAATTCGCCGCCGCCGAATCCATCGTTCTCGACTACCTGAGATCGGGCAAGCCCAGCATCCAAGGCTTCACGGAAGCCCGCAAGGCGATGACGTCGGAAATCGCCGCTCTCGGCAAACGGGTCCGCGGCAAGCTGCTGTGAACAGCAAGCCGCGTTTCAACCCCCAAGGTTGGCGCTACACTGTAGTTTCTGGCCGGGGAGTCTTCGGGATTCTTGCGGTAGTGCCCGCCGCGGCGCGTGAACCCGCAGCGGCTTCCTTTCCGTTTGGCAAAGGCTCAGACTAAACGCTCTGCTTAAGGGCGCACATCGACGTGTGGAGGTTTTTGCAATGGCGGACAATCGATTCTCGAGACGGCACTTCTTCTATGGCGCTCTGCTGGCCGGCGCGGTTCCCGCCGGCGGATTCGGCAGCGCGCCTTCGCTGAAATTGCTGGGATACAAGTCGCCCAACGAGAAGCTCAACATCGCCGCCATCGGCGCCGGCGGCAGGGCCGTGCCGGACATCGCCGGCTGCGCCAGCGAGAACATCGTGGCGCTGGCCGATCCCGACGCCAAGAACGCCGAGGCGACCTTCAAGAGGTATGAGAAGGCCCCAAAGTACCAGGATTTCCGCCGCATGTTGGACAAGGAGGGCAGGAACATCGATGCGGTGATCGTCGCCATCCCCGACCACATGCACGCCACCGCCGCCTTGTGGGCCATGGAGCGCGGCAAGCACGTCTATTGTGAGAAGCCCCTCACGCGGACCATTGCCGAGGCCCGCATGCTGACGCAGGCGGCCGCCAAATATAAGGTCGCCACGCAGATGGGCAACCAGGGCTACTCCAACGAAGGAGCGCGCATCGCCGCCGAGATTATCTGGTCCGGCGAGATTGGCAACGTCACCGAGGTGCACACCTGGACCAACCGCCCCATCTGGCCGCAGGGCCTCACCGAGATTCCAGCCCCGGATGCGGCTCCCGCCACGCTGGATTGGGACCTCTGGCTGGGCATCGCCAAAGCGCGTCCCTACACCTCCGGCGGAGAGGCTTACGCCCAGAACCGCAACGGAAAGTTCTACAACCCTTTCAACTGGCGCGGATTTTTCGATTTCGGCTGCGGCGCGCTGGGCGACATGGCGTGCCACATCCTCGGCGCGGTGAACATGGCGCTGGTGCTGGGTGCTCCCACGAGCGTCGAGGTCATCAAGCAAGAGGGCAAGAGCACGTTCACCTTCCCCAAGAAATCGGTGACCCGCCTTGAATTCCCCGCGCGCGGATCCATGCCTCCCGTGAAGCTCTTCTGGTACGACGGCATGGCGGCGGCGGCGTTCCGGCCGCCAGGACTCCCCGAAAACGAACCTCTCATCGGCGGCCCCGGATCGTTCGGCGCCGCCGGCCAGGCATTCTCGGGAGCCGGGCCCCAGGAGGGTCGCGGAGGAGCGCCAGGCGTTCCCGGAGGCCCCCCGGGCGGCCGCGCTGGACAGGGCGGCGGCCGCGGGCCAGCCGTCAACCGAGAGGCCAACGGCGCCGTTTTCGTCGGCGACAAGGGCATCCTCACCACCGACACTTACGGCGCCAATACCCGCCTGGCGCCGGCCGAAAGAATGAAGGACTACAAGCTACCGCCACAGTTGCTGACGCGATCTCCAGGGCACTACCGCGACTGGATCCGCGCCGCCAAGGGCGGCTCGCCCTCGTGCTCCGACTTCAGCATCGCCGGGCCGCTCACCGAGTGGATCCTGCTGGGCGTGGTGGCGCTGCACTTCGAAGGCAAGCTGGAATGGGACAGCGCCAGGATGAAGTTCACCAACAACCCGGCGGCCAACCGGTACATCAAACCGGAGGTCCGCAGAGGCTGGAGCCTCACTTGAAAGGAGAAAGACAATGCATCGCCGTGCACTACTCACTCGCGTGATCGTTCTTGCGATCGCCGCTGCTCTTTTTGCGTTCACCCTTTCGCCAGCCTTGGCGCAGGGGCGGGGCCAGCCTGCCAACGCGGCGCCCGCGGGGCCGTGGATGAACAAGAGTCTGCCGCCCGATGAACGGGCCGACCTGCTCATCCAGCAGATGACCATTGACGACAAGATTCAGTTGCTCCACGGCCTCGGCGGCGGGGGGTTCGGCAGCGGACGCGGCGCTCCAGCCGGTGCCGCCACCCCTCCCACCATCGAGCAACTCACCCAGCAATTGACCGCCACCCGATCGAACGGCGGCGCCGGCTTCATCCCCGGAATTCCCCGGCTTGGAATCCCCGATCTACAGATGGCCGATGCCGCTGTCGGCGTCACCCGTGGCTCCATGCGCAGTCGCTACTCCACCCCTCTGCCGTCCACCACCTCCGCCGCGTCGAGCTGGGATCCCAAGTTGGCCTACGAATACGGAGCTCTGATCGGCCGGGAGCTGCGCGACCAGGGCTACAACATGTCTCTCGGCGGCGGTGCAAACATCACCCGCGAGCCGCGCAACGGCCGCAACTTCGAGTACCTGGGCGAAGACCCGATTCTGGCCGGCAGACTGGATGGTCAGATGATGAAAGGTCTTCAGGCCCAGGGCGTCCTGGGCGATGTGAAGCACTATGCCTTCAACGACCAGGAGACCGGCCGCAATATCGGCAACGTGCTCATCCCCGACAAGCGGGTCATGCGGGAAACCGACCTGCTGGCGTATGAGATCGCCGTCAAGGACGCGGACGTCAGCGCCGTGATGTGCGCCTACAACAAGATCAACGGCGATTACGCCTGCGAAAACAGCTACACCCTCAACGACGTCCTCAAGAAGGCCTTCGGCTTCAAGGGATTCGTCCTCTCGGATTGGGGCGGCACGCACAGCACCGTGAAGGCCGCTCTCGCCGGACTCGACATCGAGATGCCTGGCAATACCTATTTCGCGGACGCGCTCAAGAAGGCGGTCGAGAGCGGCGAAGTGCCCGTGGCGCGCCTCAACGACATGGTCCACCGCGTTCTGCGCTCCGAGTTCGCGGTCGGGCTTTTTGACAACCGGCCGGCTACGCAGGTTGTGGACGTCTTTGGCGGCCTCGAAGTGGCGCAACGCGTCGCCGAAGCGGGCACGGTTGTGCTCAAGAATGCCAACGGCCAGTTGCCGCTGAGCGCGCCGGCCATCCGGTCGATCGCCATCATCGGGTCGCATGCCGACGCCGGCGTGCTCTCCGGCGGTGGTTCAGCGCAAGTCAACCCACCGGGAGGCAACGCCGTTCCGCCTCCGCCTGCGGGAGCCGTGCCGGGACCGGCCGGCGGTTTTGGCGGAGGGCGTGGCGCCACCTGGTACCCGTCTTCCCCGCTCAAGGCCATCCGCGCCAAGACGCCCAAAGCCAAGGTGGAATACAACGATGGGACCGACCCCGTGTCCGCGGCCGCGCTGGCCAAGGCGTCCGACGTCGCCATTGTGTTCTGCAACCAGCCCACCAGCGAGGGCCGCGACGTGCCCAGCCTTTCGCTGCCGGACAACCAGGACGCGCTGGTGGCCGCGGTGGCCGCCGCCAACCCCCACACCATCGTCGTGCTGGAAACCGGCGGCCCCGTGTCCATGCCATGGATCGACAAGACCAACGCCGTGCTGGAGGCCTGGTACCCGGGTATTCGCGGCGCGGAGGCGATTGCCAACATCCTGTTTGGCGACGTGAACCCCTCGGCCAAAACCGTGATCACCTTTGCCAAGAGCGATGCCGACCTGCCGCATCCCGAGATCCCCGGAATCAAGCTTGTGCCTCAGCCCAGTGCGGGTGGAGGACGCGGCGCCGGCGCTCCAGGCGTAGGCGGTGGCCGGGGTGCGATGCCACCCTTCGACATTCCCTATACCGAAGGACTTTTGGTCGGTTACAAGTGGTATGACGCCGGAGATAAGGCGCCGCTGTTCCCCTTCGGGCACGGCCTTTCCTACACCACCTTCGCCTATTCCGGGCTGAAGACCACCGTCTCCGGCAAAGAGATCAAGGTGAGCTTCAGCGTGAAGAACACCGGCAAGCGCCCTGGTACGGAGATCGCGCAGGTCTACGTATCGCTGCCGGCGGGGGCGAGTGAACCACCTAAACGCCTGGTAGCCTGGGACAAGATCCACCTGGCCGCCGGCGAAGCCAAGACCGTCAGCCTGGCGATCGACCCGTTCCACCTGTCCGTCTTCAACGTGGCCAAGGACGCGTGGGAAGTATTATCCGGTGAGTACAAGGTGATGGTGGGCGGATCGTCCCGCGAGACTCCGCTCACCGCAGCCGTGAACGTCGCCGCCGGTACTCCGTGACGGTTGCGCCTCTAGGCCTCCGCTCCCTTACGGTCGGTATGCCAGGAAAAGCCTGGCTGATCTTGTGAACTGAAAGGAGTTCACCATGTAAATTGCCTGTTCAGCATGTAGCCGAACGAGCGCGAGTTCCAG
>JBEKYW010000008.1:0-164936 GCA_049510555.1 Bryobacteraceae bacterium
GCCGATACCCGCGACCCGGCCATCTCCCCGACCATGAAGCCCATGAAGGGGCATGAGTTTGTCACTGGCGCCGACTGGGCGCTGAATCCCACTTGGGCCCTGACTTTCCGGTATGCGCGTAAGCGTCTCGATAACACCATCGAGGACATGGCGATCACCGACAACCTGGGTTTCTATATTGGTAACCCGGGCACGCTGTTCGCCGACGTGCTGCATCGCCCGGTGGTCATCCCCAACGCCAGCGGCGCCAACTACTTGACCAGCGTGCCGTTCTGCTCGGAGTGCCCGGCGGTGGTCAAGGCCACCCGCCGCTACGACGGCGCCGAGTTCCGCCTGGCCAGGAGACCCGGCGCCGGCAAATGGTTCGGATCGGTCAGCTATACCTACAGCAAGCTGAGGGGCAATTACCCCGGCTTGACCAACACCGACCCCACCGATGGAACCTTCGGCCGCCATGCGCCCAACAATAGCCGTCTGTTCGATCTGCCGACCATGACCTATCTTCCCAGCGGCCAGATCGACGACGGCCCGCTGTCTACCGACCGTCCGCACACCGCCACCGGCTATGCTTACTACCGGCTGCGGTGGAAGGGGATGGAAACCAACTTTGGCGTAACCCAATCCGCTTTCCAAGGGACGTCCCTCAGTTCCTGCCTGCCCGTGGTCGGCAGCTCCTCGGCTTGCCAGTGGGCGGAAGGCCGCGGCAATTGGGTGCAATTGAGCCGTGCCGCCAATGGCGACATCGTCAAGGGCGACGTGGTCCATGATGCGCGCACCGACCCACTGATCCAGACCGATTTCAACTTGCGTCATGAGATCCTATTCAAAGAGGGGGTCCAGCGGATCGCGTTCGAGGCCACTTTCATCAACCTGTTCAATCAGCGCGCCACTGAGGCGGTCTACGAGTTCATGGTCCCCACCAACTACATCAACCCGACACGGGCGTCCCGCTTCTCCGGCGATCCGCAGGTCGACTGGGGCAAGGTGATGAACGGCTACAACTACATCGATGCGATGAACGCCACCGGAGCCTTTGCCGGCGTTCAGTCCAAGGTGACCCTGGCAAGCCGCTACGGCATGCCGAACCTGTTCCAACAGGCCCGCAATCTCCGCCTGGCCGTTCGCTTTACCTTCTGATCAATCAAATCTGCAAGTCCCAAGGGGCCGGGAAACCGGCCCCTTTTTTTGTGGGGCAGATTGTCAATCTGCGGCGGGTTGGCAACCCGCCAGTCCGCGCCGGTAAACAGGGCACCCTCTGGGTCGCGCGCAGCTTGCCAAGCTGCCCCACAAGCACCCGCCACTATCCGCATTTGCGGCCCCCGAATCCCTGTGGATTTTCACGACATCAGGGCCTTATAATAGGCTTTAAGAAAGTGAATCCCATACTAGTTAAGGAGGGGAGAGTTGACCAGCTCATCCACGGCCGCTCGTCCGAAGGTGACCATCGACGGCAACGAGGCAGCCGCATACGTAGCGCATCAGATTAACGAAGTCATCGCCATTTATCCCATTACGCCCTCATCCAACATGGGGGAGTGGGCGGACCAGTGGTCCGCCGAGCAGAAGCCCAATATCTGGGGCACCGTGCCTACGGTGATCGAGATGCAAAGCGAAGGAGGCGCGGCCGGCGCTCTCCACGGCGCTTTGCAGGCCGGCGCGCTCGCCACCACGTTCACCGCGGCGCAGGGGCTCCTGCTGATGATCCCCAACATGTTCAAGATCGCCGGCGAGCTCTCTCCCACCGTGTTCCACATCGCGGCGCGGGCGCTGGCCGTTCAGGCGCTGTCCATTTTCGGCGACCACAGCGACGTCATGGCCGCCCGCTCCACCGGCTTCGGCATGGTGGCGTCGAACTCGGTCCAGGAAGTGATGGACCTCGCGCTCATCACGCAGGCCGCCAGCCTGGAATCGCGCATCCCCTTCCTGCACTTCTTCGACGGCTTCCGCACCTCCCACGAAGTCGCCAAGGTGGAACAGCTCACGGTGGAAGATCTCCGCGCCATGATCGACGATGACCTGGTGCGCGCGCACCGCGCCCGGGCCATGTCCCCCGATCACCCCGTCCTGCGCGGCTCCGCACAGAACCCCGACGTCTACTTCCAGGCGCGCGAAACCGTCAACTCGTTCTACCTGGCCACCCCCACCATCGTGCAGAACGTCATGGACAAGTTCGCCCGGGTGGTGGGCCGGCAGTATCACCTCTTCGACTACGTGGGCGCGGCGGACGCCGAACGCGTCATCGTCATGATGGGCTCGGGCGCGGAAGTGGCCCATGAAGCCGTGGAAGCGCTGAATGGGGTGCCCTCTGGGCCCGGCGAGAAGGTCGGGCTCCTCAAGGTCCGGCTCTACCGGCCCTTCGCCGTCGAAAGCTTCGTGGCCGCATTGCCCGCCAGCGTGAAGTCCATCGCGGTTCTCGACCGCACCAAGGAGCCGGGCGCCACCGGCGAGCCGCTCTACTGCGACGTCGTCACCGCCCTGGCCGAAATGGGCGTCCGCAAAACCGTGACCGGCGGCCGCTACGGCCTGGCCTCCAAGGAATTCACCCCCGCCATGGTGAAGGGCGTCTACGACGAGCTCCAGAAAGCTTCGCCCAAGAACCACTTCACCATCGGAATTAACGACGACGTCACCCACACCAGCCTGGACTACGATCCCGAATTCTCCACCGAAGTCCGCGGCACTGTGCGCGCCCTGTTCTACGGCCTGGGCGCCGATGGCACCGTAGGCGCCAATAAGAACTCCATCAAGATCATCGGAGAAGAGACCGATAACTTCGCGCAGGGCTACTTCGTCTACGACTCCAAGAAATCCGGCGCCATCACCACCTCCCACCTGCGCTTCGGTCCCCGCCCGCTGCACTCCAGTTACCTGATCGCCAAGGCCAGTTTCATCGCCTGCCACCAGTTCTCCTTCCTCGAGCGCATCGACATGCTCAAGGCCGCCGAACCGGGCGCCACCTTCCTGCTGAACAGCATCTACGGCCCCGGCGAGGTCTGGGATCACCTGCCCCGCCAGGTGCAGAAGCACATCATCGACAAGCAGCTCAAATTCTACGTCATCGATGGTTACGAGGTGGCCAAGCAGACCGGCATGGGCGCCCGCATCAACACCATCATGCAGACCTGCTTCTTCGCCATCAGCGGGGTGCTGCCGCGCGAGGAAGCCATTGCCGCCATCAAGCACACCATCGAGAAAACTTATGGCAGGCGCGGCGAAAGCGTGGTGCAGAAGAACTTCGCCGCCGTGGACGCGGCCCTCAGCCATCTGCATCAAGTGAAGGTTCCGGACAAAGTTACCGCGCTGTTCGATATCCGCCCGGCGGTTCCCGCCGCCGCGCCCGAATTCGCGCAGAAAGTCATCGCCAGGATCGTCGAAGGAAACGGCGACGACCTGCCGGTGAGCGCCATGCCCATCGACGGCACCTTCCCCACGGCCACCGCGCAATGGGAGAAGCGCAACATCGCCCTGGAAATCCCCGAGTGGGACCAGGAGCTTTGCATCCAGTGCGGCAAGTGCGTGCTGGTGTGCCCGCACAGCGTGATCCGCGCCAAGGTCTACGACGAAAAGTATCTCGCCGGCGCGCCCCCCACCTTCAAGGCCGTGCCCGCGCGATGGAAGGACATGAAAGACCGGAAGTACACCTTGCAAGTGGCGCCCGAGGATTGCACCGGCTGCACCCTGTGCGTCGAGTTCTGCCCCGTGAAGGACAAGCGCGAAGTCAAGCGCCGCGCCATCAACATGGTGGCGCAGCCGCCCATACGCGAATCCGAAGCCGCCAATTGGGACTTCTTCCTGAAGATCCCCGACACCGACCGCAAGATCCTCTCCATGAGCCAGGTGAAAGACGTCCAGTTGCTTCAGCCGCTGTTCGAGTTCTCCGGCGCCTGCTCCGGCTGCGGCGAAACCCCTTACGTGAAGTTGATGACGCAGCTCTTCGGCGACCGCATGCTGATCGGCAACGCCACCGGCTGCTCCTCCATCTACGGCGGCAACCTGCCCACCACGCCCTACTGCGTGAACGCCGAAGGCCTCGGGCCAACCTGGTCCAACTCGCTGTTCGAAGACAACGCGGAGTTCGGGCTGGGCATGCGGCTGGCCATCGATAAGCAGAACGAGTACGCCCGCGAGCTGGTCGGGCGGCTCAACTCGCTGATCGGCGAGAACCTGGCCCAGGCCATCCTCAATGCCATCCAGAAGACCGAGCAAGGCATCTTCGAGCAGCGCGAGCGCGTCAAGCTGCTCAAGGAAAAACTGGCCGGCGCCGCCACGGCGGAAGCGCGCGACTTGCTGGCGGTCGCCGACAACCTGGTGAAGAAGAGCGTCTGGATTGTGGGCGGCGACGGCTGGGCCTACGACATCGGCTATGGCGGCCTCGACCACGTGCTCTCCACCGGCCGCAACGTCAATATCCTGGTGCTCGACACCGAAGTCTACTCCAACACCGGCGGCCAGGCTTCCAAAGCCACGCCGCGCGCCGCGGTGGCCAAGTTCGCCGCCGGCGGCAAGCCCGTGGCCAAGAAAGACCTCGCCCTCATGGCCATGAGCTATGGCAGCGTCTACGTAGCCAAGGTGGCCATGGGCGCGGGCGACATGCACACCGTCAAGGCCTTCCTGGAAGCCGAAGCCTTCGACGGGCCGTCGCTTATCATCGCTTACAGCCACTGCATCGCGCACGGCTACGACCTCTCCTACGGCATGGATCAGCAGAAGGCCGCCGTGAGTTCCGGCTACTGGCCGCTGATGCGCTACAACCCCGAGCTGGTGGCCCAGGGCAAGAACCCCTTCCAGCTCGATTCGCGCGCGCCCAGCTCGGCGTTCAAAGACTATGCCTATAACGAAACGCGGTACACCATGCTGGTCAAGAGCAATCCCGAGGAAGCCAAGAAGCTGTTGGGGCTGGCGCAGGAGGACGTGGCCGGCCGCTGGCGGCTCTACGATTACATGTCGCACCAGCCTGCCAACGGGGGTGACAAGAAATGATCGACCTTACCAAGACCATTGATCTTTCCACGACGTATCTGGGATTGAAGCTGAAGAATCCGCTGGTTGCCTCGTCCTCGCCGATGTGCGAGGACGTGGGCAACATCCGCCGCATGGAAGACTCCGGCGCCGCCGCGGTGGTGCTGCATTCACTGTTCGAGGAGCAGATCGAGCTCGAAAGCGACGATCTGGACCGCTTCCTCACCGCGGACACGGAGATCTCCGCCGAGTCCGTGACGCACTTCCCCGAGCTGACCCAGCGGGTCATGGGGCCGGAGCGCTACCTCAAGCACATCCGCGACTGTAAGGAGGCGGTCAAGATCCCCATCATCGCCAGCCTCAACGGCAGCACCAATGGCGGCTGGCTGCGCTACGCCAAGCAGATGCAGGAAGCCGGAGCGGACGCGCTCGAGCTGAACATCTACTACATTCCAGTGGACCCCAAGGTAACCGGCGAGCAGGTCGAACACAAGTACGTCGATCTGGTGAAGGCCGTCAAGGCCGAGGTCCGCATTCCCGTGGCCGTGAAGCTGGGGCCGTATTTCAGCTCGCTGGCCAATGTCGCCCGGAAACTCGACGCCGCGGGCGCCGACGCCCTGGTGCTCTTCAACCGCTTCTACCAGCCGGATTACGACCTGGAAGCCCTGGAAGTGGTGCCCAACCTGATCCTGAGCAATTCGCACGAGCTGTTGCTGCGGCTGCACTGGATCGCGGTGTTGTACGGCGGCGTGAAAGCCGACCTGGCGCTGACCGGCGGCGTCCACAGCGCCACCGACGTGGTGAAAGCCATGATGGCCGGCGCCCGCGTCGCCATGATGACCTCGGCGCTGCTCAAGCGCGGCATCAGTTTCCTGGATACCCTCTCGACCGAGCTCCTGATCTGGATGGGCGAGCACGAATACGACTCCATCCGCCAGATGCAAGGCAGCATGAGCCGCAACGCGGTCCCCCAGCCCGGCGCTTTCGAGCGCGCCAACTACATGAAGGTGCTCAGCTCCTACGCCATGCGGTAGTTTTAGTCTGGCGAATCGGCTGAATTGACACGAGCCGCTCTCACCCGCTAAGATCAGGCCACATTATCCTGAATTTGCACGATCAGGCGGAGATCGGAAAATGCGCGTCACCACTTCACGTTTCGTTTGGCTCCTTTCCATGCTGCCGTGTGCTCTCCTGGCGCAGCCAGACCGCATCAGGGTGCCCATTGACGCCCGCCCCAGGGTGGTGCTTCCAGGCGGTGCCCACCCGGAAGCCCAGCCGCAGTTCGACCGGGGCCGGGTGGATCCCGCCCGCCGGATCAGCGGCATTACGGTCATGCTCAAACCAACGCCGGAGCAGCAGATAGCGCTCGAACGACTACTGGAAGAGCAGCAGGATCCCGCGTCGCCCAACTTCCACAAATGGCTGGAACCGGAAGAGTATGCCGATCGCTTCGGCATCAGCCCGGAAGACATGGCGGCCATTGTGTCCTGGCTGGGATCACAGGGCCTGCGTGTGGACTACGTGGCGCGGGGCCGCAACTGGCTGCTGTCGAGCGGCACGGCCGCCGAAGTGGAAGCCGCGTTCCGGACCGAGTTGCATGTCTTTGACGTGGACGGGGAAACGCACTATTCCAACGTGACGGAGCCCTCCATTCCCGCGGCTCTGGAGCCGGTGGTGCTGGGGCTGAGCGGGCTGGACGATTTCCATCCCAGGCCGGCCGGCAGGGCCATCCGCCCGTACTACAACGATCCCAGCGGCAACCACAGCCTGGCTCCCGCCGACATCGCCAGGATCTACAATATCCCCTCGAACCTGGACGGCACCGGACAGAAGATCGCGGTGGTGGGTGAGACAGCCGTCGATCTGAACGACGTCCGCACGTTCCGCAGCCAGTTCGGCTTGCCGGCAAAGGAAGTTCAGCTCGTGCTCGGCCCCACCGACCCTGGCACGAACGATGACGCCTTGGGTGAGGCCAATCTGGATCTGGACTGGGTGAGCGCGGTAGCCCCAAACGTTACCATCTACTACGTTTATTCGACCAAAGCATGGACCGCGGTGGCGTACGCCGTCGACCAGAAGACCGCTCCCACCATCAGCATGAGCTTCGGTTACTGCGAGCAGAAGATATCCGCCTCGCCGGCGGTTTCGGCGCAAAACATCAGGAATATCGCGCAAACTGCGAACTCCTACGGCATCACCTGGATCGCCGCCACGGGAGACAGCGGGGCCGCCGCCTGCGACAAGGCCTGGGATTCCGCCAACCCCAAGGCTTCCAATGGGCTGGCCGTGCAACTGCCGACCTCGGTGCCGGAAGTCACCGGCGTGGGCGGCACCGAGTTCACCGATCAGAGCAGCACGTACTGGAACAGCACCAATGGCCCTACCGGAGGCTCCGCGAGGGGCTACATCCCCGAGACCGGCTGGAACGACTCGGTATTGCGCGGGGCGCCCACGGGCAGTACCGGCGGCGCGAGCGTTTTCTTTTCCAAGCCCTCCTGGCAGACGGGCGCCAACGTACCGCCCGACAACCAGCGCGACGTGCCGGACGTGGCGCTCACGGCGTCGTTGAACGTGGATGGGTACCGCGTCAGACTGAACGGAAGTTGGGGGATCTATGGCGGCACGTCGGCGGCGGCGCCGGTGTTCGCGGGCATCGTGGCTCTGCTCAATCAGAGCCTGGGCACTTCGGGGCTGGGCAACATCAACCCCACGCTGTACAAGATGGCCCAGACCGCGCCGGGCGCTTTCCACGACATCACCACGGGGAGCAACATCGTGCCTTGCGTCACCGGCAGCCCCAATTGCACCAATGGCACTTTCGGGTTCCGCGCGGGACCGGGATACGACCAGGTTACCGGGCTGGGATCGGTGGACGCGAGCTACCTGATCTCCCACTGGAACGCCAGCGCGGCGGTCGCCACCACAACGCGGGTGACCGCCAGCGCCACCAGCATTTCTTCCGGCGCCACCACGGTGCTCACCGCGACCGTGACTGCCGCCAGTGGCAGCATCGCCCCCGCCGGTTCGGTCTCTTTCGCAACCAGCATGGCATCGCTGGGCACGGCGGCCCTGATAGCGGGTGCAGGAGGCGTCTCGACCGCGCATCTCACGGTGTACGGCAGCCAGTTACCTGCCAGCACCACGACCGCGATTACGGCCTCCTACGGCGGGGGCGCGGGTTTCAATGGTTCCTCGGGGTCCATCTCGATTGCGGTGACGGTGCCTACCGCGACCTCTGCCATCGTCCCCGCCGTGTTGCCTGACCCGGTCTATCAGCAGGCGGACTCGTACTGGTATTTCACCGTCAGGCTGACGGAAATCGCGGGAGTGCCCACCAGTCTCACCAGTTTCACAATCGGCGGTTATGACTACTCCGACCAGATCCAGTCGTGGTTTGGGAGCGCCAGCATTCCGGCCCGGGGAACGCTCTCTGCGGATCTGTACAGTTGGGACCTCACCGTTCCGGCAACCCAGGTGTTCGCTTTCGGCGGTTCGGACGCGGGCGGCGCCAAGTGGACGCAGCAAATCTCCATCCCTTTCTTCGGGCAGCAGATCGCGGCCTCGATGGCGCTGACCAGCGCGCCCGGCACGGTGGTCCAGTACTCCAACGGCTATTCGCAGTGCCCGCAGGGGTTCCGGCAGTGGTTCCAGCGTCTGAACCTGCAGGAACAAAACGGCTACGAGGTGGTGCTGACGAAGTTCGTCGCTGGCGGATTCGACCTGACCGATAGCATCGCCTCCTGGTTCGGTTCCTGGCGCCTGGCACCCTTGGGGGCGCTGTATGCCGGCATCTGCTGGCCGGATGGGACTCTGCCCACAACAATGAGCTATGAGATCGACGGCACCGATACAGCCGGCAACGCAATCGTCGCCACGGCGTCGGTTCCCTTCCGTGCCCCGGTTTCGGGTGGCGGGGGTGCGCTCTCGGTCTCTCCGACGTCGGCGAGTATGAGCGTCTCCGGTGCCGCCGGAAACCAACCGGCCACATCCAGCATCAACGTGACGGTCCCGACCGGACAGCAGTGGTCGGTTTCGGTGTTCCCCGCTAACCAGCAGACCCAGTGGCTGGTGGTTTACCCGCTCTCGGGAACCGGTCCGGCAAAGATCAACCTGGTGGCTTCGTCGCCGGGATTCGGCAATGGGGCCTATACCGCGACGCTGGTGGTGCAGTCGGTGGACACGGTGCCTCAGGCTATCAATGTTCCGGTGCAGTTCACCATCGGCGGCTCGTCCGCCATCTCCATCGGCGGCGTCGCCCACGGGGCGTCGTTCCAGCATGTGTACGCACCGGGGATGGTCTTGAGCGTCTTTGGCACGAACCTGGCGCCTTCCGTCCGACTGGCCTCGCTCCCCCTGCCGCTGATCATGGCCGGAGTTTCGGCTACCGTCAATGGGATTGCCGCCCCTCTCTATTACGTTTCGCCATTGCAACTGAACATCCAGGTTCCGTATGAGACTGCGGCCGGAACGGCTCTCCTGGCCGTCAGCAACAACGGGCTCGTGGCTACCTACTCGTTCGAGGTGTCGGCATCGGCGCCCGGCATCTACCTGCAACCGGGCAACGCGATCACCCCTAACGCCAGCGGCAGGCGGGGACAAATATACACGCTCTTCATCACTGGAGCTGGCGAGGTGTCGCCGCCGATCGCCACCGGGGCGGCGCCGTCCGCGAAACAGGTGCCGGTGCCGCTTCTTCCCGTCTCCATGTCCATCGGCGGAGTGACGGCGCAGACGCAGTACGTCGGCATCCCCGGTTGGTCTGTGGGAACCCTTCAGATCAACTTCACGGTGCCGCCCAGCGCTCCCTTGGGCGTGCAGCCCGTGGTGGTCACGGTCGGCTCGGCTGCCAGCGCCGCGGCCAACTTCACCGTGTCGCAGTGAGGTACTTGACGAACAGCACCTCGTTGCCCCGCTGGTTGTAGACCAGCTCGTCCACCAGGCTGCGGGTCATGAGGATGCCGAAACCACCCGGGCGCTGTCCCCGCTCCGCGCGAACCTCCACGTGCCGGATGGGCGCACCGTCCGGATTGGAAACGGCCGCGTGCGGCAGCAGATCCATCGAGAAGCCTTTGCCGGGGTCCTGAATCCGCACAATCAGGGAGTGCGCCGTGCGCACCAGCGAAACGCGCACGCGCTTCCTGGGGTTGGAGCCGCCGCCGTGCTCGACGGCATTCAACAGCAACTCGCGGAAAGCCGCGGCCACGTCCTCGCGCGCCTGGGCCGGGAGGTCGGCCTCCACCTCGCGCAGGAAATGCGTCATGCGCTCGACGGCCTCCAGCTTGCAGCGCACATCCAGCGCGACCCAGTCCGGGCGCGCCGAGAGCATCCTGATATCGTCCCGCCAGGAAGATGACTCCAGGGCCTGCTGCACCATGTCGGCCAGCGGTCCCTCCGGAAACGGCTTGTGGAAGTAGCTGTAGGCGCGCGCCCGAATGGCGCCAATCGCCCGTCCCGGGCTCGGCTCCCCGGTGAGTATCACCTTAGTCTCCGGACGGATTCCGCGGACGCGCCGCAACAGCTTGAAACCGTCGGACCCGTTCCTTCCCTGGCCCGCCACCACCAGGTCGTAAGGCGCGCCTCGCAGCCGGTCCAGGGCCTCCCGCCCGTCATAGGCGTCCTGAATGCTGCGGTCTTCGCGCTGGAGGAGACCGGCAAGAAACTGGTGAACCTCGGGATCGGCGTCTACCACCAGCAAACAGTGCGAACTCACAGCATCTCCATCTTCAGTTTAGCCGAGGTTCAGGATACCACGGCGCCGACGCGCGGGGGCGCGATACAAAAGTGGCGAAGGTGGCCGTTTTCGAAGGAAATCGTGGGTCCCTGGCGTGCCCTGTGCGCCAAGCCGGGTGCGCGGAGCCGTGAGGCTCAAAACGAGGACGTGCTCAGCCCCGCAGGGGCGCCAGAGTGTAGCCCAGCGCGTGAGCGCTGGGAACCCGGCGAAGCTCGGCAGCCCCGCAGGGGCGTAAGAAAACGCCGCCGGCGCAGGCGCGGCCACTGTTGTTAAAAGGCTTCTTTCGCCCCTGGCGGGGCTGAATCGCTGGGCGCTTTTTCCCATGGCTCGCGCCATGGGCTACGCTCTTTCGCCCTCCGGGCTGGCTCAGTCGAAGTCGTGAGCGGTGTGGTTCTCACTTTTGTGTCATGCACCCCGCCACCTGTACCCCCTGCCCCCTGATCGGCAGAAAGTGGCGTAACCTGGAGTCAAGGGGAAGCATCTGTATGACTGGATTGAAAGCTGGAATCCTCTTCCTCGTCGCGTCGGCGGCCGCCCAGGCGCAGATCTACCCGCCCGGCGGCTATCCGGGGCAGTATCCGTATCCGGGGCAGTCTCCCTATCCGGGCAGCCGCGGGCCGACCGTCCCCGGCATCCCCATCCCGCGGAAAGGCAGTCAGCAGCCGGCCAAGGACACCGGCCAGCCCCTGCCCAATTTCCGCGGCAGGCTCAAGCAGATGGACGCCAAGTCCATTACGCTCGAGCTGGGCGATAACCGCGTGCTCGAATTCAAGCGCACCGACAAGACCAAGTTTTACAAGAACGGGGACGTGCTGAAATCGCCGCAGTTCACGCCCGGTGACCAGCTTTCCATCGAAGGCCCCGAGGACGAGCACGGCTACCTGGTAGCGGTGAACGTCTACTGGGAGAAATCCGCCGGGCCCGAAGGGCACCCCGCCGCGCATTCCGGCGATGAAAACGGTGGCGCCGTGGATACTTGGAAGGATGCACCCGGGCCATCCGCGCCGGTGGCCCCGGAACGCGCCACCGAGCGGACGCCCCCGCCCGCCGCCCCGGATCCGAATGACCCCGGCCCGCCTAAGCTGCAACGCGGCAAGCCGGCCGATCCCGCCCGCGAACATGCGCCCGAGCCTCCGCCCGACGTTCCAGCCGCCGCCCCGGCCGCCGCCAACCCCCCGCCAACCCTGGAGCGCTCCGTGCCGCCTCCATCTGAAACTGCCGCGCCCACGCGCTCCTCCGCTGCCCGCGGAGACGAGGACACGGCGCCGTTCGTCATCCGCTCCGACGATCCGCTGATCCGCAAGGCCGCCGACGCGGCGCTCGATTTCACCGAAACGCTGCCCAACTACGTCTGCCAGGAGATGATGGCGCGCTTCCAGAGCGAAACCAGCCCCGCCAGCTTCCAGCCCGTCGACGTGGTCTCCACCGAGGTGGTCTACGAGAAAGGCAAAGAGGACTACCGCAACATCACGGTCAACGGCAAAGCGGTCAAGAAAAGCATGGAGGAGACCGGCGGCTCATGGTCCACCGGCGAGTTTGGCACCGTGCTGATCGACCTCTTCTCGCCCGCCACCGCCGCCGATTTCCACTTCCGCCGGGACTCCCGGGCCGGATCGGTCCTGGCGAAGATGTACGATTTCGACGTCGCCCGCGACCATTCCCACTGGTCCATCCACGCCGCTTCACAGATGTATGTGCCCGCTTACAGCGGCGCCGTGTGGATCGATCCCAAGACCTCGCGGGTCCTGCGCATCGAGATGCAGGCCAAGGGCATGCCATCGGAGTTTCCGCTGGACCACGTGGAATCCGCCACCGATTACGAGTACACCCGCCTGGGCGACGCGCAGCAGTACCTGTTGCCGGTGCATGCCGAGACGTTGAGCTGCCAGCGTAATTCCAGCCTTTGCGCCAAGAACATCATTGATTTCCGCAACTACCATAAGTACACCGGCGAGTCCACCATCAAGTTCGGCGACGCCGTCAAGAAAGACAAGCCGTAAACCAAACTAAAGGTCAAAGAACTACCAACACCAGCCGATGAACCGGTCTTGTTCGATAACACGCTACTTAAGTTCCCACATACCACCACCGCTCTCTTGACCCCTGTTCGTGAGTCGGCTTGCTTGGCGTGAAAACGCACCATACGTTATACTTTGCGATGCCATGGAGGCACTTGTGTTCCTCAAACAACGAAATTGGCTGTTCGTTCTTCTGCTTGCATTGTGGCCCTGCGCCGCCCTGCTGCTATACGGCGGCGCTCCGCCTGCCGGCCCCGCCGCCAATCGCTCATTTCTATTGATCTCGCTCGACGGCCTTCGCCCCGACTACGTGCTGAAAGCCGATGAGCATGGTGTCAAGATCCCGAACCTGCGGCGTATCTTGCATGACGGAGCGCACTCGACCGGCGTCCGCGGCGTCCTCCCGACGGTTACGTACGCCAGCCACACCACCATTCTCACCGGCGTCTGGCCGGCCAAGCATCATATTTACTCCAACGTCGTGTTCGACCCGCTGGGAGCGAATCAGGAGGGCTGGTACTGGTACAGCGAAGACATCGCGTCGCCCACCATCTGGGAGGTTGCCGCCAAGGCCGGCATTCCCGTCGAGAGCGTGGGTTGGCCCGTGAGCGTCGGAGCGCCGGGCGTGCGCTACCTCATCCCGGAGTTTTGGCGCACGCAGAAGACCGAGGACGATTTCAAGCTCCTTCGCGCCGTGAGCACACCGGGGCTGCTGGCGGAGATCGCAGCCAAGGCGGGGCCATACGTGATCGACCCCGATAACATGATTCCCGGAGACATCGCACGCACACGCTATGCCGCCGCCATCCTGCGCGACAAGCGCCCGCGGCTCACCACCGTCCATCTGATTTCTCTCGACCACACCCAACATCAGACCGGTCCTTTCACCCCGGAGGCCAATGAAGCCCTCGAACAACTGGACGCCAGGGTCGGCGAGCTCGAAGCCGCCGCCCGCCAGAGTTATCCCGGCGTCGTGATCTGCATTGTGTCCGACCACGGTTTCGCCCGCACGGACCACAGCCTCAACCTCATGACGCCATTCGTCGAGGAGGGCCTGGTGACCATCGAAGCCCGCCGTGTAGTCGATTGGAAGGCCTTCCCGAAAGTGGATGGCGGTTCCGCCGCAATTCTCCTGAAGGATCCCAAGGACGAAGTCACTCGCGCCAAGGTGGAACAACTGCTCCGCCGGCTGGCTTCGAATCCCGTCAATGGAATAGCCCAAGTCCTTGGCCCAAAGGAGATCGCCGCGTATGGCGGCCGCCCGGATGCCGCTTTCTGGGTGGACATGCGGCCCGATTTTTCCGTGATCAACGCGGAGGGCGCTCTGGTGCGGGCCAAGAAGGTGGGGGGCACCCACGGCTTTCTGGCGTCGCACCCCGAAATGCTGGCCGCGTTCTTTATCGCGGGACCCGGCGTGCGCGGCGGGCTCGATCTGGGCGAGATCGACATGCGGAGCATCGCTCCGACCATCGCCGGCTACCTGGGGACCAGCATGCCGTCCGCCGACGCCAAGCCCCTGCCGGTATTTCTTGCCGGGACTCCGCGCAAGTAGAGGCCGGCAAGGAGGCTCATCATGCAGCCGCCGCGCGTCGTGGTTGTCGGAAGCGCGAATATCGATCTGGTCACCTATACCGACCAGATTCCTCGTCCGGGTGAGACCATCTTCGGGCGGAAATTTGACCTCGGATTTGGCGGCAAAGGCGCCAACCAGGCCGTAGCCGCGCACCTGTGCGGGGCCAGTGTGGCCATGATCGCCCGTGTCGGAGACGACCTGTTCGGGCCTGCCACCATTCACAACTTCACCTCGCTCGGAATCGACGCCAGCCAGGTCCTCGTCACCCCCGGTATTTCCAGCGGTGTCGCGCCCATCTTCGTGGACAGTTCCGGCCAGAACCGCATTTGGGTAGTGAAGGGCGCCAACGATCGCCTGCTCCCTGCCGATGTCGACGCGGCCGCGGGCCTTCTCCGTCAGGCGGACATCCTCGTGCTTCAACTCGAGATCCCTCTCGAGACGGTGTATTACACGCTCGAGCTGGCGCGCTCGTATGGAATCCGCGCGATTCTCAATCCGGCCCCCGCGCAAGCGCTCGATCTCGGCCGCGCCGCCAACGCCGATTACGTGATTCCCAACGAAACCGAGGCGGAAGCTCTCTCCGGCGTGCCGGTTCGCAATCTGGCGGAAGCCGCGGCGTGCGCTTCCCGCCTGTTGGATGGGGGCCTCCGGCGTGTCATCGTGACGCTCGGCGCTAACGGCGCGCTCTACGCGGGTGCGGATGGCGTCCGGCACTTTCCGCCGTTCCCGGTCGCCCCCGTCGACACCACCGGCGCCGGCGACGCATTCATTGGAAGCCTGGCCTGCTTCCTCGCCTCCGGCCTGGACGAATTGGAAGCCATTCCGCGCGCCAATCTGTACGCCGCGCTCTCCACTCTGGCCGCGGGCACGCAAAAGTCTTTCGTGACCCGGGAGCGCTTGGAAGCGGAATGGGCGGCGCGATGACCCGATTGGCCTGGCTTCCTTCGTGGCGCACGCACTCTTGCGTGCCGCGTCGGCACTCCTGCCGACGCCTGCCTCACGCGCAACCTGCGTGTCGAGAAGAGTCTCGACACGGCACGCAAGAGTGCGTGCGCCACAGTTGAGATGGAACGGTTATTTCTTGACAATTATTGCGATGCCGCGCCAATCAGGACCAGGCCGCTTGCGTATCCCGCCAGCATCAGGACCACGTAGACATTCGTGCCCTTGGGCGCGGCGCGAAACTCGCGCCAGACGAGTAATCCCCACAGCGAGGCCACCAGCGTCGATCCCTGGCCGAGCGCATAAGAAATCGCCGGACCGGCGACGCCCGATGCGATCACGTTGAAACCGAGGGCGATCATCCAGATCGCTCCTCCCAACACGCCGATCCAGTGAAGGCGCGCGCTGCCGCGAAAATAATCCGCGTACCTCACGCCCCCAGCCCACATGAACGCCGTGTTCACAATCAGGTTGCCGAGGAAAACGCCGGCGCCGAAGAAGACCAGCGCCACGTAAGGAGTCAGCCTGCCCGCCTCAATCGGAACGGAGTTGAAGTTGGGGGAGATGGCGCGCATCAACTGCGGATAGAAGAGCCCCATGATGCACCCGGCCACAATCGAAAACAGAAGTCCCCGCGCTTTTCGCTTTCCCGCGGCCCCCGGCAGCCTGCCGTGCGCCACCGCCGACATGGCCATCGCCAGCACGATGAACCCGACTCCGAGGAACAGGAGCTGCGGGTCGCCCTTGGGCGTCTCCACATAACTTTCCACCGTGCCGATAACCAGAGCGAGGCCGACTCCAACCGGAAAAGCCACCGACATTCCGGCGGCGTCGATACCCGCCACCAGCAGCAGGTTCGACAGGTTGAAGATTGCCCCGCTCCATAGAGCACGGCTGGCGAACCCCAAGCCGGCCGTCCTCAGATTGGCCAGCGCCGAGGTTCCCGCGGAACCGAAGCTCCCCAGCGTGCATGCAAATACCACGCCCGTAAGCAGCACGCCAATCGCATAGTCCCAATAGAACAGCTCGAAAGGCCACTTCGCCCGTCCTGCCAGCTTCTGTGTGTTGGCCCATGACCCCCAGCCCAGCATCGTCACCATGCAAAAGACGATGGCGATGGGCAAGCTATGCACGATGAACATAATGTTTCACTCCTCGCCGCGCTTGCGTCGGTTCTCTCATCTCCTATGACGCTGTCACCGATCCGATACGAACCTGTTTCTTTGCAGTCATCTTGGTAGTGGGCTACTTTGGGCTTGGTGCCGTGACAGGCTGGCGCTCCTACTGGCACATAGGGGTTCGCCCTTTCAGCGGCCACGAATGCCACACAATAGTATTTGGCTCTTTGCAGGCAAAAAATCGAAATTCCTTCACTCTTCTGATAGGCAGGAACCAGGGATTGTAAGACACCATAAATATCATGTCAGCAAAGGTAACTTTTCCCATTGCTGGCTTGAGCGGAAAATCTGCCATCCGAACGGTGAATCTCTCATCCATTTGCAGTTCGCGTTGTGCCAAGTCCGAAAGGAAAAACCCGGTGTTCGGATTGTCAAATCCGCCCGTAGGGCTTTCAATCGTCACCGCTCCATTGCGAGATATTATCTTCCCCAATCGCAGCGCTATGCCGATGTTCCTGAGGGGGATGAAATTTGCATTGACAACATCAAAGGAAACTGAAAATGCATCGTCTACATCAGTTGCATTCGATGGTGGCTCAACAAGAACACGCGGCATTAAAGCGAGTATGGCTACGAGGCCGCCCAATAAGGTGCTTGCTCCGAGCGACACTGCCAACAATATCCTATGTGGCTTGGTTTTTGGCTCCTTGGGTAATTGCTTTTGTGGCGTGGATCGTTTTGCTTTTTTCTTTGCCATCGCATGCAAACCAGTAGGGGCCTCAATGGCTTTCGTCCTGGCGCATTTGGGTTTCCGGGCCGTGGTGACTTCTTTTCCGGTCAATCAGTTTAGCACTATTTATGCCGCTCTTTCCCCCCGCCGCTCGTACGCTTCCCACAGCCATCATCTTGGAAACCTTGACTTCCATCGGATGCACTCTTACAATATCGTAGCTGTCAGTGTGGTTCAAGAATCAGTTAAGAGGTGAATCTCCAATGAACGCAGTAGCCAAGCAAGGTCCAAGAGGCGCGCGCATGCGGCTGTTTTCGCTGCTAGCCGTACTGGTATTGACGTTGGTCTCCACCGCCTTGGCCCAGAGCCAGTTGGGCACTGGCGCCATCTCCGGAACCGTTCAGGATTCCTCCGGCGCCGTGGTCTCCGACGCCCAGATCACCATCACCCAGGCCGAAACCGGTCTCAAGCGGGAGCTGAAATCGAGCGATAACGGCCAGTTCCT
This sequence comes from Bryobacteraceae bacterium, assembly GCA_049510555.1. Taxonomy (GTDB): domain Bacteria; phylum Acidobacteriota; class Terriglobia; order Bryobacterales; family Bryobacteraceae; genus Fen-178. The sequence goes on from JBEKYW010000008.1 coordinate 17,577, forward strand.
GGCGCCCGTTTTGCCCACCGGCACCTACCAGGTGCGCGTCGCCAAAGCCGGATTCGCCACCCTCGAGCAGGACGGCGTCGTCGTCAACGTCGGCGCCACCTCCACCATCGTTGCCGTGCTGCGCGTGGGCAACGTCGCCGAAAGCGTCACCGTCACCGCCACCGCCGCCATCGACACCGCGCAGACCGACATCTCCAGCCTGGTGAACCGCAACGAAATCCAGGAGCTGCCCATCAACGGCCGCCGCTACTACGATTTCGCCCTGCTCACTCCCGGCGTCACCCGCGACGGCCGCTTCGGATTGCTCAGCTTCCGCGGCCAATCCGGCAACTTCGCCAACTACATGGTGGAAGGCAACGACGACAACCAGGCGTACTTCTCCGAGAATCGCGGCCGCTATCGCGCCCCCAGCACCCTGAGCGCCAACGCGGTGCAGGAATTTCAGGTCGGACAGGGCGCCTTCCAGGCCGAATTCGGACGCGCCGCCGGCGGCAGCGTCAACATGGTGCTCCGTTCCGGCGGCAACCGACTGCACGGCGACGGCTTCTACTACTATCGCGACCAGAGCTTCGCCGCGCGCGATCCGCTGGCCTCCATCAAGCCCCCCGAACGCCGCCAGCAGGTGGGCGGCTCGCTCTCCGGACCCATCCGCTCCAACAAGCTCTTCTACTTCGTCAACTACGACCAGCAGATTCGCAACTTCCCGCTGGTCATCGAAGACCTTACCGGCGCCCTGACATCCGGCAAGCCCACACTTGCCGCCAATCCCACCGCCGCGCAGATCGCCCAGTACAACACCGACATGACCGCCTTCAACGCGGGCGCGGCCTTCGTTCTCAAACAGTTCCCCGGCGGCGCGCCGGGCAACATGCAGTCCCGCACCATGGGCAATAACACCGCCTTGGCCAAGGTCGATTACCTGATCAACAATTCCACTACGCTCTCCACGTTCTTCAGTTACATGCGGTCCCACGGCGAGCGCGCCATCCAGACCCCCATCGTGCTCGGCAACGTCGGGCGCAACGGCAGCGACGACGTCCGCATCGATTCCTACAACGCGCGCCTCACCAGGACCTTCGGCCCGCGCCGCGTCAACGAGCTCCGCTTCCAATGGAGCCGCGACTTCGAGTTCGAGATCGGCGACGCCCCGCCGCCCGAGACCTACGCCAACGGCAGCGGCAATTTCTCCTTCGGCCTGGCCACCTTCCTGCAACGCTATGCGCTCCCCGATGAACGCCGCACCCAGGTGGTGGACAACTTCTCCTATATCACCAGCCGCCACGCCTTCAAATTCGGCGGCGAAATCAACCGCGTGCACGATTACATCAACAACCCCACCCAGTTCGGCGGCACCTACACCTACCCCACCACCCTGGCTCTCGGCCGCGACCTGGTCACTCCCGGCGCCAAGAACTACACCAGCTTCGTGCAGGATTTCGGCGTCGCCGAGTACGCGTACAATACCATCGATTTCTCCCTCTTCGCGCAGGATCAGTGGAAACCCTGGTCCCGCCTGACCATCAATTACGGCGTTCGCTGGGACAAACAAACCATGCCCACGCCGTTCGCGCCCAATCCCGCCATCCGCGAAACGCAGCAATTCCCCGCCGATTGGAAGAGCTTCGGACCGCGCGTCGGCGTGGCCTGGGACCTCACCGGCAAGGGCCGAACCGTGTTGCGCGGCGGCTACGGCATTTACTACGGCCGCATCCCCAACGGCATCATCGCCTACGCGCTCCAGAATACCGGCCTCACCGATCCTTCCAAGGCCCTCGTGGCCCTCACCCTCCAGCCCACCGACGCCGCCGCTCCCGTCTATCCGCGCGCGCTGCCCTCCGTGCCCACCGGCGGAAGCCTCAGCACCACCGTCACCCGCTTGGCCGGCGATTTCGCGCGGCCCCGTATTCAGGACTACACCATCGGCATTCAGCAGCATCTGCCGCTCGGAGTGGTGCTCAGCGTCAGCTACGCCCACACTTACGGCGACCATCTCGAAATCGTCATGGACACGAACTTGCCCGCTACCCAGCAGTTCATGCGCACCTACCAGTTGCCCGATGGCAGCACGTTCCAGTTGCCGTTCTCCGCCGGCATCATCAGGACTGCCGCCGGCGCCACGGTCAGCGTGAATGCCGCGCGGCCCGATCCCACCCAGGGGGCCATCAACACCAACACCTCGATGGGCCAGAGCTGGTACAACGGCCTCCTGCTCGACGTTCGCCGCCGCATGTCGAACGGCGTCCAGGTCAACGGCGCCTTCACCTGGGCCAAGGCCGAAAACACCGCCGGCAACGACAACGGAGGCGGCGCGGCCGGCGAAACCGCCTTCGGAGGCGGCACTCCCGCCGACCAGTTCCACTTCGCTCAGGACCGCGGCCAGAGCCCGCTCGATCAACGCCTGCGCGGCGTCGCCAGCGTGGTCTGGGAGCCGGATAAGGGACCCTTGCGCGGCTTCCTGTTTAGCGCCATCGAAACCGCCGAATCCGGCCGCCCCGTGGCCGCCTTCATCAGCATTGGATCCATCCCGTTCCTCGCCGCCGATGGCAACACTTACAACGGCTTCGGCGGCATCCGCGGCCAGGGCACCAGTGGCGACCGCAACCTGGTCCCCTCCATCCCGCGCAACAGCATCAAGGCGCTCGCCAACTCCAAACTCGACCTCCGCGTGTCCCGCGACATTCGCCTCACCGAGCGCCTGCGCATCCAGGTGCTGGCCGAAGGCTTCAACGTCTTCAACCGGTCGAACTACAACGGGTTCAACACCACCATGTACACCGCCGCGGCCACCACCAATACCACGCCCCTGGCCAGCCCGATCCTTCTCACCGCGACCACCAACTATCTCACGCCCAATAACGATGCCGTGCCGCCCGACGGCACCAACGCGCGCCGCCTGCAACTCTCGTTGCGCTTCCGCTTTTGAACGCCATGAAGACCATACTCGAGGAGGCGCAATGAGCGCTCCCGCCGCGGAGAAGGCCGCCACAACCGATCAGCAATATCGGTACTGGCAGACGCGAATTCTGCTCTCCACCATCGTCGGATATGCGCTCTACTATTTTGTTCGCAAGAACCTGAGCGTGGCGATGCCCGCCATGGAACAGACGCTGGGGCTGAGCAAAAGCCAATTGGGCCTGTTTCTCACCATGCACGGCCTGCTCTACGGCGTATCGAAGTTCCTCAATGGCTTCGTGGGCGACCGCATGAACGCCCGCTGGATGATGGCCTCGGGTCTGGTCGTCTGCGGCCTGCTGAACCTGGCGTTCGGCATGAGCAGCACGGCCTTCACGCTGGGGCTGCTGTGGATGATCAACGGATGGTTCCAGGGAGTTGGCTTTCCGCCCTGCGCGCGCCTGCTGACCCACTGGTTTCCGCCCAAAGTGTTGGCCATGAAGTGGTCCATCTGGAGCAGTTCCCACTCCTTGGGCGCGGGTCTGGTGGTGGTGCTGTGCGGCTACCTGGTGGTGCATGGGTGGCGGTTGTGTTTCTATGTCCCGGCGGGAATCGCGCTGGGCGGCGCCCTCCTCATGGTCCTGGCGTTGCGCGATACTCCCGAATCCTTGGGCCTGCCTCCCATCGAGGCCGCGGGCGATCATGCGCGAACGCCGGGGGGTGGTTTCGCCCGCCTGGTGTTTCGCAATCGCTACATCTGGCTGGTGGCCGTGGCCAACCTGTTCGTGTACACCGTGCGCTACGGCATCCTCGATTGGGGTCCCACCTTTCTGAAGCAGGCGCGCCACATCGATTTGACCAGCGCCGGTTGGATGGTGGCGGCCTTCGAGGGGTCCGGCATCCTCGGTATGCTCACCAGCGGCTGGCTGACGGACCACTTTTTCGGTGGCCGCGCCACCCGTGTTTGTCCTTTGTACATGGGCTCGTGCGTGGCCGCGCTGGTGCTGTTCTGGCGCCTTCCCAACGCGGGCATGGCCACCAGCGTGGCGCTGCTCTGCCTCGCGGGTTTCTTCATCTACGCGCCGCAAACCCTGGTGGGAATCGCCGCCGCCAATCTGGCCACCAAGCGGGCCGCGGCTACCGCCGTGGGCCTCACCGGCTTCTTCGGCTATCTGAGCACGGTCATTTCCGGCGTGGGTGTCGGATGGTTGGTCGAGCACCACGGCTGGGACGCCGGTTTTCTGCTGTTCGTGGTGGCCGCCGCCATCGGCACGGCTCTGTTCGTGGTCTGCTGGCCGGCGCGCGCCGATGGCTACGAACGCGATCCTGTGGCCGCCACCTCGTGAGGTGGGAACCCGCCGGCCGCCACGGCCTACCTCCTTGAGAATCCAGGGTATTAGGGGTTTACATCCGATGTGCAATGTCCTATACTCCATTTAGAAATTGAAAAGGAGGAAGTCTCAATGACTTTCGGGGTAAATCTACATAGAGTTGTACCTGTTTTCCTGGTTGTAATGGCGGCCAGTGTTCTGGCCCCCCACTGTCTTGCTCAAGCAGTGGCCGTGGCCGAGATCGACGGCTACGTCACCGACCCGAGCGGCCAGGCGATCGCCGGTGCGCAGGTCAAGGCCACCAACCTGGACAGAGATCAGGTGCGCCTGGCTACCACTGATGTCACTGGCCGCTATGCGCTCCCCAACCTGCCGGTTGGGAATTACCAAATCGAGGTCTCATCACCCGGTTTCAAGACTTACGTGCAGAAGGGCATCTTGCTCGAAGTGGCCAGCAATCGCAGCATCCCTGTCTCGCTGCAAATCGGCGCCGTGACCGAAAGCGTTCTGGTCACTGCCAACGCTGCCCAGGTGGAAACCAAAGAGAATTCCATCGCGCAGGTGGTCGACCAACAGCGGCTGATCGACTTGCCGCTGAATGGCCGCAATCCCGCCGACTTGCTGAGAATGACCGGCTTCTCCACGTCCGACATGCAACTCAATGGCGGCGACCTGACGGGCAGCAAGAACATCCAGGGATCCAACGGTTCGGGCCAGTACTCCGTCGCCGGCGGTGCGGCCAACGGGGTCAATTTCTTGCTGGATGGTGGCGACAATAACGACGCGTTCAGCAACGTGAACCTGCCCATTCCGTTCCCGGATGCGGTCCAGGAATTCAACGTGCAAACCAACGGATTGCCGGCCCAATATGGGTTGCATCCCGGCGGCGTGGTTAACATCGTGACCAAGTCGGGCACCAATGCCTTACACGGCGACCTGTTCTACTTCTTCCGCAATGGCGACCTGAACGCCCGGCCCAAGGGGACCATTATTTCACAGCCTCTCCGCGACTCTCTGAAGCGCAACCAGTTCGGCGGCACCGCCGGCGGCCGGATTATCAAGGACAAGCTCTTCTTTTTCGGTGGCTACCAGGGTACCCGGCAGCGCAGCGATCCGGTCCAGAACACCGCCTATGTGCCCACGGCGGCAGCGCTTCAGGGCGACTTCAGCGTGCTGGACGCCGCCAAGTCCAGCGGCGGCTGTCTGGCTTCGGCAAAAGCGCTGAAGGACCCCAGCGGCAACCCCTATCCCGGCAACAAGATTCCCGTCTCCTCATTCGATCCGCCGGGAATCAAGCTGGCCTCCACTTACCTCCCGACCTCCCCGAATCCTTGCGGGACATACCTTTTCGGCTACCTGGCCAACAACCCCGACGATCAATGGATCGGCCGCGTCGATTACAACATCAGCAGCAAGAACTTCTTCTACGGCCGTTACTTTATCTACGATTACCTGGCGCTATCGTTGTTCGACGGCAAGAACTCCTTGACCACCGGGACCCCTGGCAACAAGGACCGCTCGCAAACCATGACCATTGGCGATACCTATACCGTCTCTGCGAACCAGGTCAACTCCTTCCACGCCACCTTCGACCGGCGCCGCGATGACCGCTCATCCGCGGCCAACCTGTTCAGTCCGCGGGATTTGGGCGTAAATTTCTTCCAAAACGCTCCGAATTATACGCAGCTCAGCGTGAGCGGCTACTCCGGCGGCGGATTCAACATTGGCTGCGGCACCTGCGCCCTGGCGAATTTCGACATCAATACCTACCAGTTAGCAGACGATTACTCCATCATCCGCGGCAAGCACCAGATCTCGTTCGGATTCGACGGTCGCAAGGACCAGTTCAACTCCTACAACTACCAGCAGGCCAACGGGCAGTGGACCTTCAACGGCAGCACCAGCGGCGATGGGCTGGCGGACCTGCTGATCGGGCGCTTCTCCGGCCTGGTCGACGGCAACGTGATTTCCGATTACCTGCGCCAGACGGTGATCGCCGCCTACGTGCAGGATGCCATCCACGCCACCCCCCATTTGACCATCAACATCGGCGTGCGCTTCGAGCCGTCTGTGCCCTCTTATGACAAGTATGGACGCGGCGACCAGTTCAGTTGGCCTCTTTTCCTCCAGGGCTGGCACAGCCCGGCTTACCCCAATACTCCGGCAGGCCTGATCTTCACGACCGATACGGCGCAGAACCCATACGGCAAAGCTCTCACGGCATCGCATTGGAACGTATTCTCGCCCCGGCTCGGCCTGGTTTGGGACCCCAAGGGCAATGGCAAGCAGACCATTCGCGCATCGTTCGGTATGTTGCACGACACCACCGAGCTGTTCTATCCCGAGCGCTGGACTACCAATGCGCCGTATGTCTCCTCCATCTCGCTTACCAGCGGGCTGTTCTCCAACCCGTTCGCGAATTACACGTTGAACGGCAAGACGGGCGACCCGTTCCCCGGAGCCGCCGTTTTCCCGACCCAGGGCATGTACATCAGCGTTCCGCCCAACAATCAGGTCACTTACATGATGCAGTGGAACCTCAGTTTCCAGCGCCAGATCGCCGCCAACTGGGTGATAAGAGCGAACTACATGGGCAACGCCGGCCGGCACATCTGGGGGTCGATTGACGTCAATCAGGCCATCGGCACTATCGCTGGCGCCTCCACTTCCAACACCAACAACCGGCGCCCGACATACCTGGCCAATGCCACGACGGGACAATTCTACGGTGAGATCCAGCAGACCGACGACGGAAACAACTCCGAGTACCAGGGCCTGAATCTTTCGATCGAGCGCCACTTTTCCGGCCATTACACCATCTTGACCAATTACGGCTGGAGTCATTGCGTCAGCTCGTGGGACTTCGCGGGAGAACTGGCGGGCACCATCTATCAGAATTCGAACAACCGCGCCACCGGCGAACGGGGGAATTGCGGCTACGACCACCGGCAGGTTTTTAACACCACGCTGGTAGCCACCAGCCCCGGGCTTGGTAGCGGAGCTGCCAAGCTGCTCACCAAAGACTGGCAGGTCTCGCCGGTCATCGCCCTGAACACCGGCCACCCCATCCAGCTTGCCGACGGCAAAGACATTTCCCTGAGCGGCCAGAACCTGGACCGTCCTTACGTGCTGTCGCCGGACCAGGTACACACGGTTTCGTCGAGCGACCCGCCGTATTGGTTCAACCCGGCGGCGTTTATATGTGCCGGATCGAACGCGGCCTGCACCGTGTTCAGCGGCCAGTTCGGCAACCTCGGCCGCAATTCCCTCTATGGTCCGGGCCAGTTCAATTTTGACATGGCTCTGACCCGGCGGTTCACAGTGGGCGAGCGATGGAAGCTCGACTTGCGGGCCGACTTCTTCAACATCATGAACCACGGCAACTGGAACGGCCCCACCACCAGCCTTTCCAGCAGCACATTCGGAGAAGTCACGTCGTTTAGCAGCCCGCGCCTCATCCAGATGGCGCTGAAGCTGTACTTCTGAAACTTGGTGCAGGAGCTGCATCACGCTTGTTGTTTGCGGGCGTCTCTACTCGAGGCGCCCGCAAGTTTTTAGAGCGCTTGTTGAACCGCCGCCCGAAGCTCGTCTTCCGCGGTGAATCCTTCGAACCGCTTCACCTGTTTCCCAGCGCGGTCGAAGACGATGGTCACGGGCAGCAGGTCGCCGAGACCGTAGTGTTTGGAAACTGCTTCCGAACCCAACGCCACCAGGTAGTCCATGGGGTGCTTCTTCAGGAACGGCCGCACGCGCTCCGCGCCCTCTTCATCCATGGAAACCCCCAGCACCACCACGCCTTTCGGCCCGAGCTGGCTGTTCAGTCGGTTGAAGCTCGGAATCTCCTGGATGCAGGGCGCGCACCACGTTGCCCAGAAGTTCACCACCACCACCTTGCCACGGAATTCGGAAGTATCAAGCGTCCCGCCTTCAAGTTTCGAGAACACCCCAATTGCCGGCGCAGCTCCCACCCCCGGCCCCCGGCCCCCGGGCCCCGGCCCCTGTAGAAACGTCAGGTATTCCTTCGCGTCCGAGGTCGCCCCCGCAAACGTCGCTACCACCTTTTCGTCCGCATCCAGAATCGCGTAGTACGGAATCGCCGCCGTGTGAAACTTTGAAAGCTCCAGGTTCTGGCTGGCCTGCGACGTCTCGTCCGTGCCGTCGGTGTATAGCTCCACCAGCACGAAATCCTTCAGCGCCGCGGCAATCTCCGGCCGTGGAAACATGTTGGCCTTCATCCAGTGGCAGTTGGTGCAGGCATAGCCGGTGAAGTTCACCAGCACCAGCTTGCCCTCGCGCCGCGCGCGCTCGAGCGCCGCACGATACTGGTCCTTCATCCACACCGGCGCGCTCCCGGATGAGCCGGCGCCCGCCCCGCGCGCATCGCCGCTCGCCACTGGAACGTAAGCGTCCAGGCCGCCCAACTTGCCGCCGAACATCCCCGGCGCCAGGCTGAGAGCGAACACCAGGAAGGCCATTCCCACCAGCAGCCGCCCCAGTCCCATTGGCTCATCCGGCTTAACGCCCTCCAGCCGCACGAAGCCCAGTAGGTACAAGCCCGCCATGGCGAACAGCACGATCCACACCGCCAGGAACCGCTCGCGCGTCACGAATCCCCATCCCAGCACCTGGTCCACGCTGCTCAGGTATTTCAGGCTCCCCGCCAGGATGACGAACCCCATCACCACTTTCGCGCGCGCCAGCCATCCGCCGCTCTTCGGCAGGCGCTTCAGGTACGACGGAAACAGTGCCAGCAGGAAAAAAGGCAAAGCCAGACCCATGGCGAACGCCACCATTCCGATGAGCGGCCGGGCCCAGGGGGCACCCCCGCCGCCCGCCACCGATACCGCCAGCAGCGTGCCCACGAATGGCCCCACGCAGGCGAACGACGCCAGCGAAAACGCCAGCCCCATGAGCAGCGCGCCCGCATAGCCGCCTCTTTCCGAGGACCGGCTCAACCGCGTCAGAACCGGGGAAGGAATGGTGATCTCGAACGCCCCCAGCAGGCTCAGTCCGAAAGCCAGGAACAACGCCGCGATGAACCCGTTGACCCACGGACTGGCGCCCAGCGTCACCATGCCGAATGGCCCCAGCACGGCCGTCGTCAGAAGGCCGAGCCCGGAGAACAGCACGACAATTCCCAGGCAAAAGACCGCCGCCAGCGTGACGCTCTCGCGCCGCCCGCCCGACGGCCGGCTGAGGAAGTAGGACAGGCTAATGGGAATCATCGGGAACACGCAAGGCGTGAAGATGGAGGCCAGCCCAAACCCGAACGCCACCAGCAGAAACGAGTGCGACAGGCCTCCCCACCTGTCTTGCTCCGGGCGGGTGTTTGGCTCCGCGTACCCCGCTGGAATGACCACGGCCGCCGCGCCAGCCGCGGCGTCCACCGTCAATTTCGCTACACCCGTCCATCGCGCCGTAACGCACTGTTTGGCGCTGCACGTCTGGTAGCGCGCATTCACCGTGAGCTCGGCCGGCCCCGCGGGAGCGTCTTTCCTGATCTCCAATTCCAGCAGAAACGCAACCTCGCCTTCATAGGTTTCCGTATCGGAATTGAAGTTCGCGTCGAAGGTTTTCTGGGGCGGCGGCTGGAGCACGCGATACCGCTCCACCACCGGATTGTCCGCCAGCAGAATGGCGGCCGGCGTGGCCGCCGGCGTGGACATGGAATACAGGTGCCAGCCCGGGTCGATGTGTCCCGTCAACCGCGCCAGCACCTTCGCTCCCGGCGGCGCCGAGACCGGTTCCATCGCCAGGCTCCAATCGACGTGCTGGTCCTGCTGGGCAAACGCGCAGCCGGCAGCCAGAAGAAGAACCGCGATTTTTGCGCCCGCAGTCATCGATCACTCTCGTGTGGGGCAGGCGGGGTGCCCTCTGGGCCCGCCTGCCCCGGAGTTTCTACATTTACTGGCAGTCTCTGTCAGACGCTGGGACCGAACTCCGAGCCCGAAGGGCGATAGATAGTAGCCCACGGCGTAAGCCGTGTGGACGGAACGCACAGTCGGCGTAGCCCCGGCCAGGGGCGTAAGAACGCTTATCCCGACAGGGCCCCCACGTCGTATTTCAACCCGTGCCTTTTCGCATGCATGTGGCATGATCTTACGCCCCTGTCCGGGGCTTGGCCAATCGTGCACCTGTTCCCGACGGCTTGCGCCGTGGGCTATTTTCTTTCGCTCTTCGAGCTAATACCGCGGCTGCGAGAAACTTAGAAACTCCAGCGCCGGGCCCAGAGGGCACCCCCGATCAGCGCGCAGGATGCCATCCTCCCCCGCGCCTTACTCCGCCCGAATCGCCAGCTTCTCGGGCGCCGTCAGCCGCAGTTCCTCCTCGATCCGCTGATTCACCTTGCCGCCCGAGAACTCCGCCGCCACCCGGATGGCATTCTTGATGGCGTTGGCGTTCGACCGCCCGTGGCAGATGATGCACACGCCCCGCACGCCCAGCAGCGGCGCGCCGCCGTATTCCGAGTAGTCCACGCGTTTCTTGAAATCGCTGAACGCGGCTTTGGAGAGCACGTATCCGATCTTGCGCGCGATGGTGGCCTCGAGCGATTCCTGCAACAGGTGTTTGACCATCTCCACCAGCCCCTCGCTGACCTTCAGCGCCACGTTGCCAATGAACCCGTCGCACACGATCACGTCCACCTTGCCGCCGTATATGTCGCCGCCTTCCACGTTCCCGATGAAGTTCAGATTGAGGCCCTTGAGCAGCGGCATGACCGCGCGCGTCAGATCGTTGCCCTTGTGCTCCTCCTCGCCGATGGAAAGGATGCCCACGCGTGGCTTGGGCCGCCGCAGAATGATGCGTGAATACATCTCGCCCATCACCGCGAATTGCGCCAGCATGCGCGGCGAGCAATCCACGTTGGCGCCCACGTCCACCACCACCACGGGCGACCCTTCCACCGTTGGAAAAATGCCCGCCAGGGCCGGACGGTCCACGCCCGGCACCACGCCCTGCACGATCTTCGCGGTGGCCATCACCGCGCCGGTGTTGCCCGCGGATACGAATCCCTGGGCCGTCCCGTCGCGGACCAGCCGCGAGGCCACGCGCAGGGAGCTGTCCCTCTTGCCGTGGAACGCGCGTCCCGCGCTCTCCTCCATGGTGACGCGCTCGCTGGCATGCATGATGTCGATGGGAAGATGCCGGTGGTCTTCGTGCTGCGCCAGCTCCCGCCGCACGGCATCCTGCTGGCCCACCAGAATGACCTTGACGTTCAGACTCCTGGCGGCTCGAACCGCCCCGTCCACCTCGGCTTTGGGGGCGTGGTCTCCGCCCATTGCATCCACCGCAATGGTCAGCATGTCGGGAAGCCGCTACTCCTGGACGACTTCAACCACTTCGCGGCCTTTATACTGGCCGCAGTGCGGGCATACCCGGTGGGGGAGCTTGGGCTCGTGGCAGTTCGGACATTCCGAAAGGCCGGCCGCCTTCAGCGCATCGTGCGCGCGGCGGTTGCTGGTCCGCCTTTGGGAGTGTCTGCGTTTGGGATTCGGCATATCTCTTCCTCGACAAATTCCGTTCTAAGCCGCGACCCTCCAGGTCGCTTAGATCTCTAATTTCCGGAGCGCTCCCCAGCGATCGTCGGTGCTCTCGGTTCTGCAATCGCACGTGGTCTCGTTCCAGTTCCTGCCACAGACCGGGCAGATTCCCTTACAGTCTTCGCTGCAAACCCGCTGCATGGGCAAAGCCAGCAGCACCTGCTCCCGAAGCAGGTCCTCCAGGTCCAGGCCGCCGCCTTCATAGAATCCGAGCTCCGCCTCGTCTTCGCCGATTTCGACTTCTTCCTCGTGGGCGATAAACGACATGGGCCGGTAAAACAGGTCGAAACTGTCATCCAGCGGGAAACGCGCGCGTCCCAGGCAGCGGTCGCACTGCGCCGCCATTTCCACGGTATACCTTCCCTGGATCCGCACTTCGCCATCCGAATGCGCCAGCACCTCGGCCGAGCCGGCTGCGTGCAGCGGGGAACTTTGCTCCAGATCCTCGCCCGCAAAATCGATCCGCCCCGGCTGGAAAGTTTCGTCGAAACGAATCTTCCGCAGCCCCATCTCTTTGACACTGAGGAACATAGGGAAAGACCTGAACCGCCGGGCAGAACCTCTACATTATAGCATCGCCGCCCCTGCGGAAGCCGTCGATCTCCGCGATTTCCTCCGCTGTCAGCCGGAATTCCAGCGCCCCCATGACTCCCTTGGCCTGCTCGGCCGAGCGCATCCCCACGATGGCCGCGGTCACCGCCGGGTTCCGCAGCGTCCACGCGATGGCCACTTCCCCCGCCGAGCGCCCGTGCCGCGCCCCGATGGATTTCATGAGCTCGGCCAGCGCCAGGTTGCGCGAAAGCTGCGGCTCCTGAAACGCCGGCAGGCGCCGCCGGACATCGTCCTGCGGAAAATTGGCGACGCGCTCCTTGGTCATCGCCCCGGCCAGCAGTCCCAATTTCATCGGAGAGTACACGATCACCCCGATCCCCTGCTGCCGGCAATACGGCAGAATGGCTTCTTCCACCGCCGGCGAAATGGCCGAATAAGGCGGTTGCAGCGACGTGACGGGCGCAATCCCGCGGCATCGCTCGATCTGCCGCGCGTCGAAATTGGAGACCCCGATCCACCGCACCTTGCCTTCTTCCTTCAGCTTCGCCAGCGCCCCCCAGCCTTCCTCGACATCCACGTCCGGATTCGGCCAATGGATCTGGTAGAGATCGATCGCGTCCACCTTGAGCCTCTTCAGGCTGTTCTCGCACTCCCGCCGGATGGAATCGGCCTTGAGGGCTCCCGTGATGTTGCCTTTGTCGTCCCAGGTCAGCGCGCACTTGGTGAAGACATAGGGCCGCTCGGACCGCCCCGCCAAGGCGCGCGCCACCACTTCCTCGGAATGACCCAGGCCATACACCGCCGCGGTATCGATCCAGTTCACGCCGTGGTCGAGCGCCGCGTGAATGGCGGCGATGGATTGGCCGTCGTCCTGCGGTCCCCAGGCAAATTCCCAGCCGCCGCCTCCCATAGCCCACGCGCCCACGCCGATGGGCGTCAATTCCATGTCGCTGTTGCCCAGCCGTTTCTTGTCCATGTCCTTTACAATAACCAACATCGCCCCTCTGGCGAAACCCTCGCGCCGCCGCCACTCTGCGGGGGCGCGCCCGGCACCCGGTCACAAGCTCATGCACTTTTTGTAATCCATTTGAATTTCACAAGTTAGCTCGGATTTGCCCTCCCGCACCGGCGGTTTTCTTACCACCTCCAATCCACAATGGAGATGGGAGGAGGATCGAAAGTTTGAACAGATCTGTTCGGGCGTGTGCCATTGCCCCTTTGTTTTCAACAAAGCTGCCCGTTTTTCGAACATGTATGTTCTAAACAGACCGTTTTATGGAAACACCAAAGGATTGGATGGATGCCGGCGCCTGGGTGGGACGCCAGCAGGCGTTCGCCGTAATCGCCAACAAGTGCTCGGCTGCCCAGACGCTATGCCTCAAGCAGGTTCGGGAAACCAGGCTGTATGAGAAGCTCGGGCTGAGCTGGGAGGAGTTCTGCAAAGAGTACGCCGGCATCAGCCGCGTACACGCCGACCGCCTGATCCAGCAGCACGACGAATTCGGAGACGCCTATTTCCGCCTTTCCGAGATCGCGCGCATTTCGCCGGAAACCTACCGGCAGATCGCCGGCCAGGTGTCGGGCGAGGTCCTCGAGTTCGACGGCCAGAAACTGGCCTTGATCCCGGAGAATGCGCCCAAGATCCGTGCCGCCATCCAGACGCTGCGCGCGCAATTGAAGCAGGCCCGCGATGTCAAGCATCTTCCTTCCCCCGGCATCACCCAGTTGCAGAATCGCCTGGACGCACTGGTCGAGGAAATCGCCAGCATGGCCCGGCGCCTGCTCGACGCCGGCGAGCTCGCCGCGCTCCGGGGACTGGTGGCCTACGGGACCAACCAGTGGACCCGCCTGACCCGGACCGTCGAGAGCCTGCGCGCCCAGAATTGAGAACGATTCCGGGGCGGTCTACTCCGCGGGCACCTGGAACGTCCCCAGGAAACCGCTGCGGCGGGGACCGTTGCTCCAGGTTTCGCCCAAGCCATCGCCCTGGTACGAATCCGCCAGCGCATAAGCCGGCATGGCGTGGTCGAGCTTGGTCAGCGGCGGATAATACACGTCTTCGTTGCCGCAGATGTGGTCGGTGGCTTCGATCGCGCGCGTCTGGATGGCTGCCAGCGAGCCCGCGGTGAGTCTCGCCGCGCCGCCGTGGATATTGCCGTCCTGGATGGCCAGCTCGATGGGAGCGTAATCCACTTTCACGATGTCCCGGAACAGGTCGCCGCCCATGTGTTTGGCAAAGCTCTGGAGCGCCAGGCGCTGCTCGGCGTCCGCGCGGCTGTCGACGATGAGGACCGCCCGGACGGGGTTGACCGGCTCGTAGACGTTGCCGAGGGTGTGCTCGGAGCGGATGACCCCGACCACCGAGAGCCCTTCCAGGCTCACCCCGTGCCAATTGCCGCTATTGATCTTCCAGCCGAACACCGCTTCTTTGCCGTTCATCTCGACCTCGCCGTTGGCAAAACACGGCCCGGTATAAACGTCCGCGGTGCGGGCTTCAATGTAGTTTCCGGAAACGCCGCGGGCGGGAAGCCCGGCAGCCAAGCAAATGGAAGCGGCCGCCGACACCACGACCGCCGTGTGCAAAAGTTTCAGCATCCCAGTTTTCTCCCTCAGCTCAATTATAGACGAAGCCGGCGGGCGAGGCGTGCCCGGCCGATCGGCGGCATGGCTGGGCGAGGGGAAATGCTGGCGGGCAGGTTCGCCGTTTCTAAACCGCGCGCAGTGGCGTGCTGAAATTCATCGAAGCTTCCCATTCCGCCGACCACCCGCTGTCGGTCTGGCGAACGCGGTGGAACTCCCAGGTGCCCAGCTCTTCCTTCATCAGCGGAGTGGGGAATGCCAATCCGATGGCATAACTCGACTCCCCCCGCCCGGTGCAGTGCTGGACTTGCCCAAAGCCGATCAGCCCGAAACTCGTCAACTGGACGAACACCACCGACTTCGGCGCCAGGGGCTCTTTCGCCACCACCAGGGCGCCATCCGAGTGAATATTCACTCCCCGGACCTGCATCGAGCCGGACTCGCTGGAGATCTTCGCTTCGAAATGAACCTTCAATCTGTGGTTGAGACGGCGATCCTGCGGCCGCGACGGCCGGTTCTCCGCCCGGCGGCGGCCAGTCATCAACCGAAAGCCGCGCCTCAGCAGGCTGGATGCCCGGGATACCGGGCCATTCGCGGATGCGGTTGTCTGCGCCATCAATTCCATGATCGGCTTCGACACGGATCGAGACAAGTACCACGGGTTCTGACGCGTGGCTAGTATGGCTACCGCGGAACCGGAAAAAGTACCACCGGTTCCAGTCCCGCGACCGCCTGACTGTTAGCAGTATCACGACTCGGCTGGTACTGACAGACCTCGCTCTAGCCCCGATGCTGTTCGCTTAGGCCAGCTCCGCAGGAGCGATAGACTGTAGCCCACGGCGCCAGCCGTGGGAATAAGCACGAAAACGATTCAGCCCCGGAGGGGCGTAAGATGCCCTGGCCCAGCTCTTCCGCCCCGTTCCGGGGCTTTCCGGCCGTTCATCCCATTCCCAAGGCTGACGCCTTGGGCTACGTCCTTTCGCCCTATCGGGCTCAACGCCAAAGTGAACAAGATTGGGGTGTGGATGTCGGCCTCGCCTCAGCCGTTAAATATCCTCCAGCAGGTGGCCCATCTTTTCCTTCTTGGTGCGGAGATAGGATTCGCGCGTATCCAGCACATCGGCTAGGCAGGGCACCCGCTCCACCACTTCGACGCCGGCCCTTTCCACGGCTTCCACTTTCTGCGGGTTGTTGGAAAGCAGCCGGACCGCTTTCAATCCGAAGTACCGCAGAATGGCTCCGGGCAGCTCGTAGCTGCGCAAGTCGGAGTCGAAGCCGAGACGCTCGTTGGCTTCCACAGTGTCGGCGCCCTGGTCCTGCAGCTCGTAGGCGCGAAGCTTGTTGAGCAGGCCGATGCCGCGGCCTTCCTGATGCTCGTAGATGAGCAGGCCGCGGCCTTCCCGGGCGATACTTTCGAGCGCGATGTCGAGCTGCGCGCGGCAATCGCAGCGCAAACTGTGAAACACGTCGCCGGTGAGGCATTGCGAATGGATGCGGACCAGCGGAGGCCCGCCGCTGGCGAGTTCGCCCATTCTCAGCACCACGGCTTGTTCGGTGAGGTCGCCATCGCGGCCTTCGAATCCATAGATCCGGAAGAAACCGAATTGCGTCGGAAAGTCCGCTTCGGCCACTTTCGTGAGCCGCAGCGCGGAGGAGTTGTTCATGCTTGGATTACGGAAGCCTTACTCCTTTTATTATAATGGTTTCCAACACCTCATGGTGGAACGCTACCTGGTTACGCTGCTGGTCAAGCTGGGCGCGATGGCTTCCATCGCCAGCGTGCTGGCGCGCTCCAACCGCTTCAAGTCGGCGCTGATGCGCGAGAAACGCACGCTCAGCCAGCGGGTGGCGCTCTCCTTGTGGCTCTCGAGCGTCTTCGCCGCCAGCGTGGCGACGCGCGTGGTAAGCCGCACTTACCACGCGGCGGATCTGGGCCTCGAAGGCAGCCTCCTCGCCGGCCTGCTGGGCGGATACGTGTCGGGCTTGCTCTCCGGCGTGATCATTTCCCTGCCCGCGGTTTTCATGGCCGGCGAACGTGTGACCATGCCGTTGCTCGCGGGCGTCGGCGTGCTGGGCGGGCTGCTGCGCGACTGGGCGCCCGATCCCGAAGAGATCTGGCGATTCACTCCGTTTTTCGACTTGAATATCTACCGTTTCTTCAAGGAAAGCCGCAACCACCGCCGCACGGCGTTTCATCTGCTTTTGCTGGCCGCCATCCTGGTGGCCGAGTTTCTGCGCCAGACGACCGGTGATTTCTTCAAGGTCAAGGAAGTCTTCTACCTGGCGCCGGACACGCCCGGCTGGCCGCACCCCCATCCGCTCACCATCCTGGCCCTCTACACCACCACCGTTTTCGCCGTGGCCATTCCGCTCAAGATCTGGAACAACACGCGCAACGAGAAGAAGCTGGAAGAACAAGAGCGGCTGCTGGTGGAGGCGCGCCTGGCAGCGCTCGCCAGCCAGATCAATCCGCACTTCCTGTTCAATACGCTGAATTCGGTTTCCTCGCTGATCCGCACCAACCCCAACCAGGCGCGGACCATGGTGGTGAAGCTCTCGGCGGTGCTCCGGCGGCTGCTGCGCAAGCACGAAAACTTCAGCACGCTGCGCGATGAGCTGAGCTTCATCGAGGATTATCTTTCCATCGAAACGGTGCGCTTCGGCGACAAGCTGCGTTTCGAAAAGGATGTGGCCGAAGATGCCCTGGACATGCTGGTGCCCAGCATGCTGCTCCAGCCGCTGGTGGAGAACTCCATCAAGCACGGGCTGAGCAGCAAGGTGGAGGGCGGCACCATCCGGATTCGCGCCCAGCGTGGCCAGTCGAAGCTGCACCTGCTGGTGGAAGACGACGGAGTCGGCATTCCCGAGACGAAGCTCGCCACTTTGTTCGACCAGGGCATTGGCGTCAGCAACGTCAACGAGCGGTTGAAAGTGTTGTTTGGAGACGAGTACCGCATGTGGATCGAAAGCCAGCCGGGACAGGGCACCCGCACCCAGATCGAGGTGCCCGAGTTGCAGACCGGCTTGGCGGCGGTTTCCTGAGTATGAAAAGCGAGCCCGAGAACTGACGTGTTGAAACAGATTCATTCCAGGTCCATCACCCCGCTGGACTCCATTGCGATGCCGCCGGGCACCCATGCCGGCCGCGGCTTTTTCTTTCGCGAGTCGTTAAAGTCGCTGTCGGTCACGGCATCGTTGTTTCCCAGTTCGCGGTTTCTGGCGTCGGCTCTGTTGCGGCCTATCGATTTCAGCAGGGCGCGGATTATTGTGGAGCTGGGCATGGGGACGGGGGCCATCACCACCGAAATCCTGCGGCGCATGGCGCCCGGTTCGATCCTGTTCGCCATCGAGGTCAACCCGGCGTTTATCGCCCATGTGCGTGGCAAGGTTCACGACCCCCGCCTCGTTCCCATACCGGGCAGAGCCGAGCGCCTGGGCTCGATTCTCGGACAGAGGGGCGTCCAGCGCGCGGATGCCATTGTTTCTTCGCTTGGCCTGACCAGCATGGCTCACGATCAGCGCTCCAGCATTGTCGCGCAAGCCGCGGCGCACCTGGGCGAGGATGGAGTTCTGACCCAGTATCAATACCTGCCTGCCAGCGGCAAATCCAACTGGGTCCGCGCCTTGGGACTGAAGCGTTTTGCCGAGGAGTATTTCCTGCGCGGGTACTTTCGAGAGGTGCGCTCCGAGCGCGTCATTTGGAATCTTCCGCCGGCCAAAGTGTATACCTGCCGGCCGTAGGTGGGACAGACGATCGCCTTTCGTCGTCTGTCACCCGCGCCCCGCCCCCAACGTGGTGTAAGGGCTGGCCATGCCCGGCCCCTACTCGGTTCTCGAGTAGTAGTAGGTGTACTTGCTGTACAGCTCCGAGGCGCGCGCCCCGTTGGCTACGATCCCCAAGACATTGTTCTCACACAGCGATTGCATGGCGCGCGCCACGTTGTCGAACGTGGTGGTACCGATCTTGACCACCAGGATCGTGCCGTCCGCCAGTGTGGCGAGCAGGTTGGCGTCGGCTGAGAACAGCAGCGGCGGCGTGTCGAAAATCGCCCAGTTGAAGCTGCGCGGCAACTCCTCGAAAAGCGCCCTGGCCTGCCTCATGTTCAGCAGTTCGAGCGGGTTCTTGACCGGCGTGCCGGCGGGCAGCAGGTACAGATTCATGCCTTCGATGCGCCGCAATGCCTGGGGGAAGGTGCACTGGCCCGTGAGGTAGTCCGAAAGACCCGGGGAACGCTCGACCTGGAAAAGATTGTGGATTATGGGACGCCGCAGGTCGAAATCGCCCAGCAGCACCGAGCTTTCCGCCAGGTGCGACTGCGCCAGCGCCAGGTTGACCGCGGCAAAGGTCTTGCCTTCCGCCGGCGAAGGGCTGCTCACCACCACGGTGTGCAGCGGTTGCAGCGTTTGCAGGTGGTTCAGACGCGTGCGCAGCGTGCGGAACTCTTCCGCCGGGGTCTCGTGCGAGTTGTTGAGGTCCAGCAGGTGAGATTCGGGAGCCGGCCGGAACGGCACCAGCGGCGCGTCGCCCAGCATGCCCGGATGAATATTCAATCGGACGGGCGGAGCGGCCGACGGGGAACCGTCCACCGGAAGAAACTCCGGCATCCGGGCCGGTTCCGACACCATTACCGCCGGCGCTTCGTCAGGCGGCAGACCACCCCTTTCAGCCCGGCGCAAAGCATCGTGTACTCGACTCATCTTGCCTCCAGTGGCGCGCGCCCTCGTCGGTTCTTACGCATGGCCGAAATAGTAGTAGTAAGCCGAGCCGCTCATGGCAATGGAGCCGATGATGACGGCGCTCGACCAGGCCAGCCAGAACAACCGTCGCTTCCTTCGCACCAGCAACGCGTTCTCCAGCAGCGGAATGCTGCTCAGCACGGGCAAATTGGTATACGCCCGAACGTCCTTGAGATTCTTCAGGGAGGTGTTCTTCACTTCCCTGGCGCCCGCCAGTACGATCCCGGCCATCAGACCCAGCATGGTGCCGACCCCCGCGATGGCCAGACGGTTCGGCTCGGAGGGGGCTTCGGGCAGCGACGCCGGGTCGAGCACTTCGAGGTTTTGGCCGGCCTTGTGCTCTTCCAGGTTCTGGGCCGTTTCGGAAGCTTCGCGGCGCTTGGCCATCTCCTGGTAGTTCTGCTTGGCAAGATCGTAGTCGCGCAGCAGCCCGGCATACTGCTGTTCGAGCGGCGGGCTCATTTCGATGCGGGACTGGATCGCCACAAGCTGTTTTTCCACTTCCGCCTTCTGGCGGGTGCGCTCTTCAACATCCATGGTCGTCGCTTGGATGCGCACCTGGGTGGCCGAGAGCTGAGCCTGAACGTCTTGCAGGCTCTTTTGCATTTGCGGGTTGGACACTTTCCGCGTCGTAGGCTCCGGGGCAGGAGCGCTGGCCGCCCGCTCAATCTCCTGCTTCTCGAGATCGTCGCGTTCCTTCTCCAGGGCCGCCAGCCGGGCCTGGAAGGTCTTGATATCCGGGTAATCGTCCGTAAACGACTGCCTTAACCCCGCCAAGTTCGACTTGGCGTCCTGGATCGCCTGGTTCAACCGGATGAGCCGCTCGTTCTTGACGGCCGTGGTCTGGTTGGTCACGGTGTCTTCCAGGTTGTTGGAGATGAAGCTCGCCTGGTTCTTGAGGCTCTGCAGCGTGCTCTCCTGGAACATTTTCTCCTGGTTGTCGCGGTTGATGGCCTCATTCATCTGATTCAGTTCCATCCGCAGCCCCTGCAAGGCCTGGATGTTGGCGGGAAGTTGCTCCGGCAGACGGCCCTGGTTCTCGCTCTTGAATTTCAGGATCTCGACATCCAGGCGGTCCAGGCTATCCTTGGCGCTCTTCAACTCGTCGTTCAGGAAGCTGGTAGTGAGGGTGGCCTGATTGCGCTGCACGGTCACGTTCTGCTCGGTGAACTTGGTTACCAGCTCGCGCACCACCGCCTGCGCCTTATAGCGATCGGTATACGAGAACTGAATCAGGAAGGCGGATGCGAACCGGCGTTCCCCGCTGGGCGCTTCCATCATCTGGATTTTGATGGCCCGATTGCGCATGTCCTGGATAATGTCTTCCAACGGCAGGCGCTGTCGCTCCCGCTTGTACAGGTCCAGCGAGGGCCGCTGGATGAGTTCCTGCAGGCTGGTGCGGCTGAGGATCTCCTGCTGCATCTGGTTGAGCCGCTCCGCCATCTGAGTGTTGACCACGCTGGGGATGAGGTTCTCCGGAACCTGCTGGGGCGTGATCCGCATGACCGCCTGCGAAATATACGTGTCCGGCCACATGAAGGCCACGACCACCGACAACACCAGGCCCGCGAACATCGGACCGATGATCCACGAGCGGTAGCGGCGGAGCATATCGATGTAGTCTTCGATATCGGGTGGGCGCCGCGAGACGTTCACATAACTTTGCGGGGAAGCCATAGATCTCTGTCCCTTCCTGCTCTTCCAACCACTGCCCTCAACTCTTCCAACCCTCCCGGATCAATTCACGATAATCTTATCGCCCGGCTCGAGCAGAATATTCTGCTCCGTCTTCTTGCCGCGGGTGACCTGCTTATAGTTGAACATGAAATGCTTGTCACCCCGCAGAATCAGAATCTTGGTGGTATTGGCGAAATCCCGAAAACCGCCTGCGTTGACCAGCGCTTCCAGCACATTGGTTGGAACGACGAGGGGAAATGAACCCGAACGGTTCACTTCACCCAGAATGTAATACTTCTTGCTGCCGACCGAAAGGATGCCGACGTTGACTTGCGGATCCTTGATGAACTTGGAAAGACGCTCGGCGATTTCCTTCTCCAACTGTTCCGGAGTCAAGCCCGAGGCCGTGACATCGCCGATCAGGGGCACCGAAATTCGGCCGTCGGGCCGCACCAGGAACTGCCCCGAAACGTCATTATCGCGCCACACCTTGACGAAGATCACATCCTCGGCGCCGACGACGTAAGTCCTGGAATCCACCGGCGCGGAGCCCGGGATTTTGGCCTCGGGGGACGGCTTGGACGCGGCCAATTTGGCCGGGTCGGTTTCGCTGGCCGGGGGAGTCGCCGGCTTGGCCAGAGATTGGGATTCAGGCGCAGGAGCGGCTTTTTCTTGTGGCGGAGTGGCTTTCTCCTGTGTCAGAGTCTGGTCCGCGGCCTTCCACGCCACCGGCCCGCCGGCATGTAGCAACGCAGGCAGGACCGCTACCCATGCGGACAATATCGCCCTTCTCATCATGTCTTTCGGAGACTTCATTCGATTTCAGCAAGCCGGTCCGCAATCATAGATCGACGCGACCGCGCCACAGGCGCTCTCACTTATCTAATAGTTTACAGCATTTGGGGCTTAAGCGAAACGGTCCTGGAACTCCCAAATCCGCGCGCTGCGGCCCGGCCGGGTCATTCCCGAATCCTGCCTGGCAAGGGTAACAACCGCCGGGGGATACGCGTGAGAGGCGGTCTAACGCAGTGCTGCGGAAAACGAATACACTTCCGCATAGTGTAGTTCTCCCAAAAACCGGAGGGAGCTCTGCGGCCCCCTTGTAAGTGATAGATAATTCGGCTATTCTTAGAAAAGAACGGCAGATCTGGCGCGGCATCAAACGTGCTCCGTGGGCGGCGGGGTATTGTCTCGCGTTTAAGTAACGGCGGCCACCATGTTTCAGGAACTCAAGTTCCAACTGTCCACCGCGATATTGACCATCCTGACTCTCGCCGCGGGTGTGGCTGCCGTCATCAATTTCCAGCAGTACCAGCATTTCCGGCTTCCGGACGATGGCGTGATCTGGGTGGACCGCCGGGGAGGCGTGGAGGCGCTTTACGTCGCGCCCAAGAGCCCCGGCGCCAATGCGGGGGTGCATGCGGGGGACCGCATCGAGAGCATTGAGGGAGTGGCCATCCAAAAGGCGGTCGACGTCACCAAAGTGCTGGTGAGCATTGGCTCCTGGCGAAAGGCCACCTACCTGGTTGACCACGGGAGCGTGGCCGTACAAACGCCGGTCATCGTGGGAGAGGTGCCGCGCGACCCCGCCAAGACGTACCAGTACCCGGTGGGGGTGGCCTACCTGATTATCGGGCTGTTTGTTTATTTCCGGCGCGGCAGCGCGTACAAAGCCCAGCATTTTTACGTGCTGTGCCTGGCGTCGTTCATTTTCTTCTGCTTCCACTACACCGGTTACCTGGACGGCTTCGACGCGGTGGTGTATTTCGGAAACGTGGCCGCGGGGCTAATTGCGCCGACCGTGTTTCTGCATTTCTGCCTGACTTTTCCGGAGCCGCGCAAGTGGCTCCAGAAACCGGCGCGCGCGGTGCTCTTGTACGTGCCCGCGGCGCTGCTGATCGCACTCCACCTGGGCGTGGCCTCAGGCGCGTTGAAGACCGGAATGCCCCTGACCGAACTGCGATGGGCGCTGGACCGCCTGTGGATGGCATTGTCGACCCTCCTGTACCTGGTCGGCGGGTTCGCCCTGAGTATGGAGTACGGCAAAGCCGAGGACCCCATCGTGCGGCAGCAGCTCAAATGGCTGCGCAACGGAACGTTTTGCGGCGTGCTGCCGTTCGCCATCCTGAACGTTCTGCCGTACGCCATGGGGGCGATTCTGAACGAGTACCAGAGCATGGTGGCGCTCTCGCTGGTGCTGCTTCCGCTCAGCCTGGCCTATGCCATTGTCCGTTACCGGCTGATGGACGTGGACATTCTCTTCCGGCGCGGCTACGCCTATACGCTGGCCACGATTTGCGTGCTGGCGGCGTTCTACGGCATCGTATTCTCGCTTGGCAGCCTGGTGCAGAAGAGTTTCAAGGACCTGGGCAACACCGGGCTGATCGCCGTGATGCTGATCACCGCGTTCCTGTTCCAGCCGATTCGCAACTGGATTCAGGAACGGTTGGACAAGTACTTCTATCGCGACCGCTATGACTACCGGCGCACGCTGGTGGAGTTCGCCCGCGAGCTGAGCTCGGAAACGGACCTGGACGCCATGCTGACCTCGGTGGGCGAGCGGCTGTTGCAGACGCTTTCCATCAAACACCTGGCGTTTTTCCTGGCGGAGGAGGGGGAGGGTGGTCCGGAGTTCCGGCTGAGGCAGTCCCAGGGAGCCAACCCGCGCCTGGCCGGCGTCAACCGCCAGGAACTGGATCTCAGCTTTCTCGAGTGGAAGCGGCCGGAACCGTATCTGTTCTTTGAGCGCACGCGTCACCATCTGGATGCCGTCTCGCGGGCCTGGCCGGCTTCGGTGCGGCGCACCATCGCCGATCTGGATCTGACGTACTACCTGCCCTGCATGGTCCGCGGCCGGACGATTGCCTACCTGGGGGTGAGCCGGACGACGGACGGCGATTATCTCTCCAGCGTGGACGTGGAGCTGCTGGTTACGCTGGCCGGGTACGTGGGAATCGCCATCGAGAACGCCTCGCTCTATCGTTCGCTCCAGCGCAAAGTGGAGGAGTACGAGCGGCTCAAGGAATTCAGCGAGAACATCGTCGAATCCATCAATGTGGGCATCCTGGCGGCCGACCTGGACGACCGCGTGGAAAGCTGGAACACGCAGATCGAGCACCTCAGCGGCATTCCGCGCGATCGCGCCCTGGGCAGGACGCTCTCCGAGCTGTTCCCCATGGAACTCGCAGGGGAGTTCCAGCGCGTGCGCGGCGAGACCGGCATACACCACATCTACAAGTTCGTGCTGAGACCCGCCGCGGGGGTGCCCTCTGGGCCCGGCGGCGATGGGGTACCCTCTGGGTCCGGCAACGGCCACGGCATGCCCGCGCAGTTGCGCGAGACTACCTTGAACGTCGCCATCGCGCCGCTGGTTTCCAAGGACCAGAAGCAGATTGGCCGGCTGATCATCTTCGACGACGTCACGGACCGCGCCGAGCTGGAGCAGCGGCTGGTGCAGGCGGACAAGCTGTCGAGTATCGGGCTGCTGGCGGCGGGTGTGGCGCACGAGGTCAACACGCCGCTGGCGGTGATCTCAACTTACGCCCAGATGCTCGCCAAGCAGGTGGGCGACGATTCGCAAAAGTCGCTGATCCTCGACAAGATCGCCAAGCAGACCTTCCGCGCCAGCGAGATCGTCAATTCGCTGCTGAACTTTTCCCGGACCTCGACCACCTCGTACGGCGACGTCAACCTGAACCGCGTGATTCAGGAGACGCTTTCCCTGCTCGATCACCAGCTTCAGAAGTCGGGAATCCAGGTGACGACCGATCTGGACCCCGGCCTGCCGCCCGTGCACGGCAACACCGGCCAGCTCCAGCAGGTGTTTCTCAACCTCTTTCTGAACGCACGCGACGCCATGTCGGCGGGCGGAACGCTGGAAGTGCGCACCTGGCCGGAAGGCTCGGGAGCCAGGGTTGAAGTGGCCGATACGGGACATGGCATCGCGCCCGAGCACCTTCACCGCATTTATGATCCGTTCTTCACCACCAAGGCCGCGCGCAAAGGCACGGGCCTCGGCCTCTCGGTGAGTTACGGTATCATTCAAGAGCA
This sequence comes from Bryobacteraceae bacterium, assembly GCA_049510555.1. GTDB lineage: Bacteria > Acidobacteriota > Terriglobia > Bryobacterales > Bryobacteraceae > Fen-178. The sequence goes on from JBEKYW010000008.1 coordinate 42,937, forward strand.
TGGAGGCTCCATCGAAGTCTTTAACCGGCGCAGCGGCGGCGCTTCGTTCCGGCTGGCGCTTCCGCTGGCCGTGCCCAGCTCGGCGAGGGCGCCGGTGAATGCCGCTTGAGATGACCGCTCCCCAGTCCACAGCCCTCGGGCCCAAAGGCAAGGTGCTGGTGGTCGACGACGAGCTGGATATCCGCGAAAGCCTGGGAATCCTTCTCTCCTCGGAAGGCTATTCCGTCGATCAGGCGCAAAACGCGGCCGAGGGACTCCAGAGAATGGAGACCAGCGGCTACGACCTGGTGCTGCTCGACCTCATGATGCCGGACCGCTCCGGGATGGACGTGCTCAAGGAGGTCCGCGAGCGCGACCGCGAAACCCCCGTTTTCATGATCACGGCCTACGGCTCGGTGGAGGCCGCGGTCAACGCGCTCAAGCTCGGGGCCAACGACTATTTCTCCAAGCCCTGGGACAACGAGAAGCTGCTCATCGAGATCGACCGCATGATCGTGCGGCGGCGGCTCGAATACGAGAACACCCATCTCAAGCGCGCGCTCAAGCAGCGCTACGGTTTCCCCAACATCATCGGCAAGAGCGAACGCATGGTGCGCATGCTCGACCTGGTGGCCCAGGTGGCTTCCAGCCGCTCCACCATCCTGATCACGGGCGAGACGGGCACCGGAAAGGAGCTCGTCGCCAAGGCCATCCATGCCAACTCGCCGCGCGCCGACCAGATGTTCGTGGCGGTGAACAGCGGCTCGCTGCCGCCGGACCTGCTGGAATCGACCCTGTTCGGGCACGTGAAGGGCGCCTTCACCAGCGCCATTCAAACCAAGAAGGGGTATTTCGAGGTAGCCGACCGCGGAACCATTTTCTTCGATGAGATCGGCACGCTGGGGCCCGAGACGCAGATCAAGCTGCTGCGTGTGATCCAGGAGAAAGAGTTCACGCCCCTGGGCGCGACCGACCCGGTCAAGGTGGACGTCCGCATTCTGGCGGCCACCAACGCCGATCTCCACCAGCACGTCAAGGAAGGAAAATTCCGCGAAGACTTGTACTACCGGCTGAACGTGATCAACATCGCGCTGCCCCCCCTGCGCGAGCGCAAAGAGGACGTTCCCCTGCTGGCCGGGCATTTCTTCACCTACTACTGCCGCGAGAACAACAAATTTCTGGACCCCTCCGGCCGGTCGATTCTGCATTTCCAGCCCGAAGCCTTGCAGGTGCTGATGGAGCACGCCTGGCCCGGCAATGTGCGCGAGCTGGAGAACGTAGTGGAGCGGGCCGTGGTGCTGGCAACCGAGCCGTCCGTTCCGGTGGATGTGCTGCCCGACGCTCTGCTCGAGGCCAACGGCATCCGGCGGAGTCGTAGCGACGGTGCGCCCCTGACGCCGGACGCTTCGCTCTTCGAAATCGTCAACGAGTTCGAGCGGCGGGTGATCATGGAGCGGCTGGAGGAGTGCAACGGGAGCCAGACCGACACCGCCGAGAACCTGCACGTGCCGCTTTCCACGCTGAACCAGAAGATCAAGCGCCTGGACATCAAGATCCGCAAGAAATCGGAAGGGTAGATGCCCTCCGGTGCTCCGCTCCCTAACCCGGCGAAGCCGGGACCAAACCGGAAGACTGCTATTCGACGCGGAGACGCGGAGACGCGGAGTTCAACGCGGGGAAAAACCAAAGTCAAAACCTGAGAGCGCGGAGGGGGCGGAGGAAACATGGGCTGGCGCGGCGGGGTTTCGTGGAAGTTGGAGGCCATTTCGGAGTGCAGCCGGAGGCTTGTCGATATTGGTTGTGAACGGTGGGCGCGAAGATATTCTGCCAGAAGGCATTGCCGGGTTCCTCCGCCGGAGTCGCTCGGAACGGAAAAATAGAAAAAAAACGGCCTGAAAATCAGTGATCGGATATATAATCGATGGCGGCCAGCAAGCCAAGATGGAAATCCTGGCCTGCTGCTGGGAGGTAATTTATGTCACGCAGAGTCTGGGCCGTTCCGGCCCTGGTTTGTGCCGCCGTGGGACTGCTGGCGCAGACCGATCGAGGCGTCATCACCGGCACCGTGAAAGACGCCAGCGGGGCGGTTGTGCCCGGCGCGCGAGTGACGGCAATCCAACCTAGCACCAACGCCAGCTTCCGAACCAGCACAACTGCATCGGGAGATTTCACCGTGCCGTCGCTGCCGGTCGGCAACTACCGTGTCCGGATCGAAAACGCCGGATTCAAGATATATATTGCAAATGACATTGTGGTGGCCGCCGGAGCCACGGTCGAACTGAATGTTGCCCTGGAGGTGGGCACCGCACAGCAGACCATTGAGGTTGCCGCCAACGCACAGATGTTGCAGGCGGAAACAGCCCGGGTGGCCACGGAGGTATCCAACCGGCTGGTGGACGAGCTGCCGGTGGTGGTGAGCGGGGCGGTGCGCAGCCCCTTCGATCTGTCGGCCTCCACGGCGGAAGTGAACTCCACGGGCCAATACCGGGTAGGCGGCGGGAAGGGAGGCGCCTATGGCATGACGCTCGACGGCACTACCGTTACCACTGCCGGCCAGTTGGACGGCAACGGGGTCACCTGGACGCAGATCAACACCCCCTCGGTAGACGCGCTCACGGAATTCAGCGTGACCGCCGGCGGCTTCAAGGCCGAGATGGGCCACGCCTCCGGCGGCACGATGAGTTTCGTTTCCAAGTCCGGCACCAACCAGTTGCATGGGGACGCCTATGAGTTCCTGCGCAACCAGGATCTGGACGCCAAAGGCTTCTACGGCGCCACCAAGCCGGTCTACAAGCAGAACGATTTCGGAGTTACGGTAGGGGGGCCGGTGTGGCTTCCCAAGGTGTACCACGGCAAGGACAAGACGTTCTTCTTCTTCTCCTACGAGGGTTTTCGCAACCGCGCGGGGGCTACCCCGAGCCCCTATAGCGTGCCGCCGACGGAATTCTACACCGGCGACCTGCACAACTATGTGGATGCCACCGGGAAGATGTACCAAGTCTACGACCCCGGCACCACAACGCTGGTGAACGGCTCGTATGTCAGGACCCCGTTTGCGAATAACCAGATTCCGCAATCGCGCATCGACCCGATCTCGAAGCAGATCATCAACTACGTGCAGCCGCTACTGTCACCCAACGTTTCGGGGACCACGCCCGGTACCTCGACTTACGTCCGCAACAACTATATTTCGGCCGGCAGCAGCATATCGCCGAACAACAAGTACAGCATCAAGGGCGACCAGGTGCTGACCTCCAAACAGAGGATCTCGTTCTTTTTCGAGCGCACCAGGGAGCAGGACCTGTACGGCCCCACCGGCGCTCCGGGTCTGCCCGAGCCCCTGGCCGGCAACCCCGGGTACAACCGGTCGGACGTGTATCGCATCAGTCACGACTACACCCTCTCGCCCACTTTGCTGAACCGCTTCTACGCGGGCGGCAACAACTGGGAGCAGAACCACGGCGCGTTCCTCACCTACAGCGGCGCGCCCCAGGCCCAGGGAATTCCCACCTCACCGACGGGTTGGAAGAGCAAGATTTGCATACCGAATTATCCCGACTGCAACGACAACTTTCCGCAAGTCAATTTTTCGAACAGCGAGTTCACGAGTTGGGGCGTGGCCGCGCCCAATGGCTCCGACAACATCGTAGTGGAATTCCATGACGACATGACCAAGACCACTGGTCCGCACACGTTGAAGTGGGGCTACTTCTACAACAATACCCACTACAACGGTTTCGGGTTGCAGAACATCTCGGGGAATGTGACCTTCCAGGCGTTGAATACTGGCGTCCCGCTGGTCACCAGCCAGGCCACCGGCGGCGGGAGCGCGTTTGCATCCTTCCTGCTGGGACAGGTATCCGGCTATTCACTCGACACGCCACGATACCTCGCCACCGAGTTCCGTAGTCACCAGGCGTATCTTCAGGACGACTGGCGTGTATCCCAGCGCCTTACCGTGAATCTCGGGCTGCGCTTCGAGTTGGCCCGGCCGCTGCTGGTGGGGGACGACCAGGCGAGCGATCTGAGCCCGACCTTGCCGAACCCCGGCGCCGGCGGGCTTCCGGGCGCGCTGATTTTCGCTGGCACCGGTCCGGGAAGGATAGGTAGCCACACTCTGACCTCTGGCTGGAACGGCTGGGGACCGCGGTTGGGCTTCGCTTACTCCCTGAATAATAAGACCACCATACGGGGCGCTGCCAGCCGCAGCTTCGGGCCGCTCACTTACGAAGGCTCGTCGTCGCACAACCTCGGAATTGTGCAGCGAATCACGGTTAGCGACCAAAGCCAGGGTCTGAACCCGCTCTGGGTGCTGCAAAACGGCGCGCCGGCATGGTCCCAGGTGCCCAATATCGATCCCTCGGTGGGCAACGGCTCCAACGTCCCCTATTACAACGGGAAAACGGCCAGCACGCCATCCGATGAACTCACTTACGCCTTCAACATCGAACGCCAGTTGACGGCCAACTCGGTGTTGGAGGTCGGCTACGTGGGTACGCTGGCAGCCAAAATCCAGTCCAATATTCTGGCGTTTAACCAGCTCAACGTCGCGAAATTGCCGGCCAGCCTCAACCCGTTCACGGCGTCGGGCCGCACCTTGTTGAACTCACTGGTGGGTCAAACCGCCGCCAATGCCGCCGGAATTACCGCTCCTTGGTCGGGGTTCAACACGCTCTGGGGCACCGGGGCGACCGTGGCTCAATCTCTGCGCCCCTTCCCACAGTATTCGGCTGTCGATACCGTCAATGGCCAGGGCGACAAGATCGGCCACTCCACCTATCATGCGATGCAGGTGAAGTTCTCGCACCGCTATTCCGCCGGCCTGACCGTGCAGGCCTCCTACGTGCTTTCGAAAATACTGACTGACTCGGACGCCGGAGGCAGCGAGCCGGTGGACCATTACAACCGCAGGCTGGACAAGTCGATTGCATCCTTCGACCAGACGCACGTGGTGAAGATAAACTATGTGTACGAGCTGCCCTTCGGGAAGGGGAAGCGTTTCCTGAGCGGCAAGAGCGTGGGTTCCGCCATCCTTGGTGGCTGGCGCTTTGCCGGAATTCACGGGTACTCCAGCGGGACGCCCATGGGCCTGACAACCACCGTCAGCTTCCCCATCTTCAACGGAGGAAACCGGCCCACGGTGAGTACTTACGACGGCTGGGCCGGCAGTTACACGGGAAAATTCGATCCCGGGGCAAACAGCTTCTTCCAGCCGGCTTCGTGGTTCGGCACGCAACCCACCACCCAGATGGGAAACGCGACGCGGTACAACCCCAAGCTGCGCTACTTCCCGGGCTTCAACGAAAGTGTCTCGCTGGCCCGCAGCATTAAGGTCAGGGAACAGATGCATGTGGACCTCCGAGCGGAGGCGTTCAACCTCCTGAACCGGACCCAGTTTGGGGCCTTGAGCGGCGGCACCTCGCTCCAGAACGCCAACTTCGGCCTGTGGCGCACGCAGTCGAATTCCGCGCGCCGCATGCAGGTTTCGCTGAAGCTCTATTGGTGATTCTTCGCGTGAGAGACTGAGATCAGGGTATTCTGGCCGCCAACGCGATGTATACTGCCGGAAGGCAAGGCGCATGGCGCGCCCCGAGTGCCCTGTTGGCGGCAACCCAGCAGACAGAGAGGAGAAAACAGCGATGTTCAAAGGCAATGGCAAGCTAGGGCGGCGGGACCTGTTCAGGGCCTCGGCCGGGATCATGGGCGGGGCGCTTCTGTCGCGGGAAGCCGCGGCCGAACAGGCGGCGCCGCGAAATGTCAATACCAACTCGAGCCCGTCGGCGCTCCGGGTTACGGATCTGCGGGTGGCCACGGTGGCGAAACCGGGACCCAGCCCGTGCCCCATCATTCGCATCGACACCAACCAGGGAGTCTATGGACTGGGCGAAGTCCGGGACGGCGCCAGCGCCACCTACGCGCTGTTTCTGAAAAGCCGGCTGTTGAATGAGAACCCGCTCAATGTTACGTACCTCTTCCAGAAGATCAAGCAGTTCGGCTTCCATGGGCGGCAGGCGGGCGGCGTGTGTGCGGTGGAAGAAGCCCTGTGGGACATTGCGGGCAAAGTGTACGGCGTGCCGATCTACCAGATGCTGGGCGGCAAGTTTCGCGAGCGGATCAGAATCTACGCCGACACCGACGAATCGCCAGACCCGAAAGTCTTCGCCCAACGCCTGAAAGCCCGCAAAGAGGAGATGGGCATCACCTGGCTGAAGATGGACGTGGGCATCAACCTGGTGCAGAGGATTCCGGGCACGGTGACCGCGCCGTCGGAGCTGACCATGTGGGAGCGCAGAGCCTTGCCGCACCCGTTCGTAGCCACCGAGGTGACCGACAAGGGCATCGAGAAGCTTTCCGAAATCGTGCAGGCCGCGCGCGAGGCCGTCGGCATGGAGATTCCGCTTTCCATGGACCACCTGGGCCACCTGGGAGTGAATTCGATCATCCGGCTGGCGAAGGCGTACGAGAAATTCAATCTCTCCTGGATGGAGGACGTGATTCCGTGGCAGTACACCGAGATGCTGCAGCACATCACGGCCGAAAGTCCGACGCCCATCCTGACGGGGGAGGACATCTATCTGAAGGAGGACTTCATCAAGCTGTGCGAGAAGCATGCCGTCAGCAAGATTCAGCCGGACATTTCCACTTCGGGAGGAATCCTGGAGACGCACAAAATCGGCGATGCCGCCATGGAGTTGGGCGTGCCCATGGCGATGCACTATGCCGGCACTCCAGTGGGCTCGATGGCCGGCGTGCACTGCGCGGCGGCGACGGCCAACTTCCTGGCCATGGAGAATCACTCGCTGGATGTGCCCTGGTGGGGCGACCTGGTGGAAGGCCTCGAGAAGCCGATCATCAACAAGGGATGGATCAAGGTTCCGGATAAGCCCGGGCTGGGCATCACGCTGAACGAGGAGGTGGTGAAGCAACACCTGGCCCCCGGCTCCGGTTTCTTTGAACCCACGCCGCAGTGGAACCAGGAGCGCTCGGGCGATTGGCTGTGGAGCAGGATCGAAGCGGAGAAAAAGCGCCAATTGAGTTGACACGAAGGGAGCATAGACAGATTATGATTCGCAACAGAGATTTCGGTTTTATGGCGCTGGCCCTGGGCGCATGGGCGCTGCCCATGCTGGCCCCGGCCGCGGCTCACGCGCAGTTGTGGACTTGGACGCGCGAGCAGATGATCGAGTACACGCCGGCCTGGACGGGCGAGCGTTTCGCCGACGGGCGCCCAAAGGTGTCCGACGGTCTGCTGGAGCGGGCGCGCGGCCTTTCCAATGAGGAGGTCATGATCAACTGGGGGGCGCCCTCTGGGCCCGGCGCGGCGCCCGGAGGCAGAGGCGGGGGAGCGGGCGGCGCCGGCGGCGGACGCGGCAGTCCCTACAGCCAGTACACCGATGGCTGGCAGGTGCTGCATCCCAACAAGAAGATGGTGGGCCGCGCCCTCACCGTGGCTTTCATGCCGGCTCGCCCCGACCTGGACGCGGTGGTGAACGCCAAGGCCCGAGCCAGAGGCATTGACCGGCTGGGGAACCAGACAGTCATCGATATGCTGCAGCCCGGCGACGTGCTGGTAGTGGACCTTTATGGGAAGAAGGAAGGCGGCACCATCGTCGGCGACAATCTCTTCCACTACATCATGCGGACCACCAAGAGCGCCGGCCTGGTGGTGGATGGAGGGATACGCGACCTGGAAGGGATCATGGAAATGGACATGCCCGCTTACTACCGGAGCGTGCATCCGAGCGCCATCGGCGGCGTTTCGGTGGCGGCGGTGAACGTTCCGATTCGCATCGGGAATGTCACCGTCATGCCGGGCGATGTGGTCATCGGCGATCCGGAAGGCGTCAGCTTTGTTCCGCCGCAGTTCATCGAGGGAATGGTGGATCTGGCCGACACCACGCACATTCACGACGAGTGGACCAGGAAGAAGTTCGACGAGGGCAAGTACAAGTCTCAGGACATCTACGGCTCTCCGCGCGACCCGGCGCTGCTGAAGGAATACCAGGAGTATCTCAAGAAGCGGCTGGAAGAGATCCGGAAGAACAGTCCGAAATAGACGGCCGGGACGCGGGGGCGCGCGCCAGCCGCCACCGGCCCGCTCATATGCCGGCAGATCCTCTCTGTGCCCGGTTCATGATGTCGTCCGCCAGCGTCTGGGGATCGTCCACGTTGCGGATGGTCAGGCGGCTGGCCTCACCCGCGGTCTCGATGGAGAGATCGCCCACCTTCCACAGGCGCTGCACCAACCGCTGGTCCACCCGCACGTCCTGAATTTTGGAAAGCTGAATGTTGCGCGTGGATCTGGAGGTCATTCCGATCTCATAGCGCAGCCGGTCCGAGCCCACCACCGCCTTGGTGAAATGGCGGCGAAGCCAGCGCTGGGCCGGCCACAGCAGCACCAGCGGAGCGGCAATGGGCACCCAGGTCAGCGCCTCGTTGGGGCGCCACAATACCTGGTACGCGATTTCCACCGCCAGAAAGGCGATGGCCGCCAGGATTGCGCCCGCCTTGATGAACTTCGCGGTGGGCCGAACGATGAGTTCCGGCACGATGCGATCCTCCCGAAGCGGTTATTGTACCGCCATGGGTCAGTCTGCCTTGCGCCGCGGGCTATCCTTCTTCGGCTGAATCTGGTCGCCCCGCGAGTAGCCGCCATCGCCGGCCCCAACGGCACGGCGCTCCCCAGCTTGGGCGGCTGCCCACGCTTGACCGGATCGGCAGGGGGACGCCTTCGACCGCGCAGCCCTTGGTAATCCAGTTGGACGGCCCGGCGACCACCGCACTGCTCTGCGGCGAGGCGGTCCAGGCCATCGTGGAGAACCCGCGTGCGGTTCAAGGCGCGGCAATGAACGCAACCAAATCGAACGCCAGACGGCGAGAGATGGCGAGTTTACAGTTGAGCCCCGGTACGCCGGTACGCTCCTGTCGTAGGAAAGAGCTATAGTATTGTGGTAAAGGAGGCCCGATTAGGCATACGATGCTCGCCTTGTCCTTGCTGCTGTTGACATCATTCTCTCTGCATGCCGCCCAACAGACTGCTGGTACCCCCAAGGCCCCCGCTCGACAAGAGGCCGAGTCTGCAAGAGATGCACTTCTGGGCGTGTTCAAGTCCTTGAAGAAGACCCATCACCACACTCCTTATGTGGCTGCGCTTGATTTTGACACTGGTGCCATGTCGATGGATAATGAGGGTGCCCGATGGGAGTTCAAACTGGGTGAGTTAGACCCCGGCACGATATCTGCCCGTACGTGGAATCCTGGGGGCGGGGATCGGGAGTCGAGAACCATCGGAGCGGACTGCAGTGGTGGCCGCAACTGTGTGAAATGGGGCACGTCGAACGGACTCGGTGGTTACAAGACAACTCCCCCGCCAAGCTTCCAGAGTTCGATGCAGTTTGAGGTCTATAGGGGACAAGACGCCGACTATGGAAGAGACCCGGACGCAGAGAAGGTCGCGGTCCATGCGCTGAGAACTCTGATCGCCTACTTCCGACAGAAACGCTAAACAGAGTATTCCGAAGCCCCAAACGAGTTGTCCCGCACGCAACTCGGCCTCGACACGTTTCCGACCTGATAAGTGCCCGGCTCCGTTCAGAATGCTGCGCCCGCAACGGTGCTCCCGCAGAGCCTCTGCCAGGCGTTCGTCGACGACCGGACGCACCCGCTGGTGGAGGGCGGGTACCGGAACGGCGAATCGCAGCGGCCAGTGCTGGCGGACAACAGCAGGAAGCGCCGGCGCCTGGCGAAGCGGCTCACGCCCTCGCAGTTGCGCAACGCTGTCCGCCGTCCCTCACGCCCCAGCGCCTGGCTTCCCGCCTTACACTGGAGCTTTGGAGTTTTCATGAGATTCCGCGGTCTTGCCTTTTTGTGCGCCCTCGCCCTGCCCGCCGTGGCCGACGAGGGCATGTGGCTCTTCAATCAATTCCCCAAGGACCAGGTCAAAGAGAAGTACAGCTTCGAGGTCAGCGACCAGTTCCTCGAGAACTTGCGGCTGGCCTCGATGCGCATCGGCGGCGCATCGGGCTCGTTGGTTTCGCCCAACGGGCTGATCTTTACCAATCATCACGTGGCTTCCGATTGCATCTCCAAGGTCAGCTCATCGCAGCGCGACTACGTCAAAGACGGCTTCTACGCGGCCACCGGGCAGGCGGAGCTGCGGTGCCCGGACCTGGAGGCCAACGTCCTCGTCGGCATGGAGGACGTCACCACTCAGGTGAAAGACGCGGCCAAGGGCAGCGCGAAAGCCACCGAAGCGCTGCAGAAGCGGAACGCCGCCATGGCGCGCATCGAGAAGACCTGCGCCGACCAGACCGGCAACACCTGCACCGTCGTGAAGCTCTTCTCGGGCCAGCGGTTCGACCTTTATCAGTACCGCAAGTACACCGATCTGCGGCTGGTGTTCGCTCCCGAGTTCGGCATCGCCTTCTTCGGCGGCGACCCGGATAACTTCACCTACCCGCGCTACGACCTGGACATCGCTTTCCTGCGCGCCTACGAGAACGGCGCGCCCGCCAGCACGCCGCACTACCTGAAGTGGAGCGCCGAGGGCGTCAAAGACACCGAGCTGGTGTTTGTGTCCGGCAACCCCGGCACCACCTCGCGCCTCGCCACCGCGGCGCAGCTCGCCTTTTACCGGGACACTTCCCTGCCCCTGACCTTGGCGCGGTTGCAGACGCGCATCCAGGCCCTGCGAGCGTTCGGAGCCGTCAGCGAGGAGAACCGGCGGCTGGCCCAGCGCACTTTGTTCGGCTTCTCGAATACCTACAAATCGACCGCCGGAAAATTAATCGGCTTGAACGACGTCAAGCTGATGGCGCGCAGACAGAGCTTCGAAAAGAAGCTGCGCAATGCCGTCGAGCGCGACCCCAAGCTGGGAACGGAGGCCGGCAAAGTGTGGGACGAGGTGGCGGCCGCCTACAAGAGCTGGACGCCGCTGGAGAAGCCCTACCAGATCCTGGAGCGCCCGGCGGCGCAGGGGTCGAACCTCTTCCGTATCGCCCGCCAGATCGTCCGCCTGTCCGAGGAACGCGCCAAACCCAACGAGCAGCGGCTGCCGGAGTACCGCGACAGCGCCCTGCGCTCGCTCGAGCTGGCTTTGTACTCGCCAGCGCCCATCGACGATTCGCTCGAGACCGCGCTGCTGGCGCAGTATCTCGAAGAGGTGAAGGCACTCGGTGAAAAGGAAGCGCCGGTAAGAGCGGTCCTGGGCGGCCGGACGCCGCAGCAGGCCGCCGGGGAATTCGTGCGCTCCACCAAGCTCAAGGATGTCGCCGAGAGGAAGCGTCTGGCGGCCGACCACAATGCCGTGCTCAAGAGCGAGGACGCGATGATCCGCCTGGCGCGGCTGGTCGATGAGCCGGCCCGCAAGCTGCTCAAGAAACATGAGGACACGATCGAATCGCTGGACGCTTCCAGCATCGAGCGCATTGTGCAATACCGGCTCAAGGTGCTCGGCGCCGGCGAGTATCCGGATGCCACCTCCACGCTTCGCGTGACATTCGGGGCGGTGAAAGGATACAAGGACAAGACCGAAGCCCCGGTGCCTTACGCCACCACGTTCGGGGGACTATATCACCGCGCGGGAAACGAAGATCCGTACCGGCTGCCCCAGCGATGGGTGGATGGCAAACCGCGGCTGGACCTGGTGACGCCCGTCAACTTCGTGAGCACTTGCGACATCACGGGCGGCAACTCGGGCAGCCCGACGGTGAACGCGCAAGGCGAGATTGTGGGCATTATCTTCGACAGTAACCTGGAGGCTCTGCCGCTCACCTATCTGTACAGCGAGGAGCAGGCGCGCGCCGTGCACGTGGCCTCGCAAGGCATCGTGGAAGCCTTGCAAAAGCTCTACCAGCCGGCGCCGCTGTTGCGGGAGCTGGGCGTCACTCCACCGTAACCCGCGTCCCCTTCGCCTCTTCCTGCGAGAGATGCGCGATACGGTCGTCGATGAGGCTGCGCAGGCCCTTCAGGAACTCGACGCGCGAATTCTTGAAATGGCCGCGGGTGGCTTCCGACCAGCGGCGTTCAATCATGGGCAGCATGGTGCAGAAGAAGCAGCCGGACTCGCTGGTTTCGGCGGCAGGCGTCTTTTCTTCCATATCAACTCTCCTTCATTTCCACGGTCAGAATTCTATTTTCCAACTTCGCGCGGCTGGGGGAAAGGCCCGCCATGGAGGTGGGCAGGCCGATGTGACGGCGGAGCGTCCCGATCTGGACCACCAGCTCATCGCCCTTCTTGAACAGGCCCACTTCGCCCTTGGCCGCGAATGGCAATTGCAGGCGGACCTCGTAGTGGCCGTCGCACTTGGCGAAGGTATAAGGCGCTTCGGTGCGGCCGATGGCCGCGGGGTCCTCGCCAGCAGCGTAAAGCGCGCGGGCCAATTCTTCCAGGCGCTCGCGCCCCAGCACCTCGTGCGTGAAGAGCGGAACGCGCTTCACGGGAACGGGGGCAAAGTAAGCTTCAATCTCATCCAGGATGCGCGCCTGTGACGATCGCCACTCCTGGAAGTAGGCATCGGTCACGGCGAGCGGCAGCACACGGTTCACGACGATGCCATCCACGGCGAGGCCGTGGAGGGAGAAATAAACGAACGCGCGCTGGGTTTCGCGCAGCACCATGCGCTCGGGGTTGGTGACCAGCCGGACGCTGGTGATCTTGGTGTCCTGGAGCAGCTCGTCGATGCCTTCGAGCTTTCCGAAGAGGGTTTGGATGTTGTCGAAATAGTTATCGGAGGGCAGCTCGAAGGGCGCCACCCGGTTGGCGATGGGGCGAACGGCTTTCAGGAACCCTCGCTGGAAGGCAAAGATGTGCTTCATGTACCACTCCAGCGTGGTCGGCATGCTCACGAAGCGCATGGATTCGGCGGTGGGCGCGCAATCCAGAACAATCACGTCGTAACGCTGCTCGCGGCGGAACTGGTTCACGTACATCATGGCGCTGAGCTCTTCCATGCCCGGCAGGATGGCCAGCTCCTCGGCCTCCACGTCGCTGATGCCGGTGGTGCGCAGGACCGAAACCACGTAGGCGGAGATCTCGCGCCAGTGCCGCTTGATTTCCTTCTGGATGTTGACCTCGTGGATGGCGAGGCGCTCGTCGATGGGGTACGGATCGCTGGTCTGGCCGTGAAACAGCTCGGTTTCGAGGTCGAAAGCGTCCGCCAGGCTGTGGGCGGGGTCGACGCTCATCACCAAGGTGCGGTATCCGAGACGGGAGAGTTCGAGACCGGTAGCAGCGGCAAGACTGGTCTTCCCGACGCCTCCTTTGCCGCTGAAGAGAAGGATGCGCATACTTTGATTTTACCTGTGGCGCCGGCGGTCTTGCCGGCCGGTGGGGGTGGGGCACGGAAAGAACCGGCGGCAAAGACCGCCGGCGCTACACCATCCCGAACATCGCGTGGTACTTTTCCGGCAGGCGCGAACGACGCAGGTCACGGTTGACGAAGACGTGGCGCGTCTGGCCGGTGGCCAGTGCGCGATCGGTGCCGGCCAGGCGCATCTCGTAGGCGAAGGTCACCACGCGCGGATTAGCCTCTTCAATCCAGGTTTTGACAATCACCTCGTCATCGAAGCGGGCGGGCGAGCGGTAGCGGCAGTGGGCTTCGGCTACCGCCAGAAGCACGCCGTCTTCCTGTTCCATGGCGCGATAATTGAAGCCGCGGGCCTTGCACAGTTCCACGCGGCCCACCTCCATCCAAACCAGGTAGTTCGCGTAGTAGACCACTCCCATCTGGTCGGTCTCGGCGTAGCGCACGCGAAAACGCGTTTCGATAGCGGGTTTCATGGGGAAGAAGCATTGTAACGCGGCGCAACGGGGGACCGAGGGGAACGGTCTGTTAGACTGGAAGTCACTAACTCGAAATGCGCGCGCGAGTCTTGTTCTTCGGGATGTTGAAGGATGTGGTGGGGCGGCCGTCGGAAGAGGCCGATTTCCCCGCCGGAACCGACCTGCGCGCGGTCTTCGAAACCTATGCGGCGCGGTATCCGCGGCTTCGGGAAATGGCCCCGAGCATCGTCGTGGCTCGCAACCGGGAATTCGCCGAGCTCTCCGCGAAAATCGAGGACGGTGACGAAGTGGCCTTTCTGCCGCCGGTGAGCGGCGGATCCGCGGATCCGCTGGAGAGCCACGAAGACGGGCACTATTTCGCGCTGAGTCGTCACGCCATCGATACGCGCTCGATCGTGGCGCGTCTGCTGACCGGCGCCGAAGGCGCGGTGGTCACGTTCGAGGGCGCCGTCCGCAATCATACCAATGGCCGGCCGGTACTCTGCCTGGACTATGAATGTTACGAGCCGATGGCGCTCAAGCTGATGGCCAGGATCGGACGTGAGATCGCCGGCGCGCACCAGGTGAGCCGCGTGGCCATAGTGCATCGCCTGGGCCGCTTGTTGATCGGCGAGACCAGCGTGGCGGTGATAGTCACGGCCCCTCACCGGAGGGCGGCCTTTGAAGCGGCGCTCGAAGGCATCGACCGGCTGAAGAAAACCGTGCCCATCTGGAAGAAGGAGCATTTTGTGGACGGCGAGGTCTGGGTGGAAGGAGAGTGGGACCGCGATGTGCCGGTGGCGGGCTAGGCTCTGGCTGGCGTCAGTCCTGTGCGGCGGAGCCGTGTTGGCGCAGCAGGCGCCGGTGTTTCGCGCCGACGTCAGCCTGGTGCGCGTCATCGCCACCGCCAAGAACCAGGCGGGGGACCTCGTAGGCGCCCTCCAGAAGAGCGATTTCCAAGTGTTCGACAACGGCGCGTGGCAGGAGATCGCGGTTTTCGAGCGCCAGACCGAGATGCCCCTTTCCGTCGCGCTGCTAGTGGATACCAGCGGCTCGACCGCCAAGGAGTTGAAGTACGAGATCGATTCCGCCGCGCGCTTCCTGCACGCCTTGCTGTCGGAGGGCAACCCGGAGGACACGGCCGCGCTCTACAATTTCAATTTCGAGGTGACGCGGAAAAAGTTCTACACGCACAATTACGCGTCTCTGGAATCCAGTTTGAAGACGTTGCACGGCGACGCCGGAACAGCGATGTACGATGCCATCTATCTCGCCGCCGGGGACCTGGAATCGCGCGCGGGGCGCAAGGTGATCGTGATCGTGACCGATGGCGGCGATACCACCAGCACGGAGGATCTCAAGGGAGCGCTGGAAGCGGCGCAGCTTGCCGATGCCGTGATCTACCCCGTGGTCGTCATGCCCATCACCAATGACGCGGGACGCAATATCGGCGGGGAACACGCCCTGCAATTCATGGCCGAAGGCACGGGCGGCCGGACCTTTTTCCCGGCCGTGGGGGCGCAGCTCGACAAAGTCTTTTCCGACATCATTACCGAACTGCGCACCCAGTATCTGCTGGCCTTCTACCCGCATGACGTCCCGCTGACCAAGGAGCGCTTCCACAAGCTGGAAGTGCGGGTGAACCGGCCGGATTTGCGAGTGTCCGCGCGCAACGGCTATTATGGTGAGGTTGAGGGTGGAACCGGCACGCCGGGCGCCCGTACTTCCATAGTCCCCGAAGGGCAGAAAAAGCGGCAGAAAAAGTGAATAATTCACAGCACGGTGGAAAATCCGGGCGCGCGCCGGAGCAGACGTTTGAAGAAATCAGGTACCTCAAACGCCTGATCGAGAATGCTACGCCCGTGCGGGTGAAGATGGAGGATGGAGAAGAAGTGGTGGGCATCATCGAGTATTACGATCAATCCTTCATCCGCCTGACCCGCAAGGGCATGCCCAACCTTTTCATCTTCAAGCACGATATCAAGTACCTCCAGGAAGAGAGCTGAGGCCGGAAGCGCTCTTTCGGCGGTGCCCTACGACAACCCATGCACTACCTGGAAAAGGCCGTGGAAATCGCGCGCGAGGCCGGCGCGCTTCTGGCAAATTACTTCGAGCGGCGCGTTGCCTTCGAGCTGAAGGGCGAATTCGACCTGGTGACCGAAGCGGACCGCGCCTCGGAAAGGCTGGTGGTCGAGCGGCTGCGCTCCCACTTCCCGTCGCACGGTATCGTGGCGGAAGAAGGCAGCGGGCTGGAAGGCTCTTCCGAGTATCGCTGGTACGTGGATCCTCTGGACGGCACCACCAATTTCGCCCATGGTTTTCCCATGTTCAATGTCACGCTGGGGCTGGCGCGCGCCGGCGAGGTGATTGCCGGCGTGATTTACGACCCCATCCGGCAGGAACTTTTCACCGGGGAGCGCGGCGGGGGCGCCTACCTGAACAACCGGCGGATTCACGTTTCCGGCACCCAGCGTCTCACCGACAGCCTCCCGGCGACGGGGTTCCCGAGCCGCAAGCGGAGCCAGAGCGTGAACATCCACTTCTACTACCAGTTGGCCATGGCCACCCACGGCGTGCGGCGCACCGGATCGGCGGCCCTCGACCTGGCCTACGCGGCTTGCGGACGGTTGGATTTCTTTTGGGAATTCGGCTTGAACCCCTGGGACATGGCGGCCGGCACGCTCCTGGTTCAGGAGGCTGGCGGGTGCGTCTCCGATATGAAAGGAGCGCCGCACAGCATCACCGCATCGGAACACCTGCTCGCCGATAACGGCGCGCTACACGGCCAGATCCTGGAGATTTTCGGAGAGATCTTCCGCGGCCAGTTCCGGGTGGGGATTCCGGCGATCTCCGGCTGAGAACGGGATCATAGACGTATGCCCGAATTGCTGTTCGATGTCGTCCAGGAATCCGACCGTGGCTATTGCGCCGAATGCCTTACCGAGAACATCTTCACGGAGGGGGATACGTGGGAGGAGTTGCGCGCGAACGCGATTGAGGCAACCACGGCGTTCTTTTTCGATCGGCCGCGGCCAGGGCGAACCCGCCTTCACCTTGTCCGCGACGAGATTCTGTCCGTGGCATGAAGATCCCTCGCGACGTCTCGGACCTGTAGCTTGCCGATGGGTTGTACCGGCGATGGGGTACACGAAGGTGCACCAGGTCGGCAGTCACATGATTCTGGAGACCTCCGAGCCGACGCAGCAGCCGATTTCGATCCCGGACCACCATCCTCTCCGGCTCGGCATGTTTGGCTCAATTCTCCGCAAGGTCGCCCAGCACAAAGGTGTGCCGCGCGACGCGATCATCGCCAGTTTGTAGAGAAGGGGAGATCAACCGTCAGCCAAAGTCACTTTCTGTCTGGTCCTCTCCATTCAACCCTGCTTCCGGTACCACTCCAGCGTGAGCCGCATCCCTTCCTCGAAGGAGAACCGCGGAGCGTGGCCCAGGTCGCGGGCGGCCGCGGTGGTATCGGCTTGCGAGTGGCGCACGTCGCCGGCGCGCGGAGCGCTGTAGATCGCCGGAATACTGACTCCCTCCATCTTCTGTAGCAAGGCCCAAGCCTGGTTCAGCGTGATCCGGCCGCCGTTGCCGCCGTTGTAGAGCTTGCCGGAAACGTTGCCAGCGCGCGCGGCTTTCAGATTGAGATCGGCCACGTCCTCGACGTAGGTGAAGTCGCGCGATTGTTCGCCATCGCCGAAAATCGTGGGCGAGCGGCGCTCCAGAATGGCCTTCATGAAAACCGAAAGCACGCCCGAATAGGGGCTGGAAGGGTCTTGGCGCGGGCCGTACACGTTGAAATAGCGCAGAGCCACGGTCTCCAGACCGTAAACAGCGGAGAAAACGGCGCAGTAGTATTCGCCCACCAGCTTCTGCAAGGCGTAAGGCGACTTCGGGCGCGGCGTCATGGTTTCCACTTTGGGAAGCACTTCGGTGTCGCCGTAGGCCGAAGACGATGCGGCGTACACCACGCGGCCGACCTTCCCCTCGCGAGCCGCGCGCAGGACGTTGAAGGTTCCGTCGATGTTGACCTGGTGCGACGGGACGGGATCGTCAATCGACCGCGGCACGGACGGAATCGCGGCCTCGTGGAATACCACCGCCGCCCCGCGGATGATGGGCGCGATCTCTTCGTAGTTGCAGATGTCGGCGCGCTGGAAGTCGATGGAAGCGCGCACTTCGTCCAGGTTGGATTCGCGACCGGTCAGGAGATTGTCGATGACAACCACCGGGCCGGCGCCCTCGCGCAACAGGCCGCGCACAATCGCGGAGCCGATGAACCCCGCGCCTCCCGTGACAACGTAGTGGCTCATGATGGCAGTTTGGCGATCTCGGACTCCAAATGGCGCAGAGATTCGCTGGCCAGCCGCTCGGCGCCGGGGGTAAAGTCGAAAGCTTCCAGCGAAACCCAGCCCGCGTAGTTGCGGCGCCGCAGGGCCTCCAGGACCGGCTTGAAGTCGTAGTCCCCGGCGCCGCAGTGGCGCCCGTCCAGCTCGTTCACGTGGACGTGGCGGATGTAATCGAAGTAGCGGTCCACCAGCGCAGCGTGCGGCAGTTCCTCGTCGATGGCGTTGTGCACGTCGAACATGGTCTGAATGAACGGGCTGCCGATCTCGCGCACCACGGCGGCGGCTTCCTCCAGCGTCTCGACCACGTCGCATTGATTGGCCGGCAGCGCTTCCACCAGCACCCTCACCTGGCGATGGGAGGCGTGCAGCGCAACCCCGGCGAGACCGTCGATGAAATTACGGGTGGCCTCTCTTCGAGTGAGCCCGCCGGTAGTGGATCGCTGTTTGGGCGAGCCGAAGACCATCACGCCGTTGGCCCCCAGGTCCGCGCAAAGGTCGATCAAATCGCGGATGTGGTCCCAGCTTCGCCGGCGGAGCAAGGCGTCCGGTCCGGTGACGTGCAGCCCCTTGGGGCTGACCATCAGCCAGTGGAGGCCCGCGAAGCTCAATCCTTCGGACTGGATGATCTCGCGGTACTCTTTGCGTTGCGTCGCGGTGATGTCCGCGGGCTGCACCGCCAGCGTGAACGGCGCGATTTCCATTCCCGTGTAGCCGGCCTTGCGGATAGCCTTGCACGTTTCGGCGAGCGGCCATCCCTCGAAAGCCTCGTTACACATCGAATGGCGGAAGCGGTGGGGCATGAACCACCAGTTTACGATGACGTGAGCCCCACGCGCCGGCTGTAGCGGGCCTCGCCCCTCAACGTACCCAAATCGTAAGATTCGTATCGCGCACCGGGACGGAGCCGACGGAGAGCGAAACTGCGAGCGCCCCAGCTTGGTTCGGAGGCACGCGGATGTCCACCTGCCAGACTCCGGAAATGGATCCAGGCAGCGCGGTGGCGGAGACGACGGTTGCAGCCAGGCCGTTGCCGAATGTGATCGGCAGGTTCAAGGGAGTACCCGAAGCCGGGTTGATCGAACCCGTGACGGGAGAGGGCGTGGTCACTCCGAGACCTGAAAGAAAAAGTCTGACGACAGAGCCGGCGCCGGCCGGATTGGAGCAGGTATTTCGAGAACCGTCGCCATTGAAGGCGAGCGGGATCGGTCCGCCGGAATAGGGTTGGCCAGGCGGGTGGCAATCGGCAGACGCAGGCGAGATAGCAGTATCGAGGAATACCACCGGATTCCTGGCTGTCACCGGGAGCGTTCGCACGTCCGATTCGTTGACTTGCGAAGACGTGAGGGTCAGACTCGCCTGAGAGTTGTTGGCGATTTCATAGGGAGCCTGAACATTGATCTGCTGCGACGAGACATACAGTAACGGGCCGGCGACTCCATTGAAAGCCACCGTGACGCCGGCGACTGAAGCAGGAAACGACCCGGGGCTCTGGCCGGCTGTTCCGGTGACAAAGTGCGCGCCGAATATGGACAGCAGCTCGCCGGGCGCGATCGAGGTCACCGGACGCAAATCGGCTGCATCGACAATGCAAGCTATGGGAGTAGGCGGAGCCGCCGGATCGAAACTGAAGAGGTCCGTGCCGCTCCACGCGAGCAACGTGCTGGTGACCGGATCGTAGGCCAGGACGCTTCCGGGCACAATGCGGGCGGCCGTAACGGCCGATCCGTCCAGGCTGAGACGTGTCTCGAACGCCTGCGGCATGCATTGCAAGGGGACCCCTTCAAAGGCCGGAAGGTCGGGAGATCCCGCCTGACCCGATAGATAGATTCCGCCGCTGGTGAGCGCCGCAAAGCCAATGGTATCCGACTGCGTTCCACTGAAGAACGTCGAATAGACCAGGGCCGTGCCGGTGGCGTTCAACTTCGTGAAGTATCCGCTCGCGGGTGGCGGATACACACATCCGAACAGACAGGTTTGCGGCGGGGACGGAGCGTTCGCTACGTAGATCGGCTCGAACGCGTTGGATGTGGTAGGGTAGTCCGGCGAATTGGTTGTTCCGGCGAGCAGGACGTTGCGTTGCGCGTCCACGAAAATCGCAGCCAGCGTGGCGCCCCACGATCCCGTGACGTACGTGGAATACACGATCTGGCTCAGGCTCGCGTTGAGCTTCGTCACGTACTGGTAGGAGCAGCCAAAGGCGAGTTGACCGGTGCCGCTGCATGCATTCAATTGATACGTCGATTGGAAGGCTCCAGGGGTCACGGGAATCTTAGTGGAGACGGAGAGCTGCAAGCCCGCCACGTAGACACTGCCTTGGTCGTCCGATGCGATCCGGCCTCCAATCCCGCGGATGGCGCCGAGAACCCTTGCTCCAGTGGCATCGAGCTTCAGGACGAAGAACGTATTGGTATCGGCACTGGTGAACGGAGCCCCGGTCGTAGCTGGGAAATTCCCCCCGATCGTCTGGCCAGAAAGAATCGCTTCGCCGGCGGCATTGACCAGAAGGCCGCCCGGGCTGGGATAAACATCTGAACTACCACCGATCAGCGTTGCGTATACCAGCTTTCCCTGTGCGTCTACTTTGGCAGCGAAGCCTTGTACGGAACTGGCAAGCAGCGCGGCCTGAAGCGCTCCAGGCGTAACCGGAAAGTCCGGCGATTGCGTCTGTCCGAGAATGTAGGCTGCGCCGGTGGAATCAATATCCAGTGCGACGGCATAATCCGACTTGCTCCCGCCGAGCTTGGTGGAATAGACAACCTTTGAACCGTCCGGGCTCAACTTGGCCACAAAGGCGTCGTTGGAGTCGGGCGCGCTCGCGTCTCCCTGTGAACCTGCGACATAGATGTTCCCCAAGGCGTCCACCTTGACGGCCCTGACGCCGGCATTCGGCAGGTGTGCCAGCGTTGTCGAAGGTCCGGCCGCCGCGCTACAAGTCCAGATCAGCAGGCATGTGACAAGCAGCCGAAGAGATGAAAAACGCTTCCAAATTTGCGGCAAATCAGCACATTGCATGGCGAAACTGGTAGGGCATGAACCACCAGTTTACGATGGCGGAGCGCCGGCCGCGGAACGCCCGATGCGGGTCTTGCCGCCGGCTTTTTCCAGTTGGGACAGACCCACCGGCGGCAAAGACCGCCGGCGCTACCTCAGAACAAAAGCTTCAATGCAAACTGCAACACCCTCGCCGAGCCCGCCGACGTGATCCGGCCCATGCTGCTGCCTACCGTCGTATTCGGGTTCCCCAGGTTCACCCGGTTCAGCACGTTGAAGAACTCCGACCGGAACTGGATCTTCATTCCTTCCCGCAACGGAACCGGGAAGCTCTTGAACAGCGCCACGTTGGCAGTGGCCGTGCCGGGCGCCGTGATCAGGTCGCGGCCGGCGTTGCCGAAGGCGCCCGTGGCGGGCGTGGCAAACGCCGCCGGATTGAACCACTGCGCGATCTTCGAGGTCAGGTCCCGGTCGCTCGACACGCTCATGTCGCCCACCACGTTGGGCCGTTGGTTGCCGGTTCCCACCAGCGCCACGTCCGTCGACCCGACGGTCTCGTTGAGCGATAGCCCGGTGCGCGCCGAGAACAGCCCGTTCCACTGCCAGCCGCCCGCCACCAGCCGCAAGGCCAGCGGTTTTCCGTTCCATGTGGGCAGATCCACAATCCACGACAGCGACATAATGTGCTTGGCGTTGAAGGTCGCCAGGCCCCGCTCGGCCGCCAGGTTGAACGGGTTCGCCGCCAGCGGCGATTCCGGCGACGTCGAAGAAGTCTGGTCGATCGCCTTCGAAAACGTGTACGCTCCCTGCACCGAAAAATGGTGGCTGAAGCGCTTCGTCCCCTGCGCCTGCAGCCCGTGATAGTTCGAGTTGACGGAGGTCTGCATCACCGCGATATCGCCCCAGCCCTGGTAGATGCGGTAATTGTTCTCCGTCGCCAGCGTTTCGCCTTTGGCGTACACGGCGGGATTGTATTCGTTGCCATACAGCAGCTTGTGCCCGAACTTGCCCACATAGGCCACTTCCACCACCGTACCGCGCACAATCTCCCGCTGCACCGAGAGATTCGCCTGCTCCACGTAAGGGGTACGCAGGCCGGGGTCGGGGAAGGTCGCTGTCGGCACGCCGAAGAAGGTCGGGTTGCTGACGTTCGTGGTGAGGGGCAACGGCCCCTGCCCCCGCAGCGGATCGGAAAGGCTGTAGGGGGTGTTGTAGGTGAACTGGTTGCGGAACGGCTGGGTGAAGTTCTGGATGAGGTCGGCCGGAATCAGATCGTAAAAGAACCCGAAGCCGCCGCGCACCGAAGTGCGTCCGTCGCCGAACACGTCCCAGGCGAATCCGACGCGCGGCGCGAAATTGTTCTTGTCGGTCTCGACCATGCCCCGCGGCACTCCCTTGTCGCCGTAGAACACCAGTCCCGGCGGCGCGCCGGGGAATACCGTCGATTGGTGGCCGGGCCAGAACGTGGCCCAGTAGTTCTGCGGCTGCACCCACGGCAGCGGCAGTTCATAGCGCAGCCCCAGGCTCAAGGTCAGCCGCTTGCTCACGTGCCAGTCGTCCTGCACGAACTCGTTGAAACTGGTTTGCACGCCGCCCTGCTCGCTTACCGGGAAGGCGACCGTCTCCGTAGCGGGCTTCCCCAGCAGGAAGTCGGCTTGCGCATTTCCCGTAATCGCGCCCGAGAAATTAAAAGACCCCATGGTGTAGTAGTAGCTGCGGTTCAGATAGCGCTTGCGGAAAGCCTCGAATCCGCCCGCCACCGTGTGACGGCCGTGCGTCCAGTGCAGCGTGTCCTTCAACTGGTAGTCTTCGTTTTCGAGTTGTGCATTGATGCTGGAGTTGCTGCCCAGCGTCAGGCTGGGGCTCGAAATCACGATATTCGGCGGGATCGGAATCCCGTTCACCACCGGGAAATTGCCGCCCAGGTCGTGCAGCGAGAATCCGTTTTGCACCTGGTATGCCGGCGAGAAGCGGTTGTAGCCGATGCGCAGCTCGTTCACCATCGAGGGCGTCGCCGTGAAGGTGTCCGAGATGGTGCTCGTCTGCACGCGCGCCCAGTTGAAAATCGTTTCATACGTTGGGATGTTGCCCGCGATCGTGATTTGGGTGGCGTAGTTCTGATTGTACCGGCCGCTGATCAGGTGCTTGCTGCCCAGGTTGTAGTCCACCCGGATCAGACCCTGGTCGTTGTTCTGCGGTTGCGCGTAGGTCTGTGTCAGGCTGCCGCCGGCGGCGTTGGGCAGCGGCATCAGGCCCGGCCGCGTGAGGATCGCCGAGGCTACCGGATCGAAGCGGCTGCTCGGAATCTGATTGTTTGGGAACGCGCTCCCGCTGAGCGGATCGGTAATCGCCTTTTGCCCGCTGAAATCTCCGGCGCGCGCCGCCGCTGAAAGCGGAAATCCGCCGGTCGCCAGCGAGCCCTGCCGGATGCGCAGCCCTTCATACGATCCAAACACGAACAGCTTGTCCTTCTTGATGCGCCCGCCGGCGGCGGCTCCGAACTGGTTCTGGGCGAGCTGCGAAACGGTGGCCGAGAAGAAGTTTCGCGCGTTGAAATCGCTGTTGCGCACGAACTCCCACAGCGCGCCGTGCAACTGGTTGGTGCCGGATTTCGTCACCACGTTGAAGACCCCGCCGGCATTGTGGCCGTACTCGGCGCTGAAGCTGCTGGTCAGCACCTTCACTTCTTGCAAGGCATCGGGCGGCGGAAAATTCAAACCGGTATTGCGAAACACCGCCTGGAAATCCTGCCCGTCGAACAGGAAGAGGTTCATATTCGCCTTCGTCCCCGACATGGAAACCGTCGGCCCGCTGCGGTCGCCGGTAAAGGTCTGCGACGTGCTCACGTCCGACACGCCCGGCAGCAGCGAGGCCAGCGAAATCACATTGCGGCCATTGGTCGGCAGGTCCGTCAGCCGCGCGCCATCGATCAGCGTTCCCATCACCGCCGAGCGGCTGTCTACCAGCGTCGCCTCGGCGGTGACGGTCACCGATTCGGTGATACTGCCCACGGTTAACGCCGCGTCCACGCGCACGTTCTGATTCGCGTCCAGGGTCACCGCGGCGCGCCGGAACTGCTGGAATCCGGCGGCTGCCACGCTCACCTCCCAGGCGCCGATGGGCATCGCCGAGAACACGTAATCTCCGGTTGCCCCGGTGGTTCCGGTGCGGACCGTCCCGCGCTGGGTCAGGGTGGCTTCAACCTTGGCTCCCGCAATGCCCGCGCCGCTGGGGTCGGTCACTGTCCCATAGATGACTCCGGTGCCCTGCGCCAGGCATGCGGCGGAAAAGACAAACGCGCCCAGTGTTGCTTTGATTGCTTGTAACATCGTCAACTCCTCAACGTACCAATCCCCCGGCCTCTTTCAGCCAGGTCTCGTAAACGTACTGGTTCTTGTCGCGCTCCCAGCCATCCAGCGGGAGCGAGTTCAACAGATCGTGAGCCACCGCGGGGATGCCGGCGCCCAGCGCGATTGTGCCGCCTTCGCGCAGTTCGGTGGCGTAGAGCTTGTCCATCGAAACGTGGTTCTTTGCAGCCCATTCACCGATATGCGTTTCGGGCATCCTGGCGATCAACTCGGGCGTCCAACTTGGAAAATCGAGGTGCCTCTCGAGCCACAGCGCGGCGGCGCGCGTCAGGAAATAGGGGCGATGCCCACCGCCTGGCACGAAGGCGAAATCGAAAACGTTCCTGTCGCTGCCGTGCAGTGCGATGGTGCGCTGGCGAAGGTCTTCGAAGAACCGCGCGCCCATCTTGTCGGTGGAGACTACGTCGTCGGCCGAGCCGTTCAGGATGAACGTGCCGCCGCGCGCGGCAGCGAGGTCATACAGAACCGCGCCGCGGTCGCCGAGGAACATCAGCGACTGGTACGGGATGGCCTGGCACATCTTCTTGCTGCTGGAATCCCAGTAGCCGCCGGGACCATCCAGGTTGCCGCCGCCTGCCAGGACGCAGGAGTTGAGGCGCGTTTCGATGGCGCAGGCAATGCCCAGCACGAACGATCCCATCGAGTAGCCCAGGGCGGCCAGGCGTTTGGCGTCCACGCCGGGCCTCCCGGAGAGATACGAGACGGCCTGCATCACGTCCGTGATCATGAGCCCGCTCATGCGCCGCGCCATCTCCGGCGGATCGACGTTCTGATCGTGCTGGCGGGTGCCGGACTTGCGCCCGGCGTTGCGCTCGCCTTCGCCGATGGGATCGTAGGTCAGCACCACGGCGCCCGCCTGCGCGTACAGAATGCCGGCGTAGAACGAATACCAACTGTATTTATCGCCGCCGTGCCCGTTGACTACGATGAGACCGGGCATCTTCGACGCGGGAAGCTGCTTGGGGCGATACACGATGGCCGGCACGCGCAGCCCGTAACCGGTGGCGTAGCTGACGCGCTCGGCACCCACGCCGGGAGCCGGCTCGAACTGGCCATAACTCTCCGCTTGTAGTGGCGGCAGCGGATCGGGGACGAACAGGGTGGACTTGATGCGGCGGCGCGTTTCGTCGCGGGAGTTCGGAGCGGGTTGCGGGGGGTCCGGCGAGCTGTCCGGGCGGGAGTCGGAGTCATCTCCCACCTTGTTCCTGGTAGACGCCTTCGCTGCCACGATCACGGCGCGGAAACCGGGAACGCGCGTCACGCGCGTGCGGCCCTGCTCCGCGACGGGCGGCTCGGTAATGCCGTCCACGCGGTCGTCGGGCGGCGCCACGGAGGCCAGCGTCACCTCGGCCGGCTCCAGGCCGGGCGCTGAAATCCTCGCCCGGATGGCGCCTGGCGTGGCGGTGGAGCGCACCAGGTTGGCCACCGGCGCATCGATGTACATGGTTCCTTCCATGGCGCCGTTCTTTTGCGTGTCGGTTTGATACACCGCGGGGCCCACCAGCGTGGCCGGGCCGGTGAGGGTCCAAGTGAGCGGCGGGTTGGCGCCGTAGACGTGCACGCCGGCGGCGTCGACAATGTCCGCCGAGAGCACCGCGATGCCGGAGCGGTCCGCGGGAATCCGATCGGCCGAGCTTTTCAGCACCAGCCGCGCGGGCTTCCCGGCCATGGTGAGCGAGTACGTGATACGCTCCTCGCCCTTACGGCCCTCCACCGAGATGGTTCCGCGGCGGATCTCGACGTTCTCGAAGGTCACGCTGTGATTGTTGGCGGCGGACGGCCGACGCGTGCCGATGGCCGTGCCGTTGACCTTGAGAACCACTTCGTCGCAGTTCGAGTCAACCACGATGGGCTTGCGCTGGCCAAGGTACTGCTCGCGCCAGTAGTGCGGAAGGATGAAGGCCATCGGCTTGGCGGTGAAATTGGCCTGCCAGAGATAGTAAACGTACTTGGGGAAGCGGTAGGCGTCGGTCCAGCCCTTGGGATTGATGTGCAGCAGAGGCGAGTTGAGATATTCGCGGTCGGCGCCATGATCCGCGTAGAGCCAGACCACCACATTCTCGTTGGTCAGCGTTCCGCTGCGCACGTCGGCCTGGTGTTGCCACAGCTCCGTTCCGGTGACCTGGCCGCTGGCGGGGTTGCGGGTCTCGGGGCCGAAATCGCGGTCGTCGGAAGTGTACCAGCCGCGAATGGTGCAGCGCAGCAGGTTTTCGATCGGCAGGTCCTGGTCCGTTAGCTCGACGAACTTGCCGCCGTTTTCGCCGCGGCGGAGATAAATGATGCGGGTGCCATCCTCCTCGCGCGCCCAGGCCGAATCGGCCGGCTGGTTGGTTTCATTGCCTATGGACCAGATGAAAATGCTGGGGTGGTTGCGATCGCGCCGGATGGCCTCCTGCAGCATGGAGCGCTGCACGTCGCGGCCGAACGCGATGTCCTTGATGTTGGGGATCTCTTCGATGGTGATGATGCCGAGGCGGTCGGAGAGATCGTAGACGTAGGGATCGTTCGGATAGTGGACCGTGCGCTGGAAGTACAGGCCCATGTTGTGGCGAATGTCTTCGAGATCCTGGCGGCCGATCCACTTGGGCATGGCATCGCCCAGCCATGGGTACTCCTGGTGGCGATTGATGCCGCGCAGCACCAGCTTGCTGCCGTTGAGGTAGAGGCGCTTCTCCTCGCGATTCCACCGGTACCAGCGGAAGCCGAGCGGAGAAGTATACGAATCGGAGAGGCGGTCGCCGTCGCGGACCTGGGTAGAGACCTGATACAGGTACGGCGAATCCGGCGACCACAGGTGCGGGTTCGCCACGGGGCTGAGCCGTTGGGCGAACTCGTGGGTTGTGCCGGGAGCGATGGTCTCGCGGCTGCTGATCTGCGCGACCGTCTTGCCGTCCGCATCCCGTATGGTGGTCAGCAGGGCGCAGACGCGGGCGCCGGGATAGTCGTTGCGGACCCACGTGCGCACATCCACCACGCCACGCTCCTGGCTGACTTCGGGAGTCGTTACAAACGTGCCGCCATCATACTCGGCCGAACCCTGGAAGGGGATGTGCAAGCGGTCGCGGATGACCAGCCGGACGTCCCGGTAGATGCCGCCGTAGACATCGAAATTGCCGGCCGTCATGGGCGGGATTCGGCCGTAGGGGTCATCGCGGCGGTTCGAGACCTGAACGGCAAGCAGGTTCGGTTCCCCCAGGCGCACCAGCCTGGTGATGTCTACCGAGAAACTGGTGTAACCACCCTTGTGCTCTCCGGCCAGGACGCCGTTCACATAGACCTTGGAGTATTTCTGAACGCCATCGAATTCGAGGGCGATGAGGCGGCCGGCATATAGTTTGCCGATGGTGAAGCGCTTGCGATACCAGCCCCAGCCGTACCACCAGTAGGAGTCGTCGCGCTCGGAAGCGGAGCGAATGAAGGGATGCAGGTCGCCGGTGGTCTCATAGGTGAGCCAGGTGTGCGGAATGGCCACGGCGGGCCAGCGGCTGTCATCGTAACCGGGCTGGGCGGGGCGGAGATCAGGCTCCTGTTCCGGAAAATACTGGAACGTCCAATCGCGGTTGATGGTCTTCTCGACACGCGGGCTGGCGGGGCGGCCTGTGGGCCCCTGAGCCGGGAAGCCCGCCAGGAGAGCAAGGCAGAAAGATAGGCGCGGGATGATCAATAGGAGAGTCTGCGGCAGTCGCGCGAGGCGGTCAAGTAGAATACAGCGGTTAACCGGTGAATCACCATGGTAATCTAGACTTTCCAACGAGTTGTAGCGCCGTGCAAGATTCCGCCGATCCCCGTGCCGCACAGATCCGGAAGATTCTGGAGAGCGGCACGTTCCGAAGCACGGAGGTTTTGAAACGGCTGCTCGATTACCTCGGCGGGCAGGCGCTGGCGGATCAAGCCGGCGACCTGAAAGAGTACACGGTTGGCGTGGAGGCATTCCGCAAGCCGCCCGATTACGACCCGCAGACGGACTCGTCGGTGCGGGTGCAAACCGGCAAGCTGCGGCAGAAGCTGGAAGAATACTATCGCACCGACGGATTGGAAGACAGCCTGGTAATCGAGTTGCCCAAGGGCCACTTCAAGCTGGCATTTCACCCCCGGCATCCGCAAGGCCGCACCACCCTGCCGCGACGCTGGACCATGTGGGCGGGTGGAGCAGTGCTGGTGGCGCTGATCGCGGCCGGCTTGTATCTGCAACTGCGGGTGCGTCCCGGGGCCGCCCCGAGCGCCAGTGGGCGTTGGAACTCCGAAATGGAAGAGTTGTGGAAGCCGTTCCTGGCGAGCCAGCGGCCCATCATGGTGGCGATCGGGGCGCCACTGTTCACCAAGATTGGCAATTCCTTCTTCCGCGATCCGACTTTGAACACATGGGAGGCGGCCGCGCAGTCGGAGCGCCTCCGCGCTGTCGAGCACGCACTCGGCGACAGCCCCGCCTCGCCGGTCTTCACTTACACCGGCGTGGGGGAAGCTTCGGGAGCATTCGCCCTCGAGCGGCTGCTGTTGCCGCGCGGGAAGGACCTGTCGCTACAGGCCAGCAACCTGCTCACCTGGGAAGATATTGCGCGCTACAACATGATCTTTCTGGGCCCGCCGAAATACAATTTGCAGACGCTCGACCTGCCGGTGCAGCAGGACTTCGAGATCGGCCACGCGCGGGTGCAAAACCTGCATCCGATGAGCGGCGAGCCGAGTTCGTACGAGGAAAAATGGACCGCGGACCGTTCGCGCCTGGAGGAAGGCTCCGCCCTCATCTCGCGTCTTCCCGGCCTGCACCGGACCGGAGAAATGCTGATCCTGGCGGGCAGCTCCACGGAGTGCACGCGCGCCGCGGTGGAATACGTGACACGCGCGGAGTATGTGACGCCTTTTGTCCGCTGGATGCGCGAGAAGCAGGGCGACATTCCAGCGTGGTACCAGGTGGTGATCCGCGCGCGATTCAAGACCCAAACACCCATTGCGATTGAGCGGGTGGCGTTTCACGCGCTGAAGTAGGCGTAGAGCAGTCAGGGTGTCAGTTCGCGGCGTTGTGCAGGCCGCTCAGATGTGATCTAATCCTGGTTTGGTTCCTGCGGGCGTCGGATCTGTGCCATAACCAATGATTTCTACGAAAGAACTGCGAGCAATCGCCCGGGCACGCCTTCGAGATGCTCAGGTGCTCTTGCGGGCTAAGCGCTTCGACGGAGCGTGGTACCTTTGCGGGTACGCGATTGAGCTCGCGCTAAAAGCCCGCATCTGTCGAACGCTCAAGTGGTCAGGCTTTCCAGAGAGCGCGCAGGATTTCAAAGGTCTGCAGTCGGTGAAAACTCACGATCTGGAGATTCTTCTCCGGTTCTCAGGAGTCGAGGATCGAGTGAAAGCGAAACGCATGGCGGAATGGTCTGTGGCGCTCGATTGGAATCCCGAGAAGCGCTATCAGGCGAATCGCTTGTCGACCGCACAGCAGGCAACAGACATGGTAAAGTGCGTAGAGAGACTCTTGGAGGTTCTGTGATCGCGACCCGCGATCTCCGCAGGGCGATGGATGAAATTGCTGCGCGCAAGGGCAGTTTTACTCTGTTCGCTCTTTTCCTGCGAGCCGACGCTCCCTTCATGAGAGCCGATGATCCCGGCACATGGGACTTGGTCGTCTCGGCTCCCTGGCTCGAACGCGGCAAACTCAAGGCCCTCGGGGAACTCGTGGATCTCCTGGCGAAGTCGATCGGTAGACAGGCACTTCAGCAGTTCTCAAGAGTCGAGGCTGTTGCTGGCAACGATCCTAGCGTCCAGTTCATCCTTAGGGCCATCCCTGTCGAGGATGGAGAACGGCACATTCAAAGTACCGATTTGATCGGTTTGCAGATTGAGAGGGCCATCATCTTTCGTGCCTGGAGGCCGGACGCGAAGAAACCTGCAAGTAAGGAACTGCACCCGGTGGCCGCTGGATCGTCGCGCAGCCGCGGGTGAACACCGGCGTCAGCTATCCGCGCCAACAATGTGCGCAGGGCCCTTCCCCAGCGCCGGATCTGACGCAACGCCGCGATGCGGCGGGCCGCGCGGCTTTCGCTCCCGCCCAGTTCCCTCCGCAGGCCGCGCTCGACCAGAGACCGAAGCGTCGTTCTGTTCTCCGCCGCGAGCTTTTTCGCCGCGTTGAGAAGATCGTCGGGAAGATCAACGGTGGTTTTCATACAGCTTCCCAGATACCATAATATGCGGCGTGTCGCCAACCACGAACCTCGAGTGTCTGCTGATCGCGGACGATCTCACCGGCGCTTGTGATGCCGCGGTGCACTTCGCGCGGCGCGGGCGCCGCACAGTGGTTTGCCTGGATCCGGGGTGGGAGAGCCTCGGCGCCAGCGTGCTGGCCATCAGCGCCGAGAGCCGCGATCTGAGCGCGGCGGAGCTGCGGCGAGTCATGGACGAGCTGGCCCAACTGCTTCCGGTGGCTCAGGCGCGCATTCTGTTCAAGAAGATCGATTCGACTTTGCGGGGTAACGTGGGGGCGGAGATCGCGGCGGCGGCAACGGCGTTCGGTTGCGAGGCGGCCGTGATTACACCCGCGTTTCCGGCCGTGGGCCGGACGGTGGAATCGGGTTATCTGCGAGTGGCAGGGCCGCCGGAGTTCGAGCCGATCGAAGTGGCGGCGCGCCTCCGCGGACAGGGATTGGAAGCGTGCCTGCACACGCGGCCGGGAGCGGTGGCGGAGGCGATCGATGCCGGCGTGCGGTTCATCTCGGTGGATGCGGCGTGCGACGAGGACCTGGATTGGATTGCGGCGGCGGGGCTGGGCTCGGGGCGGCGGATTCTGTGGGCCGGGTCGGCGGGGTTGGCGTCGGCGCTGGCCCGGGCGGCGCCAGGCGGGGCGGCTGGGCGGGCCGGAGACGTGGCGCACACGGGCCGGCCGGTGCTGTTCTGCATTGGATCGGATCACGCCGTTACGATGGAGCAACTGCGGCGCCTGACGGCGGAACGAGCGCCGCTTCGGGTCAGCGCGGAAACGGCGGAACCTCAGGGCATCGTGTCGGCGTTGCGGCAGGGGCAACACGTGGTTCTGTGGGCGTCGCGAGGGCAGATATCGATGGAACGCGTGCGCGAGCTGATCGGAAACGCGGCGGGCGCAGCCGCGGCGCTGGCGCTCTCGGGCGGAGATACGGCGTCGCTGGTGTGCCGCGCGCTGGGCGTGAGCCGGATCGAGCTCAAGGACGAAATCGCCCCCGGCATACCGTGGGGTTATCTGTCTGGCGGTGCCTTCGATGGATCGCCGGTGGCCACCAAGTCGGGCGGGTTTGGCGGTCCTCATGCTCTAATCCAAGTAGCGGACTTCTTCACATGAAACTTCCCACAATTGCGCTCACCATGGGCGACCCCGCGGGGGTCGGCCCGGAGATCGTGCTCAAAGCGCTGGCCGACCCGGAGGTGGAGCGGCTGGCGAGCTGGATCGTGGTGGGCGATTCGCGGATTCTGGAGATGGCGGGCCGCGCCACCGGCCTCGACCTCGCATCCGCCCTGCTGCTCGATGCCCCTACTTTAGGCGACGTCGAAGATTTCTCCTTCGGCCGGCTGGATGCGCGCTGCGGCCAAGCCGCGGTGGAGTACGTTCGGATCGCCACCGAATTGTGCCTGCGCGGGGCGGCGGATGCCATGGTGACGGCGCCTCTGAACAAGGAGGCGGTCACGCTTTCGGGCCGTCCGTTTTCCGGCCACACCGAATACATCGCGGAGCTATGCGGCGCCACCGAGTCGCGCATGTTGCTGGCCAGCGAGAAGCTGTCGGTGGTTCACGTGAGCACGCACGTGGCGATGCGTCAGGCCTGCGATCTAACGACCGATCGGATCGTGCGCACCATCGAGCTGGGCGACGAGGCCATGAAACTGCTCGGATTCGAGCGGCCGCGCATCGCCGTCTGCGGCCTGAACCCGCACGCGGGCGAGCATGGGCTGTTCGGCGATGAAGACCAGAAGTTCATCGTTCCCGCCATCCAGACGGCCCGTGAACGAGGGATTGAGTGCAGCGGTCCGCATGCTCCCGACACCATCTTCCTGCAAGCGTGGCGCGGCGCCTACGACCTGGTGGTGGCGATGTACCACGACCAGGGCCACATTCCCATGAAACTCATCGATTTCGAAGGCACGGTGAACGTCTCGCTGGGAATCCCGATTATCCGGACCTCGGTGGACCACGGGACGGCCTTCGACATCGCGGGAAAGAACCTGGCCGATCCGCGCAGCATGAAGCAGGCCATGCGCATGGCCGCGCGCATGGCGGAGGCGCGGCGCAGGCGGACGGAATAGCCGCATGAGCACGGTTCGCTGGCTGGATGTGCTGGTGATCGCCGCCTACATGGCGACGCTGGTTTTCGTGGGCGTCCGTTTCTCGCGCCGGCAGACCTCCACCGAGCGGTATTTCGTCGCCAAGCGAAGTATTCCCGGATGGGCCATGGGGCTGTCGCTGCTGGCCACGCTGATCAGCAGCGTGACCTTCATCGCGTACCCCGGCTCGGCTTACGCGGGCGACTGGTCAAACCTGGTGCCGGGACTCATGGTGGCGCCGGTTCTGCTGCTGGTGGGGGTGGTGACGATCCGCTACTACCGCCATGCCGTGGGAATGAGCGCTTACGAATACTTCGGCAAGCGCTTCGGCTACCCGGCGCGGGTGTATTCCTCGATCGCGTTCTCGCTGGGGCACTTTTCGAAAATGGGTTTCGTGTTCTACCTGCTGGCGCTGACGGTGAGCAGCATGACGGGATGGAATACCGATGACGTCATCATCCTGGTAGGGGCGATCACGCTCTGTTACACGCTGATCGGCGGCATCGAGGCGGTGATCTGGGCGGACGTGATTCAGGGCTTCGTGCTGTGGCTGGGGATCATCATCTGCGTCGGATTTCTCCTGTTCCTGCCGGCCGGCGGGCCTTCCGCCGCGTGGCACACGGCGTGGAGCAGCCACAAGATCAGCCTGGGCAGCATGGCGCCGGACCTGAGCCAGCCCACGTTCCTGGTTCTGGCGCTCTACGGTTTCTTCTTCTACATGCAGAAGTACACCGCCGACCAGACGGTGGTGCAGCGCTACCTGGTGGCCAAGTCGGATGGCGCCGCGCTGCGCGGCATCGCGCTGGGGTCGGCGCTGTGCATCCCCGTGTGGGCGCTGTTCATGCTGATCGGCACGCTGTGCTGGGCGTTCTACAAAAACACGGGCGAGAAGCTGCCGGCCTTTGTCAGCAAGGCGGACCAGGTGTTCCCGTACTTCATTACGACCCACATTCCGCCGGGACTGGCGGGCCTGTTCCTGGCAGCGCTGTTCGGCGCGGCCATGGCCAATCTTTCCGGGGACCTCAACAGCCTGTCCGCGATCACCGTGGAGGACTACTACCGGGTGCTGCGGCCCGCTTCCACCGAACGCCAGCGGCTGGTGGTGGCGAAAATGGTGGTGGCGATCTGCGGCGTGCTGTGCGTGGTGATCGCCACGGCGCTGGCGCACACTGGCGGCACGGCGCTGTCGCTTTGGTACACCATCTCCGCGATCGTCGCGGGCGGGCTGGCCGGGCTTTTTCTGCTGGCGTTTCTGGCGCAGCGCGCCAGCGCGACGGCGGCGTACATGGGGATTGCCGCGAGCCTGGTGTTCACCGTCTGGGCTACCTTGACGCTGGATGGCGGCAAGATGTGGGACCTGGGGCGCTACAACTTTCCGCTGCACAGTTACATGATCGGCGTGATCGGCCACGCGGTTCTGGTGGTGACGGGTTACGCCGCCAGCTTCGTGTTTCCCAATCGCGACGCGGCCTCGCGTGAGATGACGTTGTGGGCGTGGCTGCGCCGCAATCGTCTACTGCCCAGCTCCGCCGGCCAGCGTCCGGAAAACTGACTTTTCAGACGACCAAGGCCAGTGTGACTGGTACTTCTACAACTTTAGTACCGTTACATTTTAGGGAGATTTACCGATAAAAAATTGATTACCCCCGAGCCGATTGGGATTATCATATTTGGGCGGACGGGAAGTCCTTCCCGAGGTTGACGGCTGGGGGCATAGTGCGCCAGACGTCCGGAGCCGAAGCAGATATTTCGATCCTAATATCCCAGACAAGGAAACCCAAATGCGATCTAGCCGCTGTGCCGTACTGTTTTCGATCCTGATTCTCTGGACCGTGGTTTTGACGCCTGCCGCGCGGGCGCAGACCTCTTACCCATGCGTTATTCTCTTTTCCGAGCCGGGGTGGGGATGGTTTCTTACGCAGCCTTGGCAAGGAAGCAGCAGCCCCGTAGCCGAAGTGGGTCTTGGGCTGAAGCCAGGCTGCTCGGTGAGCTGGACGGCGGTTGAGGCCTATCCCAACACCGATTTCCCGACAAAGCACGACACGTCCTGGCTCAGCGGCATCTTGACCGAGGTGCCTGGGCCCCCGGAGTATCCGCCAATCACTCTCATTTACGACTTTTACGTGGCTCCGAACACTGCCAGTACGGCTCGGAGGATAGATATCACGTTCACGACGTCGGGCACGACCCTCGGCCCTCCCCAGTACGGCAATCCTGGCACAGGCCTAACGCAATTTACCTATTATTTCATGCAAGACGCGAAGCCGCACTGCACGTTCGACGCGTACCTGAACAGGATAAGACTGTTCGATGCGCCGGGAGCTTCAACCTCCATCACCGTGACCGCCACGCCGAGCGACCCGTTGCTTCCCGCGAGCTTATGCACATGGAACACCAGAGTCCCGGACTGGGTCACCATAACCTCGCAGAGTGCGACCTATGGAAACGGAACCATCAACATCACGGTTCTGCCAAACACGGGCGACATGCCACGCGTCGGCACGATTTACGTGGGGGATCAAGCGATCCTCATTGGCCAGGCGCCCGTGTGGACGGACTCGTGTCCCGTAGACCAACGCCTCAAGGTTAAGTGCAAGGCTGCCACCGATGGCGTTCGAGGTTAGGCGGGCGAGGGAACGACGATGAGAACTTTCTCCATTCTTCAAGTGGCGCTGGCCGCGGCCGTGAGCCCGGTGTTGTGGGCGCAGCCTGCGTATCTGGTCAGAGATCTCGGCACCGTCGGCGGCGCGATGTCGAAAGCCGCGGGGCGGATCAACGCCTCCGGAGAGGTGGCGGGCGCATCGCTCGATCCGACTGGAAATCTGCACGCCTACTATTACGACGGCGTCATGCACGACTTGGGCACCTTCGGCGGCGCAACCAGCGGCGCCAACGGCATGAACGCCAGCGGCATCGTCGTAGGGTGGGCGTCAACAGCGGGCGGAAGCTATCACGCGTTCGTCTACAACCCCTCGACCAGCACCATGACCGACCTGCACCCGCTCCTGAATTTCGGCGGGCCGGAGAGTTCGGCTCTGGCCGTCAATTCGGCGGGAAAAGTCGTCGGCTATGCGGAAACCGACAGCTTGGGCACCACGCACGCGTTCCAATACGACATCAACACCGGTACGGTCACCGACCTGCACGCCACCGTCAGCCTGGGCGGCGTATCCTCGGACGCTTTCGATATCAACGATGCCGGGCAAATCACCGGTGCTGCGACCATGGCCAATGGAACGCGGCATGGCTATGTCTACAATCCGCTGACTACAACGACCACCGATCTGGGTTTCCTGGGCGGGACCGGGACGTTTCCGTACGCCATCAACGCCAGCGGCCAGGTGGCGGGCGGCGCCTGGGTGGACACGGGCAATTCCGTTAACCACGCGTTCCGCACCGCCGCCTTGGCCGCCATCAACCCCACAACGGACAACCTGGGCACGCTGGGCGGAACGAACAGCCTGGCGGAAGCGATCAATACATCGGGATGGGTGGTCGGGCGGTCGGATGTCACCACCGACGCCATTCCCCATGCTTTTGTTTATGACCCCGCTCACGGCATGCGGGATTTAAATACGTTGCTTCCGGCTAATTCGGGGTGGGTGCTCCAAGATGCGACCGGAATCAACGACACCGGACAGATTTCCGGCTGGGGATACATCAATGGCCAGCAACACGCCTTTTTGCTCGCGCCGTTGAGCATGCTTTCTTCCGCAGCGTTCTACCCATCTACCGCATCGTTTTCGACATTGGCAAACTCGGGGTCGACCCAACTGATGGTGTTGCCCAGCGGCGCCCCCTGGGCTGCGGTGGTCAGCGATTCCTGGCTGAACATTGACTCGGTAACCTCCGGGTTCGGCGACACCGACGTTTCCTACCGGTTCGCAGCCAACGCCGGCCCGGCGCGCACCGCGACCATCACCGTGGGCAGTGCCGTTTTCACGATCACGCAGGGCGGTAATGTGGCCCCTTCGGCCTTTTTCATCCCGCCGGGCGTCGTCGTGGGATCAGCGTCCACCACGGGCAGCACCAGCATGTACATCTCGCCCGCGGGCGCCACGTGGACCGCCGCGAGCAGCGCGGACTGGCTGACGATTACGTCGAGTACAAGCGGGCAAGGCGATGCGACCATTTCTTACTCCGTTGCCGCCAACACGGGCGCCAGTTCGAGGAGCGCGACCATCACCGTGTGCAGTGCCGTTTTCACGATCACGCAGGGCGGTAATGTGGCCACTTCGGCCTTTTTCATCCCGCCGGGCGCCTCCGTGGGATCAGCGTCCACCACGGGCAGCACGAGCATGCACATCTCGCCCGCGGGCGCCACGTGGACCGCCGCGAGCAGCGCGGACTGGCTGACGATTACGTCGAGTACAAGCGGGCAAGGCGATGCGACCATTTCATACTCCGTCGCCGCCAACACGAGCGCCAGTTCGAGGAGCGCGACTATCACCGTTGCGGGCGTTGTGTTCACCGTGACGCAGAGCGGGGTTAGTCTCGTCATCTCCAGCCCGGCTAACCTGGGCACGTGGCCGCTGGGCGAGGACCAGGCGCCGCTGACCGCTACGGGCGGCAACGGCAGCTACACATGGGCCTACGTGAGCGGGACCTTGCCGCCCGGGCTCTCGCTGCGGACGGACGTTCCTTCCTTCTTCCCGACGGGCGCAACCGCCGGCTTGATCGGCGTCGCCACCACTCCGGGCAATTACACCTTTACGCTTTCGGTCACGAGCGGGACGAACACGGTCCCGCAGACATTCAGCATGAGAATTACGGGGCTTACGTTGAAAGACCCGTTCAATTTACCGGATGCGTTCGTGAATTCCGCGTATAGCTATCAGCTCACCGC
The DNA here is from genome assembly GCA_049510555.1 of Bryobacteraceae bacterium. Lineage (GTDB taxonomy): Bacteria > Acidobacteriota > Terriglobia > Bryobacterales > Bryobacteraceae > Fen-178. The sequence continues at coordinate 80,512 of JBEKYW010000008.1, forward strand.
AATTAACAGCACCGGCTCGCCGGTCACCGTCACCTGGACAGCGACCAGCGGCATTCCCGCCGGCATGACGCTGTATTCGAGCGGCCTGCTTTCCGGCGCGCCGACAGCCGCCGGTTCCTACAACATCAATTTCTATTTTACGGACGGCACGGACACGGTGTACCGGGGGGTGAGCCTGAATGTCTCGGCCGTTCAGATTACCAGCCCGGGGCTGCTGCCCAATGCTACGCAGAACGCTTCGTACAACTATGCGCTGGCGGCGAGCGGTGGGACGGGGCCATACACTTATGCCATGACCGGGGGCTCACCGCCGAACGGCCTGAGTCTGAACTCGGGTGTCATCTCCGGCACTGTAAATGCGGGCCAAGGCAAGAACAATTTCAGCGTCACGGTCACCGATTCCCAAAATCACTCCTATACCAAGTCCATGGCGATCGACGCAGTCAGTACGCCGGAGGGCATGCCGCAGATCTGGCCGTATGGGAACCTGGACGACTTCACGATTGGCCAGGGATCCTCGCGCGGAATCGGCGTTTATAACGGCGGCGCGGCGCCGTTTACCTGGAGTGTCACCGGCCTCCCGCCGGGAATGGACTTCCGCACCGGCAGCGGGACAACCCTCAATTGGGTGAACCCCGGGGACCTGGAACTTTGGGGCACACCGACTGCGCTGGGCGCCTACAACGTCAGTGTTACTGCGACGGATACTAACGGCCTGAGCGTCACCCAGGTTTTTCCTTTCAAAGTCTCCGCTCTCGCATTGGATACGGGACTCAGCGGGGGAACCGTGGGCGTGCCCTATTCGAGCACGTTCCGGATTGTCGGAGGCACGCCGTCGTACACCGCGGCGCAGGTTCCCACCCGTGGTGTGCCCGGCACTCTGCCCGCCGGCACGTCACTGGCGGGACTCGCCGTGACCGGCACGCCGCTGGAGGGCGGCGGGTTCCAACCGCTGTTCCTCTTCACCGATTCGGCTGGCAATACGCTGACCATTTCGCAGTATCCCTATTTCAACGGGGTCGCCGGAACTTCTACGAGCGTCAATTACTTCTCCACCCAGTACGCCACGCTGAATCAACCGTATTCCTTCCAGTTTGGGGCGTGCTGCGCGGCCAGCTATATCTGGACGCAGATTAGCGGGTCTCTGCCGACGGGCCTCACGCTTTCGAGCGGCGGTGTTCTGAGCGGCACGCCGGGCACGGCGGGAACCTACACCTTCCTGGTGCAAGCCACGCAGACCGGCGTTCCATCCAACTACGGCACCCGCCAAATGACCATCGTGGTCACTCCGCTGGTGGTGACCACCGGATTTACGCTGCCATATGGCAACGTGAACGTGTCTTACAGCCAGACGCTGACTGCCACAGGGGGCACGGGTTCGCTTACCTGGTCGCTGGCGGCCGGGAATTTGCTTCCACCGGGACTCTCGCTGAATGGAGCCACTGGCGTCATCGGCGGCATGCCCTCGGCGACCGGCCAATATTCCTTCAATGTGAACGTCAGCGATTCCGGCGGCCATAGCGCGGCGGGTTATTTCAATATGGCCGTGTACGCGACCGGCGGCGGGCCGCCTCTGTCCATCACCACTTCCGCCAATCTCGGAACATCGTCCATGGGCGAAATTCAGGACTGGCTCCTCGCCGGCGGCGGCAACGGAACGTACACCTGGAGCCTGACTGGCGGCACCCTGCCGTCGGGATTGGCGCTTCGCACCGATACGCCATCGTGGTTCCCGTCCAATGCCTCTGCCGGGCTGATCGGCGTGGCCACCACGCCGGGCACTTACAGCTTTACGCTGCAGGTTGCCAGCGGAACGCAAAGCGTTTCGCAAACGTCCACGATGAAGATCACGGGCCTGAACCTCAAGGACTTTTCTCCTTTGCCGGACGCGTTCGTTGGGTCCGCGTACATGACCACTGGCTATCAGCTCACCGCGATCAACGGCAGCGGCTCGCCGGTCGCGGTCACCTGGACCTATATCAGCGGCATCCCCGCCGGCATGACGCTGTCTCCGAGCGGCCTGCTTTCCGGCACGCCGACGGCCGCCGGTTCCTACAATATCAATTTCAGTTATTCGGACGGCACGGACACGGTGTCCCGGTCGGTGGGCCTGACTGTCTGGGCCGTTCAGATCACCAGCCCGGGGCTACTGCCCAGTGCTACGCTGAATTCCGCGTATCCCGGCTATACGCTCACGGCGAGCGGGGGAACCGGCCCTTACACGTTTGCCATCGTGGGAGGAGGGCTGCCGAACGGCATGACTCTGAATTCCGGAGTTGTCTCCGGCACGCCCACCAATACCGGCCAAGGCAGGTATGCGATAAGTGTCACGGCCAGGGATCACAATGGCTTGTCCTACACCAAGAACATGGCGATCTATGTGCTGGGCACGCCAGAAAACATGCCATTGTTAAATCCATATGGGAACCTGGACGATTGCACCATCGGCCAGGGCTGCTCACGCGCGATTTACGGCTATGGCGGCGGCACTCCGCCGTTCACCTGGACTGCCACCAACCTCCCGCCGGGAATGGACTTCCGCACCGGCAGCGGAACGACGCAGTCTAACGTCACCGCGAACGACTTAGAGCTGTGGGGCACGCCCACGTCTTTGGGAACTTACAACGTCACAATTACGGCGACCGATGCCAACAACCTGAGCACCACCCAGGTCTTCCCGCTGAAAGTCTCCGCGCTTTGGCTGGACACCGGCCTGCCGAGCGGAACCGTGGGAGTGTACTACTCCGGGCCGTTGCGCATTGTCGGCGGCGTGCCGACCTACACTGCCGTGGTAGTGCCCACCACGAACTTTTCCGGCACCCTGCCGGCCGGGACGTCCCTGAGCGGCCTGACGGTCAGTGGAACGCCCACGGAAAGCGGCGGGTTCAATCCGCTGTTCCTCTTCACCGATTCGGCCAGCACGGCCCATACACTGACCTTGGCGCAGTACCCCTACATCAGCGGCGTTGCGGGAACATCGACCAACGTAAACTTCTACAACACCCAGTATGCGACGCTGAACCAACCGTATTCCTTGCTGCTTGGGGCGTGCTGCGCGGCCAGCTATGTCTGGACGCAGATTAGCGGGTCTCTGCCGACGGGCACCACGCTTTCGAGCGGCGGTGTTCTGAGCGGCACGCCGACCACGGCGGGAACCTACACCTTCCTGGTGCAAGCCACGCAGACCGGCGTCCCATCCAACTACGGCACCCGCCAAATCACCATCGTGGTCACTCCGCTGGTGGTGACCACCGGATCCACGCTGCCGTATGGCAACGTGAACGTGTCTTACAGCCAGACGCTGACTGCCACGGGCGGCACGGGTTCGCTTACCTGGTCGCTGGGTGCGGGCCAGTTCCTTCCGCCGGGGCTTTCGCTGGATGGGGCCACCGGCGTTATCAGCGGCAAGCCCTCGGCGACCGGCCAATATTTCTTCAATGTGAACGTCAGCGATTCCGCCAGCCATAGCGCGGTGGGTTATTTCAATATGGCCGTGTACGCCACCGGCGGCGGGCCGCCTCTATTCATCACCTCTTCCGCCAACCTCGGAACATGGTCCATCGGCGAAATTCAGACCTCGCTCGTCGCCAGCGGCGGCAACGGAACGTACACCTGGAGCGTCGCTACTGGCAGCACGCTGCCGCCGGGATTGGCGCTTCGCACCGATACGCCATCGTGGTTTTCGTCCAATGCCTCTGCCGGGCTGATGGGCGTGGCCACCACTCCGGGCACTTACAGCTTCACGCTGCAGGTTACCAGCGGAACGCAAAGCTTTTCGCAAGCTTTCACCATGAAGATCACGGGACTGGTAGGAAAGGAAAACGCATGCTACCAGTTACCAGACGCGTTTGTCGGACAGTCGTATAGCTATAGCCTTTCGGCCCTCAACAACGCCGGTGCGGTCACCTGGACTGCAACCTCCAACGTTCCGGCGGGAATGACGCTGGCCAACGGGGTGCTTTCCGGCCCGCCCACGCAGGCCGGCTATTACAACATCAATTACACCATCAACGACGGTGTGGACACGGTGAATGTTTGCTCGTCGTTGAACGTTTCACTGGTTCAGGTGACCAGTCCGGGCGTGCTGCCGAACGCCACGCAAAACTATTTCTACAGTTACACCGTGGCGGCCAGCGGCGGGACTCTGCCCTATACCTTCAGCGTGAGCGCGCTGCCTTCCGGGCTGGCGCTCAACAGTTCGACGGGCTTGATTTCGGGGACCGTGACGCAAGGGGCGATCCGCTTTTCCTTCAATCTCACGGCCACGGATAAGAACAATTTCTCCTACACCAAGACGATGGCGCTCGCAGTCATCGGCGGACCGCCGGTGCTGCCCTCGCTTTTCACCTACAGCAATTTCGACGATTGCACCATTGGAATGGCGTGCGAGCGGCAGATCGGGGTTGGTGGCGGCGCCGCACCATTCACCTGGAATGTAACGGGCCTGCCGTCTGGAATGAGCTTCCGCACCGGCAGCGGGAACATGCCGAACCGGGTCGGTGCGACCGACGTGGAACTGTACGGTGTGCCGCTGGCCACCGGCACTTACAACGTCCAGGCGACGGTGACGGACAACACGGGCGCCACGGCCACCGAAGCCTTCCCGCTGACCGTGAGCACGCTGTTCATCGACGGCAGCGATAATCTGCCGAACGGCACTCGCGGCGTGGCATATTCCAAGCTGCTGCGCGTGCTGGGCGGCTCGACCTCGCCCGCCTACACCGCTCAGATCGCGCGCGGCGTTCTGCCCGATGGACTCGGACTGTCGCTCAACGGCATGAAGGTGAGCGGAACGCCGCTCGAAAACGGCAGTTTCGGCCCGGACTTCACGTTTACCGAGACGGGATCGGGCAGTACCCTGCATTTAACGGAATACTTTTCCATCGGCGGCGGAACCTCGACCATCAGCCTGAACCAGTACTACTTCGACTCCCCCGGCTCGACCACGGACATTATCGGCTACTACACGGTGGGATCCACGCTTTCCTACCAGCTTAACGCCTGTTGCGCGCCGCCTTACACGTGGAGCCAGACGGGCGGCCTGCCGCCGGGCATTACGCTGAACACCACAAGCGGCCTGCTGAGCGGCACCTTCACGACGGCGGGCACTTACAGCTTCCTGGTGCAGGCGGCCAATGGGACGAATACCGGAGCGCTGCAGTACACCATCGTGGTTACGCTGCTCAACATCACGACATCCAGCTCGCTGCCGCACGGCAATGTGGGCGCCAGTTACAGTGTCACCCTTTCCAGCAACATGACGCCTACTACGTTTACGCTGGTGCCAGGATATTATCTGCCTCCGGGCCTCAACCTGGAAACCAGCGGGTGGATCCACGGAACGCCCACGGCCACCGGCCAGTACTCCTTTTACGTGCAGGCAACGGACTCGAGTGAGGTCTTCATCGAGCAGTTCAATATCTCGATTTACGCCAATGGCGTTTCTTCCCTGTTGTTCCTGGGAACCGGACCCAATCTGGGGACCTTTAGCCTTGGCGCACACAACTTCCAGTTGACCGCTTCGGGCGGCAAACCGCCGTATCATTACTCGCTCACTCCGGGCGCTGGGACGGTGCCTGGCTACCGCGTGCAGGATGGCACGCCGCTTCCACAGAGCTTCTCTCTTTCCGGCGGCACTGGTGGGTTCATCGGAGTGCTGGCCACGCCTGGCACGTGGAACACTTCGCTCCGCGTAACGGATGCCACCGGGACCACATTCGACCGGCCCGTGAGCATTACCGCTACTTCGCTGAACATCCTGACTCCGGGCGCTCCACCGAATGCGACTCAGAACAGTTCGTATTCGTTCACCTTCACGGGCTATGGCGGCACCGGCACCTATACGTGGTCGGCCACCAATCTGCCGAACGGGCTATCGATGAACTCCGCCACGGGCACGATTTCTTCGGGTACAGGCACGGTCACGGGGTCCACATCCACGGCCACCATTACCATCACCGATTCGACCCCGGTATCGGTGAGCTTCGGCTACACCATCAACGTCGATCCGTTCGCCATCACCCTCAATGGCGTTACCACCAACGGCGTTTTGCCGCAGGGCGCGATCGGCATCGCTTACTCGCAGACGCTCTCAGCGTCCGGATGCGGGAGTAACTGCACCTGGTCGATCCCCAGCGGATCTCTGCCGAGTGGCCTGTCTTTCAATTCCTCCACTGGCGCCATTGCCGGAACGCCCACCGGCTACTCCAACAGCACCTTCACGGTGCAGGCCAGCGGCTCCAACGGGAAGGTTCAGAAGCGGTTCAGCCTGCTGATTCCATTCAATACGCTGCCGCCGCCGCTGTTCATCACCACCACCAGCCCCATCGGCTACACCACGGTGGGGAACACGTTCAATCTGTCGTTGTCTGCGCAAGGCGGCGTGCCGCCGTACACCTGGAGCGTCGCCCCTGGCAGCACGCTGCCGCCGGGCCTCAGCTTGCAAACGCCGGGTGAAACCATAGGCTCCCTGTATAACCCGGGCTTTACCTACCTGGCCGGACGCGTGATGCAAGCGGGCAGCGGTCCGGGCGCTTCGTTCACGTTCACTTTGCAAGTGACGGACCACTTTAACAATTGGGCGACCCAGACCTTCACGTTCATCGCGCCACTGATGTCGCTCAACGTCGGCACCTGGCCCATCAGCAATCCCGGCACAGGCACTTACGCGACCACCTACTCGCAGCTCATTTACAACACGTCCTATACGCAGGCTCAGGTCGCCCAGGGCGGCTCGGGCAACTACACCTCATGGACCACGCCGCTTGCCGGCAATCCGATGCCGCCGGGGTTGAGCTTGGACCAGCACACCGGCGTCATTAGCGGTACGCCCGCCAATACCGGCAGCTTCAGCACGCTGATCGAGGTCGATGACGATACCGGCAACGCGCTCCAGCAATTCGTCAATTTCAATATTGCCCCCAGCACCGTGAGCATCGGGCTCGGACCGAGCCTCGGCACTGTCGCCTCGGGCGGCAGCAGTATCTTCAACATCAATCCGAGCGGCGGCACGGGGCCGTACACGATTACGGCGCTGAGCGCTTTGCCGCCGGGCTGCGCGCTCGAGACCGGCAACGCGCTGCTCTCGAACGGCACCGGCAGCTACGATCTGGCCTGCTCGTTTCTGGCGGCCGGCAGCTTTTCGTTCACGCTCCAGGCGCAGGATTCGGCTACGCCTGCCAACATCGGCGTCAAGACCATGAACATCAACGTGGCGCCCTTCCAGCTTTACACCACGACTTCGCTGGCGAACGGCTCAGTAGGGACGTCATACTCGCAGCAGTTGCTGGCTTGGGACAACGCCGGCACGGTGAGTTGGTCGATAGGCCCGTACTCCGCTTTCCCGCCGGGCATGGGCTTGTGCGGTTCGGCTCTCTGTGGCACGCCAACCGCGGCCGGTTCTTACAGCTTCGTGCTGACGGCGAGCGACAGCAGCTCGGGATTCAGCATCAACTACACCTTTAGCCTCTTTATCTCGACCATCACGATCTCGGGGCCGGGCATTACCCCGCCGGGAATTCTTACGCAGGAGGCCACTATCGGCGTTCCGTTCAGCTACACGTTCACAGCCACGGGCGGCAAAAGCTCCATAACCTGGACGGCCAGCGGACTGCCCTCGGGTCTGAGCATCGGCAGCAGCACGGGAACCATCAGCGGCACACCGTCGGCCAGCGCCGGCCTCTTCCGCTTCACGGTCACGGCGACCGATGGCGCTTCACCGGTGACTCAGGCTTTCACGCTTTTCCTCAACTCCGCCACTCCGCCTCCGCTGAACTTCACGGAGTCCAGCACCTTGTTGCCGGATGCGCGCGTAGGAGCGAGCGTGGCGTACACGCTGACGCCGAGCGGCGGCACTCCTCCATACTCGTGGAGCATAGCCTCCGGCTCTACACTTCCCGATGCTCTGGGTCTGTACAGCGGCACTTCGCTGCCGCCAAATGTCACATACGGCACGACCATTCTGGCGGGCGAACCCACTACCGCCGGAACTTATACGTTCGACCTGATCGTCCAGGATTCCACCGGCGAGCGCGTGCGGCGCACGTTCAGCTTGAACGTCACGCCAATTGCCATTGTCAGCGGGTCGCTGAAAGGAGTTACCGCCGGCGTAGCGTACTCCCAGCAGCTTACGGTCGTGGGCGGAACCGCGCCGTACACGTTCTCTTATGCTCCCACCGGCATTAACACGCCGATGTTCCCGCCGGGTACGCCGGGCATCACGGCGTCGTCCTCGGGCCTGATTTCGGGCACCACCACCAGCACGGGCAGTTATTCCTTCTATGCCACTGCGACGGATCAGGCGGGCCACACTTACACCACCAGCTATACGCTGACGGTCACCACGTCGAACGGTATCCAAATTACTACGGCGCAGCCGTTCGGTCTCTCGGCCGGGGTGGGCTATTCAGCTTCGCTCACGGCCAGTGGCGCCACCTCGCCGCTCACCTGGAGCATTAGTTCCGGAATGCTGCCGGCCGGCCTCAGCCTTTCTGGCAGCACCATCTCCGGCGCACCGTCCGCACCCGGTCCGTACACCTACACTGTTCATCTGGTCGATAACGCCGGCCATGCCGCCGACCGGACTTACGGCGGCACGGTGCTGCCCATGCAGCTCAATCAGCTTCGCATCAACTGGTATGACCTGCCGCCGGCCGTACAGGGGCAGCCATACACTTACACCTATTCCGTGGCGGGTGGAACGGCGCCTTATACGTTCGTGGAAAGCCCCCTGTATCCGCTGCCGCCGGGGATGACGCTGAGCTCCAGCGGCGTCCTCTCCGGCACCCCGCGTTTCAACGGAACCTTTCAGTTGTATTTCACGCTGAGCGACGCCACCTACTCGGCTAACGCCAATGGCGGATCGCTGGCGGTCCCGCCGGCAAGCAACCTCAATCCACCCACGGTAACATCGAGTTCCAATTTCGGCTTTGCCTTTGTGGGCACGCCTTTCCTGAGGAACCTGGATTGTTGCGTGGAGGAGGGGGTTCCGCCGTACACCTGGTCGATGACCGGCAGCGTGCCGGGCCTTTCCGTGGTCGCCGGCAACGGCAGCGTTCCATCCTTCCTGGCGGGCATCCCGACCACCGCGGGAACCTTCCCGTTGACCTTGACGGGCACCGACTCGGTGGGACAGACCGCTTCCTACTCGCTGACAATCTCTGTGGGGTCCCTCTCGATGACACCCGCGGCGCTGCTGCCTAACGGCATGGTCGGCACGTCCTATTCGACGCAACTGAATCCTGCCGGCGGCACGCCACCCTACACCTTTTCGCTCGTCACCGGCTCGGACATGCCGGCCGGGCTTTCGCTGAGCTCATCGGGCTTGATATCGGGAACCCCGACGTATCCCGGCTATTTCGTAGTCGGCGTTGTGCTTACTGACAGCGGAGGCAAACAGACGAGCCCTGCCTACAGGATTGTGATCGACAACCCCGCCGGCCAGGCGCCGGGCATCTCCATCAACGCCGATAGCGTGCAGTTGAGTTACGCGGAGGGGCAGCCGGCTCTGTCGGTGCCCATCACCGTCAACATGACGAGCGGCGGCTTGTCTTTCAACGCGGCCGTGAACGGGATCCCGGGCGCGAGTCTGTCCGCCACGACCGTGACCAGTTCGAGCAGTTCGGCGACCCTGCTGCTGAACGTCAATACGGCTTCCCTGGCACCCGGAACTTACGCAGGCGTATTGGCCGTGAGCGCGCCGAACGCCGTTAACCTGTGGAGCGCCGTTCCCGTGACCCTGACGGTCACGGTCGGGCCCCAGGCCATTACCTTCGGTGCGCTCGCAGACCAGACGTACGGCGCTTCGCCGTTCCTGGTCAGCGCGACGGCCAGTTCCGGCCTGCCGGTGACGTTTACGGCTAGCGGCAACTGCACCGTGGCAGGTAGCACTGTCAGTATCACGGGCGCGGGGTCGTGCTCCATCACGGCCAACCAGACAGGTAATGCGAACTACATGGCGGCTAGCCCGGTGATCCAGACCTTCGCCATCGCTAAAGCCACCCTGACGGTGACGGCTGACAACAAGCCGAGCACCTATGGTAGCGCGCTGCCTGCCCTCACCGGCTCGATCGTGGGGCTGGTCAATGGCGACAACGTCACAGCAACGTTTACCACCACGGCGACCCCCACCAGCCCGGCGGGAACTTATCCGATCACGCCGGTGCTGAGCGATCCGAACTCGCGGCTGGGCAACTACAGTGTGACCATAATCAACGGAACCCTGACGGTCACGGTTGGGAGCCAGACCATCGCCTTCGGCACGCTCTCGAATCAGACATACGGCACAACACCCACGGTCAGCGCGACTGCGTCCTCGGGGCTTGCGGTGAGCTTCGCATCGACAACCCCGGCCGTCTGCACGGTATCGGGCGCGGCTGTGACGCTGGTCTCTGTGGGCACCTGCACGATCCAAGCGACGCAGGCAGGCAACACTAACTGGGCCGTCGCCACGCCGGTGAACGAGAGCTTCCAGGTGACGCCAGGGAGCCAGACCGTCACCTTCGGCGCGCTCTCGAATCATAGGTACGGCGATGCGCCATTCACCGTCGGCGCGACGGCCAGTTCCGGCCTGACAGTGACGTTTACGGCTAGCGGCAACTGCGCCGTGACAGGCAGCACTGTCAGTATCACGGGCGCGGGGTCGTGCTCCATTACGGCGAACCAGGCAGGTAATGCGGACTACGTGGCAGCTAGCCCGGTGATTCAGACCTTCGCCATCGCTAAAGCCACGTTGACGGTCACGGCCGCCAACGCCAGCCGGTACTACGGCGCGCCGAACCCGCCGCTCACCGGCTCGATCGTGGGGCTGGTCGATGGCGACAACATTACAGCGACATTTACCACTACCGCAACCATCACCAGCCCGCCGGGAATTTATCCGATCACGCCGGTGCTGATTGATCCGAACTCGCGGCTGGGCAACTATGTGATCACATACAGCGGAACCCTGACGGTCATAGCGGCACCGATCATAAGCCTGTCGGGAACGGCGCTGTCGTTTGGCGGCCAGGACCTGGGCGCCTCCGCTACGATGACGCTGACAGTCAGCAACGTGGGAACGGCCGACCTGACGATCGCCAGCGCCTCGGTTGGCGGGGCGAATGACGGCGATTTTGCTATTGCCAATAATTGCGGAACGGCGGTTCCGGCCGGCGGAAGCTGCACCATCGCCGTGACGTTCACGCCGCAGGCGCTGGGAGCGCGCACCGGCAGCCTCACGCTCACCGACAATACGGGTAGCTTCCCGGGCAGCCAGCAGGTGGTAAGTCTCACCGGATCCGGAATCCTTCGTTATGGCGTCTATGCTACGGGCACTGGTTGCGGCGCAATCACGCTTTCGGGCAATGCGTCTACCGATAGCTACGATTCCACCATCGCCGGCGGGTACGCGGCTAGCAAGGCAAACAGCCAGGGAGATCTTGCCGTGAACGGAAACGCCGCGCTGAACGGAAACGTGGTGGTAAACGGCGCAATCTACGCGCCAAACCCGGCGGTAGGCGCGTGCAAGAATGGCAGCCCCGGAATCACCATCTCCGGCAAGGCGCTGGCAAAGGACGGGTATTTGCAGCTCGCCAACGCCATCGGATTCGCGACACCGGGACCGGTGGTAGCAGGAAACTCGGACATCAAGGCGACCGCAAACATGTCGCTGGCGCCTGGGAATTACCATGACGTAGTCGCGAGCGGCAAGACGGTGCTGACGCTTGCGCCGGGAACCTACAACCTGAATTCGATTACGCTCACCGGGGGCGCAAAGGTCGCGATTTCGCCGGCCGGGCCGGTGGTCCTCAATATCGCGGGTGCGAACAAAGCCACGCCAGTGGACCTGAGCGGCGGCAGCATGGCCGATCCAGCCGGGATTCCCGCCAATTTCACGATCATCTATGCGGGGACCGCCCAGCTTTCTTTAGCGGGGCAGGACGCCGCATACGGCGTTGTTTACGCGCCCAACGCAGAAGCTAGCCTGAGCGGCCAAGCCGACTGGTTTGGCGCATTGGTGGTGAAGACGCTGGTAGATTCCGGCGGCGCCGCGGTACACTACGATCGCAGCCTCGGGCATTGAAATGCCGGGGCTGGGCATGCAGTCGATTAGCTTCACCGTGTAAGCCGCCGGGAAGCCGAGGCCGCCAGCTTCGTATTTCCCAATCGCAACGCGATCTCGCGTGAGATGACGTTGTGGGGGTGGCTGCGCCGCCATAAGGAACCAACCTGATGCAACACGCTCGATGCCTGCTCCTGAGTATTATCGCTGTCTCTCTGCCCCTGATGGCGCAGGACACTAAGTACCCGCCCAGGCGGGAGCAGTTTCCCGGTCCTCCCACAAAGGCCGACACCGCGGATTGGCTGCAGGAGATCAGGCAATATCGCGAAGAGCGCCGGGTGCGCGCCGGCCTGGATGGGACCAACTACGATCGGCCCGAATTGCAGTGGGCGCAACGCAGTTTCATTCAGCCGCAGTCCATGATCGAGGACCGGTATTTCTACGACCCGGCCGAGCGGCGGTACACCGTGGACCGTTTCCTGGCGGACCTCGAAACCCGCTACGGCGGCATCGACAGTGTGCTGCTGTGGCCGGTCTACCCCAACATCGGTATCGACAACCGCAATCAGTTCGACATGTTGCGGGACATGCCGGGCGGCCTTGCGGCGCTCCAGCAAATGGTCGCGGATTTCCATCGGCACGGCCTGCGGGTCTTGTTTCCGCATATGCCGTGGGACGTGGGGACGCGCGCGGAGCCGCTCCCCATGCCGGAAACGGTGGCCAAACTGATGGCCGAGATCGGCGCCGACGGCGTCAACGGCGATACCTTCGGCGGCGTGCCGCGGAGTTACCGTGCGGCATCCGACGCCACCGGGCACCCGCTGGTCTTCGAGCCCGAGGGCTATTCCGAGAGCGACGAGATGCTCAACTGGGACAACCTGTCTTGGGGCTACTGGGACTACCCCTTCGTGCCCATGATCAGCCGCGGAAAGTGGCTGGAGACGCGCCACATGGTCAACGTGTGCGACCGCTGGAATAAGGACAAGAAAGACAACCTGCAATACGCGTTCTTCAACGGCGTAGGCTATGAAACCTGGGAGAACATCTGGGGCATCTGGAACGGCATCACGGAGCGGGACGCGGAGGCCATCCGCAGGATCGCCAAGATCGAGCGGCGCTTCGCGGAATACCTGGTGAGCAAGGAATGGGAGCCGCACACTCCGACGCTCGAATACGGCGTCTTCGCGAGCCAATGGCCGAAGGACGGCCGCGCGCTGTGGACCATCGTCAACCGGACTGCCTACAACATCGACGGGCCGCAGTTGGAGCTTCCGGCGCGGGCAGGTATGCACTACTTCGATCTTTGGCACGGCGCGGAGCTAAAGCCGGAGGCGACTAACGGGAAGGCCGTGGTGTCGTTCGCCATGGAAGGCTCGGGTTACGGAGCGCTGCTGGCGCAACCGGAAGCCGCCGACCCCGCCCTGAACGGGTTTCTGGAGGAGATGCGGAAGCTGAATGCGCAGCCGCTGGCGACATTCCCGAAAGTCTGGAGCTTCCTGCCGCAGCGGATCGTCCCCATCGAGCCGGCCAAGGCGGCGGCGCAGGCGCCGGAAGGGATGGTCCGCATTCCGGGCGCGGCGGAATTCGTTTTCGAAGTGCACGGGGTGGAAATCGAGGGCGGCGACGATGTGGGAGTGGACGTGCAGTACCCGTGGGAGGATTCCCCGCGCCGCCACCACCTTCAGAAGCTTTCGATCAAGCCTTTCTATATCGACCGGTATCCGGTCACCAACGGGCAGTTCGCCGATTTCCTCAAAGCCACCAACTATCACCCGGCCGACGATCACAATTTCCTGAAGGACTGGAAAGACGGCAGGTATCCCACGGGCTGGGACAACCGGCCGGTCACCTGGGTATCGCTCGAAGACGCGCGCGCCTACGCCCGATGGGCGGGCAAGCGATTGCCTCACGAATGGGAATGGCAGTACGCCGCACAGGGACTGGACCGCCGGAGCTATCCGTGGGGCGACGCCTGGTGCGACGCCTGCGCGCCACAGCAGGAGCGTGGCCGCGATTTGCGCGGACCCGCCGCCGTCGACGCTTTCCCCAGGGGCGCGAGCCCGTTCGGCGCGATGGATATGACCGGCAACATCTGGCAGTGGACCGAGGAATTTCAGGACGAACATACGCGGGCGGCCATCCTACGCGGCGGTGGATGCTACCGCCCGTCGGGATCCAAGTGGTATTTTCCATCGGCCTACAAGCTGAACGAGCATGGCAAGTACCTGCTGATAGGGCCATCCAAGGACCGCGCGGGGACGCTGGGGTTTCGCTGCGTGAAGGAGGCGGAGTGACTCAGCTCTCCAGACGGAAGCGGGTTGACGCCAGGGCGTAAAGGCGGCGCCGGAGCAGGCGGTTGCCCTTGAGCGCCACCATGTCCTGGAAGCTCGCCCCTTTGGGAATCGTGATGGGTGCGTAGGGGATGCCAGCGTATTTGTCGCTGACGTACTTGATGAAGAGCAGGACGAGGACGTAGTCTTTGTACTGGCTGGCGTCCATACCGCCGCGCAGCTCGTCGCAACTGGACCAGAGGGAGCTGTAGAGTTCAGATTTCTTGAGCGCCATTGTTCCGATTCTCCAGGGGACGCGAGTGTGCCCCTCGCTGGGAGAACTCTGGGACCGCAGGCGGCCACACCTGGAATCTCGTAGCTTGAGAACGCTCGTTCTCTCTCATGACATCACCTTAGTGTACGCCCGCCCCATTGAAGCGGGCGGCCGCTGAGGGACCTGAAAACCTCGACCGCGGCCCCGTTCTAAGCCAAACCACCGGCGGCAAAGACCCGCATCGGGCGTTCCGCCGCCTGTGCTACCCAGGAGCCGTGCTGCCCGACGGTCTGACCGGCGGGCGGAGTGATAAGCGGTCACGGTTTTCCCAGGGAACACAACGGATCGCCCAGGACCACGCCTTGCCAGCTCAGGTAGGGGAGCGAAAGATAATAGCTCTCGGCCAAGTTGCGGCCCTGATAGTAGGCGGGCAGGAGGTAGTCGGGGCGCGTACAGCCGGTGAGAAAAGGCTCGTATACGTTGCCTGAGACGCCCGTGGCGCCTTCGTGGAGATAGTCGGCAGACAGGCCCTGAGCGGAGCCGCCAAACCCGTTCTGCCTGTCGCGGCCGAATACCCAGTCGTCGGGCGGGCGCTTCAGAGTGCGAGCATTGGTGGAAACGTATTCGGTCACAATGGCTCCGGGCAACCACTGGAAACCCAGCCAGCGCTGCTTGCGGTTGTCATCGTTGGATCCCCAGGAGGCGTAGCCGATCACGTCTTTCTGGCCGTACAGGACCTGGGGGGTTTCATCCAAGACGACGCGGTTGGCGGGCAGCAGAATGGCGGCGGTGCGGAGCCAGTTGTTGCCCTGCCCTTCGCTGGCCGAACTAAGATCAATGACGAACTTGCCGCGGTTATGGGCGGCCAGCGCGCGGTCGATCATGGCCTTGACGCCGGCGAGGTCGTAGGCGGCCAGGCGGGTGACCAGGTAGATGGGAAACCGGGGATGGCGAAAAGGCTCATCACGCTTCATGAAGAAAGGGTTGGGAACGCCGCCGCCGCGCGGGAACTGGACGCCTCGCAGCTTGGAATAGAGCAGCGCCAGCTCGGAATCGACGGAGCAGTGCTCGGAGGTGAGGAGCGACGCAGGAGGGCCTTCGACCTTGAGCGGCACGCCCATGGTGAGCACGATGTACAGCACGTCTTCCTGAAGACCGGCCTTCTGGAGGCAAGCGCCAACGGGCCGCTCGATTTGCTCTTCGTAAGTCGTCCAGGAGATCTCCTCGTCGGAAGTGGTGGCGAGGTAGCAGACGTTCCGGACGGGGATGGAACGGCGAGGGCGGTAGTAATCGGCGATGGCGCGGGAAACGGCGTCGTTGCGGTTCACCACCAGGAGCACATTGTCGCCGGTCTGGGCGCGAAGGCCGGGAACTGGAGCGAGCAGAAGAAGACTACCAGTCACCGCGGAGGCGCAGAGGACGCGGAGGAAAAGCACGCGGAGAAGAAGCAAAGTCAAAACCCGAGAGCGCGGAGGGAGCGGAGGAAACAGGAGCTGGCGCGGGCCTTTGTTGAAATTGCAGGTAGTGACGGCCGCGGCGCGGTGCGCGGGGGGCGTGCAGGGCGGCGACGTACTCGGCATCAACACCTATTTGATGGTATCCGCGACGGGAAGGCAGGCGCAACTGAAGCCGGGGGCCTCTGCTATGATTTGACTGACAGGCGGTCCGCGGCGCCGGGCCCCAAGGGCACCCCATGGACTTCGACCAGCTCCACACGTTTCTGGAGATTGTCCGGCTCAAGAGTTTTTCGAAGGCCGCCCAGACGTGCTACCGCACGCAGCCGGCCATCAGCGCGCAGGTGCGCCAACTGGAGCAGGAACTGCGCACCGACCTGTTCGAGCGGTTCGGCAGCCGCATTTCGCTCACCACGGCCGGCAAGGTTTTCGCGGAATTTGCCGAACAGATGCTGGAACTGCGGCGGAGGGCGCAGGACGCGGTGGCCGAGCTGGAGAGCAACCCGCGCGGCGAACTGGTGATCGCGGCCAACGAAGCCACGTGCATCTACGTTTTGCCCAAGGTTTTTTCGGAATACCGCCAGCTCTTCCCGGCGGTCCAGCTTCAGGTACTGCGCTCTTACGGGGCGCGCGTGATGGAAGCGGTGCTGGAGAACGTGGCGGACTTCGGCCTCACGCAACTGCCGGTAGAAGAGAGGCGCATACAGGTGGTGAGCATCTACCACGACGAGATCCGGCTGATTGTTCCGGCAGGCCACGCTCTGGCGGGGAGGAAAGCGGTATTGCCGGAGGACCTGGTGGAGCACTTCCTGATTCTTCCCAAGCAGGGCAAGACGCGGACGCGGCTGAACGAATGGCTGGAGCCGGTGGCGGACGACATACGGATCTCCATGGAACTGGATTCCACGGAGATGATGAAGCGGTTCGTGACGGCGGGCCTGGGGGTGACGTTCCTGGCGGTATCGAACTGCGGCGAGGAAATCGCCGCGGGGAAGCTGCGCGCCATCACGCTGGCGCCGGAGCCGATGGTGCGGCGGCTGGGTCTCATCTACCGCAAGGACAAGGCGTTGTCGAAGGCCGCCCTGGGATTCATCCAGGCTGTGCTGGATAATGTGGGAGAGGAAGCCCTGGGCGCGGGGAAAGCCAGGCCGGCCCGGGCGGTGGCGCGATGACCTGCACGCGTTGCGGGAACGAGTTTGACGAGGAAGAAGCCCGGTGCCCTCACTGCGGCGAGGCCAAGCCGGGCGCCTCGGGCCTGTTCCAGACGTCCACGGTCTTGATCTCCTCGGGGGACGCCGAGCTGGTATACCGGTCGGTGGACGAGGTCCCGTCCGGCCTGCGGACCAGGCTGCTCCAGTCCACCAGCGGGGGGAATTCCGGCACCATTCTGATCGCCGACCGAAGGGGACGGAAAGAGATCACCAAGGCAATGGGGACGCTGCCGCACGCCGCCCAACGGCAGGTGGTGCAAGCGATTCTGAGCGCTCAGAGCGGGTCAAGCCCGCGGGAGTGGCTGACGCCCGGCCGCAAGCACGGGATGGTGGCGGTGGTGATGCTGGCGGCGCTGGCGGCGATTGTGTGGGTGTTCCTCCACCAGTGGCAGTAGAAGATTCCTATGAAGCGAAGAGCGGTGGTGTTTGGATCGGCCGGGCAATTGGGGGTGGAGCTGGTCCGGGAGCTGAGAGCGCGGCATTACGCGGTGATGGGTTGGGACCGCGACGAAGTGGATATCACGGAGGCCGCGGCGGTGGAGAGCGCGCTGGCCGGGTTCGACGCCGAAGTGGTGTTCAATGCCGCGTCTTACAACCAGGTGGACGTGGCCGAGGAAGAGCCGCAAGCGGCTTTCCAGGTAAATGCGCTGGCGGTGCGGAACCTGGCGCTGGCCTGCCGGCAGATGGATGCCCGGCTGGCGCACTTCTCCACCGACTACGTCTTCGATGGCCTGGCGCGGCATCCCTACGCGGAAGACGATCCGACGCACCCGCTGGGGGCCTATGCGGTCTCCAAGCTGGCGGGCGAGTTGTACGCGCAGGCGTATCTGGACCGGGCCCTGATCGTGCGAACCTCGGGGGTGTTTGGTCCCGGTGGGCTGGCTACGGCGCGCGGCAATTTTGTGGAGCTGATGCTGCGGCTGGCGGGCTCGGGGCAGCCGATCCGGGTGGTGGAAGACCATGTGGCATCCCCGACGTTCGCTCCGCTGCTGGCGGCGCGGACCATCGACCTGATCGAGGGGCGGGAATCGGGCTTGTTCCATATCGGGGGCGGCACGCCGATCTCGTGGTTTCAATTCGCGCGAATGATCTTCGAGGTGGCGGGTCCCACGCCGATGTTGCTGGCCACCAGCGAGCGGGAATACCGCACGCCGGCGCGGCGGCCGAAGTACTCGGCGCTCTCCAACGCCAAGATGGAGCGGGTGGGACTGGCGCCCATGCCGCCTTTGCGCGAGGCGCTGGAGAGTTATTTCGCGGAGCGGAGCCGGGCGGTCAGCGGGGTTCCGGCTTGATGGCGTAGTATCCCTTGCGCGCCTGGGCCTTGAGGTCCTTGTTGGCCAGGCGGACGTCGAGACGCCGGTAGGAGCCGTCTTTCAGGTCGTTGGCGGGCGTGTAGCCGATGGAATACTGGCTGCGCATTTCGTCCTGGAGCTCGCGGAAGACCTGGTCGAGGGAGTGGCCGCGGTCCACCCTGTAAACGTGGCCGCCGGTTTCGTCGGACATCTTGCGCAGCTCGCCTTCTCCGCCGCTGCCGCCGAAGCCGATGCCGAACCTGCCGTAGGCGCCAGGATCGTAGTAGTCGATGCTGTAGATGACGGCGTCGGCCTTCTGGGCGGCCTCAATAGCCTGGTTGCGGGTCATGCGGCTGCCCTGGTCCACGCCATCGGTGATGACGACGATGACCTTGCGGCCCACCTCGCTCCTGAGTTTTTCGGTGGCCGCCAGGTAAATGGCGTCGTAGAGCACGGTGCCGCGGGGCTGGCCGGCAGTGGGGACAGGCCCCGGAGTAATGCCGCTGACGCCTGAGCTGACACGCAGTTGATTGAGTCCCTGAGTGAGCAGCCGCGCGGAGTTGGTGTAGTCTTGCAGCAATTCGGTCTCTTCGCCGAAGCTGATGAGGAAGGCTTCGTCCTTCTTGCGCAAGACCTGGGAGAAGAACTGGGAAGCGGCATGGCGCTCGATATCGATGAGGTTCCGCTGGCTGCCGCTGACGTCCACCAGCAGGCCGATGGTGAGCGGGAGGTCGGTTTCCCGGGTGAAATACTTAATCGTCTGGGGTTTCCCCTCTTCCAGGATGGTGAAATCGTCCTTCTGGAGGTTGGGGATCAGGGCGCCGCGCTTGTCGCGGACGGAGGCCAGAATGCTGACCACATCCACATCCACGGTAATGGAGGGCAGGTCGTCGGGCGGTTTGGACTGGGGCGGCGCCTGCGCGAGAAGTGCGCCGCCAAGCGCAAAAAGGAAGGGTAGTCGCATCCGGATAGAATAGAGGTGACGTATCCCCTCGCACGATGGTTTCACCATGAAGGAAGCCATTCACCACCTCAAACGGTCCGACCCGGTACTTTCCGAGATCATCGACCGCGTCGGAGACTATCGTATCGAATTTCGCGACCCGGATTTTGAAACGCTGGTGAAATCGATCGTCTACCAGCAGCTCAGCGGGCGCGTGGCCAGCGTCATTTTCGGCCGCCTGGTGAAGGCGGCGGGCGGGAAGCTCACGCCCGAGGGCATCCTGAAGCTGCGCCCGGCGCGAATGCGGACGCTGGGGCTCTCGGGGCAGAAGACGGCCTACATCCGCGACCTGGCGCGGCACACGCGCGACGGCAAAGTGGACTTCGAAGAGCTGACGGACCTGCCCGACGAGGAAGTGATCGAGCGCCTGACAGAGGTGAAGGGCATCGGCGTGTGGACGGCGCACATGTTTCTGATCTTCGCGCTGCGGCGCACGGATGTGCTGCCCTCGGGCGACCTGGGGATTCGCGCCGCCATCCGCAAGGCGTACGGTTTTGCCGAGCTGCCGGAGCCGGCCGACATCGAGACGATGGCCGCGCGGTGGCGGCCCTACTGCACGGTGGCGAGCTGGTATCTGTGGCGCAGCATGGAACCGAACGCGAACCTGTGAAGGGTTGACTGGAGATCTGGACAAGCGGTGGGGCAGGTTGGCCGGATGGCAACCTGCGGGGCGAGTCGCCTGGAGAAGGCGCTTGCGCCACCATGGGGCCTAAAAGGGTCCAAAAATGGCGATTGGATGTATAATCGCTGGTGGCCAGGGAGGCGCCACTCTGTGTCAGCGACGACGGCTTCACCGCAGAACACCACCAATCCTAAGGAGAGAATCGGGCTGGCCCTGTCGGGTGGGGGCTTCCGAGCGTCCATCTTTCACCTGGGGGTAATCCTCCGGCTCGAAGAACTCGGGATTATGAACCGGGTATCGGTAATCTCGGCGGTCTCCGGGGGCTCGATCGTGGCCGCATATTACGCTTACGCCATGGAGGATCAGCTCCGCCTGCTGCCGCCGGGCGACTGGTACAACCCCGCCGCCCGGGTGGAGGCTTATAAAAAAGTCGCCAGAGAATTCCTCCGAAAAGTGCGGCTGAACATGCGCTCGAGGGCACTGGTATTTTCGCCGCGGTATCACCCATGGCTGCTGGTGAAAGCCGTGGCGCTGAGGCCCTTTCGAGAGCACGCCTTTTCCATCTTGATTCAAGAAGAGTACGACCAGCACTTCTATCACGACTACAGCCTCGATCAGCTTCCGGCCGTGCCTCACGGCGCGGCGAGGCCGACCGGCGGAGCCCCCGTGCTCACCGGGCCAAAGCTCCTGCTGAACACGACCTCACTGATGACCGGCGAGCGGAAGGCATTCTCCCGCGACGCGAACACGTATCTGGCCCAACTGAAGACGTCCAACAAGAACGTGCTCAAGCTCTCGCAAGTGGTCGGGGCTTCCTCCGGCGTGCCCGTAATATTTCCGCCGACGGCCATCTGCGGGGAGCTGTTGGTGGACGGGGGCGTGAGCGACAACCAGGGAGTGGAAGGGCTGCTGCCTCTGCCCGAAAGGCATCCGCGCGAGGAGCATTGTCCGCCGCCGCCCGACCACGCTCCCGTCGATACTCTGTTGATCAGCGATGCGTGCGGGCAGCTCGAGCTGAAACACACCATGTCCACCGGTCGTCTGGCGGTTTTTTCCCGGGTCAATGACATCCTGATGCACCAGGTGCGCAACAAGCTTTTGGATCTGGTGGCCTTGGCCAAGAATGCCCATCGGATCCGGTTCGCCTTCATCCACCTGCTGCTCAACCTGAAAGACGACGGCAGTGTAGCCAAGCGGGTTTCCAACGAATTCATCGAGCCACTGGCACGCATTCGAACGGACCTCGATCAATTCAGCTACATCGAGACCGAGGCGCTGATGTACCACGGATACACCCTGATCGATGCGATGATCCGCCGGTGGTGCCGGGAAGGGTTGATCCCCGACAAGGACGAGGACATCCCACCGCTTAAGACGCCGCCCTTATTCCTGAAGAAGGTGCACGATAACATCGACTCGACGACGGCGATCCGAAACGAACTGGTGGCTGGCAGCGAAAAGGTTTTCCTGTTCCGGTGCTGGAAGAAGTTCGGCTGGGTGCGCACGTTGCCTATTTACCTCATCGCCTTCGCGGTCTGGCTCTGGATCGTCGGCTACCTCTTCGCCGATCCGCATCGCTTTGTGGACCCGGTGGTCAGCTTGTGGCAGGGGTGGCTCGATAAAATCAGCTTGCCCAGCGGGGCCGGAGCACTCATCCAAAGGATCAAGGACGCCCTGGAGACGATTGTGAACGGAGCTGCCGGGCTGGCCGGAGTTCTAACGGTGTTGCTGCTGCCGGCCTACGTGGTGGTGTATCTCCTGTGGGAACTCATGCGGGTGGTGGCGTTGACCATCGACCGCCGGCTTTACAGCAAACTGACCAAGGGAGCGGACCCCGAATCGAAGGGAGCGGACCCCGAATCGCTGGACTGGGTTATCGAGCCGGTGGATTCGGTAGAACCCAGTCCTGCCAATGCCGACAGAGGCTGACTGCTTCCCATCCCCAGGGGGTCCCCATTCTGCGGTAAAGTCGTTTTAGACCTCAGGATGGGGTTTCGCCTGAGGCGTCAAAACTTAGGAGACATGCTATGCGCGCGTTGAAAGTGGCGCTTCCGGCGGCCATTTTGATGACTGGTTTCCTGCTGTGCACCTCGGCCACCTACGGCAAGCCCGAGTACGCCAAGAAGGAGAGCAAGGGCTGCGTCTACTGCCACGTCAAGATGGGAGCGAAGGATCTGAACGACACCGGCAAGTGCTACAAGGATAACGATCACTCGCTGGCCAAGTGCAAGGCGCCCGAGAAGAAATAGGGCCAGCGGGCTGCGGCGCTGGGCCGAATGCTGTTTATTTAAGCCAGCTCCGCAGGAGCGGTAGACTCTAGCCCACGGCGCAAGCCGTGGGAATGGGCACGAAAACGATTCAGCCCGGAGGGGCGTAAGATGCTGCGGCCCAGGTCTTCCGCCCCGGTCCGGGGCTTTCTGGCTGTTCATCCCTTTCCCAAGGCTGACGCCTTGGGCCATCTTCTTTCGCCCTATCGGGCTCAACGCCAAAGTGAACAGTATTGGCGCTATGCCGAATAGCTCTGCTTCCACCTGGAAAGCTCGGCGGCCAGTGAAGTCCGGACCGTCAGATACTGCGGATTGTCGTACTGGTTGACCCTTTCGCGCGGATCCACGGGGAGATCGTAGAGCTCGTCAGGCCCCTTCCCCCGGTCGCGCAGAACCAGCTTGTAACGCTTCTCGCGGGCCATCTCCGTGTTTTGGAGGTGGCCGAAAACGGTGGTGCGCCAGGGCTGCTTTTTGGGCAGCGGTTTGCCGGTGGCGAGCGGCAAATAGCTGCGGCCGCACAGACTCCGGGCGGGCAGACCGGCACCAGTGAGATCGCAGAGGGTGGGCACAAGATCGTAAGCGCTCACCAGTTCGGGCCGGGTCAATTGCGGCGGCACGTGCCCGGGCCAGCTCCACAGGAGCGGCGTGGCGATTACTTCCTCGTACATGTTGACGGGATCGGAGGCCTGCCCGGCATCCCACAGGCCGTGGCGGCCCAGCAGCGAACCACAGGTGGAGGTGAAGATGACCAGGGTATGGTCGAGGAACTGCTTCTGGGAAAGCCTGGAAAGGAGCGCCGCGACATCGTCATCCAGCGCCGTGACGGCGGCGGCGGCGTTTCGCTGGTTGCCGGAGAGGTCACCCAGCATTTCCTTATCGCGGGCGGCATTCCTGGCGGCCGCCTCCTGGCTGAAGGTGGCGAACTTCACTGAGGCATAGAGGTCGCGATACTTCCGCGGCACGCCGTCGTAGGGCGGGCGCAGGCTGGCGTAGCCGACCGTCAGGAAGAAGGGTTTGCCGGCGGCCTGCTGGTCGAGGAACTTCCCGGCCGTGGCGCTATCGCCGGCGGCGCAAGCGTATCCCGGACCCTCCAGCACCTTGGAGAGGGGGACTTCGGAGGGGGAACTGGCGTCCGCCTCGCCAAGCTGCATGGGGGTGCGGCCGGTCAGAAGGGTGGCGCGGCCCAGCGCCGGGGCCGGCACGCACGCAAAGTGATTCAGGAAGCGCATGCCGGTCTGGGCGAACCGGTCGAGGTTGGGCGTGCGAACTTCGTTGTTGCCGTAACAGCCGAGTATCCAAGAGGGCAGATAATCCGCCAGGATCAGCAGGATATTGGGCCGCTCGACAGCCGGTTTGCCGGCGGCGAGGGGCGGCAGCGCGAGGCTGCCGAAGAAGAAATGGCGGCGGGAAAGGGGCATGGTGAATTACAAGTATAAGATGAGGGACAGCAACAGCGTGTTTGTAGCCGTGCCCTCCGCTCGCTCACGCTCGCGGCTCAATGAGCGGGGTATTTCGGAGTTGAAGGCTGAGGAACTCGGCGAGCGCGGCCTGCCATGGGCGGAGAGGGGGCAGCTTGGTGTTGAGAAGAACCGCCTTGGGCGGGCGCGCGGCCTTCCGCGGGAAATGGGCTGACGGAACGGGAAGCACGGTCACGTTTTTTCCGGCGATGCGGAAGATCTCTTGGGCGAAGTCGAACCAGCTTGCGCTGCCGCTGTTGGTGAGGTGATAGATGCCCGGAAGAGGCAACGCGTCGAGCAAACGGCGAGTGGCTGCCGCCAGGTCGGGCGAGTAGGTCAGGCTGTTGATCTCGTCCGACACCACCTGGATGGTATCCCTCTTCGCAGACAGATCCAGCATGATGTCCGCGAAGCTTTTCTTGGAAAGGTCGCTCGAGCCCTTGGGGCCGAAGATCACCGCGGTGCGGACGACGTAACACCAGCCGCCGCTGGCCGCGGCCAATTGCTCGCCTCGCAATTTGGAGCGAGCGTATACGGAGAGCGGCGCGGGCGCGTCCTCCTCGGCGTATTCGCCGTGGGCGCCGTCAAACACGTAATTGGTGCTGTAGTGGACCAGCGGGACGCCCATTTCCCTGGTGTGGCGCGCCAGTTCGCCGACGAAATCGGCATTGAGGGCGAAGGCCTGCGCGGGGTGGTCTTCGGCGCCGTCCACGTCGTTGAAAGCGACGCAATTGATGACGGCGTCGGGGATGAAACCGAGCCCGCCGAGATGGGCGCGCAGGGAAGGATAATCGAGGACGTCGAGGTCTTCGCGATCCCAGCCGACGGCGTCGGGATACAACTTCATGAGCTGCCCGCCAAGAGTGCCCTGGGATCCGAGGATGAGTACTCTCCTCATGGGCATCCTCAATTATAAGGGGGCCTCGGTTGTTGCCGGGCATCGCCGGGGATTATAGTTGGTTTGGGCCATGATTCCCAACGTACTGACGATTCTCCGGATCTTTTTCGTGCCACTGCTGGTAGCGGCACTGGTGCAGGAGAGCGTCGTTCTGCGCCTGGGAGGTCTCACGGTGACCAACGAGTGGCTGGCGCTGGCGATTTTTCTCTCGGCCGCCGCCACGGACCTGCTGGATGGGTACCTGGCGCGGCGCTGGAAACAGGTCACCACCATCGGGACATTGCTCGATCCGATCGCCGACAAGCTGCTGGTCTCGGCCGCTTTGATCTCACTGGTGCAGGTGCGCGCGCTGCCGGGATGGATGGCCATTCTGATTATCGGGCGTGAATTCGCGGTCTCGGGGTTGCGGGCCATCGCCGCGGCCGAAGGCTACACCATCAGGGCCAGCGACCTGGGCAAGACCAAGATGTTCTCGCAGGTGGTGGCCATCTCCTGCATGCTGCTGAGCGTGCGGCATCCGGCGCTGCTGCGGCCGGGCATCATCCTGATGTGGGGCGTGGTGTTCTTCGCGCTGCTCTCCGCGGTCAGCTACTTCCGCAAGTTCTGGCGCAAGGTGGACGAGCGCATCAAGAATCGCCGAAGGCGCGAATTGCTGACGCTGGAGCGCAAGCGCCAGAGAGCGGCGTTGCGCCGTCACAGGGGATCGAGGGGCGCCGGAGGCTTGGGCACGGCTACGATCTCGAACCCGCCCGAGGTGAACTGAACCGTCCGCACCTGGCCCCTGGGACCCACCGGGCCGACGGGTTTTCCATTCAGCGTAATGGTGACGCCACCGGCGTTGCCCAGCCGCAGAATCACGGTGCTGTTAGCCTCGATGGTGCGGCTCTGCCTGCCGGTGAGAGTGCCGGAGAAGACGTACTTGCCGTCGCGCCGCGCCTGGACCCAAACCGGTTCGTCGGCCGTCACTTCCACGCGCACCGGCGCATTGGGATTGGATTCGGAAGTGCCGGCCACGGGAGCGGACGGCGGGGTGCCCTCTGGGCCCGGCGGCGTCGCGGGGGGCGCGGGTTGCTCCGTCGAAGGCGCGGGAGCGGATGCCCCGGACACCGGCTGAGCGGCGGGATTCCGGGCCACGGTTAGAGCAGGGGCAGCCTCGCCGGGAGCCGCGGGCGACGGGGCCGGCAGCGGCGGGGATGGCTGAACAGGAGGCGTTTGTGGCGGTGGCTGAACGGCGGCAACCGGGGGGCTTTCACGCGCGGCCGCCGGATGGCGCGCGTGCTGCCACCAAGTGTACAGGACCGAGCATACCAGCATCACTGCTATGACGAGCGCCGCGGCGGCCAGTGACGCCACCCAGCGAAAGCCGCTTCCGCCAACCGCCTGCCACTCCTCCACGCGCGGCACGCGAATTCCGGAATCCTCAGGTTTGGGCGTTTCGACGAACTCCGGGACCTCCGGCGGCGGCGGTTCCAGCATGCGCTGCACTTCGCCGGCGATCTGCTCTTCGTCGAGACCCAGCAGGCGGGCGTACTGGAGGATGAAGCTCTTGGTGAAGACGCCGCCAGGAAGCTTGTCGAGTTG
This sequence comes from Bryobacteraceae bacterium, assembly GCA_049510555.1. GTDB lineage: Bacteria > Acidobacteriota > Terriglobia > Bryobacterales > Bryobacteraceae > Fen-178. The sequence continues at coordinate 106,881 of JBEKYW010000008.1, forward strand.
TCCGGCTTCGATGGCTTCCAGGAATCTGGAGGAGATCTTGAGCTCTTCGGCGATCTTGCCGAGTTCCAGGTTGCGCTTCAGGCGTTCGCGGCGCAGGGTCTCGCCAAAGGAGGTCATAGAGGTGGTGCTCGGCCGACTAAGCCCATCATACAACACGGGCTTCGCCCTTGATCCGATGCGGATGGGAGTCAGGAGTCGAGGAAGTCAGAAGCCGGAACGCGCAATTCGTGCGGGGTGATTCCGGCTTCTGGTCTTCTGACTTCTGACTTCTCAACATCGACACGTTTTTGTCGATGTTGGCGCCGTAGGCGCCTAAGCGAGGCAGGGCGATGCCGCGCCCTGCTAGCATAATCGGTTGATCTCTGTCGTGGTGGTGAATTGGAACCGGAGGGAGCTTCTGCGCGCCTGCCTGGCGTCGCTGGCGCGGCAGACGGGCGTGGAGTTCGAAACCATCGTGGTGGACAACGGCTCGACCGACGGCTCGGCGGAAATGGTGGAAGGGGAGTTCGGCTGGCGGGTGATCCGCAACACGGAAAACCGGGGCTTCTGCGCAGCTAACAATCAGGGTATCGCGGCGGCACGCGGCGAATTCGTGGCGCTGCTCAACAATGACGCGGAAGCCGAACCGGGCTGGCTGAGCGCGCTCCACCGCGCCTGTTCGGGACGGCCGGACGTAGGCATGGCAGCCAGCAAAGTGCTGGTGTGGGAGGACCCCGGGCGCATCGACAAGGCCGGACACCTGATTTTTCCGGATGGACAGAATCGCGGGCGCGGCAGCGGCGCGCTGGACCGCGGCCAATACGACCACGAAGAGGAAGCGCTCTGGCCGGACGGCTGCGCGGCGATGTACCGCAAGGAAATGCTGGAGCGGATCGGCGGATTCGACGAGGATTTCTTTGCCTATGGCGACGACGCCGAACTGGGGCTGCGCGCGCGCATCGCGGGCTGGAAGTGCATCTACACGCCCCAGGCCGTGGTGCGGCACCACCGGGGCTCGACGCTGGGGAAGGACTCGGTGCGGCGGCTGGAATTGATCGAGCGCAACCGGCTGCTGCTGGCGATCAAGCTGTTTCCCTGGAGCCTGCTGTGGCTCAACCCGTTTTACTACGCGGCGCGCGTGGCGGCGGGGCTGGCGGCGGCGCGGCGGGGCGAGGGCGACACGGCGCATTTCCCCGGCCTGCGAGGCAAGTGCGCGATGGCGGGCGCGCTGGTTCGCGGCGATCTGGAGGCGCTGCGCCTGGCGCCGCGCATGCTGCGCAAGCGCGCGGAGATCCGGCGGATCCGGCGGTTAACGCCGGGTGAAGTGCGGCGGCTGATTCTGGCCCATCGGCTGAGCCTGCGGGAGGTGGCATGAGCGCGTGCCTGATCTGTGGGTGCGAGCGCTGGGCGGCGCTGTTCACGTCGTCGGACCGGCTCTACCAGACCACGGCCAGGGAGTTCGCGGTGGTGCGGTGCCGGGAATGCGGCCTGGCACGGCTCGATCCGCAGCCCGGCCCCGAGGAACTGCGCCGCTACTATCCCGAAGACTACTGGTTTGCGCCCGATGAGGGCGCGGCCGGCCGCCTGGAAGAAGCCTACCGGCGCATGGTTCTGCGGGACCACGTGCGGTTCGTGGCGCAAGCGCTGGGGGGCGCCCGCGCGCGCGGGCCGCTGCTGGACGTGGGGTGCGGCGGCGGGCTTTTTTTAGGGATGATGCGGGAGCGCGGGTTCCGGGTGGCGGGGCTGGACGTATCGCGCGAGGCGGCGGCCATCGCGTGGAGACGGCAGGGGGCGCCGGCGGTTTGCGGCGATCTGGCCAGCGCTCCGCTGCGCGCGGGCAGTTTCGCGGGCATCACCATGTTCCATGTGCTGGAGCACCTTCACGATCCGCGCGCCTACCTGTTGGCCGCGCGCGAGCTGCTGGCGCCGGACGGACGCCTGGTGGCGCAGGTTCCCAACGCGGCGTCGTGGCAGTTCCGCCTGCTGGGCCGCTGGTGGAGCGGCGTGGACGTGCCACGCCACCTGTTCGACTTCCGCGACCGCGACGTGGAGAAACTTCTGGAGTCTTGCGGCTTCGAGGTGGTGCGGCGCAAATGCTTCTCGCTGCGCGACAACCCGGCGGGGCTGGCGAGCAGCGTGGCGCCGGGGCTCGACCCCATGGCGCGGCGCGTGCGGCGGGTCGCGGAGAGCGCCGGCGCGCGGCTCGCCAAAGACCTGGCATACTTTGCGCTGGTGGCGGCGGCGCTGCCGTTCACGCTGGCGGAGGCGGCCTTCCGGGCAGGCTCGACGGTGATGATGGAGGCGCGCAAGCGATGAGGTATTCCGCGCTCGCATACAAGCTGCCAGGCCCGCTGCGGCGGCACATTCTGCACTTCGAGGCGGAGATCGAAGACGCCGTGGCGGCGTTCGCGCGCGGCCTCGCGGCGGGCGCGCGGGTGCTCGACGCCGGCGCGGGAGAAGGGCAGTACGCGCGCCACTTCGCGCTCCAGCGCTATTGTGGCGTGGACCTGGCGGTGGGCGACGCCGCGTGGGATTACAGCGGGCTGGGCGCTATCGCCGATCTCACGGCGCTGCCGTTCCGCGACGGAGCCTTCGACGCGGCCTTGCAGATTGTCACCATCGAGCACCTGCGCGAGCCGGCCTCGGCGCTGGCCGAGATGGCGCGCGTGATGGCGCCGGGAGGCCGGCTGCTGGTGGCGGCGCCGCACGAGTGGGAAGTGCACCAGGCGCCGCACGACTACTTTCGATATACGCGCTACGGGTTGGCATACCTGCTGGAGAGGACCGGCTGGGAAGTGCGCGAGGTGCGCGCGGTTGGCGGCTACTTCCGGCTGCTCGCCCGGCGCTTGCTCAACGGCCTGCAATTCTTCTCCGGAGGCTTTCGCTGGCTAGGTTTCATTCCGGCCGCGATGCTGCTGGCGCCGCCGGCGCTGATCTTGCCCTTTCTGGATTTTCTGGACCGGGAGCGAAATTTCACGGTGGGGTACATCTGCACGGCGAGGAAGGCTCTTTCGACGCGGAGACGCGGAGACGCGGAGGAAGACGCGGAGAAAGAATAGGAGAATAAAGTCAAAACCTGAGAGCGCAGAGGGAGCGGAGAATCGTCAAAGAGCGCGGGCAGAGGGAAGTTGGAGCGGGTTTGGAAAGGGACACTTGGACGGAGCCATCGTAGTCGATAAGCCGGAGGGGTGGACCTCGCACGATGTGGTGAGCAAGGTGCGCCGCATCGCCAGGACAAAAAGGGTGGGGCACCTGGGGACGCTCGACCCGATCGCCACCGGCGTGCTGCCGCTGGTGATCGAGCGCGCCACGCGGTTGGCGCAATTCTACGTGCGCAGCGACAAGATCTACGAAAGCGTGGTGCGGTTCGGGTGGTCCACGGATACCTACGATCGGGCCGGCGAGCCCAGCAGCGAAAAGAGAGAAGTCCGCCTCGACGCCGGCGAACTCGAACGGGGCCTGGAAAAGTTTCGCGGCGAGTTGATGCAGACGCCGCCGCCGGTTTCCGCCAAGAAGGTGGCGGGCAAGCGCGCGTACGCACTGGCGCGGGAATCCGCGGCGGCGGTGCTGGCGCCGGTGAAGGTGCACATATACGAGCTGACGCTGATGGAGGTGAATGGCCCGGACGCGCGCCTCCGGGCGCACTGCTCGGGCGGAACGTACATGCGCTCGGTAGCGCACGACCTGGGCCGGCTGCTGGGCTGCGGCGCGCATCTTCACGAGCTGCGGCGCACGGCCAGCGGCGAATTCGAAATCGAGCAGGCGCGCACCATTGCGCAGCTCGAATCCCTGGCCGCGGACGATCGGCTGGTGGACGCCATCGTGCCGGCGGCGAAAATGCTGCCGGGTTTCCCAACGGTGTTCGTGGACGAATTGACGGCCGCACAGATCCGCCATGGCCGTGACTTTCCGGCCTCGCCTTTCCGTTCGCAACCGGCCTCGCGGCGCGTCAAGGCGGTGACGCGGCAGGGCGAACTGGTGGCCATCGGCGAGGCAGTACTGCCGAACCTGTACCATCCCGTGGTGGTGCTGTAGCCGGGTATCTCCTGATAAGATGGTATTTGCCGATGCTGAAGCGTTTCATTTTGTGGGACTTTCCGCGCGCGAGCTGGCAATACGACGTGATGGTCGGAATCATACTGGCATTTATCTTCCTGACGCCGCGTGACTGGTTCCGCGATCAGCCACGCATCCCCAATGCCAGCAGCATCGCCATGCTGCCCTCGGAGAACGGAAGCCTGGTCTTTTTTGTGGAACGGGAGCTTCTGGCGGGAATCCCGGAGGACCAACTCAAAGATAAGCCGACAAGAGACAGGCTGACCGAGGTGCTGCGGACGCGCACCGGCAATCGCCATCTCACGGTGACGCGAGTGGAACCGATTCTCAATTCGGAGGAGGAGCTGCAGGGCTATTTGGCGTCCGCCCGACCTTGACCGGGCCGGCGCGCAGCGGATTGTACTCGGTGGAAGGACGGCGCGCGTATTTAATGGAGGAGCCAGTTTGGATGCATGTGTCGCGACGCGCTCTGGCGCTGATTCCAGCCATTTTCGCCAGCATGGCGCTGGGCTGGGGGGCGCCCGCCGCGGATAGCCCGCTATCCGCGACGCTGGCCCGGGTGGACGAGGCGGCCGCCAGGTTCAAGGGGCTGGAGGCGGAAGTCCAACAGATCTCGCATACGGCCGTGATCAACGAGGATAGTGTCGCCGCGGGGACCATCGCGGTGAAGCGACCCAAACCGTACGACATCCGGGTGCTCATTGATTTCAAACACCCAAACCCCAGGCAGGTCATGATTGCGGGGGTCAAGGTGGCGATTTACTACCCTGGAATCAACACGGTACAGGAATACAACCTGGGCAAGAGCCGAACGCTAGTGGAACAGTTCATGCTGCTCGGATTCGGGAGTAACTCCAGGGACCTGGAAAGCGCCTATTCCATCAGACTGGGGGGGCCGGAAACGGTCGCCGGTCAAAAAGCGACGCGGCTCGAGCTGATTCCCAAGTCGCAGGATGTTCTCGCGCATCTAAAGAGAGTGGACCTTTGGATTTCCGACGGCATGGGCATCGCGGTGCAGCAGAAACTCTACGAGACAGGAGGGGATTACCTGTTGGCCACGTATACGAACATCAAGCTCAGACCCAACCTCCCCGATTCCGCCGTGAAACTAGACCTTCCGAAGAGCGTCAAGCGGGAGTATCCCCAGAGACCGTAAAGGGCCTGAACAGCAAGCCGTCATGAAAACCAAGACCAGTGTGTACCGGCTGCAATATCTCGACTGGGTGCGAGGCCTGGGCGCCTTGATTATGCTCCAGGGCCATGTTTTCCATTCGTTTCTGAAGCCGGAGATGCGCACGGGCGGCCCTTATCTGCTGTCGCAGTTTGTGGGCGGGATGCCCCCGGCGATCTTCCTGTTCCTCACGGGCGTGACCCTGGCTTTCCTGATGGATAGCACGGAGCGGAAGGGGCTGGCGCCGCAGGAGCGGGTTTTCACGGCGTTCCGCCGTTCGGGATATCTGTTCTTGCTGGCGTTTGCGTTTCGGCTGCAACTCTGGATTTTCGCCTGGCCGGCGTCGTGGACCGACCTGTTGCGCGTCGATATCCTCAACTGCATGGGATTGGCGATCGCGGCCATGTCGATCATGGCGCTGTTCCGGACCGCCGAGCGCGTGCGGTTGTGCGCGATGCTGGGCCTGGCGATTGCGTTTGCCTCTCCGTTGATTTCGCAAATGGACTGGTCGGGCGTGCCTGTTCTGGTGCGCAATTACATTGCCCCCGACTACAACTTCTTCGGCTTTTTCCCGTGGGCCGCATACCTGGCGTTCGGCATGAGCGCGGGGAGCATAATCCGGACGATTCCCGCGGAAGCCACCGAGCGCGCCATCCAGTGGGCCGCGCTGCTGGGCGGGGCCCTGATTCTGGTCTCCCAATTCCTGGCCAGTCTGCCGCACTCCATCTACCCGAAATCGGAGTTTTGGCTGAACAGCCCGGCGCAAGTGCTGACCAAGCAGGGCGTCACGTTGCTGCTGCTGGCGGGCGCGTTTCTCTGGACCCGCTACGGCGCCCAGGGCGGCTGGAGCTGGGTGCGGCAATTGGGGATCACGTCGCTGCTGGTCTACTGGGTGCACATCGAGTTGGTATACGGGCGCTGGCTGTGGTTCTTCAAGAACAGCCTGACGGTGCCGCAGACCATCGTGGCAGCCCTGTTCGTCATTCTGCTGATGCTGGCGATTTCGACTCTCAAGACCTACCGCGACCGGGTGGCAGCGATGCTGGCGGAAGTGGGCTGGTGGTTCGCGCCGAGGCCGGAACGGGTGCCGGGGGATTAGGGCGCTCTCGACTTGCCCATTTGGGCGGCGCACGCCCATGGCGACTGAGCGTTGTGCTACCTTCAATCCGTATGAACGAGCACCAACTACTCGACTTTGTAAACGAAGCGCGGCAGGCCTTCGGCCCGAAGTGCATGAAGCTTGCCGGTTCGCTTACTGTCGAGGTGATGCGCAGTGCTCTGGCGGATCTTGGCATCCATGTATCCGCGCGGGATGTCTTTATTCAAGGTGTGCCGGTCGAACTTGATATCCTGCTACCCAGACCGATGGCTACGCCGAAATACGGCCTTGTTTACGAACCATCGGACGTTCTCGCAGCATTCGAGGTGAAGAACTCAGGCGCCTTTCCGGGAGCCGTGGATTCGATCCGAAAGTCATTTAGACTCATCCGATCCGTTAACCCCCGCATTTATTGCGCCTACGTCACTCTCGCAGAGCGGAGAAACTACAAATGGGCAGCCACGAGAGATAACTTGGGAGAAGACGTATATACCTTGTTCTGGCACAACGGCTCCACCAAAAACCGGCGCTACGACTCGACGGAGGATTGGGATAAGCTGACCAGAAGACTCCTTGGCAACCCAAGACCGCCCGAGGCCAGGGGGGCTGTATAATGAAAGACAGCCGATGCCGGTCACCATTCCAGACGAAGTGCTCGCAGCGGCTCACATTAGTGAGCCAGAAGTAAAGCAGGAACTTGCCTTGACGCTGTTCCAGCAGGAGCGGCTGACTCTCGCACAGGCGAGCCGTCTTGCGGAGATGGGCCAGCTCGCGTTTCAGGGCCTGTTAGCGGAGCGCCAGATTCCCATCCACTACGGAATCCAAGAATTCCACGAGGATCTTCAGACTCTTCGTCAGATGGGCCGGCTTTGATCGTTGTCTCTGACACATCGCCAATCCTGAATCTCGCGCGGATAGGCCGCCTGGAACTTCTGGCCTCGCTTTATCAGCAGGTACTCATTCCGCCGGCGGTATCCGCGGAGTTGGCCTTTTCCAGGGATGATGTCTTCCCCATAACCGATGTTGCCTCCATCCCGTGGCTGATGATCGGCACTCCGAGAGACCAGGACCGCGTGCAGGAGCTTCGCGATAAGCTGGACGCCGGCGAGGCCGAGGCAATCGTGCTCGCAGTGGAACGTCAAGCGGAACTGTTGCTTGTAGATGAACGACGCGGGCGCCGGACGGCCGAGGCACTGGGGCTGCGGACCACTGGTCTGCTCGGTGTCTTGGCTGAAGCGAAGCGGGCTGGACTGATTGAATTGGCCAAGCCGGTGCTGGACGAATTGATCCAGAATGCCCGATTCTGGATCGGACCAGATCTCTACAGAGAAGTTCTCGCGAAACTGGACGAGGTCTGACGGAACCGCTTACGCCTTCCGCAGCGCCAGGACGGCGTTCAGGCCGCCAAAGGCGAACGAGTTGGAGAGCGCGCACTCCACTGGTGCGTGACGCGACTGGTTGGGGATGACGTCCAGGTCGCACTCGGGGTCGAACTCGCGGTAATTGGCGGTGGGAGGGAGCACGCCGTCACGCAGCGCCAGAACCGTGGCCAGACATTCGAGCGCGGCCGCCGCGCCCAGGGCGTGGCCGTGCATCGATTTCGTCGAGCTGATGGCCAGGCGCTCCGCGTGCGGGCCGAAAACGGAGCGAATGGCGGCTATCTCGGTGGGATCGTTGGCGGGCGTGGCAGTGCCGTGCGCGTTGATATAACCGATCTGCTGGGGCGCCAGGCCGGCATCGCGCAGGGCCGCCCGCATGGCCCGCGCGGCGCCTTCGGCGGAAGGCTGGGTGATGTGGCAGGCGTCGGCGGACATACCGAACCCCACGATTTCCGCGTGAATGCGCGCGCCCCGCGCGCGGGCGGCTTCCAGCGGCTCCAGCACCAGCATGGCGCCGCCTTCGCCCAGAATCATCCCGCGGCGGTCCTTGGAAAACGGGCGGCAGGTCTCCGGTGAGACCACGCGCATGGCCTCCCAGGCTTTCAGAATCCCAAGGCTGAAGGGCGCCTCGCTGCCGCCGGCGATGGCCAGATCCGTGGCACCCGAGCGCACCATCCAGTAGGCCTGGCCGATGGCGTGGCCGGAGGAGGAGCAGGCGGTGGAAATGGTGAAGCTGGGGCCGGTGACGCCGAACTCCATGGAGATGTGGCTGGCGCCCGCGTTGGCCATGGTCTTGGGGATGGTCAGCGGGTGCACGCGGCTGTGGCCCAGCTTGTACAACTCCCGAAAGCCGATGTCTTCCGTACTCTGGCCGCCCACGCACGAGCCCGTGACGATGGCGGCGTTCTCGCGCAGCGCGGGCGTCCATGAAACTCCGGCGTCAGTCACGGCCTCGCGGGCGGCGATCACGGCGAACTGCGCGAAACGGTCCATGAAGTCGGCGCGGCGGTCGTCGAAGTAGGGCTGATGGCTGTAACCCCGCACCTCGGCGCCGTTCTGGAAGCGCATCTGGGAGCAGTCCGTGGATTCAATGGGGGCGATGCCGGAGCGTCCCTGGCGAAGCGCCTCCGCGAATTCCGCGGCATTCCGGCCGAGAGCGCAAATTGCGCCCATCCCGGTGATGGCCACGCGCCGCATGCGCTACTGGCCGGCCTTCGCGGCGTCCGGCTTGGCGGCGACCAGCTTCTCGATGCCCTCGCACATCTGGCGGACGTTGCGCACGCTGCGCACCTCTTCGTCTGGAATGCTGATATCGAATTCATTTTCGAGGGCGAAGAGGATTTCGACGGCATCCATGGAATCGATCCCCAACTGCTGGAAATCGCTCTCGATCGTGACTGTGTCGAGGGGAATGCGCTTGGAGGTGGCGATCACCCTCAGCACCCGTTGGATCAATTCGTCGGACATAGCAATCGGCTTACCGTTTCAAACTTGTATCCCCGGTCCAGCAACATGGGGACCAAGCGCCGGACGGCTTCCACGGTCACGCCGATGTCCGGCCTGGCGCGAAGCTCGCGTCCGTCGTGAAGGCACAGGATAGCGCCATTCGATACGCGCCGCGTCATGCGCTCGACGACCGCCTCTACCTTCAGCTTCCAATCATAGCCGATTACGGTCCACATGACGCCGGTCAGTCCGAGCCGCCGCTGCGCCGGCCCCAACCCGAACCAGCGCACGCCGAAGGGAGGGCGGAACCAGGCGGGCCGGACGCCGGTGTGGGCTTGGATGGCCGCCTGGGCGCGCTGGATGTCCTCTTCGACGAAGCGCCGTGAGTGAAAACAGAACAGCGGATGGGTGTGGCTATGGTTGCCTATGGTGTGGCCGGCCTGGCCCACGGCGCGGGCAATGGCAGGCAGGCGCTCCACGTTGGCGCCGCACTGGAAGAAGGTGGCGGGCACATTGTGGTGGGCGAGGACGTCAAGGATTTGCGGGGTGCTCTCACTGGGGCCGTCGTCGAAGGTGAGCGCCACGGCGCGGCGGTGGCGCGGCCCGCGCCACACGGAAGGTCCGAAGACGCTTGAGGAGCGGCCGCGGACGGCCCAGGCCAAGAACGCGGCCGCGGCGCAAGCCGCGGCCAGCTCGATGCCGTGTTGGGCGGTTCCGTCCATGAACTCTCTATTGTAGTGGCTGTGGCGCCGGCGGCGGAACGCCCGATGCGGGTCTTGCCGCCGGCGTGTTCCATCCGGACAGCCCCCAACCGGCGGCAAGGGGGCGCCCCCTGGGCCCGGCGCTACTTGAACCGCCGCTTGTAGAAGAAATCCAGGCCGAACAGGCCGTTCTCTTCGCGCAGCGCCACCACGGACCACTGCTTGCTGAGGGACCATTCCATGCGCACCACCTGGGGGTTGCTGCTGGTGACGTTGGTGATGTAGGTGAAGGTGATGTCCGGCGTCACCTGCTGCTCGAGGGTGAGGCGCGCCTGGGGGTTGTTCTCCACGCCCGGTAGCGTCGGATCGATGCGCAATTTGCTCACGCCGAAAAACCGTTGCAAGCGGCCCGCGACGGGGTTGGCGATGGCCTGGCCCAACAACGCGGACGCGCCCATCTGCTGCCAGGATTGCGGCATGGCACTCTGCTGGGTGAGCAGCGTGGGGTCGGAAGTCGGCGTGCGACCGGTGGCCAGCAGCGCCACGATCTCGTTGAACTGAAGCGGCGGATCGGAACGCGGCGTCAGGTTCAGCTTATTCAAAAGCCCGGAAATGGTGAGCATGATATCGATGCCGCGCGCCCTGGTTTCGAGATCGACGTTGAGAACCGGCTCCACTCTTACGGGGTTGTAGAACGCGATGGAACCCTGGTTGATGGTGAACTTGGTCCCGAAGAACACCACCTGCCCTTGCGTAATGTTGATGCGGCCGATCAGCGCGGGATTGCTGGCGGTGCCGCGCAGCCGCAGGTTCGCCTCCGCCTGGAGGTCTTCGGTGAGGGAGCTTTGAAACTGGGTGTCGGGAGCGGTGCTGATCTGGACATCGAGAGTCAGACCCCCGAGCAGGCCGGTCCGGGCGGATGGCGTGCGGACCGGCTCGGCGGATTTTGCGAGGAGCGAACTGAAATCCGATTGTGGATTGAAGCCGGTGCGCAGAACCGTCACGGTTCCCGCGAGCATGCTGCGTTCCGAAGTCCCGGTGAGGTTGAGGCTGGCGTCCACCACCGTGCTCACGCCTTCGGGATAGCGCACGCGCACCTGCTCGGCTCGCGCGTGCAGCCGGAAAACGACCGGGCCGCCGCCGTAGCCGGCGAAGCCGGAAAGTTCGATCTTGCCGCCTCCGGTCTCGCCGGTGAAGCTCTGGATGGTGGCGCGATCGCCGGTGAACAGGACCACGCCGCTGGCCTTCGAGATGCCGTTCGGAAAACCGGCGATGTTGAGCGCCGCGTCCTGGAACTCCATGCGTCCGTTGATCTGGGGTTCGGCCAAGGGGCCGCGCACGGTGGCGTCGGCCGTGATCGTGCCGGAAGAGGCGATGTCGTGGCTGAAGTCCCGGAGGACCGCCAGATCGATGCGGCCGTTCACGCGAAAGTCGAGCGAGCTCTTCCGATCGAACAGCACCTTGCCGGCGATGTTGAAATCGGTAGACCGTCCCACCAAGCGGGCGCCCTCCACCGTAATGCCGGAGTTCGCCATGGTGGCCACGATGGGGCCGGAGTTGCGGAGAGCCAGCGTGCCGGCCGGCAAGCCAGCATCGGGCGCCGGGCCGATCTCGAATTTCGAAACGCGCAATTCGGCCTTCATCATTTGCGGCTTGAGCGCGGGACCATCGATGCGAAGCTGGCCCTCCGCCGAACCCCCGAACCGCGAGGAAGCGCCCCAGTTCGAGGGCGCCAGCCAGTCGCGCAACCGGGCGAAGTCCAGCTTGGAAAACGCGATGGTCGCGCTGCCGGGATAATCGCCTTCCAGCCGCCACTCCCCATCGCCCCGTATGGCAGAGTCCGCGAGATCGGAGTCCAGGTGCGCTCGCAGCACCGGCCCCTCGGAATTGGCGGTAAGGTGGGCGTCACCGAGCGACTGCCCGGTCCAGTGCAGGCCGTGCAAGGAGACATCGGCGTGAAGATCGGAGACGCGAAAACCCCGCTGCCCATTGTGAGGCGGCGCCAGATCGATGTCCCCATGGGCTGCCACCTGCACCGTCCCCTTGACGCCCGGACGAGCCTTCTGGAGCGTTTGGATCTGCTCCAGCGGCATGGCGTTGCTGGTCACCTGAAAGCGCAGGCGGCCGGCGTCAAAGCGATCCGGCGCATGGTCGAAGGTGGCGCTCAACCGGACCTGCTTGGCGCCCGCGGTGAGTTGCCCCGAAGCCACCTCCACGGTGCGGCCGCGGTAGTTCACGCGCGCCGTGATGCGGTCGAAAGGCTCGTCGCGGAGTGCGCCCTTGGTCACCTCGATATCGGCGTTGACGAGCGGATTCCCGATCGTCCCGGCCAACTGCGCGGAGCCACTGAGCGTGCCCGTGACCGGTATGCTTTTCGCGCCGAGCAACGCCCAAAGGTCCAACAAGGGGGCGTCGCGGATGGTTCCGTTCCCAAAGATCAAGCTGCCGTAGCCCATCTTCCACTGGCTCAGGCCTACCGCCAGTTGGAACTGCGCGCGCGAAGGGCCGCGGGCCAGGGCGGCATTTTCGAGGCCCAGGTTCCCCGGCGATGCGTTCACGTCCGCGCCGAGGGAGTCGAAGCCCATTGCCAGGTACGAGAAGCGGGTGACGCGCAGGCGCCCGGCAATCCGCGGGTTATCCAGCCTGCCGGTGACCGTGCCATCGAAAACCACGGCGCCGCCGTTATCGAGCTTCACCGGCAGGCTGGCGGCACTTTGGTCCAGCGCAGGCAGCAGATCGTCGAGATCGTGAGTTTCAAGCTGAACACGCATCCCGCGGCCGAAAGCGCCGGAGAAGACGGCGCGCGAGGAGGGCAAGGTGACGGAGGAGCGGCCCAGGTCCAGAATGCCGCTGCGCGCGTCGTAGGCGGCGGTGATCTGCCCGCGGACGGGCGGACCTTCGGGCGCGGGCGCGAGCGCCAAGTCACCGGAGGCGCGGAGCTCAGCCGATCGCAGGAGCGAGCTCTCCAGGCGCACCTGGCCGGACACGCGGCTGTCCCATGGCAGATGTTCGGAGCTGTACAGCGCGATCACGCGCCGGGCCTGGAGGCCGGCAATTTCGCCAGTTACCGTGTAGCGGTCCAGATCGCGAACCCGCGCCTGGCCGCGGAAGCTGCCGCCCAGGCCGGTGAGCGCCACGCCGTGAAATTCGAGATCGCGGCCGCGCAAAGCGACCGTGGCGATGCGGCCGTCCACGGGAACCCGGCTGGCGGGGGCCACATAGTTGCCCGAAAGCCGGACGGCGCTCAGGCCGATTCCCCCGGTTCCAGCCGTCAGCGCTCCATCGACGCGGAAGCCTTGCAGGCGCACGTAAGAGTCGCGGTAATCCACGCCGTAGGCACGCAGGCGGCCAGTGGCGGAATAGTCCGACGATCCCGCCCAAAGGGCATTGCCGGTAACGTCGACGATGCCGCGCTGCAACTCCGAGACGCGCAGAATCCGGGCCACGTCCGCGAGGGACGCGCGTGCGTCGTACTGGAAGGAGCCGTGGGGCGAGAGCAGATCCTCGACCGCGCCGGAGAAATCGATGTGGGAATCGCCGGTTGCCACTTTCGCGGAGGTGAGGCCGATACGGTTTCTCTCGAACGTCACCGCCATAGCGACGTCCAACGGCACGGGCCCGTAGCCGCCCCACGCAACTTCGAGCGGCTGCATCGAGAGATCGCCGCGATAGCGCGGCCCGGCCGGCTCATACAGGAACCTCGCGTTCAGGTTGCGGCCGCGCGCGTCGAATGGGATCTGCCCGCGCGATTCGACCTCGAATACTCCGTTTTGCAGGTGGAAGCGGCCAATCGCCAGGTTGAGGATGGTCTCCGCCGCGGTGCGCCCGCCGCGGATCTTCGGAGCCGGCAGGTTGGTGTGGCCGTCGGAATAGACCATCAGGAAGACACGCGGATCGACCACTTCGAGGTACTGAATGTCGACGTCACGCTCGAGAATCGAAACAATCTTCAGCCCCACGGCGACCGTTGCGGCGCGGAAGAGCGGAGGCTTGCCGGGCGGCTCCGTGCCGTGGATCGCGAACATTCCGATCTCGGCCCGAAGCCGCTTCCAATCGAACTGAAACGAGCCGGCTTCGACGCGGCCGCCGGTGGCCGTCTCGACCGTGCTCACCACGCGCTGGCGGACCTGTTCGCAAAACCAGGCACTGCGGAGCACGAAGAGGGCCGCCATGGCGCCGATGAGGACGAGACCGCCGAGCCCGCCCGCGACCATCCACGCGATGCGCCTGCGGGTCACCGGAACACCTCTTCGTGGAACACGATCTCGGTGCGTTTGCGGGCCTCTTTGAGCCAGTTATCCATTTCCCGGTCGGCGCGCTGGCCGGTGAGCGTCTGTTCGATCCGGTCACGATAGTCTTGCAGCGCGATGGGCTGGCCGGGGTGCGCGGCTTCCGCCGCGGGCTTCACCACTTTGTCGAAGTAATCGCGAGTGTCCTGGCCGGTCACAAAGACCCCGGATTGAAAACGCACTTCGATGAACAGTAGCAGCGTGCGCTGCCAGAGCAGCAGGTCCTTGACATCCTGATCCGTGATGCCGTACTCCGCCAAAGCGCGCTGGTATTCGCCGTCGTTGGGAAAGCGCTCCTTCCGGAACGCCGCGAGCACCGGCGCCGCCTCGGCGGCACTGGGGACCGGGTAGCGGCTGGTTTCCAGCTCGCGCTGGATGAGCTTCTGCTCGACCATGCGCTCGGCGGTAGCGCGCTTACCGGTCGGGCTGAAGTCCGCTTTCACCCCGTCCAGAAAAGCGGCCACGCGAATTTCCCGATTGAGGTCGCTTTCAGCAATCACGCGATTGCCCACCGAGACGGCGATGCGGTCGATGATCTCGCCCCGCGCCAGCGCAACCATTGCCAGCACGGTCCAGACCAGTCGAAATGGGCGGCCTCTCCTCAAAAAGTCTGTCCTATCGAAAAGAAGTACTGAAAATGGCTCACGCTCTGCGCCACGCACTTGCTGGGAACGCCGGGCGGCGTGGCGCAAGGGTTGACGCCTGCGTTGATCAGGTCCTGCTGGGTTCCCTTGAAACCGAAGAAATGCGGCGGATTGATGCTGTACCCCAGGTCGACCCGGAGGGGCCCGACGGGCGTGCGGTAGCGAATTCCGAAGCCCACGGCGTGCACCATGTAATCGAAATCCTGAAGGTTGCGCTGGCTCACGCGGAACGAGACATTGCCGAGGCTGGAATAGGCGTTTCCGGCGTCATGAAACAACACGCCGCCGATGTTGTCGCCGACCAGCGGGAAGCGGAGCTCGGTCTGATTGAACAGGACCGCCGTGCCCCCCAGGGGGAAGCCGGTCACCGGGTCGCGCGGTCCCGCCTGGTTTTCGGGGAAGCCGCGTTGCGAGGTGCCGCCGCCGCCGAAAAACCGTTCCGGCAGCGGGATGGCATCGAGCTCGTTGCCGCTGTAGTGGAACGCGTACATGTCGCCGAATTCCGTGCTGCGCGCCAGCACCAGCTTCTTGCCGATGGGATGATACGTCGAGTTGCGCGCCAGAAAGCGCAGGAAGTTGCGCTGCGAACCGACGACGTGCTCCGCCAGCCCCAGGTCGAACGTGTTGTAAATGCCTTTATGCGGATCCACGGGATCGTCGCGGCGGTCCTGGATCATGGCGCCGGAGACCAAGCCCAGGCGCACCGGCTGCGAGAGCAGCGGAATCAGAAAGGGGGTGACCTTGAGGGTCGCCTGGTCGACGCTGACGCGGCGGAAGGTGTAGCGGTAGAACAGCGTGGTGGCTTTCGAGATGCGCTGCGACAATTGCGCCGAGCCTTCGTCGCGCTTATAGGAGAAGGTGCGGAAGTCGCGCGAGTTTTCATAGAGGCCGGTGAAGGAGATGTTAAAACGGTCCTGGTTTCGCAAGCGCGGCCACGAGTAGGTGAGCAGGCCGCGGCGTTCCAGGTTGGAAACGCGGGTGCGAAGGCTGATGCTGTGCGCCAGGCCCCACAGGTTGGACCGCGTGAAGTCAAGCGAGACGCGCGGGGAGAAGCCAGTCTTGCCGGCGGGCGCATCGAGGCAGGTCTGGCAGCCGCCGAGGCGCGCCAGTTCCGCGCCGAGGCCTAGCGCGAGCGAGTAGCGCGCCGCTTCGTTCATCTCATAGAGCACGTATTTGCGGCTGCTCTCGCCGTCGGGGTTCTGGATGGCGGTATCGACGCGCGAAAAGACCCCCAGGTCGTACAGGCGGCGCTGGGTCTCGGTGATCACCGTGGGAGAAAGCGGGTCGCCTGGATTCAGATGGAGGTTGCGATAGACCAAGCCGGGGCTCGTGGTTCTGAGGCCGCCCTGGTTGATCAGCACTTCCCTTACGGACTCCTGTTTGCCTTCGTGGATCGCAAAACGCAGGTCCACCAGGTTCGGCTTGGCGGCCGGCTTCGAGCTCCACTCGAAGGTGGCATTGGGGAATCCGTTGTCGAAGTATTGCGCCAGGATGGTGTCGCGGTCCACCGCCACGTTGAATTCGCTGAATGGCTGGTCCTCGGTGGAGCCGAGCATGGAAAGGATCGCGGCCTTATCCAACTTCTCGATGCCCTCCACCTCGAGCCTGTCGACGAAGTACTGCGGCCCTTCGTCGATGGCAATGAAGACGGCAATATCGCCGACTTTGCCGCGATAGTCGTCCTCCAACCGGTGCGTCACACGTACGCCCCGAAAGCCATTGGACTGGTACAGGCTGACGATGGAATCTTCGTCGCGGCTGAGGAGACTTTCGCTGTAGCGCCCGTGCGGAAACTGGAGGAACGAGGCCTTCTGGAGAAACATGCGCTCGCGAATCGTTTCGGTGTCGAAATACCGGTTCCCGCGGATTTCGACGGCAACCAGCCGGTGGCGCTTGCCGGTCGAGACCAGGTAATCGATGGAGGCCTTATCGTTGACGACGCCCTGCTCTTTGAACTCCACCTCGGCGTCGAAGTAACCGTCCGATTGGAGATAATCGCGCAGGTTGCGCGCGCCTTCGACGAGCAGATCGTAATCCACCGCGTGCTCCTCGAAAATGGGAACGTAGCGCTGGAGTTTTGTCCGCGAGATCTTGGCGCCGATGGTGCGCACCTCGATGCGCGGCCCCGCGTCGATGCGGAGCGTGGGGAGCGCGCTGTTGGTCTGGGGATCGTACTTCAGCGAATCCAGCGTGACCTTGGCTTCCAGGCGGTTCTCCTCTTGATACAGCGAGCGGATTCCGTCGAGGCCCTGGCGCACGCGCGTTTGCGTCACCGGCTTCCAGGTGTGGATGATCCAGCGCTGGAACTTGGCGGCGGTGAGGATGTTCTTGGGGTCCATTTTCAAGTCGCCGATCAGCACAGGCGAGGCGAAATGCGCACGCCGCCCACTATCGACTTCGAAGCGGAAATTCACCTGCTCGTGGGCGGCGTCGTAATTCAATACCGGGCGGATGCTGCTCAGGTAGAGGCCGTTGCTTTCGAGCAGCCGTCGCTGGCCGGCCACGGCCTCCTGGAGCCTGGCATCGGTGTAAGGCTGTCCCAGATCGAGCCGCGTGGCGTTATCGAGTTGCGCGGGATTCGGATTCGACAGGCTGCCCACAGCCGCCACGCTGCCAATGAACCAACTGTTCTTCGTGAGGAAGCGGATGATCACACCGTCCTGGTAAGGCTGCGCATCCACCTGGATGTCGGCGTACCGTCCGGTGGCAAACAGCCGCTCGATGGAGGCCCGCACGACGGCCATACTGAGCGGCTGGTGGATCTTCAGCGGCAGGATTTCGTGCAGCTCGGTGGGGTCCAAAGGCTGCACGGCCGGATCGAACTGGATGGTGAGCACTTCCTTGCCTGCATACTTCTGGTATTGCGCCAGGAGGGTCCCAGGCCGCGCAGCCGCCAGAAACAGAAGCAGGCAAGGGAAGTAGGCGAGCAGCGATCGCACCAAGATCATGATACCGTAAGTCGTTCATAGCAACTTTGTTACCATCGGATTGATGGACGCGGCCGAGCGCCAGCGCTATTCGCGGCAAATCCTGTTTCCCGGGATCGGGGAACGGGGACAGGAAGCGCTGTTGCGGTCGCACGCGGCGGTGGTGGGTTGCGGAGCGCTGGGGAGCTTTCACGTCGCGGCGCTGGCGAGGGCGGGGGTTGGCAGGATCACGATCATCGATCGCGATTACGTGGAGCCGAGCAACCTGCATCGCCAGTGGCTGTTCGAGGAATCCGACGCCGCCCAGGCTCTGCCCAAGGCTGCGGCAGCCGAGCGGCGTGTCGCGCTCATCAATTCCACCGTTCATGCGCGCGGCGTGGTGGCGGACCTCACGCCCTCCAACGTGGCGGAGTTGCTGGGCGGCGCGGACCTCATTCTGGACGGCACCGACAACTTCGAAGCGCGCTACCTGATCAACGATTTCGCGGTGAGCCGCGGGATTCCGTGGATCTACGGAGCGGCCGTGGGGAGTTACGGCCTGACCATGCCGGTGATCCCGGGACGCACAGCGTGCCTGCGCTGCGTCTACCCCGATCCGCCTGCGGGCGTCCAGCCGACGTGCGAAACCGCCGGAGTGCTGAACGCGATTGTCTCGGCGGTGGCATCGCTCCAGGTGGCGGATGCGCTGAAAATCCTCTCCGGTCACGCGGACCTGGCGCGGGCGCGCATCACCACGATTGACGTGTGGGACGGGGACATCCGGCAGATCGAAGGGCCCGCGCGCGACCCGGAATGCCTCGCGTGCGGCCGGCGTCAATTCCCTGCCCTGGAAGAATCGCCCCGGCCGCCCGCCACTTTGTGCGGCAGAAACGCGGTGCAGATCCACGAACGCGAGCGGCCGATTGACCTGGCGGAGCTGAAAGAGCGCCTGGAACCGCTGGGCGAAGTGCGCGCCAACGAGTTCGCGCTGCGGTTCTTCGCCGCGCCGTACGAGATGACGGTGTTCCCGGATGGGCGGGCCATCATCAAGGGGACCAGCGACACGGGGGTGGCGCGCAGCTTGTACGCGCGGTATGTGGGGTGAGAGAGGCGCGGCTCGATTCATCGAGCCGGTTCGCTCCACCCGGCGGTACCATTGAGACAAATGTCTTGCATGGCGCTGCGCCGGGGCGGTATGGTTTTGCTGCTGCTGGCTTCTCCGGTTTGCGGCCAGTTTTCCCAACTGGCGGCAACCGACGATGGAAGTCAACTCTACTTCACTTCGCAGATGTTGCTGAAGGGGGCGGCATCATCATCGCCATCGCCCGAATCGAGGCTCTACCGTTTCGGGCCGAACGGCGTGACCTTGTTCGCGGAAAGAGGCTCGCTGGCGCCGCCGAATAGTTTCAGCAGCGGCGACGGCGTCGTGAGTCCGCGCGTTTCCAGCGATGGAAGCCTGGTGGGGTTCACCTTCGACGGTGTGTGCTCCGCAATTCCGGGTTGTGCCGCCATCACGAATGAGGCCGAGCTGCGCGGCAGCCAGACTCTCGATCTCGGCCCGGGGAACATGCAACTGAGCCGGAGCGGCCGATGGGCCCTGGTGACGAACGTGGTCTTTGACCCTTCCTATCCGAGTCTGATCGGCGCTGGCTCGGCGCGCACCCTGGTGGACCTCACGACGGGCCAGCGCACATCCGTTCCCTTGACACCCTACGGGCTGTCCAGTCTGGGCAGCCCGAGTTCCTTTACGCTCGCGTCCGACGGCACCGCGCTCGTGGTCACGTCAGCCCCCGCTACAGGCACTGGCAACACCATTACCGCGGGCTTCGGACTCTGGAAGCAGGGGCAGTTGACGCGAATTCAGTTCCCACAGGGTCTCATGCTCATGCCCATCGCGTTAAGCGACGATGCGAGCACAGTAATCTGCTACGGCTATCCATCCGGCTCCGGGACTTTGCCCTCTCAGATCGTCGCGCTGGATCTCGCATCCGGGAAGGCCACCCTTGTGTTCCAGTCGAAAGACTCCACGCAAATGCCGGTTTTCATGGCGGCCAGCAACAACGGACAACGGGTGCTCTATCGGATCGGGTCCCTGAGCACGCTTAGCGGACTCGCGTATGTCTGGGACTCCCCGAGCAGCGCAACCATGCCAGTGCCATTAGCGGATGGCGAGCTCGCCAACGATGGAACCTTAAGCGGTCTTGGCGGCTTCGCGTTCCTGGCAACCACCCGCTCCCGGATCGTGAAGTTCTCCGCGCAGTCCAGGACGGTTTCGCCGCTTTTCCCGGCAACCCCGTACTGCGACGATCCGGGTGCGGTCGGCGGGGGATCCATGGTGCGGCTGCACTGCTCGTTCACCGCTTCGTCAGCAAGCCTGCAAGGCCAGATCCTGTATGATGGCCAGCCGCTTCCGGTTCTTTTCTCCAATCCCGGTGACATCGGCATCCAGATACCCTGGCAATGGAACAATTCCCTTTCTCCCACGCTCTCGCTCAATCTCCCGAGTGACTCGCCCTTCCAAGCGAGTCAACCGCTGAATGTCTTTGATGGCGCTCCCGCATTGATCCCCGACGATCCGGGCGAGTCCAGCCTCTTCGGCATAAAGATCGTTAAGGGCGATTGGAGCGGACTGTTGACCAGCCAGCCGGGCCCGGGCGATATCGTTTACATCTATATGACCGGTCTGGGATGGCCACAAACGCCTGAAGTAACTGGTGTCGCCGCATCGCTCACCAAAGTAAATCCGATTCAATGGAAGCTGGGCTGTCAGTTCCTGCCCCAGGCGGCGCCCGCTCAGTTGTTGTTCGCGGGGCTGGCGCCCGGCATGACAGGCATCTACCAGACAGCCTTCCGCATGCCATCCGACGCCGGCGCCGCGCCGCTGAGCGGCCTCAGTTGTACCTTGGCGTCGCCGGTTATGACCGTCACCTTTGGTCCCGGCACCTCGGCCATTGGAATGTACGGCTCGGGTAGCGTCGTGGCGGGTAGTATCTCCTCCAAACCATTCGGTTCATACAGCCAGCCCGGAAATGAAAAGACTTCCACGCAAGGGCAGTAACCGGCCGGGAAAGCAGGATCGGCGACAGCCTCGTTTCTCAGGGGAGCTGGTGGTGCTTTACGAAGACGATGCCGTCGTGGCCATCAACAAACCTGCCGGACTTCCGGCTGTGCCGGTGAAAGGCTCGGATAATCCGTCCGCCTGGTCTCTTCTGTCCGCAAGACTGAAACGGAAGAGACAACGGGCCTTTGTGGTGCATCGCATCGATCGTTTTGCGTCCGGGGTTCTGCTCTTTGCAAAAACCGGGCCGGACCGGGACGCACTGGTTCGGCAGTTTCTCGGCCACACTCCAGTGAGGCAGTATCTCGCGGTAGTTCGCGGGCATTTCGGCGCCAAAGAAGGGACGCTGGTTCACTACTTTCGACGAGAAGGAATGTTTCAGAGGCTGACCACGGAGAGCGACTCCCAAGCGGCTCGGGCCGAGCTTCGGTATTCGGTCGAACGTCCTCTTCGGGGCGCTTCGCTGGTCCGATTTACGCTGGTGACGGGATTGCAGAATCAGATCCGGGTGCAGGCTTCAGCGGCCGGCCACCCGGTCATCGGCGACAGAAAGTACCACCCGGCGGAAGCGGCGGAGCGGCGAATTGCCCGCGTCGCTCTTCATGCGGCGCATCTTCGGTTTATTCATCCACGCTCGGGAGAGAGCATCCCGGTCGACTGCGAACTCCCCCCGGACTTTCAGTCTCTTCTTCAGGCATTATCGCCGCCAACCCGCGCGCGTCCGTGAGAGCTCCAGTGGGCGAGAACCCCCGGGTTTTCGCAGACCATTCGGGTGGCGGAGGTGTGAAGGCTTGAGAAATGCGGGTCAGTACCCCAAGCTCTTGTCCACCACGTTCAGCAGCGGTTCGCCCTTGCGGAACCGCTCGAATTGCGCCAGGAAGAAGCGCATCGCCTGGTCCAGCCAGCCGGGCGTGTGGTCGGCACAGTGCGGGGAGAGCAGAACGTTTTCCAGCTTGTAGAACGGATGGCCCTCGGGCAGCGGCTCGATATCGAAAACATCCAGCGCTGCGCCCTTGATGCGATTCTCAGAAAGCGCTTTGACCATCGCCGCCTCGTCGATGACGGGGCCGCGGCCCACGTTGATCACCACGGCATCGGGTTTCATGGCGGCGAATTCCGCCTCGCCGATCAGACTGAGCGTCTCCGGCGTCAGCGGCGCCGCCGCCACGATGTAATCGGAGCGCGAGATCATTTCGGCGCGGCGGTCCGGCGCGTAGATCTGCTCGGCGAACGGGCCGGCGCCGGGCCCAGAGGGCACCCCGTGAGGCCCATGGCGCTTGACCGCCAGGACGCGCATTCCCATGGCGCGCACGCGGGTGGCCACCGCGCGGCCGATGTCGCCGTATCCCACGATGCCGACAGTCTGGCCGGAGACTTCCACGATGTCGAACGGCTGCCACGCGCCGGCCACCTGGTTGCGGATCATTCTGCGGAAATCCTTGGCGAAATAGAGGATCGCGCCAAGCGCGAATTCGCCCAGCGATTGGCTGAAGACGCCGCGCCCGTTGGTAAGCGGCACGGCGCTTTCCACCAGCTCCGGGAAGAGCAGGCCATCCAGCCCGGCCGAGCGCGCGTGCACCCAACGCACCTTCGGGCACATCCGAAACACCTCGCGCAGCAGGTCGCCGGTGAGCAACCAGTTGAAGATCACGCCGGCGTCCGGCGCCGCCCTCTCGAAGGCTTCCACCGAATTCCCCACGGCGATGCCGGTTTCGGAGGGCAGCTCCTCCAGCATCGCGAGCCGCGGTTCGGTGGGTTCCGCCAGCACGAGGACTGTGATATGGTCCATGAGGAGAAAGCTACCACATGTTCGGCCACGCGCCTGGAAACCAAGCCGGGCGTCCAGGCGCGGTTCAGGGGACGCGGCGCAGTTGCTTCCTCCGCCGCCCCTGCGTCAAACTGGAAGTGCCCTCGGTTACCAGCCATGCCTGAATTCTGCACCTGCGGCGCGCAGTTGCCGCCAGACGCTCTCTTCTGCCACAAGTGCGGAAAGCCTCAGCGGGAACTGATCGCGCCGGAGATCCACGCGCCCGAGCACGCGGAGTTCGCATTGCCGCCGACGCCGGCTGCCGTGAATCCGGAAGCGGCGCCGATGAATTTCCGTAATCCCGTGGCCGTGCGGATCGCCTTCACCACGTCGATCCTGGCGGCCCTGTTGAGTTGGGTGCCCGTCCTGAACGTGATTCTGTGGTTGGGGGCCGGCTACTTCGCGGTCTTTTTCTACCGCCGCCGGACCGGACACTTTCTGAACCTGCGGGCCGGTCTCCGCATGGGCTGGATCACGGGCGTCATGATGTTCGCCATCGTCGCCGTGCTGTTCACCACGTTCGTGGTTGTCTTCAACGCTTCGGGCGGCATCGAGATGATTCAGTCCCAGTTCAAGAATGCGTCCGATCCCAGGGTCCAGGAAGCCCTCAAGACGCTCCAGAGCGGTTCGGAGGTGGCGATATTCCTGATGCAGTTGTTCTTCTTCATCACCTGCCTCAGCATGGTGGGGGGCGCGCTCGGCGCGAAGCTGGCCGGGCGGGCCAGCCGGCCACCGATTCCGTGACATTCCCAGCCGGCATGCGCTCAAGTTCCTGAAATGCTCCCCTGATTTGGTTTGCGGTCTCGATCACCGCGCGGCCAGCCAGGTCCGCACCTCGATTCGCGCATTGCGCCCTTCTTTCTGGATGCCCCGGCAAAGGCGAACTTGCTGGCCTTTCTCGAGTCGCTCAGCGGCGAGGGCTGGCAGCAGATCAAAGCGCCAGAAAGGCTGCCTGGAGCAGCGTCGCCCGACCCAGGGGGTACCCCGGCCTATCTTTTCCCGAACTTCAGGCGCCGGCCGAGGATCATTTTCACCAGCAAGTGATCGGTGCCGCCGGTCAGGCCGATGCCGGTGGCGAAGTTGAATTCCCAATTGGGGCCAAGATTCAGGTCGATGGCCGGCATAATAGCCTGCTACTGGTCGCGTAGCGGATCGAAGCCAGTGATGGAACCCAGCGCGCCGTAATACTCGAAGCCCAGGGTGACCCTCTTGGTGACGTCGTAGCTCATCTTGACGTTCGGCGAGAACGTGACTCCTTTGCCCACGGTCAGCCCGTGGAAGGAACGGTCCAAGGAAGGATTGAAGCCGAGGTACCAGCGGCCCAGTTGTCTGTCGACGATGGGCCGGATCTCCCAGGTCCAGGTATCCGGGGAGTAAGAGCGGCGCTGGTAGCCGATCTCGGTGGAAAGGCTCACATTCACCGGCCAATGCCATTTTTCCGGGATGCGGACGCGCGGGCGAATATGGTTGCCCACCCATTGGTAGCCCTCACCCGAACGGTAGCTCATGAAAACGTAGAAGCCGGTTTCAAACCAACTTGTGAAGCCTTGCGTGATCTCGATGGTTTCATGGAGGGCGTGATTGTCGGGGCGAACTCCATCCACGGCGGTCTTCGATCCCTCGAAGGTGAAGTTCGAGTGCAACTCCACCATGGTGCGCGCGGGAGGGACCATCTCGGCGCCGTATACCTGCACTTCATAGTTGCCTTGAGCGCGGACCGGCGCAGCGGGCAGCAGGAACAGCAGTAACGCCAGGGGGACATGAACCCGATGGGCGAACCGGAGCATGAAGGTGATAGTTTATATCAGACGCAGACGCGGAGGCGGCTGGTTGGGCAGGCGCGTTCGCTATCGTGCCTCCGCCTGGCGTCAGCTTCAGGGGTTGGCTGCACGATTTCGTGCCGGTTATCGGGGTGAGGCTGAAGTGATAAGTTGGAACGGCCCTACCCCACCAACGGCCGTCGCGAATATCGTTTGACCACGGCAACTCCCGCGAAGATGATCGCCATCGCCAGGGCCTCGCGCCTCCCGAACGGCTCGCGATAGAACAGCCACCCTAGCGCCACCGCGACCACCGCGTTCACGTACGGGTAGATGGAAACGATGGCCACCGGCAGCCGGTCCATGGCGTAGACATAGGCGCTGTACCCCACCAGCGACCCAAAACAGACCAGGTAGAGCAAGGCCCCCACGCCGCGCGCGCTCCAGTGGACCGGGTGCTCCTGGATGGCCAGCGCGAACAACCCCATGACCAGCCCGGCCGCCAGTTGCTGCACCGCGCCGGCGATCACGGGGTGGGCTTTGCCAGCCTGGCGCCGCTGATAAATGGACCCGAACGACCACCCCGCCAGGCCGACTTGCAGCAGCAGGAATCCGTGGAGCACGTTGCGGTCAATGGCATGCGCGCCCACGTCCGGGGTGAACAGCACCGAGGCGCCCAAAAGCCCCACGGCCATGCCGCCGATGGTGGGGGCGTGCAGCCGTTCCCCACCGGGCAGCAGCGCTTCCACTCCCACCATCCAGAACGGCTGAGTGGTGATGATCAGGCCCGCCATCCCGCTCGGAATGAGCAATTCGGTGAACACCAGGGCGCCGTTGCCGACGCCCAGAGTCAGCAACCCGCTGAAACAGGCCGCCGCCAGCTCCCGCCCCCGCGGCAGATAAATACCACGCGCCGCCGCGAACAGTAGCAGGATGGAGCCGGAAAGCACGTAGCGCACGGACACCAGCGCCAGAGGCGGAAACGACTCCAACGACATGCGGATGCCGAGGTAAGTGGTTCCCCAGAAAAAGCACACTGCGACGAGCGCGAGATAAGGCTTGAAGAACGGATGCCGCGGCAACACTTCAGCGTAACACCGGGGCGCCGATTACACGCGCAGGCTCTCGCCACCGCCCATCGCGAGGGTCGTCCGCATGCGATATGTTGGATGGTATCGCGGCTGCGCTTGCAGGTTCGCTGAATGCCCGAGCTTCCCGAGGTCGAAACCGTCGCGCGGTCCATCGCGCCGCTGGTGGGGCGCCGGATCGTCTCCGCCGAATTCCGCTGCCGGCGGGTGCTGCGCGGCGCCGATCCGCGCGCCCTGGCGGCGCGTATTGAGGGCCGCCGGATCGCGGGCGTCCGGCGTTATGGGAAGTTCATCCTGGCGCCTCTCCAGGGCGGCGGATACCTGGTCATTCATCTCGGCATGACCGGCCGCCTCCTGCTGGGCGGGCCGGCGGGCAAGCACACCCACGCCATCCTGACGCTCGACCGGGGCGCACTGCTATACGAAGACAGCCGCCAGTTCGGCTGCATCCAGTTCAGCGAGGAATTCCCCGAGCGGGTTGCGAAACTCGGACCCGAGCCGCTGGAGGTCTCCTTCGAGGATTTCGCCGCCGCGCTCCAGCGCCGCAAGACGCGCATCAAGGCACTGCTGCTGAACCAGGGCTTTCTGCGCGGATTGGGTAACATTTACACGGACGAAGCGCTCTTCCGCGCCCGAATCCATCCGCTGGCCGTGGCTTCGCGCCTGCGGGCAGACCGCGCGCGGCGGCTGCATGAGGCTATTATCGCGGTGCTGACGGAGGCCATCGCCGCCGGCGGCTCTTCGGTCTCCGATTACGTGGATGCCCAGGGCCGCAAGGGCTTTTTCCAGTTCAGCCACCGCGTTTACCAGCGCACCGGCGAGCCGTGCGTCACCTGCGGGACTCCCATCCGCCGCGTGCTGGTGGCGCAGAGATCATCACATTTCTGCCCCAAATGCCAGAAACGTTAAGTGAAATACTTCTGAAACTTCGCGTGCTCCCGCCGCGTCGTAAGGGTTGAAGTGGCATGGCACTGAGTAGCCGACCAGAAAAATGGGCCGCTCATCGCCGCCGGAATTCGAGCATAATAGGAAGAGTGACCCCATTCCGCAAAAGTAGAGGAGACTTCTGACGTGAGACGTATTTCCCGCTACCTTCCCCCGCTGTTCGTGCTGTTCTGTGGCATTCAACTTGCCAGCGCCCAGAGCGCCTTCGACTTGAACTTGGGATTCGGCGCGATCCAGGATAAAGCCAGTTCCACCCAAGTCGATCAAGCCTTGAATCCTTGCACGACAAGCGGTGGTTATGTGCCTGTCCTGCCTTGCGTGTCGACGCCCTCGCTCAGCGGCTTTATGATGGGCTTTGGCGGCGACCTGATGCTCTGGAAGAAATTCGGCATCGGCGGCGAGGTCGCTCTCCAGCCCGCCAAAGAGACTTACATAAACTTGAACGCGTCGGCTGCGGCAAGCGGGCTGAACACCTTAGCCGTGCAGTCCCGCATGACCCTCTTCGATTTCAACGGGATCTTCGAGCCGGTCAACACCAAGAAAGTCGGCGTCAAGCTGGCAGGCGGCGTCGGCGGCGCGAACCTCAAGTTCTATGAGAGTGGCTCCTCCAGCTCCGTGCTCGGCAGCCAGAACATGTCGCAGTATTTCGCAAGTGCCAACCACTTTCAGGTGCACGGCGGCGTGGGCGTTCAGATCTATCTCACCAACAACATCTTCGTTCGCCCGCAGTTCGATATCCACTACGTCCCCAATCTGACGCAGTTTGGAAGCAACCTGGTGACGACCGAGATGGTGTGGCTGGGATATAGCTGGGGCGATCGCTAAAGAAGCGTTGTGGGGCCGGATGGAATCCGGCGCGGCGGTTGTCTACCGCCGCGCGGGCCGAGTAACACTCGGCCCGCAGGTTGCCTTACGGCCAACCTGCTCCACAATCCAGCTATTCCCGCACCGCCGGCGCCGGCTGTCCCGCCAGGTCCTCGACTGACGCCGGCGGGTTGTAATACAGAATCCGCTGGCAGCACTCGCATGCCAGGATCTGGTCGCCCTTCTTCACGTCCTGGTAGAACTGAAGGCGCATCGCCAGGTTGCAGCCGGTGCAGCGGCCATCCACCGCCTCCACCACGCCGATGCCCTTGCGCGCCTTGCGCGCCCGCTCGTATCGCTGGTAGGTGGCGGGCGTGACCGCCGAGACGATTTCGGCGCGCTCCTTGTGAAACTCGCGCGAGGACGTCTCGTCCGCCGCGGTGCGCTCGCGCGCCTGCCGCTTTTCCGTCTCCACCTGCGCCTTCTCGGTCTTCAGGGCCGCTTCCGCCGCCTTCACGTTCTTCTCCAACGGCTCGGATTCGCCCATCATTTCCAGGATGCGGTCCTCGAGCTTGCGTATCTCGTTCTGGCAGAACCCGATCTCGTTCTGAAAAGCCCGGTACACCTCGTTGGTCTTGGCCTCGAGCGCCTGGTCCTTCAGCTTGGAGATCTTTTGCTCCTGCACCTGGATCTCGCCTTCGCACTTTTTCCGCTCTTTCTGGTTGGCGGCCAGCGCCGCGCGGTCGGCCTCCAGCTTGCGCTCGTGCGAGAGCAGCTTCTTCTCGATTTCGGCGATGTGTTTGGGCAGAGCGGCGATCTCGCGGGCGAGATCCGCGAGACGATGATCGATTTCCTGGAGACGGATCACCAATTTCAGGTCGGAGAGCATTCCTTATGGAAGTGTAGCATGCGCTTCCCGGCGCTATTCCGCGCGCCGGACTTCCACCTGGCGGTAAATTTCCCGGGCCTGCGCCAGGCTGGCGAAGTTCATGCCCGGCAGGCGAGCCGAGGCGGTTCCCGCGGCCACGCCCCAACGCAGTGCGTCCGCCGCGCTGGCTCTCCGCTCCCTGGCCCAGGCGTACGCCGCCATGAGCGCGTCCCCCGCGCCGATGGGGCACACCGCGTCGATGCGCGGCGGCAGCGCCTCCATCAGGCCGTCCGCAAATGCGCCCACGGCGCCCCGGCTGCCCAGCGTGAGCACCACCGATTCCGGGCCCAACTGGCGGATCCGTTCGGCCGCTTCCAGGTAGTGGGTGCGCGTGAGCAGCGTCTGGCCCAACAGTCCCTCGGCCTCCTGCTGGTTCGGCGCCGCCACCGTGGGGCGGGCCGCAATGCCCTCGCGCAGCGCGTCCCCACGGGCGTGCAGCAGCGTTTTCACTTTCTTGTGGCGCGCCATCGAGACCAGCTTTCCGTAGAACGACGGCGGCACTCCCGGCGGAATGCTGCCGCAAACCATCAGCCACGACGCGTGGTCCAGGGTCTCGCGCACCACCCGCTCCACGCGCGCCACCTCCGCCTTCCCGAGCGGGGGACCGGGTTCGTTGAGGTTCACCGTCAGCCCGTGCTTGTCCGTGATGGTGAGATTGGTCCGGATCTCGTTTTGGACCGGCACTACGGCGATCCGGTAGCCGTATTTCGCCAGCAGCTCCTCCAGCCGTTTTCCGGAATCGCCGCCGGAGATGAGCACGGCCAGAGTCTCGCCGCCGAAGGAGTGAATCACCGAGGAAGCGTTGATCCCGCGGCCCCCCGCCGACTCGCGGCTGGAATTGATGTAGGCGCGATCCTCGAATGCCAGGCGGTCGACACTGATGATCCGGTCGATCGCCGGGTTGATGGTGAGTGTGACGATCAAGCCACCATTCTACCGTGGCCCCGATTTCTTCACACGTCTAGCGAGGCTGTGCCTCAGACCGGCAATCAATGTTCGACGCGGAGACGCGAAGACGCGGAGAAAACCGCGGAGGAAAACTTGGAGAAAAAAGACCCATGCGTGGGTCGACGCTGCCCGCCGCTACCGGAAGTTCGCACGCGGAGCCAGCGGAGGTTTCGGCTCGGGACGCGGACATAGGTGGGGCGGCGGGCTTCAAAATGATCGTGAATCATCACGCAGATCCCTCGCTGACACCGCGTGTCTCCGCTCCCTCCGCGCTCGAACCCGGGGAAGAGGAAACTCTCGATCTCTCATCCTCTCCGCGTTTTTCTCGGCGTCTTCGCGCCTCCGCGTCTAAATGGAATTTGACTCACTCGCATCAAGTTCGCCGGTCCGAGTACTCTAGACGAGGCGGAAATGGTCGTAACCCAAGGGAGCCAGCGGCGCGCCGTCCAGCTCGACCGCGCCCGGCCGCCCCTTGCGCATGGCGCCAATGCGCGTCAGCGGCACGCCCTCGAAGTCGCGCGGCACGCGGGCCCGCGCAGGCGCGGTGAACAGGAGCTCGTAGTCCTCGCCTCCGTGGAGCGCCTGTTCCCAAGTCGCGCCGGGAAACCGCGGGGGCGGCAGGATATCCGCGCTCAGCCCCGAGGCCAGGCACAGCCGGCGCAGGTCGAGCGACAGCCCGTCGCTCAAGTCCATGGCGGCGGTGGCTCTCAGGCTGGTGCGGAGAAACCGCCCCAGCGCCAGGCGGGGCTGGGGCCGGAGATGGCGCCGCCACGCCCTTCCGCGGCCCTTGGATAACCCCAGCGCCGATCCGCCCAGCGCCCCGGAAACGTAGATGGCATCGCCCGCGCGCGCGCCGTCGCGCCGCAGCGCCGTTCCGCGCGGCACGGCTCCGCACACCACAATGTCGCACATCACCTTCCCGGCGCGCGCCAGGTCGCCGCCCAGCAGCGGCGTGCGGGTGCGCCGGGCCAACCGCAGCAGCCCGCCATAGAAGCCGTCCAGCCAGCGCGTCTCGACCCATGGCGCCACCGCCAGCGAGAGCAGGCAGAAGCGCGGCTCGCCGCCCATGGCCGCGATGTCGCTCAATCCGCGTGCCAGCGCCTTCCAGCCCACATCCCTGGCGCCATGCGTTTCACGGCGGAAATGCGCGCCTTCAATCAACATGTCGGTAGTGAACAGCAGGTCCTCGGAGCCGCCGCGGGGGCGGAAAATCGCGCAGTCGTCGCCGATTCCCAACACCAGCCCGCCCGCTCGCGGCAAGGCCACCCGCCGCCCGATGCGCTCGATCGTCTCCAGTTCGCTGTTCACCGCTTTTCCTCGCTTGACCATACCAGTGCTATCTGAGAGAATACCTTACGCAGTTGGAAATGGTTGTTTGGGCGCGCCTCGAAAGTTCCTAGCAAGCCTCGAAAGTCGGCTTTCCTTGTGGGAGATCCAAGAGCACGACGAACAAAGAATCAGGAGAAGGTGTAGTGAAAGAAAAAGGTACTGTGAAGTGGTTTAATGCCGCCAAGGGCTATGGATTCATCCAGAGGTCGAGCGGCGACGACGTGTTCGTTCACTTTTCCGCGATCCAGGCGAACGGTTACCGCACCCTGGAGGAAGGCTCGGAGGTGGAGTTCGAAGTCAAGCAAGGGCCCAAGGGATTGCAGGCCGAAAACGTCATGAGAGTCTGATCCGGTCCCCGAAAATTCCAGCAAATGAGAGTGGGCCTCAAGCGCAATGTGCTCTTGACACCCGCTGGCAGCACGGTTACGCCCGCGCGATATAATGTGGAGAAGGGCTGGCATGGCGAACACGGACAACAATCTGCGAGTATCCGTCGAGCTGCGGGAACAGGCCGCTCGAATCGCCGAGCGGCAGGGCCGCACGGCCGACGACCTGGCGGCGGACGCCCTAAAGCGGTACATCGCGCACGACAAGCTGGAAGAGTTGGCGCACTTTGGCCAGCAACGCGCGAAAGAACTGGGCCTCGACAACCCGGTCGAGGATCGGGCTATGGCGTTCGTCGAGCGCGTAATCGCCGATGATCGTCGAGAACGCCGCCGATAGTGCCAAGCGCAACCCTCGATACCAATATCTACGTAAGCGCCCTTGGATACCGAGGTGCGCCACTGCGCCTGCTGCATCTCGCTATTGAAGGCGATCTGGAGGTGGCGATTTCCCGGCCGATTCTGGATGAGACCCTGCGTATACTACGGGAGAAATTCGGGTGGCCGGAGGAGCGCTTACAGGGTGCCGAGGCTCTGATAGACGGATTCGCACGGCGTGTTTTTCCATCGCAAGCCCTGAATGTCATCAAAGAGGACGAACCTGACAACCGCATCCTCGAATGCGCGGTTGAAGCCGGTTCAGAGTACATCGTGTCCGGCGATAGAGACCTCCACCGGCTCGGGCAATTCGGGAACGCGCGGGTCGTCAAGGTCGCGGACATGCTGGATGTCGTTCAGGGGCAGGGCTGGCGGAGTCTGGGGCATTAATCGGCCCGTTTACCCGGGAGACCCCGAGAAGTTCCGAGACTGCTCTTCTCCCTCGGGCGTTATTCAGCACACGGAAGCGGACCCAGCCCCTCGCGGGCCCTTTCAGTCTTTTGGTATAATCATTAGCATGGCACGAGAGGCGCGCTGGGGCAGGAGGGTTGCGCTTGTCCTGTTCCTGCTGGCTGCCACCGTTTGCGCGCAGACTCACGCCCTCGCGTTCGAGCACCAGCACCACTCGTCCGAGCATTGCTGCCTGCTGTGCCATATAGGACCGCTGCCTCTCCTGCCATCCAGCGTATCGGCGGCGGTGGTCGCTCCGGTTCTTTCGACGGTCTGGGTGGCGTCGTCCGACAGCGTCGAAACGCCCCGCGAAGCGCTGCTTTCAGCGGCCTCCTGCCGCGCTCCTCCGGCTTAGTCCCTCACTTGCAAAATCTGGCGGTCCGGCTCCGGTATTCGGTGTCTGGCCAAACCTTTTCTTGCTGTCAGGAACTAAGGAGGAATCATGAAATCTGTATTTCTACCCGCTCTTGCGGGTCTTGCACTATTCGTTTCCACTGCCGCGGCGCCGGCGCAGTCTCTGGGCTCCGCGGGCACTATCGACGGCGTCGTGACCGACCCCAGCGGATCGGTGATCCCCGGGGCCTCGGTCGAATTGAAGAATCCCATCACCAACTACGATCGCTCCACCGTCACCGATGCCGGCGGCGCATTTCACTTTCTCAACGTGCCCCCCAATCCCTACCAGGTGGTGGTTTCGGCAAGAGGCTTCGCCATCGGCGCCCAGGACGTGGCCGTGCGCTCCTCCGTGCCAATCGCTTTGAAGTTCACGCTCTCGCTGGCGGATGAGCGCCAGACCGTGACGGTGGAAGCCAGCGGCCCCGGTCTGCTGGAAAATGTTCCCTACGCGCACAGCGACGTGGATCGCCAACTCTCCGCCACGCTACCCATGCTCTCGCCCGGCTCGGGCCTGAGTGACGCGATTACGCTCTCCAGCCCCGGTGTCGTGGCCGATTCCAACGGCTTTTTCCACCCGCTCGGGGATCACGCACAGACCAGTTTTTCCATCGACGGACAGCCCATCAGCGACCAGCAAAGCAAGCAGTTCTCGACTCAGATCCCCGAAAACGCCATTCAGTCCATGGAGCTGATTACCGGCGCACCGGCCGCGGAATTCGGCGACAAAACCAGCCTGGTGGTGAATGCCGTGACGCGCTCGGGACTCGGCCAGAAGCCTTTCGGCAGCTTCCTGGCGCAATACGGATCGTTCGGCACGGTGTCTGAAGAAGCTACCCTGGGATTCGGCGGCCCGAAACTGGGCAATTTTCTGGCGGTCAACAGCCTGCGCACCGGACGTTTCCTGGATACCCCCGAGTTCCGCCCCTTCCACGGTGCCGGCAACGACGAAACCATCTTCGATCGCCTCGACTGGCAGCCCGGCGCCAACAACGCGCTGCATCTCGACCTGCTCGCGGCCCGGAACTGGTTCCAGGTCCCCAACAGTTACGATCAGCTCACCCAGGATCAGCGGCAGAAGGTGCTGACATACAACATCGCACCCGGCTACCAGCACACCTTCGGCGCCGGCGCGCTGCTCACCGTCAACACGTTTCTGCGCCGCGACCAGGTGTATTACTACCCCAGCAGCGATCCCTTCGCCGACACTCCCGCCACCGTCTCGGAGTACCGCAGCCTGGCGAACTACGGGATCCGCACGGATTACAGCTACGTCCACGGCGTCCACAACGTCAAGGTCGGGACCCAGATCATGCAGACGCGCTTGCGCGAGCGGTTTTCCCTCGGCATCACCGATCCGAATTTCCTCGATCCGCAACAGCAGCCCGGCCTGGTCCCATACGATCTCACGCGCGGCGGATCGCTGTTTCATTTCAACGGGCGCGCCAACATCGACGAGTACGCTTTCTACGCGCAGGACAGCCTCACGCTCGGCCACCTGACGCTTTCACCCGGCCTGCGCATCGACCAGTACAACGGCCTGACCGCGGCTACCGGCGTCGAGCCGCGCATGGGCGCCTCTTACCTAGTGAAGGCCACCGGCACCGTGCTGCGCGCCGCCTATTCGCGGGCGTTCGAGACGCCTTACAACGAGAACCTGATCCTGTCGAGTTCCACCGGCTCGGGAGGGCTCGTGACCAATATCTTCGGGGCCTACGGCGCCCGCCCGATCCAGCCGGGCCGGCGCAACCAGTTCAACGCGGGCTTCCAGCAATCCGCCACCAGGTGGCTCGAAATCGACGCCGATTACTTCTGGAAATTCACGGACAACGCTTTCGATTTCGGCACCCTGCTCAACACCCCGATCGTTTTCCCCATCTCCTGGCGGCAGTCGAAAATCGACGGTGTTTCCCTCCGCGTCGGCACCACCGATATTCACGGCTTTCAGGCTTACACCAACATCGGCCATACGCGCGCCCGCTATTTCGGACCCTCGGACGGAGGCCTGATTTTCAATTCGCCGCTGGATACCGGCGCTTTTCGCATCGACCACGACCAGGCGTTCCAGCAAACCACGCACCTCACCTACCGGCGTCCCCATAACGGACCGTGGGTCGCATTCACGTGGCGCTACGACAGCGGCCTGGTGGCGGGCGCGGTAGGCAGCCTGGCGGATGCTCTTGCCCTGACCGCGGCGCAGCAGGCGGCTATCGGATTCTACTGCGGCAGCCAGCACGCGAACCTCTCGAATCCAATCACCTCGTGCGCCTCGCCCAACTACGGCGCGACGCGGCTCGTCATCCCGGCCGCCGGCACGGAAAACGACGACCACAACCCACCGCGCGTCGCTCCGCGGCACCTGTTCGACATCGCCGCCGGAACCGACAACCTGTTCCACACGGAGAGGATTCGCACCACGCTGAAACTCACGGTGGTGAACGTGGCGAACAACGTGGCGCTGTACAACTTCCTTTCCACGTTCAGCGGCACCCATTTCGTCACTCCGAGGTCTTATCAGCTCGAACTAGGATGGGTTTTCTGACGGTAGCGCCGGCGGCGGAGCGCCCGATGTGGATCTTGTCGCCGGTGCTTCTCTCTCGCAGTGTATAATAGTTCACAAAATGTCATTCCGGGCCCGGGGCATCGCGCGCGTTTCGCTCGTCGCGCTGTTTCTGTGCGTAATGGTTTGCGCGCAGGCGGCGTCCCTCGCCTCCGAACACTCGCACCACTGCTCGTCCGCGCATTGCTGCCTGCTGTGCCATTCGGGGCCGATGCCTCTGCTGCAATCCACGGTGTCGGCGGCGGCGTTCGCGCCTGGTGTGCCGGTGGCTTGGCTGGAACGGTTTTCTGGTTTTGACGCGCCGCGCGAGGTCCTCCTCACTGCCGGCGATTCGCGCGCGCCTCCCGCCTGATTCCTCGTTCGTTGGCGGCCCGGCCCCGGTGCGGTAAACCGGCGCTTGGGCCATGTATGGGCCATGAAAGGAACTTCGAGGAATCGAGGCATTATGCGTATATTCATGCTCGCGCCCGCCGTGGCGGCGTTATTTGCCGCCCAGCTTCCGGCGCAGGACACCACCGAATTGCTCAACCGTATGAAGGCCATGGAAGACCGCATCAAGGCGCTGGAGGCCGAAGTCCAGACGCTCAAGGTTCAGCCACCGGGAACGGTTGCCGCCGCGGCTCCAGCGGCGGCGCCCGCGCTGCCCGCGGTCCCCGTTGAAGCCGCCGCGCAAGGCCCGCCGCCCGGCGCGCCGCTGACTTTGGGCGGCGCCGGCCCGGCGGCTGCCAAGGTCTTGAATCCGGACATCAGCGTGATCGGCGATTTCCTGGGCGCCGCGGGAAACGGCGCCAACCGAGGAGCGCCATCGCTCGAGATGCACGAGAGTGAAGTCGGCTTTCAGGAGGTCATCGACCCTTACGCGCGCGCCGACTTCTTCATCAGTTTCGGCGAGCACGGCGTGGATCTCGAAGAGGGCTACCTCACCTTCACCGCGCTCCCTGCCGGCATGCAGTTAAAAGTAGGTAAGATGCGCGCCGCATTCGGCAGGGTGAATCCGCTGCACAACCACGTGCTGCCTTGGACCGACCGCCCACTGGTGAACCAGGACCTGGTGAACGGCGAGGACGGAATCGACGACGCCGGCCTCTCGCTCAGCCGCATCCTGCCGGCGCCCAAAGGCATTTTCCTTGAAGGCACGGCGCAGGTCTTCCGTGGCGACACCGACGGTGTCTTCCGCGCCGACCAGCGCAGCCACGTCTCCACCGTCGAGCATTTGCGGCTTTACCGCGACCTCGCCGAATCCACCAATATCGATCTCGGCGGCTCCTTCGCGCGCGGCCACAGCCCCTTCGGCGATGGCTGGAACCAGCTTTACGGCACCGACGCCACGCTGCGGTGGAAGCCCCTGCGCCGGTCTATCTATCACTCGTTTGTGGCCCGCAGCGAGCTCATCTGGGCGCGTACCGTGCTGGCCCCGGTCCGGACCGCGACCCTGTCCTTAAACAGAGGCATCATCACGCCCTTCGGCTTCTACGTCTCCGGCGATTACCAGTTCGCCCGGCGCTGGTTCCTGGGGGCACGGTTTGACCGCTCCCAGCGCGGGAACTGCCTGCCGACCAACCCGGCGACCACTACATCGTGCAATATGTCGCTGGGTCCCCTTTCACTCTTGCAGGACACCGGTGGCTCCCTCCTCCTCACCTATTGGCCGAGCGAGTTCAGCCAAATCCGCGGCCAGCTTCGCCGCACGCAGTACGGCGAAGGCCTCACCGCCAACGAATTGCTGTTCCAGTTCCAGTTCTCCATGGGCGCTCACGGAGCGCACCCCTTCTGATGAGGAAAAGCATGTTGAAACGATTGTTCGCATCTGCCGTCCTGCTGTTGACGGCCGCGGCCGGCGTCACCCAGGCCGCTTCCAAATTGAATGTGATGACCGCCACGCAGGATTTGGCGTCGCTGGCCCGCGAAGTCGGCGGCGACCTCGTCAGCGCCGACTCCATCGCCATGGGCTACCAGGACCCGCACTTCGTCGAGCCCAAGCCCAGTTTCCTGCTCAAACTCCAGAAGGCCGACCTTCTGGTGGTGGTCGGCCTCCAGCTCGAAATCGGCTGGCTTCCCCCGCTGATCACGCAAAGCCGCAACGCCAAAATCCAGGTGGGCGGGCTTGGCTATCTGGACATGTCGCAGTACTGCCAGATCCTCGAGATCCCCACCGGCCAGGTCACGCGCGCCATGGGCGACGTGCACCCGCTGGGCAACCCGCACTACTGGCTCGATCCTGAAAACGGCCGCCGCATCGCCAGGGAGCTGGCCGCCAAATTCAGTGAAATGCAGCCTGCCAACGCCACCGCCTTCGCCGAGCGCTTCGCCGATTTCGACAAGCGCCTCTCCACCGCCGAAAAAGGCTGGGAAGCCAGGATGGCGCCCTACCGCAATCGCAAGGTCGTCACCTACCACCGCTCCTGGCCCAACTTCTGCGAGCGCTTCGGCCTGGAAGTGGTGGATTACGTGGAGCCCAAGCCCGGCATCCCGCCCACCCCCAGCCACACCCTGGAAGTCATCAACACCATGAAGCGCGAAGGCATCAAGCTGATCCTGGTGGAGCCTTACTTCGATCTGCGCGCGCCTAACAAGATCGCGCAGGACGTCGGCGGCCAAGTCGCGGTCCTGCTGCCATCGGTCGGCGGCGTCAAGCAGGTGACCGACTACTTCCAGTTGTTCGACTATGACATCAACCTGCTGGTGAGCCTGTTCCAAAAAGTGAAATAAGGAAACCCGATGAGCACATTCTCATTCCTGCTCCCTCCATTTATTGCGAGCCTGATATTGACCGGCATTCACGCCTACCTCGGCGTCCACGTGGTGGAGCGCGGCGTGATTTTCGTGGACCTCTCCCTGGCTCAGATCGCGGCGCTTGGCACCACCATCGCCGTGCTCTACGGCATCGAGCCGCACAGCCAGACG
The DNA here is from genome assembly GCA_049510555.1 of Bryobacteraceae bacterium. Taxonomy (GTDB): domain Bacteria; phylum Acidobacteriota; class Terriglobia; order Bryobacterales; family Bryobacteraceae; genus Fen-178. The sequence goes on from JBEKYW010000008.1 coordinate 144,286, forward strand.
GCTTATATTGTCAGCCTCATCTTTACATTCATCGGCGCGGCGGTCTTCTCCACCATCCGCGGCCGCCACGTGCGCATCCCACAGGAGGCCGTGATCGGCATCTGCTACGCGGTGGCGTCCGCGGCCGCGATCCTGGCGATGAGCAAATCGGTCGAGCAGACCGAGCACCTCAAGGAAATGCTGGTGGGCAACATCCTGACCGTCTCGTGGTGGGAGGTGGAAAAGACCGCGATTCTCTATGGCGTCATCGGCCTGTTCCACTACATTTTCCGCCGCAAGTTCCTGCTGATCTCCCTGGACCCCGATGCGGCCGAGGCGCAGGGCATCTCGACGCGCTTCTGGGACTTCGTGTTCTACGCTTCGTTCGGTTTTGTGGTGACTTCCTCGGTGGCGATTGCCGGCGTGCTGCTGGTGTTCTGCTACCTGATCGTGCCGTCGGTGGGCGCCATGATCTACGCCGAAAACATAGGCACAAGGCTGGCGATCGGCTGGACCATGGGCACGCTGGTCTCCGCGCTGGGCGTCTACCTGTCGCTACAGATTGACCTGCCGACCGGCGCCACCATCGTCTGCACTTTCGCGATTGTCCTGATCCTGATGGCGCTCCTGAGGCCCCTGATCCGCAAGAAGATAGGTGCAAGAGAAGCAGTGGCCGTGAACGGCTGATTTACGGCTCGATCACGATCTGCACGCGGTTCGACTCCTGGCCGCCGGCGCTGATGTGCAGCTCCGACACTCCGGCATTCATGACCGCGGGCAGTTGCACTTCGATGAGATAGAACCCGATGTATCCCGCCGCCAGCGTGGCCCGCGACACTGCGAGCGGCGAGCCGTCGAGGAACGCCCGAATCGAGGCCGCCACCACCGGCGGGTCCTCCAGCGGCGCGGCCAGGCCGGTGGGCCAGTCGGGCTTCACCTTCCCCAGCCCCGTCGCCATAATCTGAATCCGCCCGTGGGAGTGCGCCGTGTTGCGCGCGTCGATCAGCAGCCCGCTGTCGGCGTCGTACAGCCAGGGGGCGCCGTCGTGGCCCACGAAAATCGCCGGCGACACCGGCTGCACCGGCTGCACGAGCGTCACCCGCCCGGCATTGGTCTCGAACGCCAGCGCCACGTTCGGCCCCACCGCTTCGAACGGGACCTGGATCTCGGATTCGCCATCCGAGGCCGCCAGCACCGGATAATCCAGATTGCCGCCGCGCGCCGTATTCACGCGCCCGCCGATGACGCTCAGCAGCGATCCCGGAGCCGCCGCGCGCGTGCTGAAGTCGGCCGCATTCACGATCCGCAGATTGCGCAGGCGGTGCGGCGCAGCCGCGGCATAAACGCCGTAACCATCCAGGGCGGCGTACAGTTGCACGCCCGCGGGATCCAAGCGCACGTCGGTGGCGGCGGCGGCCGGCAGCCGGTCTGCGAGGCTAACCCAGGCCACCGAGTCCGCCCGGCTGGCATTTTCCAGGTCGACGCGGGCAAAGAAAACGCCCTTGTCGGTGGCCACATAAACCGCGCCCGCCGCGCGCTCTGCGGTCACTCCGTGCGCGGGAGCGTCCGGCAGGTTGCCGTCCAGGGGGTCCCAGAAGTTGCCGCTGTTGGTGGTGCGCAGCACGTGCGGCCCCTTTTCGCCGCCCAGCGCGGCCAGCGCCACCCGCGGCTCGGTGGCATCCACAAAAATGCGCTCCACCGGACCGCCCGCCTGCCATGGCGGGGCCGGGAAAGTTTGCCCGCCGTCGAACGAAACCCAGATACGACCGTCGGAAGAGCCGGCATAAACCACGTCGCCGGATGAGCCGGATACCGTAATGTCGGCGCGCACCACCGCCGAATACCGCTGGCGCAGCACCGCTTCATTCACCAGATCCGCTCCCGGCGCCGGAACCCAAACCGGGCCGCCCGGCGGCAATTCCAAGATCCCCATGCCATCCACTTGGACCCGCGTGCCCGCCGTGCCGCTGGGAGTCGAGAGAATCCGCCGCACCGCCAGGTTCGGCAGAAACCGGTTCAGCCCGGCCCAGGACACCCCGCCATCCATGGACCGCCAGACTCCGTAATCGTTGGCCACCACCAGTTGATCCGGATCCACCGGCGAAATCGCCAGGCTATGTTGCCCGGAACCCACCACCGATTCCGACTTGTACGCCGTGAGGTTGGTCCAGGAATGCCCCCCATCTTCCGAGCGGAGCAATTGCCGCCCCAAGGAATACATTCTCGAGGGATCCCAGGCGGGGGAAACCACATGTGCCCCAAGCTCGGGCAGCCGGGCAGCTACGGCGGGAACCAGGGGGCTCGTCCCGGCCGTATCGGCAGCGGCGGTCCACGTCTCAAAATCAGCGGTCTCAAAGACCTTACCGGACGGCGCGCGGGCGAAGAACAACGAACCGTCGGCGGAGTACCACACCCGCTCCACCGGCCCCGTGGCAGGGGAGGCCAGCATCAGCTCCACCGAGGAACTGCCCACCTTCCGCCAGTCCGGCCGGGTCTGCGCTGAGACCAGGAACGCCCCCGCCAGCGCCAAGCCGATGAGCCGTATTGGAACGCGAATTGTTCCCTTATGACACACTGCCGGTTTCATTTTACCCTATTTTGGATTCCGCCATTTCGATCAAACTGCTGAATTTGGGCACTTTGTTAGCTTATTTTAATCGCGGCCCCCTGGTTGCCAAGCATGTTTGGTGCTAGACTTGTTTTGTCATAGCATCGGAGCAAAGGTTTAGGATGCTTGGCTCCGGAAAAGGTGTTATGCTTTGGCGTATGACGCTACCGGGGATGGTGCGCCCGCTGCTCGTGGCGGCTGCCGTGGTGGTGTCTTTGGCCCCGCTCCAGGCCCAGGATACCGCGGCGAAAGCCCTGGTCATCAATGGCAACGTCTCGGTTCTGCGCGATGGCGGCCCGTGGGCCTTGTTTGAGGGAAACACGGTCCGGCCCAAGCAGATCATCAAGACCGGAGCGGATGGCTACGCCAGGTTCCAGGTCTCCGATGGCAGCAGCTTCGAAGTCTTCTCCAACTCGCAAGTCATCTTCCGCGACAATCCGCCGTCGTGGAAAGACCTGCTGGACCTAGTGATCGGGCGCGTGAAGGTCTACATTCAGCATCTCAACGGCGTTCCGAATCCCAACAACGTGAACAGCCCGACAGCCGTGATCTCAGTACGGGGCACGGTCTTCGAAGTGGTGGTGGAAGACGAGGACGGCACTACCTTCGTCAGCGTGGACGAGGGCATGGTGGCGGTTCGCAGCAAGGCGCCGGCAAGCGGTGAAGTGCTCCTCCGTGAAGCTGAATCGATCCGCGTATTCAAGAACCAGCCGCTGGCTCAAAAGATGGACAAAAGCCCCATCGTCCGGGGTGTGCTGGGGGCCATCCAGGACGCCGCCCGAGTGATCTTGCAGCGCCAGGGTGGAGCCGGAGGACCGGTGGGCACGCCCACTTCCACGGGAACCGGCGGCGCCCAGGGCGACAAGGGCAAAGGCGGCACCACCACCGCTCCGGCGCCGCCCAGCGCGCCGCCACCTCCGCCGCCAGGCGGCTGATCCGCCGGCTCTTCTCCCATACCCTCGCCGGGCCGCGACCGTAAGCGAGTCGTGTCTCGTGATAGATTGAAAACAGCCATGTATCACGCCCTGCGAGGATTGACCTTTTGGGCCTGCGCCGCGGCGTTGTACGGCCAGGCGCAACCAGCCCAGCAACAGCCCGCCGGTCTCGAGCCGGATTGGGACATCGGCGTGGTTTTGCAGGAGATGAGCGCGCACGCCGGGCGCCTGCTGCCGGTGCTCGATCAGATCGACGTGAGGGCGTGGTTGCAAAAGGGCGCGCCGGACACCTACGCCGCGCAATTGCAGTCCAGCAAGGACCAGGCCAGGGCGTTCGCCGGCGGCGCCAGGGATCTGGCGCGCAACCCCGAGAAGCTATCGGTCTCGCTCGAGCTGCTCTTCCGCATTCAGGGCCTCGAAACCATGCTGGGCTCCCTCGAGCAGGGGATCCGAAAATACCAGGACCCCGCGGTCGCCCAGACGCTGGCCGCCCTGGAAGCGGAGAATGGCGCCAACCGCGACCGGTTTCAGAGGTACATCGTGAATCTGGCTTCGGAGCGCGAGCAACAGTTTCAGGTGATGGATCGCGAAGCCCAGCGTTGCCGCGGCATCCTGACCGTCCAGCCCGCGGCATCCTCCCGGGATTCAGGAAGGAAGAAGTAGCCTGCCTATGCCTTTCACATGCAGCATTTGTGGAGAGGAATCCACGCGGATCTGCGCGCAGTGCACCAAGGACGCGTGCGACAACCATCTTTGCGAAAAATGCCTGCGATGCAGCGACTGCTGCGAGTGCGAAGTGACCCTTTCGGAGCCGGTCCACGGCGCGCCCCCTGGTCCCATCGCCCCGGCGCTGTAGACGGCCCTTCTCTACAGCGGCGTGATCGGCTTGGTATCCGAACCCGTGCGGAACGCATGCGGGACCGTTTGGTTCGGCGGCGGCGTCAGCAGATGCGGGCGCATCATGACCAGCAGTTGGTCGTTACTCCGGTCGCGTTCGTGGGTGCTGACCAGCGGTGCGAGGTAGGGAATTCGCGAGATTCCCGCGAGCCCGGCGATATTGCGGGCTTCGCTGGTATTCAGCAGGCCAGTCACCACCGCCCACTCTCCCATCATGAGCCGCGTTTTGGATTTCAGCACGCGGCTCGATATTATGGGAATTCCATTCTCCGACCGCCCCGATAGCACTTTGAATTCGGCGTCGATATCGAGCGTCACATCGTCCATGCCATGCACGGTCGGGGTCACTTTCAAGGTCAAACCCAAGTCTTCGAAGTTGACGGCGGGCGGGGGCGTGTACGCGCCGGCGCCCGAGAAACTAGCCGGGCCGTAATAACCCGAAGTAAGAATGGGATAGCGGTCGCCCACGTGAAACGTGGCGGCCTGGTTGTCCAGGGAACGCATCTGGGTCTGGAGCAGCAGCTTGCCCGAAGAGTCCGACATCTTAGCCACCAGCGAGGGATTGATGATTCCGATGCCAAACAGCGTCTTCCCGCCGCCGAACCCCAGCAGCCCCGCGAGACCCGACAGCGAAGGCGAATTGTTCAGATACTCGGTGAGCGGCACGACGGGAAAAGCCGTGGGGAAGTCGATCCCGTAAGTGATCGTGTCGTTGCGGCTGACCTCGAGGAACTCCAGGTCCACCATCACCTGGGCGCGCGGATGAATCAGTTCCTCGAGCAGCGCGCGCGCCGTCAGAACCTTGGAGATGCGGTCCCGGAAAATCACGATGTTATGTTGCGTATCCCACGAGGCCTTCTCGATGGCCATGGCCTGCTGCACCGCGGTGATCATGGCGTTGAAATCCTGCTGGTTGGTGGCCTCGGGCAGGCGCACCTCCACGGCCACGGCGGGCTCCACCTCCTGGCGCTTCTGCGGAGTATCTTTGGCCACCAGGAAGAGCTTCTTCGAGAGCGGCACGATGAAAGAGTTGGTGGCCGCCTCGAGGTCATGCAGCGCTTCGCGGTAATCCACCTTCTGCAGTTGAAAACGAAAGTCCTTGGTGGGCTGATAATCGCCGTCGAAAACGCAGTCCAGCCCGAAGGCGTGAGCCACCTCTTCGAACAGTTTCCGGGAGTCGCCGCGGAGATCGAAATCCCTGGTTTCCGGGTCCGCATTCAATTCCGTCGGCGGCAGCGGCTGGCGCGCCTCGGCCAGGTCCCGCGCGCTAGGCTGGTCCAATGGTCGCTCCGGGGGAGCCGCGGGTTCCGCCTCGGGCAAGGCCTCCTGCGGCGGCGGCATGGGTTTCGCCTCGAGCGCGGCGCGCGACTTCACCGCCTGGCTGCGCAGCCAGTAGGTCTGGTTCTTGGGCTCCAGGGCGGCGGCCTGGGAATACAGCAAGAATGCCTGCGCCATGTGGCCGCCCTTCTCGGCTTGGCGGCCCTGTTCATACAGGTCCCAGGCGGAGACTTCCTGGGCCATCAGGCACCCGGCCACGATCAGGCACAGGATGAACACACTTCCCCGCACATTAAGGTGACGCCCCGCCGGCCCCGTGCGTGCAGCCGAATTCTTTACCGCCCGCGGGAGATTTTCAGGTATGCCGGCCAACTCCTAGCGTTCATTACCCAACACCGCGGTGTTTCCCGCGGGTGATCGTTGCGAACACAGTGTTCCTCTCCGATCCGTTCCCAGGAGCACAGCTACGATGTGGGCGTTTTCTCGGCCAAGTGGATTCCGGCCAACCGTTACTAAACGCTTGGTGACGGCTATCATGCGCGGCACCACAAAGGCGGCGATCACGACAAGCGCCGTCAAGCTTGCTGCAACGATGGGGCTATCCAAGCGGGCGGTTCGTGCGCCTGGTTTCCCGTGGCCGCCAGGCGCACGCGATTCGCTCAGACGCAGATCTACTGGTCGGAAGCTATTGGCATCATAGAAATCCTTTTGTCAGTCTCGATCACGATCGACGAACCGCTGGAGCTTTGCGTGTCCAAACCGATCAACTCGTTGCCATAGTTCAGCACGATGTATTTGAGGGTGCCTGTAAACGTTTGGCCAGGGTACTGTTTGGATACGGCACTCCAGTTCAGGGTGGCGGTGCAGTCGGGATTCACCTGTAGCGACGAACCCTTCGGAAATTGGAAATCGACGATGGTGCCGCCCATTGATGCCGTAGACGCGGCAGTGACGGCTCCACCGGACTGAACCGTAAATGTGACGAGTGCCGAGAACGGGAGGGGCACTGGCTGTGACTGGCCGGGGACCGGCATCATGAAGGTCCCCTCGCGCCACCCGGCGTATGCACCGCGAACCATGTCGCTGGTGCACTGCGCATCGCCCCATGCGAGGCGGCGAAAGTAAAACATGCTGGCAAAGGGACCCAGGGGGAACTTCGTGGGCATCGAGCGCATCTCGTTGCCGTTGTCGAGAATGATCAGCCGGTCGGCGCCTTGCACCGAGCCGGATGTGTACGTGTCCGTTGCCGTGCAGTCCGGATTCACCTGAATGGAACCGGAAGAGTCAACGTCCTGGACCTGTCCGCCGGCTGACATCGTTGCATGGACGGTGTAGCGGCCCTGGGGGTCGATCTTCCCGATTCCCAGCCCGGTAAATGGAACCGGTACGGGACTGGAGCTGCCGGGGACGTTCATCATGACCGTGCCGTGACCCTGGTACGCCCAGGTTCCGCGCACTGTGTCCGAGGAACACCGCCACTGCGCGAAGGAAGAACTGCAAAGCGGAAGCAGCAGGGCTGCCACGCGTACGAAAGTCTGATGGTGTCGCATGTTGAATATGCTCCTTTCGCTTGCCACAGTACGCCGTGGGCGGTTCCCCGGCCATAGACAACGCCTGGAAACTAGCTAGTTTTTCCTTGGCGTCCAAGCTGGTGGAAAGATTGAAGTTGAGGAGTTGTCGGCCTATAATTCTGGTAACATGGCACCGCTTTCCGGCCGGGTCAGTTTCGGAGCGTTTGAGCTTGACCTGGAGAGCGGTAAGTTGCGCAAGTGCGGCAGGATCCTGAAGCTTCGGCCACAGCCCATGCGCGTTCTGTGCCTCCTGGTGAGTCAGGCAGGCAGAGCGGTCAGCCGCGAGGAGATCCGCAGCCTTCTATGGGGCGACTCCACATTCGTGGATTATGAGGTAGGCGTGGATTATTGTGTGAACCGCATCCGCTCCGTTCTGCGCGACAAAGCGCAGGCTCCCCGTTATGTTGAGACGCTCCCCCGCCGGGGCTATCGCTTCATCGCGCCGGTCAAGCGCCAACGGTTGTTCGCGGAACCCACGCTGGCCGTGCTGCCTTTTGCGAATCTGAACGGCGATCCCGCCAAAGAGTACTTCGCCGATGGCGTCACCGATGCACTGGTAACCGAACTAGCCCGCATCCCGACGGTGCGAGTGATCTCACGCCAATCTGTACTCCATCTGAAAGGAAGCAGCCGGAAGCTGGATGAGATCGCCCGCGACCTCGGAGTGGAGGGCGTTGTGGAGGGAGCGGTCCTGCATGAGGGCAATCGCGTTCGCGTGACGGCGCAGTTGATCCTGCTGGAGCCCGAGCGCCACGCATGGGCCCAGAGCTACGACTGCGACATGTCCGCCGTATTGACGACGCAGCGGGAGGCGGCGCGGGCGATTGCCGCATGCGTGGCCGAGGCGTTGAGGTCCGCCGGCACCGTGAAGCCGGCGCCTGTTGCGGCGAGCCCAGAGGGCACCGGGCCCATTGGGCACCCCGCGCCGGAAATTGTTGAGGCCTATCTGAAAGGCCGCGTTGAGTTCGACCAGATGAGCGCGGAAGGGCTCGGGAAAGCGCTCCAGTACTTCCGGGAGATGACCCTCAAGGCGCCGGATTTCGCGCTCGGGCTCGCCGGGCATGCTGCCTGTCTTTTCTGCCTGGGTTGGTGGGGGCATGCTCCCATCCGCGAGGTGTACCCAAGCGCGAAGCAGATGGCATTGCAGGCTCTTGCCATCGACGACAGCGTCAGTGGGGCCCATGTGGCTCTCGCCTGGATGAACTTGCTTCTCGATTGGGACCTGGACGGTGCCATGCGGGAGGTTCGGCGCGCCATTGAACTGAGCCCAAGCGACACGGATGCGCACTCGTTCTATGGGACGCTTCTATGTTTTGTTGGCCGGCACTCTGAGTCGATCGCAGAGGTTCAGTACGCGCTGAAGCTCAATCCCGCGTCGCTGCTCCCGAACCAGTACGCCGCCTGGATGTATTCCCATATGGGCCAGCACGCGCGGGCGGAGGCGCAGGCCAGACGCACCATCGAACTATTCCCGGATTCCCTTCAGCCTTATTTCGTACTCGGGTGGTCTGCGTGGTATCAGGGCCGGGCTGAGGAAGCGGTTGCCGTCTTGGAGAAAGCTCTCAGCCATTCGCGCGAAGCCTTATCACTCTCCTACCTGGGACATGTTTATGGCCGGCTCGGCCGGACAGACGAAGCCAAGCGCCTTCTCCAGGAACTCGATCAGCTCCGCACTCGAGGTCAGGCCCCGCTGATCGCCTTCGTAGTAATTTACGCTGGACTCGGCGACGTTGAAGCAGCGTTCGATTGGCTCGAAACCGCTTACCGGCTCCGGGATGGTTACCTGTTCTGGCTCCCGGGGGCTCCCGGGCTCGATCCCCTTCGCTCGGATCCGCGCTTTGCCGATCTCGTCGGTCGCATGGGAATCGTGCCGCTGTAGTTGGCGGGAGCGACACGATCCCGAGAACCTCCGCCGGCCCCAGCCGGATCCTCCCTGATATAGCGGTGCTTCCGGATCCATCTTGACGGTTTGTCACCACGTCGCGCAACTGGGTACTCCTTGGGGATGAGTCCCGGGACCCGCCCCACGGACCCGGCTGAAACCTGCAAGGCTACGCGGCGACCTCCACGTAATCGACCGACGTGTGTGGTTCCGGGATCTGCTCGCCCACTTCACGCATGGCTTGGAAGTGCGCAGTCAGAGCATCCTGAAAGTTTCGGCGCGTCTCTTCCTCAGTGTCGCCTGTGGCCACACATCCGGAAACGTCCGGCGAATAGGCGGAGTAGCCCGTGCCGGTTGGTTCGATGACCACGGGATAGCGTCTCGCGTTCATTTCAGCCCTGCCTTCTTGAGTATAGCGTTTAACGTGCCGGGCGCGAGTTCCTTGCCCTCATTGCCCGGCACTGTGATCACCAGCGCCTCGTTGGGATGCTTGAAGTGCCGATGGCTGCCCCTCGATCGCATCTCCACCCATCCGTGCTTCTCGAGCAAATGACGTACTAAGCTATTAGAAGCCGCATGCAAACGATCGGGCGCATCTTGACGAGCAATCCGATGGAGCTGGTGTGGCCACTCGCCATATTCGTCGTCACTTTCATTATCGGGTGGGTGGTCCGCCGGCTGGTCCTGGAAGCCCTGCGCGCCTGGACTTCGCGCACCCAGAGCCGCGCCGGTCTGGTCCTCGCTCAGGCCCTCAGCGGCCCCATTCTGATCTGGGCCGTGATCCTCGCCTTGCATCTGGGGCTACAGTCCTCCAATCTGCCGGGGAGGTTCACGGCCTGGGGCGCGATGACGTTGTTCGTGCTCTGGATCGTGTCTCTCACGATCATGTGCATGCGGATCGCGCGCGACCTGATTCGCCTCTATGGCAGCCAGATCCCCGGCGCTCTGCCAGTGTCTACGCTGACGCAGAACCTCGCCCAGATTGCAGTGGTGAGCCTCGGGGCGTTGGTGCTGCTCGATCACTTCCACGTTCCGATCACGGCGATTCTGACTGCCTTGGGGGTGGGCGGCCTGGCGGTGGCGCTGGCGCTGCAAGACACGCTCTCCAATCTGTTTGGCGGCTTCTATGTCGCGGTGGCCGGGCAGGTGAGGCTGGGCGACTACATCAAGCTGAACACCGGCGAGGAGGGATACGTCACCGACATCGCCTGGCGCAGCACCACCATCCGGAGTCTCGGCAACAGCATGATCATCGTGCCCAACGCCAAGCTGGCGCAGGCCATCGTGACCAACTACTGCCTGCCGGAAAAGCGCGTGTCGGCAATGGTGGAGGTGCGCGTGAGCTACGATTGCGATCCCGACCACATCGAGCGCGTGCTGCTGGAGATCGTGGCCGCGGGCGCGCGGGAGATCCCGGACATGCTGGCCGAGCCGGCGCCCTCGGTGGCATTCGACCCCGGATTCGGCGATTCCGCGCTCGGTTTCACGCTCAACTACCAGGTAGCCGAGTTTGCCAGCCAGTTCCGTGTGCGCCACGAGCTGCGGAAGCGGATCTTCCGCCGCTTCCGGGAGGAAGGCATCCGGATTCCGTTCCCAGCCAGGGCCGTCTACGTGCACGCGCCCGAGCCCGGCGAGCCGGAGGAGCCGGGGACCCGGCCGGCTCAGCCCTGAAGGCTTTCTTCGGCCGCGCTTTTTGCCTTCCGTTTGGCGTACGTGGTATAGTTGGAGCGCGTTTGATAGCTGCCGCGAATCCGGCCGAGCATTCTGAGCGACTTCACCGTCGAACCGTTTGTGTTTCTCCCCGATTAGCCCGCTTTCAAATTGTCAGGAGAATTGAGTGAAGAACATCTTCGTTGGCAACCTCGATTTCAACGTTACGGAGGAGGCTGTCCGCAGCCTCTTCGAGAGTCACGGCGCGGTGAACAGCGCCCGGATCATGACGGATCGCGACACCGGCCGCTCGCGCGGCTTCGCCTTCGTCGAAATGGAAAACGAAACAGAAGCGGACCAGGCGATTGCCGCGCTGAATGGCTACACCCTGGAAGGACGGGCTTTGAACGTCAACGAAGCGCGTCCCAAGCCGGATCGGGGCTTCGGCGGCGGTCGCGGTCCGGGTGGAGGTGGTGGAGGCAACCGTCCGCGCGGCGGGCGCCGCGAGCCTCGCTGGTAGCGCCGGCGGCCGAACGCCCGCTGCGGGTCTTGCCACCGGCGGTCACACGCAGGTGGTCCCGTTCTCCAGGAAGGCCCGCAGGCGATGGCTGCGGCTGGGGTGGCGCAGCTTGCGCAGGGCCTTTGCCTCGATCTGCCGGATGCGCTCGCGCGTCACGGCAAAATTTTGCCCCACTTCCTCGAGGGTGTGTTCGCTCCCGTCCTCCAGGCCGAACCGCATTTTGATGATCTTCTCCTCGCGCGGCGTGAGGGTCTTCAGAACTTGCGCGGTCTGCTCGCGCAGGTTCAGATTGATCACCGCATCCGACGGCGAAATCCCGGTGTGGTCCACGATGAAGTCGCCCAGGTGCGATTCCTCCTCTTCACCGATGGGCGTTTCCAGGGAGATGGGCTCCTGCGCCACGCGCAGCACCTTCCGCACTTTTGAAACCGGCAGTTGCAGCCGTTTGGCAAGCTCCTCGTTGGTGGGCTCGCGGCCCAGTTCCTGGATCATCTGGCGCGACGTCCGGATCAGCTTGTTGATGGTCTCGATCATGTGGACCGGAATGCGAATGGTGCGCGCCTGGTCGGCGATGGCGCGCGTGATGGCCTGCCGCACCCACCACGTGGCGTAAGTCGAGAACTTGTAGCCGCGGCGGTACTCGAATTTGTCCACGGCTTTCATGAGCCCGATGTTGCCTTCCTGGATCAGGTCGAGAAATTGCAGCCCGCGGTTGGTGTAGCGCTTGGCGATGCTCACCACCAGGCGAAGGTTGGCCTCGATCAGCTCCTTCTTGGCCGCTTCGGCCTCCTGGTGCGCCTGGGTGATGATCTCCAGAGTCCGCCGCAGCTCCGCCGCCGACGCTCCGAAACGCTCTTCCATCTGTTGCAGCCGCTGGCCGAAGCTGCGCTGCTCCTTGCGGAGCTCCTTGATGCCTTCGGCGCGCGTCCCCGGCCAGGCTTCGAGCTTTCGTTGCACGCGGCCGATCTCCCGCTCCAGCGGCTTGAGATCTTCCACCGCCGCCCGAATGCGGTTGATCAAATGCCAGATCACCGGCGTCTGAAACTTGACGATTCGCACCAGGCGCGAAGTCCGCACCATCAGCCGCCCCAGCTCCCAGGACTGGCGCCGGTACTGCTTGGGCTTCATGCCGCGCGGAATCGCCTGAAGTTTCTGCCGGCACTGGAGGATCTTGCGGTAATGCCGCGCAATGTCCTCGGCGTACTTGCAGAATTCCTTGCGTTTCTCCTCCACCAGCTCGTCGCTCAGGATGGGATCGGGAATCTGGACGATGTCGCGCGCCGAGAGGACTTTCCTGGCCGTGTCTTCCCCCATGGCGACGATCTCCTGGATCGCCAGCGGAGCGCGGGAGAGCGATTTGAGCGCCGTGTTCTGGCCGCGTTCGACGCGGCGCGCGATCTCGACCTCGCCCTCGCGCGTGAGCAGCGGCACCGTGCCCATCTCCCGCAGGTACATGCGCACGGGGTCGTTGACCTTTTCGCCGACGCCGGCGGGCAGCTCCAGATCGAGGAGATCTTCCCCCTCCTCCAGCTTCTTCTCGAAGTCCTTGGGCTCTTCCAGAATCTCGATGCCGGCCGTATCCAGGCCCGCCAGCACGTCTTCGAGTTCGGCGCCGCCGGCAAGATCTCCGGGCAGAACTTCGTTCACCTCGTCGTACAGGACGTAGCCCTTCTCCTTGCCCATCTGTACGAGCCGCTGCAACCCGTCGAGTTTGTCGTCAAGCGCCACTGAAGCCCCGTCACACTCCCGGTGTAACAGAATCGAGCCTATTGTACCCCACGGCGCGTCGCACTTCTGGAGGCGGAAATGTCACTTGCCCCTCCGCGCCGCCCGCTCCAGCCCCTGCAACTCTCCGGTCAGCCGGAGCGCCTCTTCCCAATTGCCCGCGCGCTCGGTTTCATGGATGCGCGCCTTCAACTGCGACCGCCGCTGCTGCTCCTCGGTGCGGCGCATGCTCCCGATGGCCGCCAGCACCTCTTCGCGCGAAGTCTGAGCATCGTCATTCAGGACCGCCTGGGCCAGCAGGTTCTGGTCCGATTCCTCCAGGCGCGCATGGACCTCCTCGAAGCTCAACCGGCCGCCCGCCTCATGGAGAGCGAATATCGCCTGAAAGATGCGCCGCGAAGAAAAGCCGGCGATGGTCTCCAGCGGCTTCAGCTCCCCAATCACTTCGCCCCGGATCTCCGGTTGCGTCAGCAGCGCGTTCAGCAGCATGCGTTCGTCGTGACGCAGCACCATCGCGGGACCTTCCAGAGGCTTCTCCCGCCGCTCCGCCACGGCTTTGCGGAAACTGTCCAGCACCATCCCGCGCTCCACCCCCAGGTAGCCCGCCACGTCGTTGGCAATGGCCATGCGCTCCAGCCGGTCCGAGATCCGCTCGACCGCCGGCATCAGAAACTGAAGCACGGCCACCTTGCCTTCCGACGTGCGCATATCGTGCCTGGCGCGCGCCCGGTCCGCCAGCCAGTAAAAGTACCCCTTGGCCCCCTCGAGCCGCTCCTGGTAGGCCGCCGCGCCGCGCTGTTTGCAGTACTCGTCCGGATCGAGGCCGCCGTCCAGCTCCATGATGCGGACTTGCATGCCTTCTTCGAGCAGCAGGTTGATGGACCGCTCCGCCGCGTTCGCGCCCGGCGCATCCGGATCGAAGTTCACCACGATCCTCTGCGTGTGGCGCTTCAGCGCCTGTACCTGCTGCGCCGTCAGCGCCGTGCCGCAGCTTGCTACCACGCCGCGGAAATCCGCGGCGGTTACGCCGATCGCATCCATGTAGCCTTCCACCAGAATCACCCGGTCGTCCTTGCGAATCGCCTCCTTAGCCCGGTGCAGGTTGTAGAGCACGTAGCTCTTCTTATAGATCGGCGTTTCCGGTGAATTCAAGTACTTGGGTTCGTCCTCGGCCGCCAGGGCGCGCCCGCCGAACCCGATGATTTTGCCCGATTCGTTGTGAATGGGAAACATCAGCCGGTTGCGGAAGCGGTCGTACAGGCTTCCGTCCTGCCGCTTGCCCACCAGGCCCGCTTGATCCATCTGCGCCGCCGGGAAACTGCGCTGCTCGAACAGCCGCAGCAGCGCGCGTCCCGAGCGGTCCGAGTATCCCAGCCCGAATGTTTCGACCGTTTCCGGCGCCACGCCCCGCCGCGCCAGATAACCTCGAGCGGCCTCCCCCGCCGGCCCGTTGAGATTGGCGCGGAAACTCTCCTGGGCCAGCTCGTGCATTTGAAAAATGGCGCCGCGCAGTTTGGAATCCTCGTCGGCGTACTGCGTGCGCTTGGGCATGGGGATGCCGTAGCGCTCGGCGAGGAGTTTCAGGGCCTCGTAAAAGCTGATGCCTTCCTTCTCCATCACGAACTTCACCACGTCGCCGCCCGCCCCGCAGGAGAAACACTTATAGAACTGGTGCACCACGTGGACCGTAAAGGAGGGGGTTTTTTCGCTGTGGAAGGGACACAGCCCCATGTAGCGCTGCGTGCCGGACTTCTTCAGCCGCACGTATTCCCCGACGACGGCGACAATGTCTACCGAAGACTTAACCTGCTCGACGAAGTCCATGGCCCCTGGTGGCTATTATCTCGAAATACGGCGGGCGGCGCAGAGTCGCTCCTCGGGTTCTCTATTTCACCGTGAACGTCTGCTTGGTCTCGAAGTTCTGGTTGCCGATGGCGTCTTTGGCCCGCACCGCGATGGTGTACTCGCCCGGACGAATGTTGCTCTGCAGACTGATTCCAAACGCGGCGGCCACGTAACGCTTGGGGTAGAAGGATTCCGCCTGCTCCACCGCGGGCTCGGGCTGCGTCCACAGCACCTTGCCGCTGGGGGCGATCACCGCGCTCACGTAACTCACGTCCACACGGTTGTTCGGCCCATGCTTGAAGCCGGCGATGTCGAACCTCGCCCACACGCCGTCGCCGGGCTGGTAGACGGGCTTGTCGAGGGCCTGCTCGTCGTCCTCGCCGCGGAAGAACCGGAAGTTCCGCACCACCAGGGTCTCGCTCGGCTCGACCTCATGCCCGCGCACCTGAAACGGCACTGCCAGCTCCGCCGTCGTCTTGGCCAGCACGTCCTCGGCCTTGACCACGATCTTGTATGTCCCCGACCCCACCAGGGGCGGAATCTGCACCTCGGTCTCGATCTTCGGCATCCACTCTTTGTCTTGCGGCGTGACTTCCGTAACCAGCTCGTTCTTGTACAACTCCACAATCGGGACGCCTTTCGGATCGAACGCTTGCACCGAATAGGCCAGGTGGATCTTCTCTTCCGGCGATTTCGAATAACCCGCGACGCGGCAAGTGAAGAACAGCGTTTCCCCGGCGACGTGCTCGTAGCTGGCGGGCGTGGGCGGGCCTCCGTCGCTTTGGGCGATGATGGGCCTGACGATTTCGAGCGCCGGAGAGGCGCCCAGCCAAGCGGGTAACACCACAACCAAGAGGATGGAGCGCATTGCGGAGCCTTATGTACGATTGTAGCCCTCCCTCCGTAACCTGGCAGGGGCGGAACCATGCCAGAGAGTCTCTTTCGACGCGGAGGCGCGGAGGCGCAGAGACTTCGCGGAGGAAGGAACAGGAGAATAAAGTCAAAACCTGAGGGCGCGGAGGAAGCGGAGAATCGTGAAGAAGCGAGGGTGGAGGGAAGTTGGCGGCAATTTGACCCGCGGCGTTGGTACGGCCTCGTCGCGCAAGCCTTCATTGTCTCCGCTTCCTCTGCGCGCTCAGATTTTGACTGGCTTGATTTCTCTTTGCCTTTTCTCCGCGTCTCCGCGCCTCCGCGTCAAATATACGGTTTCCTGTTTGGCGGAGGGCTACAACACGCCACGCAGGTAGCGGCCGGTGTAGGAAGCGCCTACTTTTGCGATGGTCTCCGGCGTTCCCGCCGCCACCACGTACCCGCCGGCCGCGCCGCCTTCCGGCCCCAAATCGATCACCCAATCCGCCGCCTTGATCACATCCAGGTTGTGCTCGATGACGATCAGGCTTCCGCCGTTTTCGATCAGCCGCTGGAACGCCGCCAGCAGCTTGGAAATGTCGTCGAAGTGCAGCCCCGTGGTGGGCTCGTCGAAAATGAACAGCGTGCCCTGGCAATCCGCCATCATCAGGTGCGCGGCCAGTTTTACCCGCTGCGCCTCGCCGCCGGAGAGCGTGGTGGCCGATTGCCCCAGCCGCAAATAGCCCAGCCCCACGTCGTCCAGCACCTTCAGCTTGTGCACCAGCCTCGGTGTGGCGCGGAAAAAGTCCATAGCTTCCCGCACCGTGAGTTGCAGCACCTCGTGGATATTGAGCCCGTTGTAGCGAATCTCCAGGATGCCGCTCTTGAAGCGCGTGCCCTTGCACTCGTCGCACACCAGCTCCACGTCGGCCAGGAACTGCATCTCCACCGTCACCGTGCCGCCGCCCTGGCAGACCTCGCAGCGCCCGCCCGGGATGTTGAACGAGAAGTGTCCCGCGCCATATCCGCGCTTCTGCGCCTCGCGCGTGGAGGCGAACAGCGCGCGGATCGCGTCGAACGCCTTGATGTAGGTCACGGGGTTGGAGCGCGGCGTCCGCCCGATGGGCGACTGATCGATCATGACGGTGTTGGCGATCCGCTCCGCGCCCTCCACCTTCCGCCACGCCACCCGCGATCCCTCGGAAATCACAGTCTCTCCATCGGGCTCCGCCTCCGATTCCCGCACCCTGTCGATGGCCTCCAGCGACCGGTAGATCACGTCGTGCACCAGCGTCGATTTTCCGGATCCCGAGACGCCCGTGATCGCCACCATCATGCCCAGCGGAATCTCCACCTCGATGTTCTTCAGGTTATGCGCGCGCGCCCCCGAAATCCGCAGCAGGCGCTTGGGATGGATAGCGCGGCGCGCGCGCGGCGTCGATACGCGCAGCTCGCCCCGCAGATACCGCGCCGTCAGCGATCCGCTGCCATTGAGAAGCCCTTCGAGAGGCCCCTCGAAGACGATTTCCCCGCCGCGCTCGCCCGCGCCCGGGCCAAGATCGACAATATGGTCCGCCGCCCGCATCAGGTCCGCGTCGTGTTCCACCACCACAATGGTGTTTCCCAGCTCGCGCAACTCTTCCAGGATCCGGATCAGCCGTCCCGTGTCGCGGCTGTGCAGGCCGATGGAAGGCTCGTCCAGCACGTAACACGCGCCCACCAGCCGCGACCCCAGGCACGTCGCAAGCTGAATGCGCTGCGCCTCGCCGCCCGAAAGCGTGGACGCCAGCCGGTCCAGCGTGAGGTACTCCAGCCCCACGTCGTTGAGAAACTTCAGCCGCTGCCGGATTTCGATAAGAATCTTCTCGGCGATGGCGCTCTCTTCCGCGCTCAGCTCCAGCGCGTCGAAAAACCGCCGCGCTTCGGCGATGTTCATCCGCACCACCTCCGCCAGGTTCCGGCCGCCGATCCGCACGTACAGCGTTTCCTTGCGCAACCGGGCGCCCTTGCATTCCGGACACATCGCGTAGCCCCGGTAGCGGCTTAGAAACACCCGCACGTGCAGCTTGTATTTCTGGGTCTCCAGGTGGGCGAAGTACCGGCGAATGAAATCGTGGACCGTCTCGCGCTCCTCCTCCGTCAGGTCGCAAAATGGAACCCCGAAGCGCACCTTTCCGCGCGCAAACTTGCGAAAATTGCCCAGCCACGACCGGTGCTTCGGCTTGGTCCACGGTTCCACCGCGCCTTCCTCCAGCGTCAGCGACTTGTCCGGAATCACGCGGTCCATGTCGAAATCGATGGTGTTGCCGAACCCCTGGCAACGCGGGCAGGCCCCAATCGGCGAGTTGAAGCTGAACAGGATCGGCTCCGGCTCGCCAAACTCCATCCCGCACGTCTTGCACTGAAACTTCTCGTTGAACCGTAGGGGCCGGGCATGCCCTACCGCCTCCTGCCCGCCAGCGCTCTCGAAAATCACTTCGCCCGCCTCGCGATAGCAGATCTCGATGGTGTCGACCAGCCGCTGGTGCAGGTCCGGCCCGATGGCGATGCGGTCCACCAGCACGAACACGGGCTTCGAGAAATCGATGTCCAGCAGCGATTCCGGAGTGGAGAACTCGTAGAGGCGCCCCCCCTGAAACAGCCGGTTGAATCCCTTTTTCCTCAGGTCGAACAGGTGGTCTCGTAAAGCCTGCGCGGAAGCATGTTCCCCGCACGGAAAAATCGCGTACCAGCGCGATCCTTCCGCGAGCGCCATCAACCGCGCGGCCACTTCGTCCACCGTGTCCTTGCGCACCCGCGTTCCGCATTTCGGGCAGAACGTCCGCCCCACGCGCGCATATAGCAGTCGCAGGAAGTCGTAGCATTCCGTCGAGGTCGCCACCGTCGACCGCGGATTCCGGCTGGTATTCTTCTGCCGGATGGCCACCGCCGGAGCAATGCCGTCGATCTCCTCCACCTCCGGCTTTTCCATGCGCTCCAGAAACTGCCGCGCGTATGCCGAAAGCGACTCCACGTACCGCCGCTGCCCCTCCGCGTAGATGGTGTCGAAGGCCAGCGACGACTTCCCCGAGCCCGACACGCCCGTAATGACGGTCAACTGGTTGTGAGGAATGGCCAGCGAGATGTTCTTGAGGTTGTGGACCCGCGCCCCGCGAATCCGGATAAAGTCTTGCACGGAAGTAGGGGCCGGGCACGTTGCGTGCGTACCGCATCCCCGGCCCGGTCCTTACCAGTATACGCTGCCTACCGGAACAGCGCCTCCGCCCCCCGCTGAATCACCGCCGCGCCCGCCACGCCGGTGAGCGCCGATGCAAGCGCCGGGCCCGCGCCGCGCCGCTTCCACTCCTCGTGGACCGCATGATACCCCAGGTAAAACAGCCAGCCCGCCGCGATCCCCAGCGGATACGTGATCCACTGCGTCCCGAGGCGTGGCGCCATCACCAGCCCCAGCGCGCCCCCCGCCAGCGTGGTCCCTTCGGCCAGCACGCACCAGCCCAGCGCCGCCGCCCGTGATCCCACCGCGGCCCGCAGGATTCCGCCCAGCGCGATGCCTTCCGGCAGCTTGTGCAGCCCCACCGCCAGCGGCACCGCCACGCGCAGCCCCAGGGGAACTGTCAACTGCACCGTCCCAACGCTCCAGCCATCCAGGAAGCTGTGCAACGCCGCCGCCGCCATCAGCGGACCCGCGAAGCCGTGCAATTCCGTCGCGCAGGCATTGTGGTCGTGATCGTGCGCGCAAATGGGGCACACCGGATACGCGTACCGGTTGATCAGCAGCAGCAGCCCGTACCCCGCCGCGAACAGAATCAGGCTGGGGGGCCACCCCAGTTCCACCGCCAATTCCGGCAAAAGCCCGAACAGCGCCACTCCCAGCAGCACCCCCGCGCTGAACGGCACCACCACCCTGGCGCGCTGCCGCAGCCCGGTGAGCCACACCCCCAGCCCCGCCCCCGCCAGCCCCACCAGCGTGGCCAGCGTGGGTGCGGCAATACCGGGAGTCTGAAATAGAGCTAGAGACAAGTCTCTACTGTAGCTCATGCGAGCGCCGCCTGAAAATGATTCACAAGCCGCAGTGTCTCTTCCCCGGCCCCTGGCCCCCGTCCCCTGGCCGCCGTCCCCGTTTGACAACTCTTCCCTGCCATCCGTATCATGAGAATTCAGTTCAACCGTTTCGGCGCTGTATCGAAACGCGCCCTCTCACGTCCAAATGGCAATTAGCAAGTCTGTCTGCTCTGGGACATTTCAATATGAT
Source organism: Bryobacteraceae bacterium (assembly GCA_049510555.1). Lineage (GTDB taxonomy): Bacteria > Acidobacteriota > Terriglobia > Bryobacterales > Bryobacteraceae > Fen-178. The sequence goes on from JBEKYW010000008.1 coordinate 164,277, forward strand.
TAAGGTCCAAGGTCTAACCAAGCGATACGCCCGTACCGTGGCCGTCGACAATATCTCGTTCGAAGTCGAAAAGGGCCAAATCGTGGGCTTTCTCGGCCCCAACGGCGCCGGGAAGACCACCACGATGCGCGTCCTCACATGCTTCCTTCCGCCCACCATGGGCACTGCCAGCGTCGCCGGTTTCGACGTGCTGGAAGACCCCATGGAAGTCAAGAAGCGCATCGGCTACCTGCCGGAATCCCCGCCGCTCTATCCCGAAATGGAGGTGACCGAGTATCTCACCTTCGTGGGCAAGCTGAAGGGTATCCCCTCGAGCGACCTGGCTCGCCGCATCGACGACGTCGTGGGCCGCTGCGCCATCGGCGACGTCCGCACCCGGCTCATCAGTAAGCTCTCGAGGGGCTTCCGCCAGCGCGTGGGCTTGGCCCAGGCCATTATCCACAACCCCCCCGTCCTGGTCCTCGACGAGCCGACTTCCGGTCTCGACCCCAAGCAGATCATCGAAATCCGCGAGCTGCTGAAGTCGCTCGCGGGCGAACACACCATCATCCTCAGCACCCACATCCTCTCGGAAGTGGAGCATTCCTGCGAGCACGTCATCATCATCGACCGCGGCAAGCTGGTGGCCATCGATTCGGTCGCCAACCTCACCAATCGCCT
>JBEKYW010000080.1:0-14876 GCA_049510555.1 Bryobacteraceae bacterium
CCCGCGCCCAGAACCGCAACTACTGCCTCGCCGAAGGCTTCCATCGCATGGTGCGTCAGGGCAACAGTTGGAGCCTGTTCCTGCGCTACCAGGCGCAAACGGAACGGAACTACCGCCGCGCGGTGGAGGAATTCGAGCGGCTGAAGGCGCTGCGGGGAGAATTACCGAACGAACCCGATTTTGCGGCGCAACTGGAAGAAAACGCAACCACTTGCCCCCAATCAGACGCGGACCCGCTACACTCCGACGACCCCGACCCCGATTATCCCCTCGATCCCCCCGGCGCGCTGCCGGGACTGGCTTCCGAAACTCCCATCGATGGATTATCGGGTGCCAACCAACTGCCGGGCAGCCCGGAGACCGCCGGCGCGCTGGATGTCGGGGACGAAAAAGCTGTCGGTGAAATCCTGGTCAGTCCCGGTGAAGCGGCCAAGGTCGGCCTGGAGATCGACGGGCTGGCGCGCAACAGCCGCGGCGAACAGACACCAGACTGCCGCTTTGCCGGACCCCATGAGGCGGGTCTTCGGCGTGTTCAGCCAGGCCAGGGCGGTCAAAATGTCCTGGACGCGGTTGGCATCGTCGGATTTGTTGAACGTCAGGAAGTTCCTCACCGAACGGTCGCGCGGCGCTGTGGCGCTGCCGGTCTGGAACGCGTCGATCATCAGCACCGAGCGGCCGGACTCGATCAGGCGCGCAACTTCCGGCGTCTTGCGCGCGGCTTCGGCGCCGTCGGGGTGCACCACCAGCACAGGCGGGTTGGAACCTTTCACCCAGATACCGGGGATGCGATCACCTTTCCCGCGGCGCCCCATCAGGATGCGGTCGCCATCCGTCTGGCTGAGCACTTCGGACGGCCAGTCGGCGGCCAGGGCGTAAGCCAGGCGCTCGCGCGCGTCCCCCGTCTGCTCCTTTGCCAAACGCACCCATTCCTCGAAGACTTGCTGGAACGAAAGGGCGTTGCCGGGCAGTGTGCGGTTGTGCAGGGCCAGCATGTCCTGGAGCTTTTCGACGCGGATGGGTCTCTCCTTGAGTTTGGCCGGGTCCTTCTCGCCGAGCACGTGCTTGCCGAAAAACGCGTACATGGCTTCCCGGTTCGCCTGGTTGTAGTTGTGGGGGGCGTCGAGCAGCAGGGCTTCCACGTCGTCGCCTTTGCCGTAGAGATCGTAGATGGCGCGAACGGCGGGATACTCCTCGCGCATCATGTTGCGGGTCCAGTCGCCCGTGGCGGCCGCCATGAACATGGGGCGTGGCGCCATCATGGCGGCGAACTCCACGTTGTTCGTATCGAGGCGCAGGTTGGGCGAGTTTTCGCACAGCGAACCGCCCTGCATGAGGAACGAGACCATGTTGGCGGGGGCGGAGAACTGGATGCGGTCGTCGACCGCCGAGATCGTGAACGTCTGCGTGCCGCCGCCGGAAGCTCCCGTGGCGCCGATCCGGTTCGGGTTGACGCCGGGGAGCGACTGAAGAAAGTCGATGGCGCGGATCGCGTTCCACAATTGCAGCCCGAACGGGCCGAAGCCCCAAAGCTGTTCCACCGGTTTGTCGCCGAAATCGTGCGGCGTCTGGATGGAGTCGTTGTAGCCCACCATGTCCACTGCCAGGACCACGTAGCCCTGGCGCGCCAGGTTGATGGCGCGGGCGGGCACCGATGCAATGGTGGTGTGCTCCAAACGGCCGTAGGTCCAGTGGCCGTGCGGGGTGAGCACGGCGGGGAATCCTCCGGGCGGCGCGGGCTGGAGCGGGCGGTAGAGGTTGGCGCCCAGGTAGTAGCCGGGGAGCGTTTCGAGCAGCACTTTCTCGATCGAGTAATCGCGGTTCTCGATGCGCCCGAAGATCTGGGGGTGCAGGTCGTTTTTCGGGAACAGGGGGAGCAGGCCGGCGGCCGAGAGAATCTGTTTGCGCAGGAATTCCTTGCGGGCCTGCCACTCGGCCAGCGTCCTGTAAGTCTTGGCGGCGAAATGCGTGTCCGTGTTGGGGAGGTTGACGTTGCGCGAATCTTGCGCGGGGATTTGGGCCTGCGCGGCGAGACAGGCGGAGAAAATGGCGAAAAAAAGACGCATGGTTATACGGTATTACAGGTCGGGGCGGAGCGGGAGGCGCATGGCATTGGATCCAGCGCTTCCAGGCGCGTCATCAAGCGCGGTTATGCCAATACCGAATTACAGTATGCTGAAGGGTGATCCGGTTGCAGGGAAGCTGGTGTTAGGGCGCAGTCCGCACTCCGTCCCCAAAACCAGCAGGTCCGCCTCGTTTCCCGGCTTGAATGCATGGTCCACCAGGTAACACACCTCCGACCCATCCACCGGCTCACTCCGCTTATTCCTTCTTCGCGGGCACACGCTTTTTAGCAATGGTCTTCTTCGCCGCGGTCTTCCCCTTTTTTGCTGCCCTCTTAACCGCCTTCTTCGGCGGCGTCACTTTGCTTGCGGCCGTCGTGCCCGTCTTCTTCGCAACAACCTTCTTTGGTGCTGCTGTCTTGGCGGAAGCCGGCGCACTCGCCGTCCCGGGAGCCTTGGCGGCCGCACGCACCTGCTGGATAGACGACGCTGCGGGTACGTTACCACCCGGCGGCGGCGGAGGCGGCGCCCCTCCGTGAATCATCCCGGAGAAGACCATCCGGTCTGCGTACTTCAGTTTCGTTGGATCGTAGTAGTCCTTCGTCCATCCATCCGTAATGTCCAGCGTCATCGGCTTTTGCGCCAGCTTCATGGTCCCTGCCGTCTTGGTCGCGACAGACCCCGACACAAAGCGGAAGCGATAGTGGTCATACAGACGCATCACTTCCACGCCCAGGCAGTCCGCCATCGCCGTGTTGCCACGCACAATCAGGTAGTTCTCGTCGTTGTGCGCAGACGCATTGTTCGAGTAGTTGTGCGAGCCATTGATCACGGTGGGCGCATCGCTGGTGAAGTCGATGACAATGATCTTGTCGTGAATCAGGATGTTTCCCATGGCCCCCGGCGTTCGATGCTCATCCAGCCAGCCATCCAGTCCCTCGGGCAGTGTGGTCGCCGCTTCAAAATCCGCCGTGCGGTCCGCATGCAGCCCTGTCACCGTCTTGGTCGGCTTATCTTGAATGCCAAAGCGCAAAATCGAGTCGTGCGGCTGGCCCTGTAACGCATCCAAGATCACCTTGTCCAAGCCAAACGCTGTGGCGAACAGAATGTCCTGCCTCGCGGCATTGATCAGCGTCGAGAAGAACGTGAGGTCCCCTCGTCCGTTGCGCGGTGAAAATCCAACTTGCAACGCCGCTCCCGGCTCCAGAATGTTCTGCTCAGTATCCTGGACGGCGGTTACGGCCGGTGTGTGAGGCCCTTGGTTGAACAGAAAATCGAACTGGTCTACATACTTCTTCATCACCACGGGGTCAGACGTGATCTGAACATTGTTTGCCTGCGCATACACTCCGTTGGAGGTGAAGTTGGTCGAGCCGCACAGCACCGCAATCGGCGTCCGCGTTTCGCCTTCCACCGTGCTGAGCACAATGAACTTGTGATGGAAGATGGCATTCGTCACACGTCCGAACTTCGCCTCCTCCGGCAGCCCCTCGGCGCTGGCTACATTCTCAGGCGTCTGCGGATCTTTCGGCTTCGCATGGTAGATCAACCGGACAGCCACTCCAGCCTTATCGGCTGCGTTGATCGCGCTCCAGATGTCTTCCAGCTCATACTGATAGATGGCCACATCCAGCGCGTAGTTCTTGTCCTTCGCCAGCTTAATGAAAGCCACGATCTCTTCCAAGAGTCCATTGCTCAACCATTTCATCTCGGCATCTGTCAGTATTCCTTCGGTCTTTGTGGCCTTGCCAGCAGGCCTCGACTTGGCCAGCGCGGCATTCAGCTTCCGGGTGGTTTCAGGAAACTCCCGGCTGAAGGCCTGACTCGATGCCACTGCGCGGTTACTTACTGTCACGAAGCGGTCCGGGTGCCCGATCACGGTTTGGGCATCGCGCGGCTCCGTGGTTACCGTGATTGCCGCCCCTGCTCCCAACTGCAACCTGCCCGGTGCTCCTCGCACTGCGTATACGATGTACTTGTAGGTTGTTGTCGCATCCACCGTATAGTCCGACCAGCGAAATTTCTGCACCGGCGCCAGATTAGTCGGGATGGGTTGGCCCGCTTCATGCGCCTGCCCAGGAAACGGTATCATCGCCGGCAGGAAGTCCCCATCGTTCTTCTGGATCGCAAATCCCAGCAGCCCCGCCCGGTCGGCGTCATTCTGAAGGTTGAAGGCGAGCAGGACACCCGTGGATCCCGCATAAGCTTTGACCACGATCCCGTTTTGAAGCACTGATTTGCGCACGTTGTACTCCTCTATTCCGTTCGCTGAAGTACTGGAGATTGTGGGCCGTCGAGCGGAATCAAGCCACACCACAATCAGCTAGACATACTACAACATTTCCGGGGTCAATGGCGGAAATGTTATTGTGATTCGTTGTATCTGATCCCGGAGGAAGCTGTACTTACAAGCAAAGGGCCGGGCTAGTACCTGGCATGAGTCCCATATCCGGGTAACAGCCCCGGAGGGAAAGTGGGGATTTTCCCTCTTAGGCTGTTTGGGCCTCCCATCCGAACTCCACAGAAAGGATCCTGGCCACGCTCCGCCACCGGGTAAATCCCTATATTGCGTCTGGATTCATGCCGGTTCAGATCAAGTGTCGGTCGTCCCGAAAGACGCGACGACAAAACAGTTGCAATCTGCAAGTCAACGCCCTTTCAGGCACCACCCGCGCCGCGCAGCTCACTGCCCCCTACGGCGCCGGCTCCACGTGCACCAGCACGTCGGCCACCCAGTCCAGTTGCTCCCGAATCCGAAACCGCACGTTGTTGGCAATCTCGTGCGATTGCCGCACGGTCAACTCGGGGTCCACTTCCAGGTGCAGATCCACGTGATATCGCAGGCCGGTTTTGCGCGCGAAGCATTTCTCCACGCCGCGCACGCCAGGCACGGTGGACGCCGCCGCCCGGATCTGCTTCATGAGCCGGTCGTCGGGCATGGTGTCCATAAGCTGCATGGCGGTTTCGCGCGCCACACGCACGCCCACGGACACTACGATCAGGCCTACGACGAAGCCGCCGTAGCGGTCCGCATTGAAAAAGCGCGCCGGATCGGAGAGCGTCAGGCCCACCGCAATCAGCGCCGCCGTGGCTGAACCGGTATCCATGGTGTCGTTCCACGCGTCGGCGGTGAGCGCGGCGCTCCGGAGCTTCCGGCCATAGTGAAACTTGACGGAGGCAAGAGCCGTTTTGGCCAGCAGGGAGGCGATCAGCGGCCACACCACGTACGCGGCCAGCGGCATTCGCGCCTGGCCCAGGCGGTGCAGCGAGTCGTAGGAGATCAGAGCGCCGCCGGCCGTGAGCGCCAGCCCGATCAACAGGCCGGTGAGGATTTCCGCCCGGCCGTGGCCATAGGGGTGGTTTTCATCGGCGGGCCTGGCGGCGAGCGTTAAGCCGAGAAGAACAAAGCCGGAAGCAAACACGTCGCCCGCCGATTCCAGCCCATCCGCAACCACGGCGGTGGAATGGCCGGAGACGCCGGCGAAGACCTTGACGATGGCGAGCGAGCCGCTGACCACCATCCCGGCAATCGCGACGCGTTGGCCGATGTGCATATTGTTCGCTAGGCGCGCGCGGGGTCCGTCTTCTCGGTGTCGCACCCCAACTCGGCGAAGGCCGCCCGGGCTTTCCTGGCGTCGAACTTGCCGTCGCGCGCCAGCCGCGACAGCGCCGCGGCCGCAATCGACTCGGCATTGATCTCGAAATGCTTCCGCAGGTGCTCGCGGTTGTCGCTGCGGCCGAAGCCGTCGGTGCCCAGCGTTACCATGCGGCCGGGCAGCCAGGGGGCGATCTGGTCGGCCACCACCTTCATGTAATCGGTGGCGGCGACCACCGGCCCATCCGCGCCTTCGAGCGCCTTGACGATGTACGGCGTCCTGGCCGGCTCGTCGGGATGCAGCCGGTTCCACCGGTCCACGCCGAGGGCTTCGCGCCGCAGCTCGTTGTAGCTGGTCACGCTCCACACATCCGCCGGTATGCCGTACCGCTCCGCCAGGATCTGCTGCGCCCGCAGCGCCTCGTTCAGGATGGGGCCGCTGCCGAAGAGCTGCGCCTTCGCCCTGCCGTTCTCCGCCGCCCGGTAGCGATAGATGCCCTTGAGAACGCCCTCGGGGTCCAGGCCCTGGGGCATCGGCGGCATGGAGTAATTCTCGTTGTACAAGGTGAGGTAATAGAAGCGGTCCTCCTGCTCCTGGTACATGCGCCGGACGCCATCCTGCACGATGATGGCGATCTCATAGGCGTACGCCGGGTCGTAGGTTGTGCAAGTCGGCAGAATGCTCGAGAGCAGGATGCTCTGGCCATCCTGATGCTGCAAGCCTTCGCCGGCCAGGGTGGTGCGGCCGGCGGTGCCGCCGCACAGGAAGCCTTTGCCGCGCGCGTCGGCGAATGCCCAGACCAGGTCGCCCACCCTTTGGAACCCGAACATCGAGTAATAGATGAAGAACGGCATCATCGCCACGCCGTAGTTCACGTAGGCCGTGCCCGCGGCCGTGAAGGAAGCCATGGAGCCGGCCTCGGTGATGCCCTCTTCCAGAATCTGGCCGGACTTGGATTCCTTGTAGTACAGGAACATCTCCGCGTCGTGCGGCTTGTAGAGCTGTCCCTGGCTGGCGTAGATGCCGAATTGGCGGAACAGCGATTCCATGCCGAACGTGCGCGCTTCGTCCGGAATAATCGGCACGATACGTTTGCCAATCTGCGGGTGCTTCATGAGCAGCGTCAGCACGCGGACAAACGCCATGGTGCTGGAGACCTCGCGCCCGGACGATCCTTCGAGCGATTCCTTCAGGTAATCGAGCGGCGGAGCCTCGATCTTGCCCGCCACGGCGGAGCGGCTCGGCATGTATCCACCCAGCCGGCGCCGCCGCTCGTGCAGGTAGGCCATTTCCGGGCTGTCCGATGGCGGCCGGTAGAATGCGGCGCTGCGGGCGGCTTCGTCCGGAATGGGGATCTCAAAGCGCGACCGGAAGTGCTCGAGCTCCTGCTCGTTGAGCTTCTTCTGCTGGTGGGTGATGTTGCGGCCCTCGCCCGCCTCGCCCAGCCCGTAGCCTTTGATGGTGTGGGCCAGGATCACGGTCGGGCGGTCCTTGGTCTCCACGGCCGCCTTGTAAGCGTTGTAGACCTTGCGCGGATCGTGGCCGCCGCGCCGCAGCTTCATCAGCTCGTCGTCGCCGAGGTGCGCCACCAGGTCCAGCAGCTCGGGGTACTTGCCGAAGAAATTCTTGCGAATGTAGGCGCCGTCCTTGGTGATGTAGGTCTGGTATTCGCCGTCCACCGCTTCGCCCATGCGCTTCTGGAGCAGGCCGGTGGTGTCGCGGGCGAGCAGCGCATCCCAATCTTCGCCCCAGATCACCTTGATGACGTTCCAGCCCGCGCCGCGGAAAGCGGCTTCGAGCTCCTGAATCACCTTGCCGTTGCCGCGCACCGGCCCGTCCAGCCGCTGGAGATTACAGTTGATGACGAAGATGAGGTTATCGAGTTTTTCGCGCGAGGCCAGGGTCAGCGAGCCCATCGATTCCGGCTCGTCCATCTCGCCATCTCCCAGGAAGCCCCAGATCTTCCGCGGCGTCAGCGGAATCAGGCCGCGGTTTTCCAGGTACCGCATGAAGCGCGCCTGGTAGATGGCGTTGATCGGCCCCAGGCCCATGGACACCGTGGGGAAGCGCCAGAAATCCGGCATCAGCCAGGGGTGCGGATAGGAAGCGAGGCCCGGGTGCTCGCGCAGCTCGTGCCGGAAATTCTCGAGGTGCTCTTCGCTCAGGCGGCCCTCCAGGAAAGCGCGCGCGTAGACGCCCGGCGAGGCATGCCCCTGGAAGTAGACCAGGTCGCCCGGCTGGCCGTCATAGCTCGCGTGGAAGAAGTGATGGAACCCCACCTCGAGGAGCGTGGCCAGCGAGGCGTAAGTGGAAATGTGGCCGCCGATGCCGGCATCGTGCTTGTTCTGCCGGACCACCATGGCCATGGCGTTCCAGCGCACCAGGCTCTTGATGCGGCGCTCCATGGCGCGATCGCCCGGGTAGGCCACTTCGTCTTCCGGGCGAATGGTATTGACGTAGGGCGTGTTCAGATGAATGGGCAGCTCGGCGCCCTCCCTCCGCGCACGCTCGCTAAGCCGTCCCAACAGGTATGCGGCGCGGTCCGGCCCGGCTTGGTCGATTACCTGCTCCAGCGATTCCACCCACTCAGCGGTCTCCCGTGGATCTAGATCCACAACCCTCTCGTTGCGTTTTTGGTGCATGGATACTTTCATTGTACTTCGGGCCTCCGCTCGGGCCCGGAGGGCACCCCCGGTCGCGGCTCTGTGCGATGGCTTGTCACAGAGCCGCGACCGTAAGGGAGCGGAGAGTCGATTGAAGGGCATCGTGCCGGCCACCACCCGCCGCCGGTTGGCCAGGCAAGCCGGCAAATAGGGGTTGCAAACGCGGCAGTCTATCGTATAACAGTAGTATTGCGGGAGGATTATCGATGGTCACGTGTCCGGTATGCGATGGCACGATCGATGTGGACGAAGAAGACGTCGACGAAGGCGACACCATCAGTTGTGACGAGTGTGGCGCGGACCTGAGGGTCGTGGGCACCGATCCTTTGGAACTGGAATCGGCGGATGACCTCGAGGAAGACGAGGACGACGACGATTTTCTGGAAGATGAAGACGAAGAATCCGATGAGGAGTGGAAATAGGCGGCCGGTCATGCGTGCAACTCACCGGTTTTGGATCTGGGCGGTTTTGCTGGCGCTTCTCCTCTGTGCCCCCGCCACCTTCGCACAGAAGAAGAGGAGCGAACAAAACACCCGCAGTGTGCAAGGCACGGTGACCAGCGCGGACGACAGCCCCGTGGCTGGCGCCGTGGTGCAGTTGAAGAACACCAAGACGCTGCAAGTCCGGTCCTTCATCACCAAGGACGACGGCACGTATCACTTTTATGATTTGAGCGCGGACGTCGATTACGAGCTCAAGGCCGACTACCAGGGCGCTTCCAGCAACACCAAGACACTGAGCTCCTTCGATTCGCGAAAGCAATCGGTTCTCAATCTCAAGCTGAACCCCAAGAAGTAGCGAGCGCCCGGTCACCGCTTTTCTTTGAGGCGCCGGATCTCCGCCAGCCTCTCCCCGATGCGCTTCTCCAGACCGCGCTCCGTGGGGAAATAATAACGCCGTCCGGCGAGCGAAGGCGGCAGGCAGTCCATATCCACGATGGCGTCTCGAAACTGGTGCGCGTGCTGATAGCCCTCGCCGTAGCCCCACTCTTTCATGTAGCGCGTCACCGGGTTACGAAGGTTCATGGGGACCGGCTCGGCGATGGTTTGCGCGACATCCTCATGCACCGCGCCCATGGCGCGGTAGGCGGAGTCGGATTTGGGCGCCACCGACAGGTAGATGACTGCCTGCGCCAGGGCCAGGTCGCCTTCGGGTATCCCCAGGAAGTGGACCGCCTGCATGGCCGCCACGGCCTGCTCCAGGGCGCGCGGGTCGGCCAGGCTGATGTCTTCGATGGCCATGCGGATCAGGCGGCGCGCGATGTACAGCCGGTCCTCGCCGGCTTCGAGCATGCGGGTGAGCCAGTACAGCGCGGCGTCCACATCGCTCGACCGCACCGACTTGTGCAGCGCGGAGATCACGTTGTAGTGCTCTTCCCCGCTCTTGTCGTAGAGCAGCACCTTGCGGTTGATGGCGTCCTCGACGGCGGCCGCGGTCAACTCGCCTCCGGCCGTCGTCGCCGCCGCTTCCAGCGTGTTGTACGCCTGGCGCGCGTCGCCGTTCGAGTAGATGGCGATCTGTTCCAGCAGTTCTTCGGATGCCCGCAGGCCCACCACCGGCAGAGCGCGTTTGAGCAGCGTAACGATTTCCGGCACGGTGAGCGCGCGGAGCGCGTAAACGCGGGAGCGCGAGAGCAGCGCCGCGATGACTTCAAAGGAAGGGTTCTCGGTGGTGGCGCCGATCAGGATAATGTCGCCGCGCTCCACGTAAGGCAGAAAGGCGTCCTGCTGCGCCTTGTTGAATCGATGGATCTCATCGATGAACAGGATGGTGCGGCGGCCGAGGCGCCGCAGCCGCTCGGCCGCCGCCATCACCGCCTTGATTTCCTTGATGCCGCTCAGCACGGCGCTGAACGGAATGAACTCGCAGCGGGTGATGCGGGCGATGAGCTTGGCCAGCGTCGTCTTGCCGGTGCCGGGCGGTCCCCAGAGGATGATCGAGGCCAGCTCGTCGCGCTCGATCTGGCGGCGCAGAGGCTTGTCCGGCCCGAGGATGTGCTCCTGCCCGATGAAGTCTTCGAGCCGCTCCGGACGCATGCGCTCGGCCAGGGGCCGCTGGCCGTGTATCTGGGAACGGCCCTCTGGGGTGCCCTCTGGGCCCGGCGGCGTGGAGTCGAACAGGCTCACGGCCGCAGCGCTCTCTGCCGCCGCGCTTCGTACAGCAGGATGCCGGCGGCCACCGCGGCGTTGAGCGATTCCACCCCCACCGTGGGAATGGAGATATCGAGCGCGGCCGAGCGCAGCTCGGCTCCCACGCCGCGCGCCTCGTTGCCGATGATCAGGCCGCAGCGGCCGGTCAGGTCGGCATCCGCCAGCGAGCGCACCGCCGTTCCGGGGCGCGCCGGAACACCGGCATACAGCTCCACCCGGTTCTGGCGAAGGGCTGCGCGCGCCAGTGCGGCGTCCACGCCGTGGAGAAACGGGATGCGGAACAGCGAGCCGGCGGAGGCGCGCAGCGTCTTGGGATTGTACGGGCTTACCGTGCCTTTGAGAAACAGGAGGCCGGTAGAGCCGAAGGCCTCGGCCGCGCGCGCGATGGCGCCGGCGTTGCCGGGGTCCTGCAAGCCATCGAGCACCACTACCAGCGGGCAGCCGCGGAACAACTGCTCCAGCTTCCAGACCGGCGGCTTGACCAGCGCCATCACCCCTTGGCTGGTCTCGGTTCCGGACAGGCTTTCGAGCAGCGCGTCGGGCAAGACCACCACCTTGATGCCCACCAGCCGCCGGACGTGCGCCTCGGCGGCCGACCGCACGGATTCGGCGACCAGCACGGTCTTCACTTCGCAATCGCTGCGCAGCGCCTCTTCCAGCAGGTGAAAGGTCTCCGCCACGCAGCAACCCTGTTCGGTGAGCGCGCCGCGCGCGATGGCCCGCCGCACGTCCTTGAGCAGCGGGTTGGCGGCGCTCGCGATCGTCTCAGCCTTCGCCATCTGATTACAATAAGGTTTCCGAATGTTCAGAATACCGCACATGAAGCGGGCCGTATGGGGCGCGATAGCGGCGGCCATGGCGGGACTGATTGTCGCGATCGGTTACCTCTCCGTGCGGATCGGGCAGCAATCCACGCGCGATGAAGCGCAGCCGGCGGATGTGATCGTGGTGCTGGGCGCGGCCGAGTACCGCGGGCGGCCTTCACAGGTATTTCGCGCGCGGCTGGACCACGCGCTGGAACTGTACAGCCGCAAGCTGGCGCCCCAGATCATGACCACTGGCGGCGCGGGCGGCGAGACCGTGTTTACGGAAGCCGGCGTGGGCCGCTCCTACCTGATCAGCCGCGGCGTGCCGCCCGAGGCCATCATCGTGGAGACCGAGGGCGAGAGCACGGTGCATTCCACCACCCTGGCGGGCGAAATCATGCGCCGCATGGGCCTCAAGTCCGCCATTGTGGTGAGCGATGGGTACCACATTTATCGCGTGAAGAAGATGCTCGAATCCCGCGGCTTAAAGGCCTACGGTTCGCCGCGCAAGGAGCTCAACCCGGGCGCTTTCCGCGACCGCTGGAACTGCGTCAAGCAGGCCGCCGGGTATCTGCTCTGGCGCGTGGGGGTGGGGGTGTAATACCGGCGCCGATCACCCCGGGGACCGGCGGTTCCGGCGCGTCAGGCCCAGCCAGCGGGGAACGGCGCGGCAATAGACCTCATACGAGCGGCCGCGTGTCGCTCGAAGATGCGGCTCCTCGGCAAACACCACGATCAAGTGGAAGAAGACGAACACCGCACAGCCGTAAACCGCAAGGAGCGGCGATGCAAAGAGCATGGCCTGGCCGAACACCACCATCAGCACTCCCACATACATGGGATTGCGGGAGAAACGGTACAGACCGCCCGACACCAGGCCTTCCGGCTCCTCTCCGATCAGAAGCCGCAGAGGACGCGCGAAAAAGATGGCGGGCGTCCCTCCGGCAGCCAGGAATCGGACCAGGCACGAGGCATAGACCAGCGTCCCCGCCGCGATCGGTATCCAGCCTGCGTCCCAGATCCCTCCCCGGCGTGGCGCGCGGGGGTCGATGGCCGAGGGGAGAAAGAATCCGACAACGGCGGGGACGAGAACGGTAAATAGGAGGCCGCGGATCCAGAGCATTTGGAACAGCATTATCCCACGAAGGGAACAGGCCCTCTCGCTATCCAAACCCAGGGCCTCAACGTCGGTTATATCATCGAGTGAAGCGATGAGAACACTACTTCAGGACTTGCGCTATGGCCTTCGGGTGTTGGCCAAGAATCCAGGCTTCGCGGCAGTGGCGGTGCTTACACTGGCACTGGGCATCGGCGCCAACGCCGCAATTTTCAGCCTGGTCGATGCCGTGATTCTTCGCCCGTTGCCTTATCCGGATCCGGAGCAGCTCGTGGGGCTGGGGCAGTGGCGCGATCAGAAGGGCGAGGGCTACATTCAGACGGGGGTCTCGGCCCCCAACATCGCGGATATCGCCAAGAGCGGGGTCTTCCAGTATGTCGCCTACTTTCGCTGGTCGGGGTTCAATATTACGGAAGGGAACCGGCCGGAGAGCGTGGATGGCATAAAGGCCTCGGCCGAGCTGCTGCCGATGTTTGGCGTTCAGCCGCTCCTGGGACGTTTTCTAACCCCTGAAGAGATGGAACCGGGCCACAACCAGGTGGCCGTCATCGGCCATCGTCTCTGGCAGATGCGTTACGGCTCCGACCCCTCCATTCTGGGCAAGATGATCGCCCTCGACCAGAAGCGCTACACGATTGTAGGCGTGATGCCCGCGTGGTTCCGTTTCACGTGGGACCAGGAAATGGACGTCTTCGTTCCGCTGGTGCTCACGCCCGAAGAACGCAGCGAAACCGGGCGCGGCACTTCACGGGAGCTGCAAACGCAGGCGCGGCTCAAGGCCGGCTGGAGCATCCCTCAGGCACAGGCCGCGATGAACGCTTTGGCCGGCACCCTGGCACGGGAATATCCCGCGGCCGACCAAGGCTGGGGCATCAAAGTGGAGCCTTTGCACGCCGCTTATCATCGTCATATGCAGACGCCGCTATTGATTATGTTGGGCGCGGTCATGTGCGTGCTGCTGATCGCCTGCGTCAACGTGGCCAACCTGCTTCTGGCTCGCGCCACCGGACGGAAGCGCGAGGTCGCCATCCGCGTCGCCATGGGCGCCACTCGCCGGCGGCTGATCGCGCAGTTGCTCACCGAAAGTCTGTTGCTTGCCGTTGGCGGCGGAGCGCTGGGACTCCTGCTGGCCTACGCGGGAGATCGCCTGCTCACGCTGGCCATGGCTCGCTACCATCTCAGTCTGCCGAACGCCAGGGTCATCGGTATCGATTGGCGCGTGCTGGTGTTCAGCCTGGCGGTCACGATGGCAACAGGAGCGATCTTCGGCCTGGCGCCGTCCTGGGCGACGGCGAAGACCGGCCTGAGCGAGTCGCTGAAGGAAAGCGGGTTGAGTGCCACCGCCGAGCCGGGCCGCCGGCGGCTGCGCAACGCGCTGGTGGTTGGTGAGATGGCGCTGGCACTGGTCTTGTTGACCGGCGCGGGCCTGCTGGTGCGAACTTTCGTCGAACTGGTGAACGTAGACCTCGGCATCGACCCCACCAACGTCGTCACCATGAGGCTCCGTCTGCCCGATTACAAGTACGCGTCCGTGTCGCAACAGGCGGTCTTCTACCAGGAACTGATGCAGAAGATCGAGAACATACCCGGCGTGAAAACCGCGGGAGCCGAAGGCGGCGGCGCCAACGTTTTTTTCCAGCCGCAAGGTCTACCCCCGGCGGCGCCCGGACAGGAACCGACGGCGTACTACAAAATCGTGACGCCCGACTTTCTGAAGGCCATGGGAACGCGCCTGGTGGCGGGACGCGAGTTCACGGAGAGCGACAACCAGGGCGCGGCGCCGGTTGCCATCATCAGCGAAACCGTGGCACGCCGTTACTGGCCGCACTCCAGCCCGCTGGGGAGCCATCTCACGGTCCTGGCCCGCGTCTACTCCGGAAAAAATTCCGGCTTCTCCCAGCCTCTCGAGATCGTGGGCGTAGTAAAGGACGTGCGAAGCGGCGACCTCTGGCGCCCGGAAGCCGCCGTGTACGTGCCGTTCCCACAGAGCCCGGTGCCGTCGGTGTTCCTGGTTGTGCGAACCGCCGTGCCGCCCATGAGCGTGGCGCCGGCCCTGCGCGATGCCGTGCTGTCTCTCGACAAGGAACAGCCGGTGAACCAGGTCCAGGCCCTGAGCGAGATGGTGTCGGAAACCTACGGCGCGATTCGTTTCCCGATGACCCTGCTGTGGATTTTCTCGGCTCTGGCCCTGGTGCTTTCGGCGGTGGGAATCTTCGGCGTGATGTCCTACACGGTGAGCCGGCGCACCAGGGAAATGGCCATCCGCATGGCCCTGGGAGCGAGCCGCGGCGAGGTGCTGCGTCTGGTGCTGCGGGAAGGGCTTGGGGTGACGCTGTTCGGAGTGGCGCTGGGTTTGGCGGGCGCGCTGGTTCTGAGCCGCGTTATGGCGGGCTACGTCTATGGCATCACGCCGACCGACCCGCTCACCTTCGCGCTGGCGTCTCTCCTGCTGACGGCCGTAGCCTTGCTGGCAAGCTATATTCC
>JBEKYW010000081.1:0-14687 GCA_049510555.1 Bryobacteraceae bacterium
CGCATGCCTGAGGCGAGAGCTTTCAGGAGAGCCGGACGCGGGAAATCTGCACCTCCGGTTCGACGAGGGGAGAGTGGGTCGCGCTACTCGCGTCGCCCTCTCTCCTACTCTACCGGCTCGGATCGGAGCCGCGACCGTCAGGGAGCGGTTTTCTGAGCGAGTGACGCTTACTGCTTGCCGGAGCGCTGTTTCAGGCTTATCGCGTCTTCGAGAGCTTGCCGAGCTTCAGTAAAATCCGGCCTGATTCGCACCGCATCCGAGAGCTGCACGATGGACTCATCGAGCCGGCCCAACCTTGCCAGCGTGATGCCCAGGTTGAAGCGCGCATCCACGTCGTCCGGCTTCAAGCGCACCGTCGCGCTGAACTCGCGCGCTGCCTCCGGCAGCTTGTCTCCTTGGGCAAGGGCGATTCCGAGATTGTAATGGGCATCGGCATTCTCCGGCTGGAGGCGAATCGTCTGGGAGAATTCGGCCGCCGCATCGCCGGTGCGTCCGAGCGTGCCCAGCACAGATCCTAATCGGAAGTGAGCGTCGGCGCTATCCGGTTTCAGTCTCACCGCTGCCTGCAACTCCCCAAGGGCTTCTTCGGGCTGGCCCTGCTTGGCCAGCAACTGGCCCAGCTCGGCATGCGCGGTGGCGAAGTACGGCCGTATGCGAACCGTCTCACGGAGTTGCGCTACAGCCTCGGCGGTGCTGCCCCGCGCTTCCATAACAGACGCCAGGTTGAAGCGCGCCACATAGTTGTCCAATGTCACGTCGATGGCATGTTGATACAGCGAAATACTATCCCGCCAGTAACCTACCTGGAGCCAGGTGAGCACTAAGCACGCCGAGCACACCGCCGCCGCCAGCGCAAGCCTGGTGCGGGGCCGGGCTTCCAGGGCATCCGACGCGCCCCAAACCAGGGCAATTGAGATCCCGATCATGGGGATGTAGGTATACCGGTCGGCTCGCGCCAGGGCGCCGGCCTGGATCAGGCCGATGACCGGCAAGAGGGTCACTAAATACCAGAGCCATCCAACGGCCAGGTACGGCCACCGAGGGAGCACGCGTATCACCAGGACGGTGATCGTGCCGATAGCAATACCCGCGATCACGGCAGGCGCCACAAGCGATCCCTGCGAGTAGGGGTAAAACACTGCCAGGTTTGCGGGCCAAACCATTTTGAGAATATAGACAGCGTAGGAAACCAGCGCGTTTTCGAAACGCGCGGTAAGCGGGACCAGCTCGAATGAGGCGATCGCCCCCGCCGTCTGATGTACGAGATACGTCACCACCGACACCGCGATGGACGCAGCGAAGAATGGAAGCTTTTCAAGGATTCTGACGCCCCGCCTGAAGGGCCAGCGGTCCAGCAAGAGCAGCACAATCGGCAAGGTCACCAGCATCGGCTTGGCCATCAGGCCGAGGCAGAACAGGAACAGGGTCAGCATATACCGGCCGCGTCCAGGCCGCCCAACATAGCCGGCATAGGCCCACAGCGTCAACACCCAGAACAGCGCGCTCAACACGTCCTTCCGCTCCGAGACCCACGCGACGCTCTCGACATGCAGGGGGTGCAGCGCGAACAAGAAAGCCACCAGGGCGCTCTTCCAGCGGGCTCCGGTGATGCGCTTGAGCACCGTAAACCACAGTAGCGTGCTAAGGGCATGCATCCATACGTTGGTGAAGTGATGCCATCCGCTCGCCAGGCCGAAAAGCTCGCAGTCCAGCATATGGGAGAGCCACGTTAGCGGAAACCAGTTGCCGGCGAACGAAGAACCGAAGGCCCACGCCGCGCCTGCCAGGCTCAGTCCCGCCTGAACGTGCGGGTTCTCGGTGACGTATTCCGGGTCGTCAAAGGTAATGAAGTCGAAGTGCAGCACCCGGCTGTACGTCAGGAAAACAGCAGCTACCAACAGCAGATATATCCAGAGGTCGCTGCGCAGCCTGAGCGGCTGGTCAGTGTAGGATTTTCGCCTTGGCATGTGCGCCTCGAAGTATACATCGAGTTGTCTCGGTTGTGGGCTGGGTTTTGACACTGGTGTTTTGACACTGGGTTTTGACACAGGGGAGGCTAGTTCCCAGGCAGGCTTGCGGAAAGCTCACGCTATTCTCTTTTCCCGCCCCAAAAGGAGCGAACAAAAAGAGAACATTCTCTTGACATGGCTACAGAGATGTGCTATACGTCACCAGGACTAATCTACTTGGCACGGTACACGGGGGTGAGCGTGCGAGTTCTTTGTCTCAAGGAGGAAAAGTCGTGAACGAGAGCTATACGGTTAGCTATAAGTGTGTGTCCAGGTGTTTCCTGGGGCTGTTGATCGTGTGCGTGGGGGTGTGGCTCGGGCTTAGCTCGATGCCGGCGTGGGCACAAACAACCTCAACCGGTACCGTCTCAGGCCGGGTGCTGGATCAGCAGGAGGCCATGGTGCCGGGCGCCGAGGTGACGTTGCTTGACGTCGCCACGAACACCCAACGAACGGCCACTACCAACGAGGCCGGGCGATACATCTTCGTCAGTGTTCCGCCGGGCACGTACGATATCCTGGTCAGCCGGCCGGGTTTCCAGACAGCCAGAGTGTCCGCGCAGAAGGTAACCGTGGGGCAGGAACTGACGATCGACCTGGTGCTGACGGTCGGCGGGGTGGCCCAGGCGGTCGAAGTGGTGGCATCGGCGGCGGCCCAGTTGCAGACCACAAGCGCCACCGTGGGAGCGACGATCACCGGCAATTCGGTGATCTTGCTGCCGAACCTTTCCCGCGACGCCTACGCGCTGCAAACGCTGAATGTGGGCGTCACACCGGCCGGCGAAGTAGCCGGAACGCGGAACGACCAGAACACTTACGTGATCGACGGGGCCAACGTGACGGACGACAATTCCGGCAATCTGAGCTACAACACGTTGCCCAATCTCACCACCGTCGCCACAGGTGTGATACCGACTCCGGTGGAGAGCATCGAGGAATTCAAGATGGCGACCAGCAACCAGACGGCCGACTTCGCCAACTCCGCCGGCAGCCAGGTCCAGATGATCACCAAGCGCGGGAGCAATCAATGGCACGGCTCGGGCTACGAGTACTACTTTGGCAGCAACGTCGGAGCCGCCAACACGTGGAAGAACAACCACACGAAGTCGGGCAGCCTGGCCTATACCCCGCTGCCCTCGAGCCATTACAACCGCTTTGGCGCCTCGATCGGGGGGCCCGTCGCGCCGGACTTCCTGGGCGGGAAGTGGTTCATTTTCGGCAACTACGAGGGGTATCGGTTCCCCAACAACACCACCTTTGAGGCCACCGTGCCGACGGCCTTGATGCGGGCCGGGGTCATCCAGGCACTGGACAAGAGCGGCAAGTACGCGGCATACAACCTCAATCCTTTCCCGGTTACCGTCGGCGGCGTGACGTATCAGCCGGCGACGTGCGGCGCCAACAATATTCCGTGCGATCCGCGTGGGGTTGGGCTGAATCCGGTTGTCAACCAGCTCTGGTCGAAGTACATGCCCTTGCCGAACGACCCGCAATACGCCAGCGGCGATGCGTACAATACCCAGGGCTATGTGTCGGCGATTCGAATCCCCGAGAGTGCCAACACCGTGGTGGCGAGGCTGGATCACGACTTTGGTCCGAAGTGGCATTTCATGGCCTCCTACCGCTACTACAAGGACAAAGCTTATGGGACCAGCCAGGTAGACATCGGCGGTGTGCTGCCGGGCTGCATCTTCGGACAAGCATGCTCGGTGTACACCACGCCCAACGAGCCCTGGAGCATGGTCGCCGGGCTCACGACGATTATCACCAATCACCTGACCAATGACTTTCGCCTCGCCTACGTTCGTAACCTGTGGGCGTATGGTTCCGCCATGGCTCCGGCGCAACTGCCCGGCCTGACCGGCGCGATCGAGATCGGCGGCGAAACCGCGAACGCGCTGATCCCCTACAACGTGAACAACCAGAGCGTGCGCGCGAGGGAGTGGAACGGCCAGGACAAGCAGCTCAAGGATGATATGAGCTACCTTCGCGGCAATCATCTGTTCCAGTTCGGAGGCAGTTATCAGCGCAACTTCGACCAGATGTACCGCACCGACAACGGGGCGGGAATCATGTCGGCGCTGGTTTACCAGATTTACGACACGGGCATCAACATCGATACCAGGTATCAGCCCAGCACCATTGCCACCTCTTCGGCCACTGCCTGGAACCACCTTTATGCGGAAGTGTTGGGCATGGTCAACCAGCCGCAGGCGCTGTTCACGCGCAAGCTCCCCAGCCTGAACCTGAACCCGATAGGGGTCCCGATGTTCCCTCGGGCCGTTGTCCCGTATTACAACGCGTATTTGACGGACACGTGGCACGTGCGGCCGAGAGTCACGCTGACATACGGTCTCGGATATATGCTGGAGCGGCCACCCTATGAGCTCACGGGGCAACAAGTCATCACCGTGGATCCCAACAACAATCCGATCAGCGTCGCCGACTACCTGGATGCCAGGAAACAAGCCGCTCTCTCCGGGAAAGTCTACAATCCCACGATTGGGATGTCGATGGTCAGGAACGTCGCCGGGGGAGGCTGGAAGTACCCCTACCATGACTTCTTCGCCGGGCTGAGCCCGCGAGTGGCCGTGGCGTGGAACCCGAGCTTCAGCGGCGGCATTCTGGGCAAGATCTTCGGCAATGGCGACCTGGTTATTCGCGGCGGATACAGCCGGATCTTCGGCCGGCTGAACGGCGTCAAGCAGGTCATGTCCCTGGTGAACAACACCGGTGTGGGGCAGCCTATCTCCTGCGTGGGCGCGAGCAAGGACGGCGGCTGCCTGGGCAACCTCGGCGTAGATCCGACCACGGCCTTCCGTATTGGGACGGATGGTATGACCGCGCCGATGCCCACCCTGACGCCGACGCTGGCCCAGCCCTATTTCCCCGGTGTAGGCGTAAATCCCGCGGCCGGCGATGGCGCGGGAATCGACCCGGACTTTAAGCCCAACCGTTCCGACCAGGTCACCTTTTCGATTCAGCGGGCGCTTTCCAAGAGGTTCCTGGTTGAGGCCGGATATATCGGGCGAATCATCCGAAACGAGTTTCTGCCGGTCAACCTGGATGCGGTGCCCTACATGCTGACCTTGAACGGGCAGAGCTTCTCCGGCGCCTGGGCCAGTCTGTACACGGCTGTCTCGTCCAACGCGACGCCGGCCACGCTCCCGTGGTTTGAAGCGGCCATGGGCGGCGCGAGTTCCGCTTACTGCACCGGCTACGGCAGTTGCACGGCCGCCGTAGCTTCCAAGCAGAAAACCAACATTACCGGCACGCGGGTCTACGACTTCTGGGCCGCTCTGGCGAAAGACGCATCGTGGACTTTGGGCCGGACGCAGCCGAGTTCCAGTCCCGCGCAGGTCACCTCGTTGATTCAGTACACCAGCCAGGGGTACGGGAATTACAACGCCGGCTTTGTCTCCTTCACCGCGAGCGACTGGCACGGCCTGGTGGCCCGTTCCAACTTCACCTGGGGCCGGGCCTTGGGCACGGGATTCCTGAACCAGTCGAACACGCAAAGAACGGTCCTCGATCAGTGGGACTTCCACGCCAACTACGGGGTGCAGCCCATGGACATCAAGTTCATCTACAACCTGTCGATGACGTACCAGCCCCCGTTCCACGGGAACCAGCGGGGAATCCTGGGCCACCTGGTGGGCGGATGGACTATTGCGCCCATCTTCACGGCGCAGAGCGGTGCCGCGCTTCGGGTGACCACCTCGTCGGGCAACTCCGGGGCCTTCGGGGAGATCTTCTCGAGCAGCGGCAGCGCCGATTGTGAAGGAGCGGCGTTGGCGGCCCCGTTTACCGGCGGCAGCTCCGTGCACTACAACGTCACGGTGGCAAGCGGCGCCGGCATCAACGGCAATGCAGCCACAGGCGGTTCGGGCATCAACATGTTTACCGACCCGGTGGCCGTCGCAGCCGAGTTCCGGCGGTTGACATTGGGCATCGACCACAATGCCGGGGGCTGGGGCATACTCCGCGGCTTCCCCACCTGGAACCTCGATACGACCCTTTCCAAAGAGATTCGCGCCACGGAACGGGTGGGCGCCACTCTGATGTTCCAGTTCACCAATATCCTGAACCACTTCCAGCCGTCGAACCCGACTGTGAGCATCGACAGCCCGGCATCATTCGGCGTGGTGACCGGCGCGGCCAACACCCCGCGGCGCATGCAATTTGGCCTGCGGCTCCGCTTCTGAGCGACTTTCTACGCGAGGGGGACCGAGCGATGGTCCCCCTCGCGGCTTTTCCTTCCTCTTCCCCCACCACCTTTCCACGTAAATTATTGTAATTCCCTGTCACATCAGTATCTTACCCTTCTGACTGTGCGAAACTTGAGATAGAGCAACCGGTATTAATAGGTATGATCCTGGATGCCGACTTTCTGAAAGAAATCGCCAAGGGGCCGGTGGCAAAGCGCGCCATCACCAACCCGCGGGTCCTGAACGAGGCCTATGACTACCCCAAGCCCAGTTCTTTTTCGCGTGGGATGCGCATTGACCTGAACGGGCTGGCCATCCTGTTGATCTCGGGAACGGCCAGCATCGACGAGCATGGGCGCAGCGTTCACATCGGCGATCTCCGGGCGCAGACCCGCCGCACTTTCCAAAACATTACCGGCCTGCTGGAGTCGGAAGGCGCCACGTGGAAGGACGTGGTCCGGACCACCTGCTACCTGCGCGACATCGAACGCGATTACGCCGCCTTCAACGAAGAGCGCACCGCCTTTTATGAGGAGCAGGAGCTCGACCCACTGCCGGCCTCGACGGGGGTACAGGCGATTCTCTGCCGGCCCGAGCTGCTGGTTGAAATCGAAGCCATCGCCATGTTCCGGACCGAACGGGACCCGGCGGACGCACCATAAGAGACCGTAGTGCCATGCGTGGCGCGGCAATTCTGAGCAGTGGAGCAGGACGGTACCCCGCGAGCCGATTAGCGGTGCCCTCTGGGCGCGGCGCAAGAGAGTTTCTACATTTCGGGGCCGAGTATCGCAGAACATTAGCCCCGCAGGGGCGAAGGAAAATAGCCCATGGCACGAGCTATGGGTGCAAAGCGCTCATCCCGGAAGCCCCGGTAGGGGCGAAAGAACCGCTTCCGAGTGCTGGCCTGATTTCCGCGAACGAAACGGCTTTCTTACGCCCCTCCGGGGCTGGTGTGCGGCCTGGCCGGTTCCACAGGGCTGACGCCCTGGGCTACTGTCTCGCGCCCCTGTGGGGCTTTGGCATCACGCAGGCATTGAGGGAAGATTCCGCGGCCTGCGGCGTCGAAATCCAGGGGCCGGTCGAGGATGGAGAAGCTCCTGCGCGCCGATTGAGGGCGGCCTCCGGGCCCGGCGCGGGCGGCGGGTTAGCAACCCGCCGGCAGGTTTCCAAGCTGCCCCACACGCGGGGACTGACCCGCTACTTAGTTCTGCTGGTAGCGCTGACTGCTTTCGCCAAGGAGCCCAAGCTCAAGGTGAACTGGGTGCAAGTGGCGCCGGGCGATTTCGTCCTGAACGGCAAGTGGGAATCTCAGCACATCCTGGTCACCGGCCGGCTGGCGGATGGAACCCTGCGTGATGTCACCCCGCAAACGCAGTTCAAATCGGGCAATTCCAAAATCGCGGCCGTCAGCAAGACGGGTGTGGTGACGCCCGTTGCCGACGGTTCCACCACCATCGACATCTCGGTTTCCGGGGCCGGCTCCAAAGGGAAGCAGAAGCTTTACATCACTGTGCATGACGCAAGCGACACTTCGTCGTCCTTCGTGAACCGCATCGAGCCGCTGCTCGGCAAACTCGGCTGCAACTCGACGCCATGCCATGGCGCGCAGCGCGGCAAGGGGGGGCTGAAGCTGTCGTTGTTCGGCGGCGACCCGCAGTCGGACTTCGAAGCCCTCACCAAAACCGCCGGCGGGCGGCGCATCAACCGCGCCGAGCCGCGCGAAAGCCTGGTTTTTCTCAAGGCGACTGGCGGTATTGCGCACCGGGGCGAGGCGAAGATCCAGCCCGGCACGGCCGAATACGAGATGTTGCTTTCCTGGGTGACGCGCGGCGCGCCCTGGAGCGATGAGCACG
This sequence comes from Bryobacteraceae bacterium, assembly GCA_049510555.1. GTDB lineage: Bacteria > Acidobacteriota > Terriglobia > Bryobacterales > Bryobacteraceae > Fen-178. The sequence continues at coordinate 8,071 of JBEKYW010000081.1, forward strand.
AGCCGCGGATCGCCGCGCTGAAACTGTACCCGGACGAGCGGCTGCTCGAGAAAGGCGCAACCCAGCGGCTGCTGGCCACCGCGGTCTTCTCCGACGGCAGCCAGAGAGACGTGACCGCGGACGCCCGGTTCCACTCCTCCGATCCAAAGATCGCGATGGTTTCGCCGGACGGCGTGGTGAAGGCGGCGGACTGCGGCGATGCCGCGGTCGTGGCGACATGGCTGGGTAAATCGGGCGTGTTTCGCGTGGCCGTGCCTCAGCCGGGACCCAAACCGTTTCCCAAGCTCGAAGCCAACAACCGCATCGATGAGCTGGTATACGCCAAGCTCAAGACCATGGGGATTCCGCCATCGGGACTGGCCACCGACGCGGAGTTTCTGCGGCGCGTTTACCTCGACGCCATCGGCATTCTGCCCACCGCCGATGAGGCGCGGGCGTTCCTCGGCGACCGCGATCCGCGCAAGCGAGCAAAGCTGATCGACCAACTGCTGGAGCGCGACGAGTTCAACGATTTCTGGGCGCTCAAGTGGGGCGACCTGCTGCGCATCAAGAGCGAGTACCCGGTGCGCGTGTGGCCCAAGGCGGTGGCGGTCTACTACCAGTGGGTGCACGAAAGCCTGGCCCGGAACAAGCCGTACGACCAGTTCGCGCGCGAGCTGATCGCCTCCAACGGCAGCAACTTCCGGGAGGGTCCCACGAACTTCGTGCGCGCCGTGCCGAGCAAGGACGCGCGCACGCTGGGCGAGACGGCCGCGCTGGTATTCATGGGCGCGCGCATGGGCTGCGCGCGCTGCCACAGCCATCCGCTGGAAGGCTGGACGCTCGACGACGACCTGGCTTTGGGCGCGTTCTTCGCCAAGGTCAATTACAAATCGACGCTCGAGTGGAAGGAAGAGATTGTCTATCCCGATTTCAAGCTGAGCCTGCGCGACCCGCGCACGCGGCAGGTGGTCGAGCCCCGCCTTCCCGACGGCACGGCCGTCGAGGTGGGACCGGAAGAAGACCCGCGCCTCGAATTCGCCAACTGGCTGACCGCGCCGGACAATCCCTGGTTCGCCAGGAACATCGTCAACCGGATCTGGTTTTGGCTGCTGGGCAGCGGGATTGTGAACCAGCCCGACGATCTGCGCGCCACCAATCCGCCCACCAATCCCGAGCTGCTGGCGTACCTGGAGCAGGAGCTGACCAGCCACCATTACGATCTGAGGCGCATCTACCGGCTGATTTTGAACTCGCGCACCTACCAGCTTTCCTCGGGGCCGAACCAGTGGAACGCCAAGGACGCCACGCACTTCTCGCATTACGCGGTGAAACGGCTCACCGCCGAGCAGATGCTGGATGCCGTTTCGCAGTTCACCGAGACCTCCGAAAAGTTCCGCAGCATCATTCCCGAGCCGTATTCCAACTGGCCCACCAACTATCGGGCCACGCAGATTTCGGACGGCAACACCGAATGTCCGTTCCTCGACCTGTTTGGCCGGCCGCCGCGCGACACGCCATACGAAGAGGAGCGCGATTCGGACCTCACGCTGCGGCAGACGCTGTACTTTCTGAACTCCGAGCAGCTTGAAGGAAAAGTGTCGGGCAGCCCTCGCCTGAAGCGGCTGCTGAGCAGGAGCGACGCGGAGATTCTGGACGAGATTTACCTCACGACACTTTCGCGTCTTCCCTCCGTGGACGAAAAAAAGCGATTACTGGATTATCTGGCGGGCAAGAAGGCCGCGCGCCCGCAGGCCGTGCAGGATGTGGCGTGGGCGGTCTTGAACGCCAAGGAGTTTGTCTTTAACCATTGAGGCGGAGAAAAGAACCGGCGGCAAGACCCGCATCGGGCGTTCCGCCGCCGGCGCTACTGAGGCGGAGTTGAAGCCATGTTGGACGTCATAGGACGCAGAGGTTTCCTACGGGTCGGATCGGCCAGCTTGGTCGGCCTGAGTGTGGCGGACTGGTTTCGATTGCGGTCTGAGCCGGCCAAGGCGAAGTCGGTCATCCAGCTTTGGATGGCCGGCGGGCCTTCGCAGACCGACACCTTCGACCCCAAGCCGCAAGCGGGCGAAGATTACACCGGCCCGTTGCGCAGAGCCATTCCGACCAACGTGCCCGGAATCAGCATCGGCGAGCTGCTGCCGCTGATGGCCAAGCAGGCGGACAAGTACACCATCATCCGCAGCATCACCCATAACAACTACGCGCACGAAACCGCCGCCTACATCATGCAAACCGGGACCATGCCCAGCTCCGACCTGGTGTACCCGGCCACCGGCGCCATTGTCGCGCTGAAGAAGACCGAATCGGGATATGCCAGCAGCCTGCCGCCTTACATTACGCTCACCAACCCGCTGGGGCGGTTTTCCGAGGCCGGGTTTCTGGGCAACAACTACAAGACGTTCGCCCCGGGAGGCGACCCCAACTCACCGGGGTTCCGGGTGCAGGGCCTCGTGCCGCCGCGCGGCATGACCGAGCAACGCATCGCGGAACGGCGCTCGCTGCTCCAGGCGGTGGACGCGCTGGCCTCGCAGGCCGACCAGCAGGACGCCTACCGGGACATGAACGAATTCCAACAGAAAGCCTACGCCCTGATTTTGGGCGACGCCAAGAAGGCGTTCGATCTCTCGCAGGAGAAAGACGCGGTGCGCGAGCGGTACGGCCGCAACCAGTTCGGCCAATCGTGCCTGCTGGCGCGCCGGCTGGTGGAGGCCGGCGTGCCGTTCATTACCATCAACGACGGCGGCTGGGACACCCACAAGCAGAATTTTGAAACGATGCGCAAGAAGCTGCCGATTCAGGACGCGGCTTTTTCGGCGCTGCTCGAAGACCTGGCGCAGCGCGGGCTGCTGGCGAGCACGATTGTCACCTGGTACGGCGAATTCGGGCGGACGCCGCGCGTAGCCAACGAGGCGCCCTGGTTCGGCGGCCGGCACCATTGGGGACAAGCCTTCTCGGCAGTGGTGGCGGGCGGTGGCTTCAAGGGCGGCGCGGTGGTAGGCTCGACCGACGCCCGCGGCGAGACCTTGCGCGACAGGCCGGTCTATCCGTGGGACCTGGCGGCCAGCATTTACAAACTGCTGGGCATCGACCCCCAGGGCAAGTTGCCGCATCCGCAGGGCTGCGTGGCTTATGTCAGCCCCCTCGCCGGCGGCGGCGTCGAGAGCGGCGGCCTGCTGGCGGAGATCATGGCGTGAGGGTGCTGGCCCTGCTCTGCCTGGGGCTGTGTGTGCGCGGCGCGGCGCGGAGGCCGGGGCCTCCCGTTACCGCGCTGGCCTTTCATCCGGACGGGAAAACCCTCATCTCGGGCGGGTACCAGCAGGCCCTGGTTTGGGACCTCAACAACGCAAAACTTGCCAGGAGAATCGGCCCGTTAGCCGGGCAGGTGCGCGCGTTGGCGTTCAGCGCGGATGGACGCACACTGGCGGTCGCGGTGGGTGTGCCGGGACGCTCGGGCGCCGTCACCTTGCTGGATTTTGAGACCGGCGCCGCCACCACACTGGAAGAGACCAAGGATGAGGTGCTGGCGGTGGCCCTCAGTCCCGACGGCAGATTCCTGGCGGCGGGCGGGACGGACGCCGTGGTGCGGGTCTGGGACCTCGCCGATAAGCAGCCTGCCACAGATTTGAAGGCGCACAGCGATTGGATTTCCGGGCTGGCCTTCAGTCCCGATGGAAAGCTGCTGGCGACGGGCAGCGCCGACAAGACCGTGCGCGTCTGGGACACGGCCAGTTGGAAACAGCGCGTGCAATTGCCGCAGACGCTGACAGACGTGGTGAATGGCGTGGCCTTCAGCCCGGAGGGAGATCTGCTGGCGTTCGCGGTGGGTGGATTGGAAGAGCGGGCGGTGCGGATCTGGCGCACGGCCAACGCATTTGTGGAGCCGGATCCCGCGCGGCCGGCGCAGCGTAATTCCCTGGTGCAGACCCGTCCGCTGGACATGGGCGCCTGCCTGCCGCTGGCGGTGACTTTTCTGAGCGCGCCGGCTGGAACCAAGCCGCCCGCGGGGCAGCCCCCGCCCCATTCCCGCATGGTGGTGGCTTGCGCGGACAAGACCGTGAAGGTGGTGGGCATTGGCGGGAACGTCTCCAACACGCTCACCGGCCACTCCGACTGGGTTTATGCCGTGGCGGCCAGCTCCGACGGCCTGCGATTCGCTTCCGGCAGCGGGGACGGCTCGGTCAAAGTCTGGGGCGCGGGAGGCCGGTTGCTGAACACTCTCACCGATGAGGTTCACCCGTGAAGCGCATCCTCCCGCTGCTGCTGATCCCGGTAGTCCTGGCGATGGTCATTGGTGCGCAACAGGCCAAGAAAGCTGCACCAGCGCCGAAGGCTCCGCCGGCGCCGCAGGTCCTCGAACCGCCGCAACCGGTGCTCGCCTGGATCTATCCGGCAGGAGGACAGCGGGGAACCACGGTGGAAGTCACGGCCTCCGGAACTGCCATCGCGCCGGAGACAGTCCTCATCACCGGCGGCGGCGTCACGGCGCGCGTCGTCGACGCCAAGGATCCCGCCAAGGTCCGCATCGCCGTCGCCATTGCGGCCGACGCCGAACCAGGCGTGCGCGAATTCCGCATCTTGAATGCCGGCGGGGTTTCCAACCGGTCCCGCTTTGTAGTGGGGCAGCTTCCCGAGATCAACGAAGTGGAACCCAACTCGGAGAAGAGCCAGCCGCAAAACATCGCGGCGCTGCCGGTGGTGGTGAACGGCCAGATCCTGGAGGGCGACCGCGACTATTTCCGGTTCAGCGCCAAGGCCAATGAGACCCTGGTCTGCGCCGTCGAGGCGCGCAGCCTGCTGCCATACATCGCCGACGCCGTGCCCGGCTGGTTCGACCCGGTGCTGGCGATCTACGACGCCGGCGGAAAACAACTGGAATTTGCCGACGACTTCCGCTTCAAGCCTGATCCCGTGATTTTCTTTCGCCCGCCCAAGGACGGAGACTACACCTTGGAGCTGCGCGACGTCATTTACCGCGGCCGGGGCGATTTCGTCTACCGGCTGACTATCGGCGCTGTGCCCTACGTCACGGATATCTTTCCGCTGGGCGGGCAGCGCAATACCGAGGTCCCGGTGGAGTTGCGCGGCGTCAACCTGCCGGTGCAGAGCCTGAAGGTGGCGGTTCCCGCGGAGGGGCCGCACGTCTTGCGCGTCACCGGCAATTCCCTGCCCTTCGCGGCCAGCGATCTTGCGGCGGTGCGCGAGGCCGAGCCCAACGATACGCCGGCCCAGGCGCAGCGAATCGCACCGCCGGTGGCAATCGACGGGCGCATCCAAAGACCCGGCGATTCCGATTATTTCGTGTTCAGCGCCAAACCAGGCGAGAAGCTCAGAATGGAAGTACAGGCGCGGCGGCTGGATTCGCCGCTCGATTCCATCCTGACGCTGTACAACGCCAAGAACCAGCAACTGGCGGAGAACGACGACTGGAACGATCCGCTGGAAGCGCTCATCACGCACCAGGCCGATTCACGCCTCCTGTACACTTTCCCCGCGGCGGGCGATTACTTCCTGCGATTGCGCGACGTGCAGGGCAAGGGCGGCGATGCCTACGCTTACCGCCTCAGCATCGCTCCGCCGCAGCCCGATTTCACTTTGCGCATCACGCCGGACAACCCCCGCCTGGGGCAAGGCGACACGGCCGCGATCACGGTGAGCGCGGTTCGCAAGGACGATTTCAACGGCGATATCAAGCTCTCAGTGGAAGGGCTTCCCGCGGGCTACGAGGCCAGCGAAGCGCTGATTCCGGCCGGCCAGGCGGAAGGCCGGCTCACCATCACGGCGCCGCCGGACGCGCCGCTTGGCATTCTGTCACCCACCGTGATGGGGATGGCCACCATTGGCAACGAGACCGTCATGCGCACCGCGGAATCCGCGGAATCCCTGATGCAGGCCTTCGCCTATACTCACATCCTGCCCACCAAACAGCTTTTCCTGGCGGTGATTCCACCGGCGGCATTCACGCTGGCGGCGGATGTTCCGCCGGGGAAAGTGGTCGAGGTCAAGCAGGATAGCGACACGCCCGTCGTTATCAAGATCCTGCGCCAGCCGAACGCCAAAGCAGGCGTGAGCTTCGGGCCGATACGGATCGCCAACGGGTTGATCACCAGCAAATCGGTATTCGTGGCGGCGGATAAGGACGAAGCCACCATCACCCTCACCGTGACCAAGGACGCCAAGCCCGGCCTGCGCCAGGACGTGATCTTCAGCGGCGTGATGCGCGCCGCCAACCAGACCATCACGAGGTTCGCGCGGGCGATTCCCATTCAGGTCGTGGCGGGGGAATAGAGCCACGGTAATCTGAACGGCAACCGGCGCGGCGGTCCCTGGGCGTTTACGCTGGTGCGAAGGGAATTCGTGACACGTACCGAGTGGTGGCCGCCAACTTTACGGTTTGGGCGATTCGCGGCCAGGTGGACTCGGGATTTCCAAGAATCTCAGTTTCTGAGAACGCCACTTTCTAAGCCGTTCTGTTTGATCAGCTCGTACCTGCGTCCAGCAATGTTTAGGACAGCATGACGTGCCCCCCGAAAACTCTACCAGCCTAAACTAGAATTCTCCAGTTTTGAAAGGGAGAATGAGGCATGAAAAAGAGCCGGCACAGCGAGGAGAAAGTGATTGCGGCGGTAAAGCAG
>JBEKYW010000082.1:0-14555 GCA_049510555.1 Bryobacteraceae bacterium
CTCGTCGGCGAGGCCGTCGCCGAAGTACTCGCTCTCCTTGTCCGCGGTGAGGTTCACAAAGGGCAGCACGGCCACCGAGGCGGGCTCCCGATCCTCCGCCGGGCTCGACCGCAACCAGGTATCCAGCTCAGACTGAAGGGCGTAGACGCGGGGCTTGTCGCCGCCCGGCAACCGGTGCACGGGGAGGCGGCGCTCGCTTTCCCACCGCTGCACCGTCCGGAGATCGCGGCCCAGGTAAGCCGCTATGTCCTTCCAGGAGTCCAGGCGTTCACCCACGCGGCACCTCCGCGCCGAACCGAGCATAGCAGACGCGGTGAAACGCGGCAATACGTGTCAACCGCGGCCGCCGCGTCCCACCGTCTTGTTCGCGCGCGCCGCCAGCATTACTGTTATCTGCGAAAGGAGTTTTTTATGAAACGAGTGATACTGTTAGTCCTGGTGCTGTCCGCGGTCGCGGCGGCACAAACCACTTGCACCCTCAATTCGGTTGCCGGAACATATGCCGTGTCGTACATCGGCTGGGTGACCATGGTACTGCCGGACGCCGCGCCGGTGATGTTTAGCGGCACCATTGTCGGTGTAATCTCCATCGGCTGGGATGGCAAGCTCAGCGGCGGCGCCGCGGTGTCCGGCCTGGGGCCGGTAGCGGATTACGACATTTCCGGCACGGCCGAAATCAAGTCCGACTGTACCGGTACATTGCGAATGAAGTCCAAGCCGAGAGCCGGGGGAGCGGCTGAACCCGAGACTGATCGGTTTGTCTTCATCTCCAGCGACAGGACGCTCTTCGCTACCGTCGTGGATCTGGGCCCCGGCATGTACCCGGCCATGGCCGGGACCTGGAAGCAGATCTCGCCGGTCCCGAACACGGCAACCTGGTGAGACCGCGGCCGGGCGGCACCGTGCCTCCGAGCCGGGCCGCCCCTTTTTATGCGTTCAGGTGGGTGTTGATGCGCTGGATGGCCTCGTCGATTTCGGCCGGGCTCTTGTAGCCGATGGTGACCGCATCCACGACGCCGAGGCCCATTATGTACTTGATGGAGGCGTCGCGGTCTTCCGGCGTGGTGAAGCGGCCCTCGCCCATCGCCTTCATGCCGAGCACGCCGGTGCCCTGGCCGTGAATTTCGCGGACGTGAGTGGTCACCTCCAGGACGTCTCCTGTCTGGGCGTCGCCGCGAATGTTGTCCATCAAGGTCCCATTGTGGTTAATGCGCAGCAGGGCCACATCCAGCCACTTGGTCCCCGGACACACGCGCAACGGCACCAGGCCATGGACGGAAGCGCCGTGAGCCAGAACAATCTTCTTCTGCTTGGCCGCGGAGAGCGCGTCGCGGGTTGGCTCCCTCTCGTGCGGCCAGTCCGCGGTGCGGACGGCGTGCAATAGGACAATATCGACGTAGTCCGAGTTCAAGGCGGTGCGCAGCTTATCGATTGAGGCCGCGGGGTCGGGCTGCCGCGGGCCCATCTTGGTCATGAGCCGGTAGGAGTCGCGCGGAATCCCCTTCAAGGCGGTGGCCAGCATCTCGGGCATCCCCATATAGGAATCGGCGGTTTCGAAAAACCGGATGCCGCGGTCGTAAGCGTGCCGGACGAGACGCGTGAACTGGTCCTGCCCAAGCTGGTGTTGGATGCTTCCGCCGCGCGTGCCGGTGCCCATAGCCAGGCGGGTCACTTTGACCCCGGAGTTGCCCAGCGTCACCCAGTCCGTGGCGGAGCGTTTCGCGGCTGCGGCGAGCGCCCCTCCCGATGCAGCAACCGCCGAAACGGCCACGGTGCTTTTTAGAAAATCACGTCTCGTCACTCTTGGCATAGTTTGCCCTCCAGTTGGAAGATCTGCTGTTCGTAGTATATCCAGCATTCACTTCGCTGGTTGGACCGCGAAATCCCAGATCTGGATGTTCAGCTTGCCCTCGGTGTACTCGATCACCGCGTATTCGCCGGGCTCCAAGGGCTGCTTGGGCCAGATCTTGTAGAGGTCATCGGCGAGCTGCTTCTGGAACGTCTCCACCATGGTGGGCTCTTCTATTACCTCCTTGGTGACCGGCACGAAGGTGAGGTTCTCGACGATCCGCACGGCGCCCTTGGAGGTGAGTCTGGCGATGCCGAAGCGCTCCGTCTCGGCAAGCTGGATGTAGAACTCCTGCTCGGGATTGGTGAAGACGTTGGCCGAGTGCGCCCCGCTCAATTCCAGCGTGCCTTTGCCAGGGACCATCGGAATTGGCGAGAGGGCTTTCAGTATCGCGCGGCCCTTGTTGGTGTGGATGGTGGATTGGGCAACCTTGAGGACCCTGGCCTGATTGCCTTCCAGCCAGTAGACACCGGGGTCCTGGGGGATGCGGCTGGTTTCCCTGGCCAGGTCGCGCTCCACTTTTTCCTCTTCGGCGACCGCCTGGGCGTCCTTGTCCAACTGCGCCTGACGCTCGGCAACCTCGGCCTCGGTGCGCTTCAGGTCCACCAGGTCCAGCGGGATGTCCTCCCACTGGCTTCGCTCGACGCTGTAATAGTGGACGCGGTCGGACTGCACCTGGTACTCGCGAACAACGTGATAGCTGCCATCCTTCAAGTACAGCTTGAGGTTTGCCGCCCAACCCGTGAAGACCAGCAGCAGAAGCGCCACCAGGTAGTTGCGCATATCTCTGTTCACCACTCTACCGCGCAGTGGGTTCCGCGGGCAGGCGAATCGCCTGCCCCACCGCCCCCCGCTAATCTCGCGGCAGGTTCACCGTCATACAATATGCTCGGAAAAATCCCAGAACCGCCGGCGGAGTTTCCACGTATATCGAAGAGAAGTCGTGACGATTGGCCCAGCGAGGGCTAGCCGTTTGCAGCCATAATAGATTTTTGAGGTTTTCAACCACTATGTCTTTTGCCAGATCAGTTGTCGTGACCCTGCTTGGTTGCGCGGCGGCCCTGCCGGGCTTCGCGCAGACGCCCGAGATTACCAGTGGCCCCAGCCACGGCGTCATCGGGTGGTTCTCCGGGAACTACCGGGCCCATGCGATTCCCAAGATCAGCTTTGAAGATTCCCCGCGGATCGACAAGCTGATGCGCGCCGGCAACATTTACCTCTCGCTGCGCGATGCCATTGCGCTGGCGCTGGAGAACAACCTCGATATCGAATACGCCCGCTTCAACCCCAAGCTGGCGGACGCCAACTCGCAACGCGTCAGCGCCGGCGCGTTGCTGCGCAGCGTTTCGAGCAGCATCTCGAGCGGGCCGTCCTCGGCCTCGCTGGGCGTGGCCGCCGGCGCCTCGCTGGGCTCCGCGGGCACTGCCACCAGCGCCACCAGCGGCGGCCAGGGCGGCGTGCTCAGCGGGCTGAGCGTACAGTTGGCGGGCACGGCCATTCCCAACCTGGATCCGGTTCTCTACGTCAGCGGCCAATTCTCTCACAGCACCCAAATCGAGACCGCCACCAACATCACCGGCACGAACTACCTGGTTTCGCAAGCTAAATCGGCGACCTATGGAATCCAGCAGGGTTTCCTGACCGGCACCAGCGTTCAATTGGGCATGGGCAACACGCTCGGCGTCACGCAGAACTCGCCGTACAACTTGTTCACCCCCTTTAGCCAAGCTACCCTTCAGTTGACGCTCCAGCAGAACCTGTTGCAGGGATTCCGGCCGTCGGTCAACAACCGCGCCATTCGCGTAGCCAAGAACCAGCGGCACATTTCCGACCTCACGTTCAAGAACCAGGTGATGGCCAGCGTCGCCAACGTGGTCAATCTTTATTGGGACCTGGTCTCGTTCCATGAGAGCCTCAAAGTGAAGCAGCACACCTTCGAATTGAACAAGAAATTGTACGAGGACAACCAGCGCCGCGCGGAGCTGGGGGCCATCGCTCCCATCGACATCATCCAGGCGGAAGCCGAGATGAAGTCGAGCCAGCAGGACGTCACCACTGCCGAATTGCAGGTCCTTGAGCAGGAGATGATCCTCAAGAGCGTGCTGACCCGCAGCGGGATGGACAACATGGCGGTGGTGGGGGCGCGCATCGTGCCCACCGACCATATCGAGGTTCCGGCGCAGGAAGCCGTCCGGCCCATCCAGGACCTGCTGGCGGAAGCCCTGGCCAACCGCCCCGACGTGGAGCAGAACGCCATTGGCCTGGAGGATGCGCGCATCACCACCCTCGGCGTCAAGGACGCCATGCTGCCGCAGCTCACCGGGTTTGCGACGTTCAGCAACAGCGGCCTGGCGGGCCAGGTCAACACTCAGCCGTATCCGGTCACGCTGCCAAACGGGCAAACCGTGATGTACACGCGCACCGCCGCGGATGTGAATCAATACTTCCTGGGCGGCTATGGCACGGTGCTGGGCCAGGTGTTCGGGCGCAATTTCCCGAACTATAGCGCGGGCGTCTCGCTCACCATGACCCTTCGCAACCGCTCCACACAGGCGGACCTCATCACCGACCAGTTGAACTATCGCCAGCAGCAGCTCCAGGACAAGCAGCTCCACAACAGCATCAAGTTGAACGTGATCAACGCCCAAACGGCGGTCCGGCAGGCGCGCGCGGCGTGGGAGACCAGCGTGGAAGCCCGGAGACTGCAAGAGCAGACGCTGGCCGGCACGCAGCGCAAGTACGAGCTGGGCACGGCCACTATTCTCGACGTGGTGATCGTGCAGCGCGACACCACCACGCGCGAGCTGGCCGAAGTGGATGCGCGCAACCAGTACAACCGCGCCAGGACCAACCTGCGGACCATCTTGGGCACGGTACTGAAGGATTACGACGTGGACATCGAGCAGGCCAAGACCGGCGTGGTGGGACGCGACCCGGACCCCATTCCCGCCGTGATCGGCAGCGTTCAGCGGTAACCTGTGGCGCACGCACTCGTGCGTGCCGCGTCCCCACTCCTGGGGACGCGAGGTTTGCGCAGCCACAAGTGTCCGCATGAGTGCGGACACGGCACGTTAAGAACGTGCGCCACATCCAACGCAAAAGCATGGGAGGCAAGAGCTAAAAAGTGGCCCAAATCTATCCGTTCCGACCGTTGCGGTATACCGAGAAAGCCGGCCCGCTGGAGAATCTGGTCACGCAGCCCTACGACAAGATCTCTCCGGCCATGCAGAGCCGCTACCTTTCGCTCAGCCCGTACAACCTGGTGCGGGTGATCCTGGGCGAGCGCCGGGCGGGGGATTCCGCCACGGGCAACGTCTACACCCGCGCCGCGCGCTATCTGGACGACTGGATCGCCTCCGGCGTCCTGGCGCGCGACGCCCAGGCCGGCGTCTTTCCGTACTTCCAGGAATTCACCCTCCCCGACACCGGAGATCGCCTCGTGCGCAAGGGGTTCATCGCCCTGGGCGCGGTGGAGGACTACTCCGCCGGCGTAGTGGACCGGCACGAGCAGACGCTCTCGGGGCCGAAAAAGGACCGGCTCGAGCTGCTGCGCCACACCCATGCGCACTTCGGGCAAATCTTCATGCTGTATCCCGACCCTCAGGGCGAGATCGACGCGTTGCTCGATGAGGCGGCCAAAGCCGCGCCGATTGCCGCAGTCACCGACGAGTACGGCGCAGTGCACTCCCTTTGGAGAATGGCCGATGCCGCGCGCGTCGAGCAGTCGATGGCGGACAAGAAACTGCTCATCGCCGACGGGCATCACCGCTACGAAACCGCCCTGGCATTCCGCGACGAGAACCCCGGGCTGCCGGGCGCCGATCGCGTCATGATGACGTTCGTCAACATGCACTCGCCGGGCCTCGAGATTCTGGCCACGCACCGGCTGGTGAGCGGGCTTGAGGCCGAAGGTTTCGCGGACCGGTTCCTGCGGGCTGCCTCGGCGGACTTTCAGGTGGAGGAGATCAGCTCGCTCGACCGTCTGAAACGGGCGTGGGAAGATGCCGCGGACCGCACCATCATCGGCGCGGCCATCGGCAACCGCCTCTTCCTGATAGAGGACCGGCACGCGCGCGGCGAGCTGGATGTTCGAGTGCTGCACCAGCGCGTGCTGGCCCAGGCGCTCGGCATCGGCGAGGAGGCCGTGCGGGACGAAAAGCACCTGCGCTACATCCGCGGCCTGGACGCGGCCGTTCAAGAGGTGCGCAAGGGCGCGGCGCAGATCGCGTTCCTGCTGAAGCCGGTTTCGGTGGAGCAGGTGGCGGCAACGTCGTTCGCTGGCGGGGTGATGCCCCAGAAGTCCACCGACTTTTACCCCAAGCTGCTCTCCGGCCTCACGACCTACAAACTGGATTAGCGCGAGCAAGCGCGCTGGCCGAATCTCTTTGTTGCATATTTCGTGTGCCAACCTACGCGTAATCAAGAAGTTAGCTGCTCACCTTAAACTCACCGAAACCTGCTTTGACACCTCAACGCGGCGGTGCCAATGTGAGCCAGGAAAGCAGCGAGAATCGCCGCTCAAGCGGCTGCGGGTCTCGCCAATTCCACAAAGGAGAACGGTATGAAACAAAGTCGGTTCGTGCAGCTTTTGGTCCTCTTGCTGGTTGTGTCTCTTCCGGCGTGGGCCCAGTATCCATCGAACGCCGGCGCTGGCGCTTCGCAAGTGGCTATCGGTTTCACGGGTGGGTCGACTTGGACCTCATCTACGACGGGTATCTGCATTTGGTACTTCCCGGTAGTTGGGGATCTCGACCTGATGTCCTTGTTCGCGACGGACTCGTCCGGCAACCCGGTCGTCGACAGGGCCCACTCTTACCTCATCTGGGTGTCGGACTTCAGCGTCCAACCGCTGCCCATCACCAGTTATTTCCTGGCGCTGGCGCCCGCCGGACAAGGCACCATCTATTACAGCAGCAGGCCGGATAAGCGTGACTTTAGTGACCTCACTAAGCGGAGCACCTGGGGGGTACCCATGGCCACGTTTATCAGGGAGGCATCGCTGGTTCGAAGCGGCGATAACCTCACGACGGACACTTTCATATTCTCGGCGGACCTGGTAATCAGCAACACCTTCAGTTTGAATGGGAACCCGTTCAACTTCAGCAGCCTGGTCCCCCATGGAATGACCTGCTTCGAGTATGGGCAGAACGGCAGCGCGTGGGAGGCCGGCACCTGCCTCGCAATCGGCGGCAGCGGTCGGCGGTAAGGGGCGGGCCGCTACCGGGGCGCCCTCAAAGCAGGACGGGCGCACACGCCCGTCCTGGCTGGGTTCCCAGTGGTCACGGCTCCAGCCCCATGCGGCGCAGCAGGTCGTGGAAGCGGGGATCGGAGCGCACGCAGTCGAACTCGGGAGCGCTTTTTGCGTTGAGGTAGCAGTCGAGTTCATTGTCGCGGAACGCTTGATCCAACCATTCCAGCACCTTGCCCTCATCCTCGACGACCCCGTATTGACAGGCGATTTCGAAGGCAGAGTAAAGGCGTTTGTAGCCTTTCTCCCTGAGCTGTGCGGACTTCACCTGCGCAGCGCGAACGCCCGATCTGGCGAAAACCGCGGCCGCCTCGTCCAGGTCGCGCAGCCGCGCCGGACGGTGCTCCAAGGTCGCAACCTTTCCTTCTTCGGCTATGGCATCCGGGACTCTGCCCTCGATCCAGTAGATGCGGGCCAGCCACTTATGGGGCTCAGAACCCCGCGGGTCGATTACGGCCTCTGTCTCAGCCTGCTCTACCGCCCGATCGTACTCGTGCAAGCCCAAAAGGGGGAACATGCGCGAATTATTGACCGGAAGCGAGAATGGATCCAGTTGTCGCGCCCGCTCGTTCGCTGCTAGGGCCTCTTCCAGGCGGCCGAAGATTACCAGGTGGAGACACCACCAGTGGTGGGCCATCGCATAGTTGGGGTTCAAATCGAGCGCCAGTCTCAGCTCCTTCACGGCATCGGCGAATTTGAACTGGTAGTCCTCGATGATTCCGAGCGATGCGTGTGCCTCGGCCAGGTCTGGCTCGAGCGCCAGCGCCTTCCGGGCGTACTTCTCCGCCAAGGGCAAGTCCTTCTCCCCCTTTGTCCACCAGCTCACTGAATAGCAATCGGCGAGGCCGGAATAAGCGAGTGCGAAATGCGGATCTTCCCGCAGCGCCTGCTCGAAGTATCCGATCGCCGCCGTAGCGGGTTCCTCAGTTCTTTGACCCCAAAGGTAGCGGCCGCGCAGGTAGGCGTCGTACGCTCGCGGATTGGCGGTTGTGCTGCGGGCCAAGCGCGTCTCTTGGGCGGGGGTCAGCCGCCCAGTGACTTCGTGGGCAATCGCCACGGCCATTTGCCTTTCCAGTCGTATGACGTCTTCGAAGTCCCGCTCATAGGTCTCTGCCCACAGGTGCCTGTCGGTGCGCGCCTGAAGTAACTGTGCGGTGATTCGTACCCGGCTGCCGGAGCGCTGCACCGTGCCTTCCACGACGGCGTCCACATTCAACTCCCGGGCAATTTCCGGCAGCGGCTTCTTGGTTCCCTTGTATTGCATCACCGAGGTCCGCGAGATCACGCGCAGGGTGCTTATTCTGCCCAGGTCGGTGATCAGGCTATCGGTCAGGCCGTCGGCGAAGTATTCCTGCTCGGGATCGCGCGACAGATTCTCGAGGGGCAGGACGGCGATAGACTCGATTCCGGGTGGGGTCGCCGCGCTCTTCAGGTGGAGGGCCGTCGGCAGCCGGTCGCGCAGGCTGCCCACGTTGAGGGCGAACAAAACAGCCGCGATGGCCACCACGGCGCCAGAGACCGCCGCGACGATCCACCGGCTCTGTAGCGACGCCCTCGGCGGGCGCCCAACCGGGGCTGGCGCCGCGGGGTGCGGTTTGAGGTCGAGCACGAGGCTCGCCACCGCGTCCACCGGCGCGATGAACCGATAGCCGCGGCGTGGCAAGGTCTGGATGTAACGAGGCGTTTCAGGGTCGTCGCCAAGCGCATCCCGGATCTTCTTCATGGCGAAGTTGAGACCGTGTTCAAAATCTACAAAAATGCCAGTGCCCCAGACCTGGCTGCGGATTTCTTCCCGCGTGACGAGTTCGCCCGGACGGCTGGCGAGCAGGGCGAGGATCTTGAACGGCTGCGGGGGCAAGTGGAGGAGGACGCCGGACTTGCGCAACTCACCCGCCTGGAGGTCCAGCTCGAAGACCCCGAAGCGCACTCGCGAATATGCCGATGCCCGGTCAGTCATAAGGCGCCCGCAGGGGATGATTGGCAGCTACATTATACGCTCGATTGCCGTTTTGGGCAGGCACGAATTGGGCCGCAGCCGTTTAGCGGCTGGGAGGGATCGCGTTATCCGGCGGTGACCAACGCCGCCGGCGTTACAGCGGCAGCTTGACGGCGCGGCCGGTCTTAACCGATTCCTTGGCGGCTTCGATGATCTCCACCACGCCGATGTTGATGTCCAGCGCCGTGATGCCATCAATCGGCTTGTGGTTGCGGATGGCGTCCACCATGAAGGCGATGGGATCGGCGGCCTCCGGCGCGAGCGGCGCCAACGGGACCTCGGTGGTTTCCCGCCCAACACGCAGTTCCACCTTCTGCTGGGTCATGTAGAGGCTGCCGGTTCTCCCGAAGACCTCAAGGTCCTGAAAGCTGCGCGGCAGGTCCCAGCTTCCCTCGAAGATGCCGATGCCATTCTTGTAGTGCAGCGTCAGGGTCGATGAGTCTTCCACCTTGGGGAAGGTCTCGGGACGCAGATGGATCACCTCGGCGTAGACGCTCTCCGGCCGGCCCATGTACCAGAGCGACCACAGGGCGTTGTAGCAGCCGAAATCCACCAGCGCGCCGGCGCCGTTCTTCTCCGGGTCGGTCAGCCACTCGAAGAAATACTTGCCGGTGCCGCCCGATCCCGGACCGCCATGGCCCACCACGCCGCGCAGGCGCCACACCTGGCCAATGGCGCCGGCATCGGCCTGCTTCTTGGCGGCGTAATTGGCGGGCCACCAGGCCATTTGGTAGTTGCACATCACCCGGACACCGTACTTCTTGGCGAGCTCGGCCATGGCCAGCGCGTCCTTGTAAGTGGAAGCCAGGGGTTTCTCGTACATCACGTTGATGTGGCGCGGGGCGCATTCCTTCAGGATTTCGAGGTGCCGGTTGTTCTCCACGAAGGCCCACACGATATCGGGCTTGGCCTCGTCGAGCATCTTCCGGTAATCGTCATAGAAGGGAACGCCGGCGGCGCCCCGTTGTTTGGCCTCGGCGACCAGGTCGGGAATGGTTTCCGCGATGCCCACCAGCTTCACCTGCTGGCTTTGGGCCATGCGCGGCAAATAGCCCCCGTAGTGCGAATGCACCAGTCCGATGACCGCGATCTTGTAGGTTTGCGCCATGACGGGGAGCGCGGTCAGGCAGAAGAATGCGGCGATGAGCGACTTTGCTTTGGACATGGCCTCATGCTATCACCACGTGCGCGGGCCGGCCAGCCAGGAAGTCCCAGATGTTCTCCGCCGCCATGCGCAGGCTCGCCTCCAGCGCCTCGGGTGTGATGCCGGCGCAATGCGGCGTGATCACCACGTTGGACAGGCTGGTGAGCGGATGGCCTGGCGGCAGCGGCTCGACCTCGAAAACGTCCAACCCCGCTCCGGCGATTCGCCCTGCCGTCAGCGCATCGATCAGCGCCGCTTGATCCACGATGGCGCCGCGCGCCGTGTTGATCAGGATGGCGGTGGGCTTCATGAGGGCGAACTGGCGCGGGCCGATGAAGCTCTCGGTGGCGGGTGAGAGGCGCAGGTGGATGCTGACGACGTCGCTGGCGCGGTAGAGATGGTCGAGTTCCACGAATTCGACGCCCGGCTGCGGCTGGGGGTGCATGGTCCAGGCGATCACGCGCATCCCGATGCCCGCCGCGATGCGGGCGAACCGGCGCCCGATGGCTCCCATGCCGATGACGCCGCAGGTTTTCCCGTCGAGCTCGAGGGATTGCCCGCGCGGCCACTCGCCGCGGCGAGTGGCCGCGTCCACTTGCGGGATTCGGCGTGCGACGCCCAGCAGCAGGGCCAGCGCATGCTCGGCGACGGAAATGGCCGAGATTCCGGGGGTGTTGGTCACAGTGACGCCGTGGCGGGCGGCCGCCGCCAGGTCCACGTGGTCCGTTCCCGTGCCCCACACCGACAGGAGGCGCAGCGGCGGACATGCCGCGAAGACCCGCGCGGTGAACTTGGAGGAAGCGCGGATGTTCAGCACCGCCTCGGCTGCGCCGATGCGTTCGATGAGCCGTTCTTCCGAGCCGGGGAGGGTATCGTGATAGAGCAGCTCGGCGCGCGAGATCAGGTCCCGCCATACGGCGCTGGCGGCCAGCACGGGGGGAGCATCGTCGGGGATGGCAATGCGCGGCATCCGCATCTAATTGTCGCAAAGCACCACCCCCCAGTTGCACTAGTCCCGCCACTTCAGTTATGATGGATTGGTTTCGCGAGTCCAGTTTTCTGCTCCTGCGCTACCATCCGTCTGCGGGCGGGTCCGGCCAGGAGTGAGGCCCCGAGGTTCTATCGGTTACGCCGAATGGAACATGGGCCTGTCTGAAAAAAGTAATCCTGGCTGTTGCGACCTGTAATTTTTTCCAGGGCCGCGGTGCGGGTCCTGGTCGTGGTGGGTTGCTCCACTTTTTTGATTGCATCGTAGGGAGCCAACAGGCCCAAATCGTAGGAACGTATGCCACGCAGAAGACGAGCCGTTGTTCGTGAAGTAGTACCGGACCCGGTCTACAATTCAACCCTGGTGGAGAAGTTCGTGAACTCCATGATGTGGGAAGGCAAGAAGAACACCGCCCAGGGGATTTTCTATGAGGCCATGGACAAGCTGCGGGAGCGCACCAGCGACGACCCGCTGAAGGCCTTCAAGAAGGCGGTGGAGAACACCAAGCCGCTGCTGGAAGTCAAGACACGGCGGGTGGGTGGCGCCAACTACCAGGTTCCCATCGAGGTGCCGCAGAACCGGCGCACCTCGCTGGCCATTCGCTGGATTATCACGAATGCGCGGACGCGGCCCGAGAAGGGCATGCCGGAAAAGCTGGCCAACGAGTTGAACGATGCCGCCAACCTGCGCGGCGGAGCGATTAAGAAGAGAGACGACGTCCACCGCATGGCCGAGGCCAACAAGGCCTTTGCGCACTATCGGTGGTGAGGAAGCAGAAGTCAGGAGCCAGAAGTCAGGAGTCAGAATTCCGGCTTCGGTTGCCTGGTTTGGTGTCCGAGATACAGGGAGATTAGGAAAGGGAGAACGGCAGCTAGGGCGGAAGGAAGCATTCTGACTTCTGAATTCTGACTCCTGGCTTCCAAAGGTTGTTATGCGAACGGTCCCGCTCGAAAAGATGAGGAATATCGGCATCGCCGCTCATATCGATGCGGGTAAGACCACCACCACGGAGCGCATCCTTTATTACACGGGCCGTACGCACAAGCTGGGCGAGGTGCATGAAGGCACCGCCATCATGGACTGGATGGAGCAGGAACAGGAACGCGGCATCACCATCACATCGGCCGCCACGACCTGCGAATGGCGCGACATTCAGATCAATATCATCGATACGCCGGGGCACGTGGATTTCACCGCCGAGGTGGAGCGCAGCCTGCGCGTCCTGGACGGGGCGGTGGCGGTTTTCGACGCCGTCGCTGGGGTGCAGCCGCAATCGGAGACGGTCTGGCGGCAGGCGGACAAGTACTCGGTTCCGCGCATCTGCTTTATCAACAAAATGGACCGCGTGGGCGCAGACTTCTCCCACTCCATCGAGACCATCGTCACGCGGCTGAAGTGCAAACCGGTGGCCATCCAGCTTCCGATCGGCGCCGAAGACCAGTTCAAGGGCGTGGTCGACCTGGTGGAAATGCGGGCCATGCTGTGGCTCGACGAAACCCTGGGCGCGGAGTTCAACGTGGTCGATATTCCCGCCGACCTGGTGGAACAGGCCAAGGAATACCGCGAAAAGATGATCGAGGCGGTGGCCGAGCACGACGATCAGCTATTTGGAAAGTTCATCGAAGGCCAGCCGATTTCGAATGACGAGATTCGGGCCGGCATCCGCAGGGCCACCATCGCGCTGAAGATTTTCCCGGTCATTTGCGGCTCGGCGTTCAAGAACAAGGGCGTGCAGACCATGCTGGATGCGGTGGTGGACTACCTGCCGTCGCCGGTGGATATCCCGCCGGTGGAAGGCCGCGACATCGATCATCCGGAAAAGGCGCTGTTCCGCGAGGCCTCCGACCGCGATCCCTTCTCCGCGCTGGTCTTCAAGATCATGACCGACCCCTACGTCGGCCAACTCGCCTTCTTCCGGGTATATTCGGGCACGCTGAAATCCGGCGACTCGGTGTACAACGTGGCCAAGGGCCGCAAGGAGCGCATCGGGCGCCTTCTGCGCATGCACGCCAACAAGCGCGAAGACATTCAGGAGATCCTGGCGGGCGATATCTGCGCGGCCGTGGGGCTGAGAACGGTTTCGACCGGCGACACGATCTGCGACGATAAGCACCCGATCGTGCTGGAATCGATCGAATTCCCCACGCCGGTGATCCAGCTTGCGGTCGAGCCGAAGACCAAGGCCGACCAGGAAAAGCTGGGGATGGCGATTCAGAAACTGGCGCAGGAAGACCCCACATTCCTCGTGAACACCGATCTCGAAACCGGCCAGACCATTCTTTCGGGGATGGGCGAGCTGCACCTGGAAATCATCGTGGACCGCATGATGCGCGAGTTCGGAGTGGGCGCCAACGTTGGTAAGCCGCAGGTGGCGTATCGCGAGACCATCCGCAAGAAGGCGGAAGCCGAGGGCCGGCACATCCGCCAGACCGGCGGCCATGGGCAGTACGGCCACGTCAAGATCCGGCTCGAGCCTCTGCCCCAGGGCAGCGGCTTCGAGTTCGTTAACGACATCTATGGCGGCACGGTGCCGAAGGAGTACATCGCGCCCACCGAAACGGGCATCAGGGAAGCGCTGGAGGGCGGGGTTCTGGCGGGCTACCCGATGTCCGATGTGAAAGTGACTCTTTACGATGGCAGCTATCACGAGGTGGATTCCTCGGAAATGGCCTTCAAGATCGCCGGCTCGATGGCGCTCAAAGGGGCCGCCAGGAAGGCCAAGCCGGTGCTGCTGGAGCCCATCATGTCGGTGGAAGTGGTGGTTCCGGAAGAATACATGGGCGACGTGATTGGCGATTTGAATTCACGCCGCGGCCGCATCGAAGGCATGGAGCTGCGCGGGACCACACAGATCATCAAGTCGATGGTGCCGCTATCGGAAATGTTCGGTTACGCGACCGATCTGCGCTCACGGACGCAGGGCCGCGGAAGTTTCACCATGCATTTTGGCAAGTACGAGGAAGTTCCCGGCGGGCTCGCCGAGGAGATCGTCAGCAAGGTCCAGGGCAGGATTACGAGATAAGGAGAGAGGCTTTTTCTTATGGCAAAGGAAAAATTCGACCGCAGCAAGCCGCACGTAAATATCGGGACGATCGGGCACATCGATCACGGCAAGACCACCCTGACGGCGGCGATCACCAGGGTGCTGGGCAAGACCAACCCCAAGGTCAAGTTCCGGAGCTTCGAGTCCATCGACAACGCGCCGGAAGAAAAGGCCCGCGGCATCACCATTGCCGTGGCGCACATCGAGTACGAAACCTCCAAGCGGCATTACGCGCACGTGGATTGTCCGGGGCACGCCGATTACATCAAGAACATGATCACCGGGGC
>JBEKYW010000083.1:0-15252 GCA_049510555.1 Bryobacteraceae bacterium
CTCGTATCCTTCTCGTCGAACCAGTGCGGCGGATTGCCGATCTTGGCGCGGTCGAGCTGCGCCGGATCGTGCGGATACCAGTCCCAGGTATTGTAGCTCTTGCCGAAAACGAACTCGTTGACGGTAGCCGCGTTTACGGTATAAGTGATGCCAATGCCGTAGCCGTGCCCCGGGTTCGGATGGTCTTCCGAATACGGAGTCCACTGTTTGTTCGAATCCAGCAGGTTCACGTAGTTGCCGTTGGCCGTCTGGTCGAAGTCGTAATCATTGACGTAGCGAATAAAGGTGAGCAGTTTGGGCGTGGGGTTAAAGTCGATGCGGGCCACGTCGTTGCGGTGCGGGTGACTTTCGTTGAAGACCGACCGGAAGTTGCGGCGGTAGATCTGCGACTGGTCGGACTCCTGCCAGCAGTCGGAGGCGGCGCCGGAAGCGCCGCAGCGGTTGGGAAGGGGCAGGTAGTTCAGGAACGCCAGGCCGGCCGCATCGATCTGCGACTTGGGTATGAGGTTTCCGGGAAACGGGTTGCGTGAGGTCGGATCCAGCAACTGGATCAGCTTGCCGTTCTGGTCCACGCTCTGCGAGAAGTCGCCCGCGCGTTCCAGCGCGGTCGGCATGTTGGAGTAGCCGATCTGCGTGGCCGGCTTCTGCTTGGTGTACTCCTGCGAGATGAAGAAAAACAGCTTGTTCTTGGCCCTGTTCCAGATCTTGGGAATGTATACCGGGCCGCCCACGGCAAAGCCGCGGACATGGTAGCGATAAATGCTCTTCGGCTGGTTGTTGTAATTGTCGAAGAAGTTCTTGGCGTTGAACTGCTCATGCCGCCAGGTCCACCAGCCGCTGCCATGGAACTGCTGGCCGCCGCCCTTGGTGATGACGCTGATGGAGCCGCTGGCCATGCGCCCGAACTCCGCCTGGAAGTTCGAAGTCAGCACCCGGACCTCGGCCACCGAGTCCATGTTGGGGTTGAAGTGCGTGGTGCCACGGCTGGAGCCGCCGCCGTTGATGTTGACACCGCCGATGGAGTTCTCACTGACGGCTTCGCCCGCGCTGTAGCTGACCACGCCCGGGACCAGGTTCAACATGGCCATAAGGTCGCGGCCCTTGATGGCGATCTGGGAAAGCTGGTTCCCGTCCACCAGCGAGGACTTTTCGCTGGATGCGGTCTGCAGCGCGGTGGCGGTCGCGATCACCGACACCTCTTCGGTCACCGCGCCCAGCACCAGACGGATTGTTCCCAGGTCGCGCGTCTCTGCGACGGCCAAGTTGATGTCCTGTTGTGCGTAGGTTTTGAACCCCTTCATTTTCGCCGTCAGGGTATACGTCCCCGGCGCGATGTCGTTAAAACGGAAGATTCCTTCGACCAAGGTCGTGAACGTGTGGACTGTCCCGGTGGCCACGTCCTTGATCTGGACTTCGACACCCGGGACGCTGGCATCGCCAGGGTCCACCACAATCCCCACTATGCTTCCGGAAACCGCCTGGCCGTAAACGACTCCGCAAAGAAGTGCCAGAGCACACAGCAACTGCGCTGCCTTTCGCACTGACATGGTGCAGACCTCCCTTTCCAATTGTTGAACTCACCCGGGTCCCACCCCATTTCCAGGCGCGGAACCTCTTTCCTCTCTCCCCGCCAGTGTGCCGGAGAGAGAGATCCGGTTATCCTATACCACAAATCGACGCGGATGTCCACAGATTTCTATGGCTTAGGCTCAATGCTGTTCACTTTGGTGTTGAGCCCGATAGGGCGAAAGATCTTAGCCCACGGCGCAAGCCGTGGGTCGGTGGAGGAGCATGATGGGCCCCGCAGGGGCGGAAGAAGTTGGGCCACAGCATCTTACGCCCCTCCGGGGCTAAATCGTTTTCGCGCCCGTTCCCACGGCTTGCGCCGTGGGCTACAGTCTATCGCTCCTGCGGAGCTGGCTTAAGTGAACAGCATTGGGCTCAGGCTTGCCACCGTCGGGAAATTGACTGGTTCGGCTGGAGGAGTTGCGGGGCCGGCCGGGCGCTATTCCCGGCAGATGCCGCGGTGGCTGCGGCGGATAAAGTTCACAAGCTGGAGCGTCTCGGGGGTGGGGATCTCGGTTTCGATCTTCGCCAGGGCGTCCTCGAGCTTCAGGCCGGAGCGGTAGAGGAACTGGTACGCGGTCTTGAGGATGCTGATGTTGGGCGCTTTGAAGCCGGCGCGCTTCAGCCCGACCAGGTTCAGGCCTTTGGGCTCGATTTGGAAGCCCGCGTACGTGAAAAACGGCGGGGCGTCGAGATTGACGCGGGTGTTGCCGCTGATCATGGCGAGGCGGCCGATCTTGGAGTACTGGTGCACCAGGACGCCGCCGGAGAGGAACGCCTGATCTTCCACTTCCACGTAGCCGCCGAGCAGTACGCAGCTTGCGATCACGGTGTGGCTGCCGATTCTGCAATTGTGGGCGATGTGGCCGGAGGTCATGATAAAGTTGCCATCGCCGATTTCGGTGACGGATTCCGGCGCGGTGCCGCGCGACACGGTGAAATGCTCGCGGATCTTGTTGTCGTTGCCGATTCTCAGGTAGCTGCGCGTGCCGATGAAGTTTTTGTCCAGCGGGTCGGTGCCGAGGACCGTACCGGCGGAGATTTCGTTGCGCTCTCCCAAGGTGGTCCAGCGCTTGACATAAACGTAGGGTTCCAGGAGGCAGCCGGCGCCGATGGAGACGTCGCTTTCGATGACGCAGAATTCGCCGATTCTGACGCCGGGCCCGATGGCGGCATCGGGATGGACCCGGGCGGTGGGAGCGACCACGGCCGATGGATCGATGGGCATGAATTTGTATGATACGACGGTGCGCCTCCGGCGATATTATGGGGCATGCGAGTTCGCGAATTGGCGGAATGGCTGGGCGCGACCTTTGAAGGCGACGGCGAGAAGGAATTGACGGGCGTGGCGCCGCTGGAGACGGCGGGGGCTTCCGACGTGGCGTTCGTGGGAAGCCGCAAGGCGGCGCAGCAAGCCGAAAGCTCGGCGGCGGGGTGCCTGATCGTCTCCCTGGAGTGGCCCAGCCCGGCCTATCGGACGGTGATCCGGGCGCCCGAGCCGCGCACGGCCTGTGCACGCGCCATGAGCCGGTTTTACCCGACGGCGGAACTGAAGCCCGGCATCCACCCGACGGCGGTGGTGGGCAAGGACGTGGAGATAGGCGCGCTGGTGTACATTGGACCGCACACCGTGGTGGGCGACGGAACGCGCATCGGGGTGGCGACCAGCATCGGGGCGGGATCCACGGTGGGCAAGCGCGTGGTGCTGGGCGAGGGCTGCGTGCTGCACCCCAATGTGACGGTGTACGACAACGTGGACATCGGGCGCGGCGCCATTTTGCACTCGGGCGCGGTGATCGGCGCGGACGGGTTCGGCTACGTGATGGAACACGACCGCTGGCACAAGTTTCCGCAGGTGGGGCGCGTGGAGATCGGCGATTTTGTGGAGATCGGCGCGAATTCGTGCGTGGACCGCGCGGCGCTGGGCGTGACTTCGATAGGCGAGGGAACCAAGCTCGACAACATGGTGCACGTGGCTCACAACTGCCGCATCGGGAAACACGTGGTGGTGGCCGCGCAGACGGGGTTTTCGGGCGGCGTGGTGGTGGAAGACTACGCCGTGATCGGCGGGCAGGTGGGGATCGGGGACAAGGCGCGGATCGAATCGCGCGCGGTGCTGGGATCGGGCTGCGGCGTGCTCACCTCCAAGATCGTGCGTTCCGGAGAGACGGTGTGGGGCACGCCGGCGCGCCCGCTCAAGCAGCACCTGGAGCAACTCGCCAACCTGGCGCGGCTGCCGGAGCTGCGGCGCGAAGTGGCGGAATTAAAGCGGCGGCTGGCAGAGCTCGAACGGAAGGCGTGACCGTGGGGCAGGCCATCGTTTTCTGTGGCCTGCCTACTCGCAAGCAACGCAGACGACCAAAGGCGATCGTCTGCGCCACGCTACGCGACGGCGGCGGTTGCCGGTTTCGTGAGGGCGGGGCTCTCGCCGGCGCCTTCCGCGCGCCGGTCGCGGAGATGGCGCGCTTCGGCGGCGGCCTCGTTCAGGATGCGCACGGCAAGATCCACCTGGCGCTCGATGAGGCGGAGCTGTTCGCGGGCCGGGCCGTCCTCCTGGCCAAGCACGAGCTCCATGTAATAAGCGCTGGTTCCGATCGTGCCGAGCGGTTGCCGCAGATCGTGCAGCAGGCGTGCGACCAGCTCTTCACATTCAGATTCAGAAACGGTGAATGAAGGCATATGGCGATGCTCGGGGGGGACCATGTGAGTATAGCGCACCTGAGTTTCGGTGAGAAGGTTTTTCTGACGGGTTTTTCAGCCAACCGCAGCGGGGATGCCGGCGTCCGAGGCGGAAGCCTGCTCCAGATAGGGACTGAAGGTATCGACGCGGTTGCGGCCGCGATCCTTGGCTTGATATAAGGCGAGATCGGCATCGCGGACCAGGGTGTCCGTGGTGCAGGCGGAGGCGCTGGTCGAGGCCGAGACGCCGATGCTGCAAGTGATCCGGAGGGATTGGCCCGCGGCGGTGATGGGTTCGGCGGCCAGGGCCCCGCGGAAGCGCTCCGCTTGGGCACGGGCGGCGGAGCCGTCGCAACCGGGCAGCACGATGAGGAACTCTTCGCCGCCGTACCGGCCGATGGAGTCGTAGCGGCGGATCACCGATTTCATGCGGCGGGCGGCTTCGCGCAGAACGGCGTCTCCGGCCAGATGACCGTGCGCATCGTTGACCAGCTTGAAGCGGTCCAGATCCGCCATCAGGAGCGCCACGGGGTGGCGCCCGCGGGCGGCGCGGGCCAGTTCGTTCTGCAGCGCGTCCAGGATGGCGGCGCGGTTGAGAAGGCCGGTGAGGCTGTCGTGCGTGGCCTGGTCGCGCAACGCCTCGCGGGCCAGCATGAGTTCCTCCTGTAGATCGAGGAGGCGGCGGCCGGCGCGCAGGCGCACGCGCAGCTCGTGCGCGTTGAAGGGCTTGGTGAGGTAATCGTCGGCGCCGGCTTCCATGCCTTCCACCAGGTCCTGCGATTCGGTGCGCGCGGTCAGCAACAGGATGTAGATGTAAGGCTCGCGGCCAGCGCCGCGGACGCGGCGGCAAAGCTCCACGCCATCCATGCCCGGCATCATCCAATCGAGAATCGCCAGGCGCGGCGCAGCCGGCGATTCCAGGATTCGGCAGGCCTCCAGGCCGTCGCGCGCCACCGCAACATCGTAACCCCACATGGTAAGCAGGGCGCGCAGCATGGATTGACAAATGGGATTGTCTTCAGCCGCCAGAACTCTCATGCGGTGTTCCGGCTCTTGGCGGGCGCTCTTCGGGAGCAAATCGGCGCTGGCGTCCACGTACACTCCCCGAAACTCATATCGGCTCCGCGTAGTGATTCCTGTAGCGCCAGCGGGTGTTATCGGGTGGAGTCGGCGATCTCAATGGGGCTGAGCTCGGTTCCGGTGGGGGCGCCTTCCAGGCCCGGCTCGGGGAGCCGCCCGCTCCCATCGAACCACGCCCATGCGATAGCCGTCAGCACGCCGAAAGCGCCCGCGACCAGACCAATGGTCCTGGGACTGGAGTACTGGGAGGCGATGCCGGCGGCGGCCATCGAGACGATCATCACCGACCACCGGAGCGATTCCATGGTGGCGAAGACGCGGCCGCGGTACTGGTCGGGCGTGTGGCGCAGGAGCTGAGAATTGTTGAGCACGGTGGTGACGGCCATGCCCACGCGGGAGAACATCATGGAGACCAGCGCGGCGGCGAAAGATTCCACCTGGCTGAAGAGCATGTAGGCGGCGCCGTGCGCCAGGTAGGAAATGGTGACGGCGCGCTTGTATCCGGCGAAACTGGTGTGGCGGCCGGTGAGGTGGCCGATGGCTCCGCCGAGCAGCAGGCCGATGCCGGCGAAGCCCCAGATAGCGCCGATGCCCGAGGCGCCGCGGTGGAACACCTGCTCTCCGAACAGCGCGAAAAGAATCTGGGCGGCGCCGCCTCCCATGGCCCAGCCCACCGAAATCAGAGCGATCCCCATCATCAGCGGCACCGAGCGCATGTAAGCGAGACCCTCGCGATACTCGTGCCAGGGGCGGACCACGGCGGCGCCGGCATGGCGTTGGGCGCGAAAGCCGCCGGGCGCGGAGATGCGCCAGATGGCCCCCGCGGAGAAGACAAACGAAAGCGAATTGAGAAGGAAGGCCCAGTGATATCCCAGCTTGGCGGCGCTGAAACCGGCCAGCAGCGTGCCGGCGGTGAGGGTGGCCCACTGCGTGGTCTGGGTGAGGGAATTGGCGGTGTGCAGCTCCTCGGCGTTGGCAATGGTAGGGAGGATGGCAGCGCGGCCGCTGGTGAAGAAGGGCGAGGCGAACATGAGCCCGGCGCTGAGCAGATAGAGCAGCCAGGGGCGCGGCTGGTGGATGGTGAGAACGAAGGCGAGAGCGAGAACGGCGCGGATGAGGTCGCTCGCGATCATGATGCGCTGGCGGTCGAGACGGTCCAGCACCACCCCGGCGACGGGGCCGGCCAGCACGGCGGGGATGGCGCGGGAGAGCATGACGCCGCTCACCACCAGGCCGGAGCCACCTCTCTCCATGACCAGGGCGAAGACGGCGATGTTGTTGAAGTGGTCGCCGATTTCGCTGACCACCTGGCCCATCCAGGTGTAGCGGTAGTTGCGATTCTGGCGGAGCAGGGCCAGAAGCGTCGTCATGGCGATTTCATGATAGCAGCGGAGGGTAAACTGGATTGCATGAGCGCCTTCGCCCAGCAGCGAGTTGAGATCGCGGGCATGACGCCGGGCGACTGGGATGGTGTTCGCGCCATCTACCTGGAAGGCATCGCCACGGGGAACGCCACCTTCGAGAAGTCGGCTCCGGATTGGGAGCGGTGGAACGCGGGCCATTTCGAGCACTGCCGGCTGCTGGCGCGGACGGGGGGCGAGTTGCTGGGATGGGCGGCATTGAGCCCCGTCTCCGGCAGGTGCGTGTACGGCGGCGTAGCGGAGGTCAGCGTGTACGTGGCCGAGCGGGCGCGAGGACGGGGCATCGGACGGCTGCTTCTCGGTGAATTGGTGGCGGATTCCGAGCGCCACGGGATTTGGACGCTGCAAGCCGGAATCTTTCCGGAGAACCAGGCGAGCATCGCGCTGCACCAGAGAGCCGGGTTCCGGGTGGTAGGGGTCCGCGAACGCCTGGGGTGCCAGGATGGCCGCTGGCGGGACGTGGTTCTGATGGAGCGGCGGAGCGCTGTTACTGGTATTTAACAACACACTTGCGAATCGGCGCCGAGTTTGATTTCATATATCCAAAGGAGAGGAATCCATGACCGGAGCAACGAAACGCAGTGTGCAACCCATCCCCGACGGTTCTCACACCGTAACCCCTTATCTGGTGGCCGAGGGAGTACCCAAGCTGATCGAGTTTTTGAAACAGGCCTTTGCCGCGCAGGAACTGGGTCGTATGGCGCGCCCGGACGGCGGGATCATGCACGCCGAAGTGAAGATCGGCGACTCGAGGGTGATGATGGGCGAACCGATGGGCGACTGGAAAGCGAAGCCCTGCTCGCTTTATCTGTACGTGGAGGATGTGGATGCCGTTTACCAGCGCGCGATCCAGGCGGGCGGGACCTCGGTGAGGGAACCATCGAACCAGTTTTATGGGGACCGCACCGGGGGTGTCATAGACCCGTCCGGCAACTATTGGGGGATCGCCACCCATATCGAAGACGTGCCGCCGGGGGAGATGGAGAAGCGCGCGGCGGCCATGTTCGGGAAGAAGTAGGGAACTTGAGATAGCGTTGCGGCGGGCTTCATAATGGAGTTTCATGCCGCACGACGATCGCGCGATCGCCATCAGCGCTACATTCACCGCCGAAGCCATTCAGCCAGGATTGGAGTTTTGGGCGCGGGAACTGGGGCTCGATTACGAGATCAAATTCGCGGGCTATAACCAGCTCTTCCAGCAATTGCTGGACCCGGCGGGTCTGTTTGCGCGCAATCGCGGCGGGTTCAACGCCGGGCTGCTGCGATTGGAGGACTGGCTGCGCGATGGAGGCCCGGCCGGTCTGGAGGAACGCGCGCGGCGGCTGGTGGGAGCCATCCGCGTGGCCGCATCCACGTTCTCAGCCCCGCTGATTCTGGTGATTTGCCCGCCGGCGCCGGGGCGCGAGGCCGCAGTCGAAAAGGCGGAGCGCCTGGTGAGGGAGGGCACGGCGGATCTGACGGCGGTGCACCTGGTGACGCCGGAGCCGGTGGCGGAGGCGCACGATCCGCACGGCGACGAACTGGGCCATGTGCCCTACACGCCGGTGTTTTTCGTGGCGCTGGCGACCGCCGTCGCGCGCCAGATCCGCGCCATCGCGACGCCGCCGTACAAGGTGATCGCTCTCGATTGCGATGAGACGCTGTGGGCGGGCATTTGCGGCGAAGACGGCCCGCGCGGCGTGGTGGTGGACTCGCCACGAAGGGCATTGCAGGAGTTCATGGCGGAACGGCGGCGCGCGGGCATGCTGCTGGCGCTCGCCAGCAAAAACAACGAAGAGGACGTGACCGAGACCTTCCGCGCCCACCCGGAGATGCCCTTGCGGCTTGAGGATTTCGTCGCGCGGCGGGTGAACTGGGAATCGAAAAGCGCCAACCTGGCGTCCATCGCGGAGGAACTGGGGCTGGGTCTCGACAGTTTCATCCTGGTGGACGACAACCCCAAGGAGTGTACGGAAGCGCAAGCCGGCTGCCCGGAGGCGCTGGCGCTGCCGCTGCCGGCGCGGGCGGAAGACATTCCCGAGTTCCTGAAGCACGTGTGGGCGTTCGACCGGGCGCGCGTGACGGAAGAGGACCGGAAGAGACCGGAACTGTACGCGCAGCAGGCCGAGCGGGCCAGGGCGGAGCGCGCCTCCGCCAGCCTGGAAGAGTTTCTGGCGTCGTTGCAGTTGGAAGTCGGGATCGCTCCCATGGAACCGGCGCAACTGGCGCGCGTGGCGCAGCTCACCGAGCGCACCAACCAGATGCATGCCAGTTGCGCGCGGCGCACCGAGGCGGAGATTCAGGGGTTGCTGGCATCGGGCGAGGCGGAATGCCTCACGGTGGACGTGAAGGACCGCTTCGGAAGTTACGGGCTTACGGGCGTGATGATCTTCCGTTGCGCGGGCGGCGCGCTGGTGGTGGACACGTTTCTGCTGAGCTGCCGGGCGCTGGGGCGGGGCGTGGAGCATCGCATGGTGGCGCGGCTGGGCCAGATCGCGATGGAGCGGGGCCTCGCGCGCGTCGAGATTCCGTTCGTGGCGGGGCAGAGGAACCGTCCGGCGGGGCTGTTTCTGGAGTCGCTGCGGGGCCCAGAGGGCACCCCCGGCCCAGACGGCGTGTTCCGGTTCGCGGCCGGGGAAGCAGCAGGTGTGAAGTATCGCGTGGGGCAGGTCGTGGGGCAGGTCTCCGACCTGCCCAACACTGAGCAGGGCAGGTCGGGGACCTGCCCCACGCGTATCGATTACGTGAAAATCGCGAATGAGTTGCGCGATCCGGAGCAAATTCTGGAGCGGATTCGCGTGGCGTCGCAGAGGAGGGTTCCCGCAAGAACGGTCTCCCCGCCGCGGACGCCACTCGAGCGCGAGTTGGCGGAACTGTGGGCGGGGCTGCTGAACCTTCCGGCGGTGGGCATCCACGACAACTTCTTCGAGTTGGGCGGGCATTCGCTGCTGGCGGTGCAGTTGCTTTCGCGCGTGCGCCACATTTACGGCGTGGAGCTTTCGCTCGAAGTCGTGTACAGCGGCGAATTCACGGTGGCGGAGCTGGCCAGGGCGGTCGAGCTGAAAGAGATCGAACAGGCCGGCGGGGACTACCAGGAATTGTTGAAAGAGCTGGAAGGGCTGTCGGACGAAGAGGTGCGGGCGCTGCTGGCGGAAGAGCAGGACGCAACGTAGGCGATGCGGATTCTGCTGACCGCGAATGCGTCTTATACGCCGCCGCGAGGCGGGGCTACGCGCAGCAATTTGATCTGGCTCGATCACCTGGCACGGGCCGGGCATGACTGCCGCGTGGTGTGCGGGGGGGGCGGATCGCATCCCGGGATATTCGCGGTGGAGGAGCCGGCGCGGCGGGTCCAGGTGCTGCGAGAGCAGATCGTGGCGATGCAGCCGGATTGGGTGCTGGTGTCTTCGGAGGACCTGGGGCACGCGCTCGTTCGCGAAGCGCACCACTCGGCCCCGGGGCGCGTGGT
The DNA here is from genome assembly GCA_049510555.1 of Bryobacteraceae bacterium. GTDB lineage: Bacteria > Acidobacteriota > Terriglobia > Bryobacterales > Bryobacteraceae > Fen-178. The sequence goes on from JBEKYW010000083.1 coordinate 10,195, forward strand.
CTACCTGGCGCACACGCCGCAGTTCTATCCGTTCGGCCCGGCGAGCTGGAACCCCGACCGGCATGCCGCCGGTCTGGTGGCGCGCTCGGCGGGAATCGTGGCCATCGGGCGGCACATGGCCGCATACATCGCGCGCGCGCTGGGCCGCGCGGCGGCGGTGATCCATCCCCCGATTTACGGAGCGGGGCCGTTCGCCAATTACGGGAACTTCGAGCGGGGACTCATCACCATGATCAATCCCTGCGCGGTAAAGGGCATTTCGATTTTTCTCCAGACGGCGGAGCGGCTGCCCGAGTACGAGTTCGGGGTGGTGCCGGGATGGGGCACCACGGCCGAGGACCGGCGCGCGCTCGAGCGCCTGGCCAACGTGCGATTCCTGCCGAACGTCAAGGACATCGATGAAGTGCTGGCGCGGACGCGCGTGCTGCTGAACCCGTCGCTGTGGTACGAAGGGTTCGGGCTGATCGTGATGGAGGCCATGCTGCGCGGCATCCCGGTGGTGGCGAGCAATTCGGGCGGGCTGGAAGAGGCCAAACGCGGCACGGCGTACGTGATCCCGGTGAAGACCATCGAGCGCTATGAGGCGGTGTTCGACGAGCACTCCCTGCCCAAGCCGGTGATGCCGGAAAACGATGCCGCGCCATGGGTGGCGGCGGTGCGCGAGCTGCTGACCAACCGCGGCGCGTACGAAACCGAATCGGCGGCCTCGCGGCAGGCGGCCGGACGGTTCGTGAGCGGGTTGGACGCCGGCGAGATGGAGAAGTTCCTGCGCTCGCTTCTGGCGCGGTGCCCTCTGGGCCCGGCGAACGGTCTGGCGGCGGGCCCGGAGGGTACCCCGCGCGAGCGGGCCACCATCGAATCGCTGTCACCCGAGCGCCGCGCGTGGCTGCTCCAGCGGCTGAGGAAGCGTCACTAATGCGCATCCTGCTGGCTCAGAACTCGCTCTACTATCCGGGCCACGGCGGCGGCGACAAGTCCAACCGGCTGCTGATGGAGGCGCTGGCGGCGCGCGGCCATGCCTGCCGGGTGGCGGCGCGGATCGCGGCGTTCGGCGAGCCCGAGCACCAGCGTTACCTGGTGGAACTGGCGGCGCGCGGCGTGACGCCCACGTCGGCGGAAGGCGGCGTGGTGACGTTCGAGCGCGCGGGCGTGGAAATTCACGTGGTGACGAACGCCAGTCTGCGGGCGCATTTTGTGGGCCAGGTGGAGGCATTTCGGCCCGAGATCATCCTGGCTTCGACCGACGATCCGGCGCAGGTTCTGCTGGAAGCCGCGCTGCGGGCGCCGAGCACCCGCGTGGTCTACCTGGCGCGCGCCACACTGGCGCTGCCGTTCGGCCCCGATTGCGCATTTCCGGGCGAGTTGAAGACGGAGCGGATGCGCGCGGCCGATGGGGTGGTGGGAGTGAGCCGGTACGTGGCCGGTTACATCCGCAAGCACGCGGGGATCGACGCGGTCCACGTGCCGATTTCGCTGATGGAACCTTTGGGGGCGGGCGTAGGGCACGCCCCGCCCGTAATCGCGCGGTTCGACAACCAATTCGTGACGCTGGTGAATCCCTGCGCGGTGAAGGGCATCGACATCTTCCTGGCGCTGGCGGATGCGTTTCCCCAGACCGCGTTCGCGGCCGTGCCCATGTGGGGCACCAACCAACAGGACCGGGCGGCGCTACAGGCGCGGCCTAACGTGACGCTGCTGGACCCGGTGGACGACGTCAACGTGCTGCTGGCGCGGACGCGCGTGCTGCTTGTGCCGTCGCTGTGGGCCGAAGCGCGCTCCCGCATGGTGATCGAGGCCATGCTGCGCGGCGTTCCGGTGATGGCGAGCAATGTGGGCGGAATCCCGGAGGCCATGATGGGGGTGCCGTACCTGCTGCCGGTCAACCCCATTGCAAAGTATCAGACGCGGCTGGACGAGCAGATGGTGCCGGTGGCGGAAGTGCCGCCGCAGGATATCGGGCCATGGCGCGAGGCGCTGGGGCGCCTCGTGGCGGACCGCCCGCATTGGGAAGAGATTTCGCGAGCGTCGCGCGCGGCGGCCATGGAGTATGCGGCCGTGCTCAGCGTCGAGCCGTTCGAGAAACTCCTCGAAGATGTGATGCGGCGGCCGAAAGTAGGGCAGGCTGTGGGGCAGGTTGTGGGGCAGGTCCCCGACCTGGCCCCCCAATCCGCGCTCGAAAACCTCTCCCCCGAGAAACGCCGCCTGCTAGCCCTGCGGCTGCGCAACAGGGCGCCGGCTTCGGCTTGGTTTCCGGGTGCGGACACCGCCGAGGGGTTGCGCCTGTTCTGGTTTCCGCATGCGGGAGGCGGGACCCCGGTACGGGCGTTGCACCTGCCCCACGCCGCCATCTGCCCGGTGCGGCTGCCGGGAAGGGAAGCGCGCATCGCGGAAGCGCCGTTCGAGCGGATGGAACCGCTGGTGGCGGCGCTCGCCGATGCCATTGAACCCTACCTCGCGCAGGCGTGCGCGTTCTTCGGTCACAGCATGGGCGCGGCCATGGCGTTCGAGCTGGCGCGGCTATTGCGGCGGCGTAACCAGCCGCTTCCCAGGCTGCTGGTGGCGTCGGGCGCACGCGCGCCGCAGTTCCGCCGCAATTACACTCCTCCGCCGGCGCCCGGCGACCAGCAGTTTCTGGAAGAGTTGCAGCGGCTCCAGGGGATCCCGGATGAACTGCTCGACGATCCGGCGTTGATGCGCGCGATTCTGCCGGCGTTGCGCGCGGACGCGTCGTTGTATCGCAAGTACGCCTATACGGAGGACGCGCCGCTCGATTGCGCGATCCGCGCTTACGGGGGCGTGGATGATCCCAACGTCCGCCTCGACCATCTGGAAGCCTGGGCCGAGCAGACCACAGCGTCCTTCGCGGTGCGGCTGTTTCCCGGCGGCCACTTCTACATCGAGCGGAGCCAGGGGGAGTTCCTGGCGGCGCTGGCCGTGGACCTGGAGCAGGCGTGCTGAAGGCGGGCGAGGTGCACGTCTGGCTGGTGCGGCTGGATGGAGGGACGGCGGCTCTGCGGCGGGAATGCTCGCACCAGGTGTTGCGCGCCATCTTGGAAAAAGAAACCGGCATGCGGCTGGAGTTTGCGGTGGCGGAAAAGGGCAAGCCTTACCTGCCGGGTGCGCCCGAGGTGCGGTTCAACCTGGCGCGCTCGCACGAGCTGGCGCTGGTGGGAGTGGCGCTCGGGGTGGACGTCGGCGTGGACATCGAACGGCTGCGGCCGCTGCCCGAGTACGCGGCCATCGCGGAGCGGTTCTTTCCGCCCAGCGAGCGGGAGGTGTCGGGCGAGCGCGACTTTTTCCGCCGCTGGACGCGCATCGAAGCCATGCTCAAGGCGCTGGGCGTGGGGCTATATGGCGCCGGGGCGGAGCTGGGTGGAGAATGGACCGTCGCCGGGATTGACGCTGGGGAGAGCTTCGCGGCCGCGGTAGCGGCGGCCGGGGCGGGGCTGCGATTAATCGTTCACGAATTTGGAGCGGACGAGTAAGCCCGCGCAACCGAGCAGCATCAGCAGCCAGGTCGAGGGATCGGGAACCAGGAAGGAATCGACCCAGGATGCAATTTGGGGGTTCGTCAGGTTGGTGTACCCGGCGACATACGTGCCGGCAGGATACGCGACGGGCGAGTAATCCGGCGGCCCCGGGCGCGGTAGATTGCCGAAGCTCGTCACTCCCAGGATGTTGTTCCCCACCAGCAGCGGACCGCCCGAATCACCGGCGTTCGGCAAGCCGCAGGCAGAGTTGTTGAAACAGGGCGTATTCGAGCCCTGGTAGCTTTCGCCCAGATTGAGAAGCAACTCGATAGGGTCGTCGGGAGTTGGCACGGGAGTGTTCTGGCAGTTGGTTCCGCCGAATCCGCAAATGGTGCCGGCCACCGTGTTGACGGCGTGCCGCCGCGTTCCAACTCCGTAGTCGTCGGAGCCCGTCGCCGGACTTCCGCCGATGCCGTATCCCACGAGATCTACCAAGGTACTGTCCAGGTACACGTCGTTCCCGGTGGTATCCAAACCGTATCGTGCCGCGTCGGCGGGCGGCAACCCCGCCAATTTGAGGACTCCCACGTCATACTGCGGAGGGAGCGAGCCGGAAGTGTCTCCCGGACGTGTGCCCCAAAGCGGGTCCAGATACGATTGGCTCACGCCGACGACGGTTTCGCCGGACGGCGTGAAGAACACCACCTCGAAATTCGAGGACCCTGCGACGCAATGGCCGGCAGTCAGGATGTCCGCTCCACCGGAAAACAGCGCACCGGAGCAGATGTAGGTTCCGCTGCCCTGCTGGAAATAGATCGCCACTACGCCGGTAAAGTTATTGTTTCCAGTTACGTAGCCGGGCGCCCCTACGGATTGGATCACGATGGGAAAGGCCGGGACCGCGCACCCTAACAGCAAGACCCCGATGGCAATTGGACGCATCCAGACGCCTCTTCCTGAGAGTATTTCGAGCCTCCGAAGCTTTAGTATACGGCGTCGCGATAGCGCCTAACAAGCCAGTGTGACGTGCGTTAGTACTATTGGGGCTATGGGCGCCTATATCCCGGAGCGGAAGGTGTATGTGCCGGACGCCACTGCGTAGGTTGCGCCGCCCGGTTCGGTGCGCAGGAACCTGACGCCGCGGGCGGCGATGGCCGGACGGCCGGATTCGGTCACCGTGGCGGCTAGACTCCGAAAAGCAGACCCGGAGAAGAGTTTGGAGAAATAAAGACACGTGCGGGGATTGAGAACTGTACGACGCTGGTGGGAGTTCGGACGCTGAAGCAGCGGAGACACGATCTGCTTGCAGACACAGTACGGGTGTGCGGAGGGGACTTGATTGGGGATCGTTGCGGCGGCCGGGGCTAAGGGATGGAACTTCCCCTCGGTTTGTCGCCGTGCGTTTTTTCCGGCCGCCAATGGTTTGAGCCGCGCCTGCGAGTCATGGATAGACGCTGAGTAGCTCTACGTAAGCATTCGATTCGACGCCTTGGCTCTCTGAAGACCTACGGGGAGCCGTTAGGCCGATCCCGCGGCATTATGGAACCAGTTCCAATGTCTCCCGTCGCCGCTGGTCGACGCGAAGCCT
>JBEKYW010000084.1:0-14071 GCA_049510555.1 Bryobacteraceae bacterium
CATCACTGGAACTCGCGCTCGTTCGGCTACATGCTGAACAGGCAATTTACATGGTGAACTCCTTTCAGTTCACAAGATCAGCCAGGCTTTTCCTGGCATACCGACCGTCAGGGAGCGGTAGGTGGGCCTTAATACGTGACTAACCTAACTTACTTCCCCACCACCAGCACGTGGAAGGTATCCGGCAGAACCGGCGGCCGGCCCTGCTTCTGTCCTTCCTTGGCTGCCGGCGCGGGGCCGTACTCCGCGGCCAGCAAATAGACGCGGTGCAGCTTGGGGTCGACCGTCATGGTGCGGGCGCGGGGCTCGGTGGTCACGGTGTCCACGGCCTCGTACTTGCCGTTCACTAACTTGACGATGGTCAGAGTTGCGTCGCCATTCGAGCTGAACGCCAGATCGGTGCCAGGATCGAAGCCTGCGGCATCGGGGCCGGCGCCGATGGCCGGCGTGGCGATTACCTTCATGGTGGGGATGTCCGTTACGGCCATCATCTTGTTGTCGCCCACGGAGAAGAGCTTTTTGTTCTTGACGTCAATGGCAAGTCCCGAGGGACCCTCGGCGGGGGCCAGCGAGGTGCGCCGGGTCACGGCCAGCTTGGCGGCATCGATCTCGATCACCTCGCTCTTGTCTTCGAGATTGGCGTAAATCTTGCCGGTCCCATCCACCACGCAGAATTCCGGCTTCCCCTCCAGCGGGAAGGTTGCCACGATCTCGTTGTTCTTGGCATTGATGGCGGTGGAATCGTTGGAGCGGCCATTGAAGGTGAAAACCCGCTGGGTCTTCGGCTCGTAGCAAATGGCGTCGGGGTTGGTCCCGGTGGCCGGCTCGCCGAGCTTGGCGAGGGTCTTGAGATCGAAGACCGTCACGCTGTTGGATTGGCCGTTGCTGATGAATCCCTTGTTGAGTTCGGGCGCGACGGCGATCCCGTGAACGCCGTGCAGTTGGGTGATCTGTCCCACTACCTTGCCGGCATCGGGATCGACTACTTCGACGATCGTGCCGTGCGAGGCGTACACACGGCGGTTCACGTTGTCCATGGCTACGTAATCCCATCCGCCGGTGCCGCCGATTTTGATCTTGTTGAGAACCTTATAGCCTTCCGCGGCAAACGCCGTGGCTATTAGCAGACCTGCTGTCAGAAGCTTCTTCATTGTGTTACTCCTTTTCTGTTAGTCCCGGCCTCCGACATAGTATCGAACAGCCGGGGTCACGACCAGTGAAAGAACCATCGAGGCGAGGATTCCGCCAATCACCGCGATGGCCAGGGGTTGCAGCATTTGAGAGCCGGCGCCCAGGGCGAGCGCCAGCGGAAGCATGCCGGCCACGGTGGCCAGCGCAGTCATCATAATGGGACGCAGCCGGCGCTCGCCGGCGCGAATCATGGCTTCTTCCGCCGGAATGCCGGCCACCCGGAACTTCTGGTCGGCGTCCAGCAGGAGGATACCATTTTTGGCGACGATGCCGATCACCATGATCAGGCCCATGAACGACGACAGGTTGAACGTGGTTCCGGTGATCAGCAGCGCCAGGAACACGCCGCAGGTGGACAGCAGTGCGGAGGCGAGCACCGCGATGGGCGCGCCGAAATTACCGAATTCGAACAGCAAAACCATGAAGACCAGCACGATCGCCAGCACCAGGACAAACGCCAGGTCCTTGAACGACTTCTGCTGTTCCTCATACTGGCCGCCGTACTGCACCCGGATGCCGGGCGGTACGTTGGCCTCGGCGACGGCCTGCTGGACCTTGGCCATGCCGTCGCCGAGATTCATGCCTTCGAACCGCGCGGTCACGGTGACGTCGCGCTGCAGGTTTTCCCGCCGGATTTCGGTTTGACCCGGGATCTCGACCACCTTGGCCAGCGAGCCGAGGGTGGCGGTCTTCCCGGTCGAACTGACCAGCAGCGTGTTCCGAATGGCGTCCACCGACGCGCGCGTCTGTTCGGGAAAACGGACGCGAATGGTGTAAGCGCGGTCGTTGAGCACCACCGGCAGCGAGGCGGGCTCACCCTGGAGAATAGCGCTGGTGTCCAGTTCCACTTCCTGGGGGGAGAAGCCCGCGCGCGCGGTGACCGCCGGATCGACATTGAAGAGCGTGGCCGGACCGCTGATGGTGTTCTCGATGCCGTCGAGTACGTCCACCACCCCGGGAATCTTCTTGATGGTGTCGCCAACCTTCGGCGCCCACGCGCGCAGCAGCTCGGGGTCCGGCGAGAAGAGCTTGATGGCGACCGGTTCGGGGTTGTTGGTGAGGTCGCCGATCATGTCTTGCAGCAACTGCATGAACTCGACGTCCAGCACCGGCTCGGCTTTTTTGATTCTGGCGCGCACGTCGGCGATCACCTCGTCGCCGCTGCGGTCGCGCTGGCGTTTCAGCTTCACCGAGATATCGCCGGTGTTGGCTTCGGTGACGGCGGCCAGGCCGAGTTGCAGGCCGGTGCGCCGCGAAGTGCCCGCCACCTCCGGGACGGCGCGCAGGATCTGCTCCACGTGGGAGACCACGCGGTTGGTCTCTTCGAGCGACGAGCCCGCCGGCATGATGTAGTCGATGATGAAACCGCCTTCGTCCATGGCGGGCAGCAGGTCGGACCCGCTATTGCGGTAACAGACGTAGGAGCCGCCGATCAGCAGGATGCAGAAAGCCGCCAGCGCCAGCGGGTACTCGAGGGCCACCCTCAGCACGCGCTCGTACGAGTTCATGAGCCAGCGCGGCACGCTGCGGTGCTCCTCCTCGGTGTGGCCGCCGGCGCGCTGGCGAATGAAGTAGTGGCTGAGGGTCGGAGTCCAGGTGAGGGCCAGCGCCAGCGAAGTAAGCAGCGCCATGCCCACGGTGACGGCAAGCGCGCGGAAGAACACGCCGGTGACCCCGGTTATGGAGATCAGCGGCAGGAACACCACGATGGGGGTGACGGTAGAGCCGACCAGCGGAATGCGGATCTCGCGGATGGCGCTGCGGATGGCTTCGGCGCGCGACTGGCCCTTATCGCGATGCATCACGATGTTCTCCACCACCACTATGGCGTCGTCGATCACCAGTCCTACGGCCGCGGCCAGACCGCCCAGGGTCATGAGGTTGAAACTCTCGTTCATGATCCGGAGGCTGATGAACGTCAGCGCGATGGTGGCGGGAATCACCAGCCCGGCCACCAGCGATGTCCCCCAGTCCCGCAGAAACAGCACCATGATCAGGGACGCCAGCACCAGGCCGATCAAGATGGCGTCGCGCACGCTCCGGATCGAGTCGTTGACGAGTTCCGATTGATCGTAGAAGGAGCGCAGGTCGATGCCTTTGGGCAACGTCTTGCGGAGTTGATCGATTTCCGCATGAATGGCATCGGCCACCCTTACGGTGTTGCCGTCCGGCTGGCGGAACACGTAGAGCAGCACCGAGGGCTTGACGTTGGCGGTCACCACGGTGTAGACGGGCATCACCGAAGGACCGACGGTGGCAACATCGCCGATGCGCACGGGCGTGCCGGCGGGCGTGGTCTTGACGACGATGTTGGCAATCTCTTCGGGAGTCCGGGCTTGGCCGCTCACCAGGCTAAGCACCAGTTGGTGGTTGGTCTCGATCAGGCCCGGCGAATCGATCATGTTGCTGCGGCCGATGGCGTCCAGGATGTTGGAGATGGTGGCCCCGGTCTGGACCAGCTTGGCGGGGTCGGGCTGGACCTGAAATTCCGGAACCTGGCCGCCTTGCACCACGATGGACGAGACGCCGGGCTGGCGGTTCAGCCGCGGTTTGAGGTCGTAAGTGGCCATCTCCCAGATGCGGGTTTGCGGCACCGTGTCGGAGGTCAGGCTGTAGCCCATGATGGGGAAGGCGGCGAAGGTCAGCCGGTTGGCGACGATCTTGGCGGTGGGCGGCAGCGTGGGCTGGATGCGCGCGATGGCGGCGTTGACCAGCTCGAGGGTGCGGTACATGTCCACTTTCCAGGTGAAGAACAGGTCGATCTCGGCCGTGCCGCGGCTGGTAATGGACCATACGTAGTCGAGCCCCGGCACGGTGTTGACCGCCTCTTCGATGGGCCTGGTCACCGTGACCAGCATCTGGTCGATGGGAAAGACGCCGTTGTCAACGCCGATCACGATTCGCGGGAAGTCGGTGTCCGGAAAAACGGCCACCGGTATGGTGAGCGCCAGGTAAATGCCCACGGCAACCATCGTCAGGATGACGAAAACAATGGGCTTGCCGTGGCGGGCAGTCCAGTGCGGCGAGCCGGTTTCCGCGGTGACGGGTGGAGGTGTCGAAAGGTCGCTCATTTCGCTTTCGGTTTGGCCTCGTCTTTCTTCTGATCCTTGGCGTTGTCCGGCGCGGGAGTTTCGTCCTCGTCGCTTTCTTCGACGGTGGTATTGATGACCCGCACCTTGGCCTTGTCGTCCACGCCGAGGCCGCCCACCACCACCACCTCTTCACCGGGCCTGACGCCGCTGAGGATCTGTACCTTATCGCCTTCGCGGACTCCCAACTCGACTTGCTTTTTGTGCGCGGTCGAATCCGCGCTAACCGTCAGGACGGCTGTGCCTCCTTCTTCTCCCGGAAGAATGGCGGAAACCGGCACCACGGTGGCGGCCTTGAACATCTCGGTGATGACCGCGACGTGCACGCTGGCTCCGGGCTTGAGCCGGTCGCCGGGATTCTCCGCCTCCACCCAGACTTGCACAGTGGTGCTGGCGGGGTCCGTGGCGGGGCTCACCACAATCACTTTACCCGGCACTTCCTGCCCGCCATCGGTCTGGGTGATGGTGGCGGGGTGGCCGACCCTGACGATGCCGGCCTGGCTCTGCGGAATATTGACGCGGGCCACCACGCGCGAGATGTCCATCACCGTGAGCAGCGGCGTGCCGGGGGTGGCCATTTCACCGGCGTACAGCGGCCGGTCGGCGATCACCCCGCTGATGGGGCTGAGGATCTGCGCATAACTGAGCTGGGCCTCCAGGGATTGATGATGCGCCTTGGCGGATTCCACCTGCGCGGAGGCGGTCTTGATCTGTTCCCCTTTGGCGACGGCGTCGAGCACTTTCAGGTGCTCCTGGGCGGCTTGGAACTGGCCTTTTGCCTGCGTGTAGCTCACCAGGGCTTCATCCACCTGGCGCCGCGCCAGCGCGCCGTCTTTGAACAACTGCTCGCGGCTGTCGAACACCTTTTTGGCGGCATCCATGGCTTGCCGGTCTGAGTCCACATCGGTTTGCGCCTTGACCACCGACTCAGGAATCGACGCGCCCGAGGTGGTGCGCAGATTGGATTCCGCCTGGTCCATGGCGCCTTGGCCTTCGGCGGCCTGGGCGGTGAGGTCGCGGTTCTCGAGCACGGCCAGAAGCTGGCCCTGCTTGACGTGGTCGCCCCGGTTCACGTAGAACTTTTGCACCGGCGAGGCAATCTTGGGCATGACGCTGGCCTGGTCCCGCGGGAAGAGCACGCCATCGCCGCTGACAATGCGGCGGATCGTATCCTGGGTCACCGCCGTGACCTGGACCGGCGCGGGCGCCTCGGCTTCGTTTCCCTCCTTCTTCGAGCAGCCAAACGTGGCTACCAGGCAGGAGGTGAGGAGGAGGATTGTGGTTTTCTGCATTGGCTAAAACGCCCCCGTGAGAGTCTGAAGGTTCGCCACGGCGACACGGTAACGCACCATGCCGTCGTCATACGCATTGCGCGCCTGCACCAGGGTGGTCTGCGCGTCCACCACTTCGAGCACCGAAACCTCGCCGGCCTCATAGCGCAGCAGCGTCAGCTTGAGGCTCTCGGCGGAAAGGTCCAGGGAATGGCGGAGGGAAGCGATTTGCGAATTGGCAGCGACGGCCTCCAGGTAGAACGAGTTGAGGTTGGCGAGGAGCTGGCGATAGGTGAGGCTCAGGTCGTTCTTGGCCTGCTGGAGGCGCAGTTCCGACTGTTTCACCCGGCTGCGCGCCGCGCCCCAAGTCCAGATCGGAATGTTCAACTGGGCCTGTACCACCGACCCAAGATTCCGATAGCCCTCGGGATTGTGGAGGGCGAACTCGTTGGCATTGATGCCGAAAAAGTAATCGGCGGATAGCGTGGGCAGCATGGCGGCGCGGGACGATTTGATTTCCCACCTCTGCTGCTCGACCGTAGCCTGGGCCGCGCGGATGTCCGGACTCTTCTCCCCGGCCAGCGCCTGAATTTCGCGGAAGACCGGCAGCGGACGGGGGGTATCGAGGTCGTCGACCACCGTAAAATCCTGGCGGAAATCCGGGAACAGGAGGACCGCCAGGCCGATGCGGGCCTTGTCCAGCCCGAGTTGCGATTCCTCGGTGTCGCGCTGGCGCCCGACGAACTGGATCTCGGCCTTGACCGCATCGGAGTGCGCCACTTCGCCGCCCCGTTCCTGCTTGCGCGTGATGTCGAGGAACTGTTCGGCCTCGCGCTGGCTCTGCTGGGCATTGGCGTATTTGCGTGTGGCGGACACCATTCCGTAATAGTTCTCCGTCACGGTGGCCACCAGGCCGCGCGCGGCGATTTCCGCTTTGGCGCGCGCCACGGCTTCGGCTACCTGCATCTTGCGGTGGTCGGCGCGCTTGACAAGGTCGAAAATGTCGCCGTGCACGACGGCCTGGTTGTTGTAGACGTGGGTGCCGTCGTTGGACACGAACGCGCCGGAAGGCGTGCCGTTGGGCTGCGTGTAGATGAACTGATTGAACGAGCTCACGCCCGGCAGCCGAGCGGCCTTGGCCTGCACGGTATCCTCGCGGGCCATCAGCGCGGCAAGGTTGGCCGAGAGGATTTGCGGGCTGTTGGCGCGAGCGCGCTCCAGGGCGTCTTCGAAGGTCAGGCGCAGGGGAGCGTTCTGGGAAGCGGCGGGCGGGTTTTGCGCAAACGCGCCCTGGCACAAGGCCAGACCCAGCCCCACAATCAACGGAATGTGCGGCATCGGAAGATCCAGTATAGAAACCGGGACATGAACAGACGATGAATCAGCGCGGCAATGTTACTGTAAAAGTGGTTCCCGGCCCGGGATTGCGGGTTAGCTCGACGGCGCCGTTGTGGGCTTCCGCGATCCATTTCACGATCGACAGGCCCAGCCCGAAGCCGCCGTCCTGGCGGGAGCGCGCCTTGTCGTCCCGGTAAAAGCGCTCAAAAACGTGCGGCGCAGCTTCCGGGGGAATTCCAACTCCGGTATCCGAAATACGGATGCGTACGCGGGCGGGGTCCGCTTCCAGCGCCGCCGAGACCTGGCCTCCCGGCGGCGTGTAGCGGATGGCGTTATCGAGCAGGTTGATCACCAGGCGGCGGAGCAGCTCCTCATCGCCGCGAAAAGGCGCGTCCTCGGTCGTGCGGCATTCGAGCGCGATGCCGCGGGCGCTTGCCAGCGCCTGCATCGAGCGGCAGCATTCCGCCAGCAGGTCGTTGAAATAGAACTCCTGAACCTGGAGCTTGAGGCGGCCCGCATCGGCGCGCGCCAGATTCAGCAGATCGTCCACCAGACGGGAAAGGCGGCGCGATTCGTCCAGAACGATGGCCAGCGATTCCTGATATTCGGCGGCGCCGCGGTCGTGCGAAAGAGCCACGTCGGCTTCGCCGCGAATCACCGCGATGGGCGTGCGGAGCTCGTGCGAGGCGTCCGCCACGAAGCGCCGCATGCTCTCGAAGGACTGGTCGAGCCGCCCAAGCAACTCGTTGAACGAGGCCGTCAGAACCTCCAGTTCTTCGGCGGCGTTGCCGATATCGAGACGCGTATTCAGGTTGCTGCCGGTAATCTCTCGCGCCTGTTCAGCCATCCAGCGGAGCGGGGCCAGGCTGCGAGTGGATAGCAGGTAGCCGCCGATGCCCGCCAGCCCCAGGACGAGCGGCAGCGCGAAGAAGATCACGCGGCGGACCACCCCGAGGTCCGCGGCGATGGAGTCCAGCGGTGCAATCGAAAAGATCAGGAAACTCCGTCCCAGAGTGTCCAGGCGGTGCGTGGCGGCCCGCGCGCCATTCGGGCCTAACCGCGGCAGCGCCAGCACCAGGTCCGGCGAAGCGCTGCGAGCCGCCTGCGCCACCACCGCATCCGATTCCTGTCGAGAGACCGGGGCGCTGGCCGCCAGCAGCCGGGACCCTGACAGGATCGCGACCCGGCTCCCGTGCAGGCGCAATCCAGATACAGCCTCGGTTGCGGCTAGCCGCACGTCGCCCTTTTCCTCCACAAGCTCGTCTTCGAAAAGGGCCGAAGCGGTGCTCGCTTCGGATGTGAGCGATTGGTCCAGACGGTTGCGGAGGTCCTTGGACAACAAGCCATAAAGGAAGACGCTGAACACAACGAACAGCAGCGAAAAGAAAGCCAGGTACCAGGCGGTGAGCTGAAACCGGAAGCTCCTAATCATCGTTCACCTCCGGTTCCGCACTCAGAATGTAGCCTTCGCCCCTCCGCGTGTGAATCAGGCGGCGGCTGAAACCTGTGTCCAGCTTCGAGCGCAGGCGCTTGATGTACACATCGATCACATTGGAGAAGGGATCGAAGTTCTCGTCCCAGACATGTTGCCCGATTTGCTCGCGGCCCACCACCCGGCCCTCGTTCAGCACCAGGAACTCGATCAGAGCGTATTCCTTGGCGGTCAGGCTCACGGGTTTCCCGGCGCGCGTGACCGCGTGGCTGGCGGTGTCCAAAGTGAGGTCGGCGACCTGCGCCACCGCCGGCCGCAAGCCGGCGGTCCGCCGCAGCAGCGCCCGCAGCCGGGCCAGCAGTTCCTTGAAATCGAAGGGTTTGGCGAGGTAGTCGTCGGCCCCGGAATCCAGGCCTTCCACGCGGTCGTCCACCGAGCCGCGCGCCGTCAGCATGAGGATGGGGGTTCGAAAGCCCGACGCGCGAAGCTCCCGGCAGACGGTGTGGCCGTCCTTCACCGGCAGCATGACATCGAGGATCACGATGTCGTACTGGTTGACGGCCGCCTGGTACAGCGCCTGTTCGCCGTCGCTGGCGATATCGACGGCATAGGCCTGTTCGCGGAGGCCTTTGGCGATAAATCCGGCGACGCGGGATTCGTCTTCTACCAGCAAGATCCGCACGTGGAGCGGCCCTCGTCTCCCATTGTGCGCGACCGGACATGAACGCACAATTAAAACCGTGCGCCGCGCTGTGCCGCCAGCAGCTAAAACTTCTTCAGCTCTTCGACGAGGGCGGCGATTCCCCTGGTGCGGTAGAGGTCGGAGAGCCGCTGCTCTTCGTTGGAAGGCGGCAGCACCTTCAGCAGGAGAGCGTTCTCGAGGTTCTGCCGGTTGGGAACCCACACCTTCCCATCGGCGAATTCCACCTCGGTGACGAACCCCGTCATGCCCTGAATGCTCACCGGTTGCCCGTTGCGCGAGAATCGCAGCGCGGTCTCTTGCAGGACTCGGGCGGTTCGCCCGGCAGGCAGGTAGAGGGCGGGATCGGCGGCCGGCAGCGAGGCCGCCAGGTACTGCTGGCCCTTCTGGTCGCGTACCAGCCAGCCAAGCTCGACGTACTTTACGGCCTTGTCCGACCGGTTCAGCACCTGGATGCGCGGGGCGCGCACCTCATTTCCGGCAAGCTGCGCCCATCCCTCCAGCGGCTCCACGGGCGCGTCGGGGAACTTCAGGAAAGCAAACTGTTCGGTGCGCTCGGCCGGAGCCGCCGCGGAAGACACCGCCGGCCCCCCCCGAGCCACGCGCACATCCAACTGCGGGCGCTCGGCCTGGCGCGCCAGGCTTTCAATCATCTCATGGCGCAACCCTTCGGGCCCGTTTTGCGCCAGCACGCGCTTGAAATGCTCGCGGTCGCGCTGCGCCTCCATTTCCCAGGCGGTCATGGTGCGCCGCGACTTGAGCCGGTCGGGCCCGTAGAAGGAAAGGTCCTGGAAAAGCACGCCGTCGAGATTCACTTCGACCAGCGGCCCAGCCGCCACCTGCGTGGGCCGCACCAATTGCATGTCGATTCGAACCGGGAAGGCTTCGCCCGGCCCGACGTTCAGGCTGGGGTACGCCACCGACCCCTTCCCGCCCAGTGTCACTTCCTGCGACACCACCCGCAGCGTTACCCCATGAATACGGTTGGCGCTCACGTTACCGAGCGTCAGCGACATGTGCAGGTCGAGTACCAGGGCCGCGCCGCGAGCCGTGGCGCGCGATTCACCCGTGGCGACGTTGAGCACCGCCACCGGCGAATCCTTGGCGAAGTTGATGCTGATGGAGCTGCGCGGATCGAGCGGAATATCCTGCGCCAGCAAGCTTGCCGCCCCCAGGAATCCCCACACCGCCAGCCGCATTTGGGTTTCAATCCGCATAAACGTTATTGATCGTTACGTAGCCGGTTTGGGGATCCACGTAGCGAGCCCTCATGGAGCCTTGCGCGCCCACCGAGTACAGCACGTTTTGCGCGCCGGAGTGCAGCAGGCGGAGCGCCTGGCCGCCCTCTCTCACCTGAATTCCATTAATGGTGGTTTGCACCACCACGCCATCGTATTTCGGCGCGCCGGGCCCCGGGTGTTCCAGGACCAAGCCGGCGACCAGCAGGACCACAACACTGGCAAAGGCGACCATGGCGCGGGCGCGGGTAAAGAAGGGCGTTTCGCGAAAGGGCGTCTGGCCGGTCCGCACGCACTCGCCGGCCGCCAGCCCCAGCCGGATGTTAGCCCTCATTTCCGCGGCCAGCCGGTTCCAGGAAATCTCGGGGGTCTCGGCCAGCTCCGGGAGAATCGCCCGCGTTCCACGGAACGCGGCCGCCTCATCACGGCATTCCTCACATTTCGCCAGGTGGCGCTCGGTTCTCCAACGGGCGATCAGCCCGAGGTCCCCGCCCGCGTGTAGTGCTAAAGTCGCCTGGTTCGGATGTTTCATCTTTCTACCGCTTCCTTCTTTCCATATAGCGACGGAACTTGGTGCGCGCGTTGGCAATGTGCGAACGCACCGTGGCTTTCGAGCAGTTGAGCCGTTTGGCCACCTCTTCCGCCGGCAGGCCTTCCACGTCGCGTAGCATCAACGCCGCCCGTTCCCGCGGGCTCAGAAGGCGCAAGCCATCTTCCAGATAATTCCGTTCCTCGGACCGCAGCAGAACCTGTTCGGGGCTTTCCGAAGGGCTCACCGGGGCTTCATCAATCTCGCAAAAAGTGGCGCGGCGGCGGCGGCGCAAGAAGTCAATAGCCGTATTTGTGGCGATCCGCGACAGCCAGTGCCCGGCCTTCTGCTCGTCCTTGAGCTGCTCCCGGTGCTGGAGAACCTTGATGAAGGCTTCCTGGGTCAGGTCCTGGGCATCGGCCACGTTCCCCACAATCCGGTAAACCTGGATGAAAATCCGTCGTAAGTGCTCGGAAACAAAGCGACTTTGCCGTTCCAGAAGCTCCAGACCGGGCTCTACAACTTCGCTCATCGGGCTGCAAACGACAATTTCCACAGGTTCTAAACTGATGACGTTAGAACCCGGAAAACGTGGAATCTAAAGCGGACTCCTCCGCTTAAGGCCATTCTAGCGCGTCGGCACGGCGGACTTGGCCCGGTAATGCGCGCCGAAGCCTGATAAGCTTGGAAGTTGGAGGTCCGCGGCCCCGTTTGCCGGCGACCATCATGAAACTCGCAGAACGAATGAGCCGCATCGGAGTCGAATCTGCCTTCGATGTTCTAGTGCGAGCCCGCGCGCTGGAAGCGCAGGGCCGCAGCATAATTCACCTGGAGATCGGAGAACCCGATTTCCCCACTCCGCCTCACATCGTCGAAGCGGCCAAGAAAGCGCTCGACGAGGGCTGGACCCATTACGGCCCCACCCAGGGCTTTCCCGAGCTGCGCGAACAGATCGCCGCCCGCGTGTCACGCTCGCGTGGGATTCCGGTCGGGCCACAGCACGTATCGGTGGTGCCCGGCGGCAAGCCCATCATTTTCTTCCCCATGATGGCGCTGCTGGAACCCGGCGATGAGGTCATTTACCCTAACCCGGGCTTTCCCATTTACGAATCGATGATCCGGTTCCTGGGCGCCAGGCCCGTCCCCATGCCGCTCGAAGAGAGCCGGGGCTTTTCCTTCGACCTCAATCTCTTTCGCGACCGGCTCTCGGACCGCACCAAGATGGTGATTCTGAACTCGCCGCAGAATCCCACCGGCGGCGTGATTCCGCGCGCCGACATCGCCGCCATCGCCGGGATGCTTCGTGACCGCGACGTGATGGTGCTGAGCGATGAGATCTATTCCGAGACCCATTACTGCGACGAGGCCCCTGCGTCGATCGCGAGCTACCCTGGAATGCTGGAGAAGACCATCATCCTCGACGGCTTCTCCAAAACTTATGCCATGACCGGCTGGCGCTTGGGCTATGGCGTGATGCCGGAGTGGCTGGTGGACGCGGTCACCAAGCTGATGGTGAATTCCAACTCCTGCACCGCCAGCTTCACGCAGCGCGCCGGCATCGCCGCGCTCACCGGACCGCAGGACTGCGTGGCCGCCATGGTGGCCGAATTCCGCCGCCGCCGCGACGCGATTTGCCGGGGACTGAATCAGATTCCGGGATTTCGCTGCGTCGTTCCCGGCGGCGCATTCTACGCATTTGCCAACGTGACCGGCACGGGCATCCCCTCCAGGGAACTGGCCGACTACCTGCTGTGCGAAGCCGGCGTGTCGTGCCTCACCGGCGGCTGTTTCGGAGAGTATGGCGAGGGCTACATCCGGTTCAGCTACGCCAACTCCCTGGCGAACCTGATGGAAGCCGTGGAGCGGATCAAGAAGGTTTCGGTGCGCTGGGAAGCGGAGGCGGTAGCGCAGCGTTAACCGAAAAAACGGTCTTGAGCCGCTGATGAACACCGATAAACGCGGACGAGAATCTTGTGGAGTGAACCCCAAAATTGAGACACGCGGAAAAGACGCACTTTGACAGCGAATGGAGGCAAAATGGCCAAAATGGCAAAGTGGCGTCGACACACCGTGGAGTTCAAGCGGCAAGTCGTCGAACGGATGAAGACCTGCGAAAACATTCATGCTCTGGCACGCGAGCTGAAGCTGCAGCGGAAGCTGCTCTACACCTGGAAGTACCAGTTCGAAGGCCGCCCCGAACCGCGGCACGCGAATTTGGGAACAACCGCAGAAGAACGCAAAGACAAGCCGCTACGCGATGAGATTACCAAGCTGAAGTCGGCTCTGGCGGAAAAAACGCTGGAGAACGATTTTTTCAAAAGTGCCTTGCTCAGAGTCAAGGAAGGACGCCGGCAGAGCATCGGGACTGGCGCCTCAGCATCTACGACGCCATCCGATCGTGGACGCAAGAGCAAGGCGCGTTGACAGTGGAACGGATGTGTCATCTGGCCAGAGCGAGCCGGGCGGGCTATTACCGGCAGTTCGTGGAGACCGAGCCGGACGAGGCGGAAATGGCCCTGCGGACAGCCATTCAGGAAATCGTGCTGGCGCACCATCGTCGTTACGGCTACCGGCGGGTGACGGCCGAACTGCACCGCCGCGGCATGGTGGTCAACCATAAGCGCGTGCTGCGGACGATGCGGACCGACAACCTGCTGGCGGTGCGGTTCCGCAAGTTTGTCCTGACCACGGATTCCCACCACGATTGCCAGGTGTACGTGAACTTGGCAGCGCGCATGACCGTGACCGGCATCAACCAGCTCTGGGTAGCGGACATCACCTATATCCGTCTGCGGGTGGAATTCGTTTTCCTGGCGGTGGTCATCGATCGCTTCTCGCGCAAGGCAATCGGCTGGGCGCTGGATCGTACGCTGGCAGCGCGGGTAGCGGTAGCGGCGCTCCAGCAGGCCATCACCCGCCGCCAGCCGCCACCGGGAGTGGTGCATCACTCCGACCAGGGGATCCAGTACGCCAGCGCCGACTACCTGGAGGTGCTCCGAGGCAACCGCATGGTTCCGAGCATGAGCCGTCCGGCGAATCCCTATGACAATGCGGTCTGCGAAAGCTTCATGAAAACTTTGAAGCAAGAGGAAATCTACTGCAACCAACACCGGGATTTTGAGGAGCTTTCCGCACACCTGGAAGAGTTCATCGGATGCTACTACTGTAGTGCGTCACACGGATTGAGCATTATTGAGGGCGGCGCGCGCCCTCTTAACCTTCTCCAGGATGTCAGAGGCCTTGGCAGTCCAGATGAAGGGTTTGGGCTGCTCATTGTGGCGGT
>JBEKYW010000085.1:0-25267 GCA_049510555.1 Bryobacteraceae bacterium
CGCCGTGGAAAGGCGGCAGGGGTTAAAACCCAGTGAGAACTGGCGCCGAACGGCACGTCTAAAGCCGTGCCCTGATACGGATCACCGCCGTTGTTTTGGTTGCGGCTCTGCTGCTCTGTACTACAGGAGCTCAAACTCTTCTCCGCTTGCGAAGATTCTTCCGCTATGCTGCCGCGCAGGCGAGAGAAGAGCGCTGCCTTGTATCAGGGCACGAGTTCACTCGTGCCGCCGCGCAATCAGGAACAGATGGGCTTCAGCCCCTGCTCGGGCTGATGGTGCGAGCTCGCCGTGGAAAGGCGGCAGGGGTTAAAACCCAGTGAGAACTGGCGCCGAACGGCACGTCTAAAGCCGTGCCCAGCGCACCAGACGCTCTGAGTCGGGCGAGAGATGATCGCGGATCTCCCTTTACGCCCAATCAACCCGGAACGCAGGTGTCGATTCCCTGCGCCAGCCGGCGCGCCGCAACGCTACTTCACGGCGAAGGGCGCTGTGTAGTCTCCCAAGCCGTTCACCTGGAACTTCAGATTGTAGGTCCCGGTAGTCAGGCCGGTAGTCTTCAGGTTGAAGATGTAGCCGCCGGGCGCGCTGCCAAGAGTCGGGTCAAACCGGAAGTCGAAATCCGGGTTGGAGTTGCCGGCATCCTGGACCTGGCTGGATGCGTTGTTGTCCATTTTCAGGACCACTACCGCGTGCAGCACCAGGTTGGCGGCGGAGACGTTAACGCCGCCGCTCAGGAGTTGCAGCTTGATGGGGATCGTGCTGCCGCTCTTGGCGGCCTTGAGTGGGTCGTACAGCAACGACACCGTGTAGCCCGTCCCGCACTGCGAACAACTGAAGTCGTCCATGTAGGCCACGGGGATGGGGGGCGAGAAGTCGAGATCTTCGAGGCCGACCAACAATTCCAGGTTTGTGAGGGCCACAGTGTAAGGGAAGTTGTACGCGTAAAGTACTCCGCTCCCGTTCTCCACCTGGACAGTAATGTTGGTGGCGCCAACGATCACGTGCAGTTTGCGCCATTCCGCGCTTGCCGCCCGTGGGGCCATAACGCAATTTATTGGGTCCACAGCGCAAGAAGATGTGACGCCATCACTGGCATACGCGTAATACCCATACCCCGAGAGTGAGAAATATACCTGCTGCTGCATGTCACTCGAGAATATCCGTAGGGATTCATCGAAGTCATGTATTTGGGCTGTCGAGAGGGAAGGGTCATCGTAGACCCAGACCGAAAAATCTCCGCGCACAGGCGCGCTGAAGACGTGCGTAAGGATCACGTCCCCGCCGTCCGAACCAAGCTGCACTTGGAGAGAGGCGGGCGACGAATGGAACTGGGTATTTGAAAAACTGTATGTCACGTCGCCGCCGATGTTCTGGGTCCACCACGGATTGATGGTAGGCCCGTTAAACGAATCGCTGTAGCTTTGAGCAAGGGCGGGTGGCGCGAAGGCCAATAGCGCCACGGCGGCAAGCGCCGCCGCGAGAAAACGAAAACCGAACCGTAACGTCATAATGATCCTCTTTCGAAAATGTCCCTCAGGCTGCTTCGGGCACGGGTTCTACCGTGACCTTCAGCCCAAGTCTCTGTAACCGCTTCGGGTAATACCGCTGGTGCTGGCCCTGGTTGATCTGCTCCAGATCGTTCCCGCCGAGGTCGTAGCAGCCCCGGCCGGTCTTACGCATGCGGCAGCCGATGACTAGCATCGTGTGGGCGATGGCCATCGCGGCTCGTCTCGCTCCCCGCCGGGCGGGCAGGGGCCTGAACCGTGCCGACAGGCAACAGCCGGAATTTCCATTTGGGACTTCCAGGTCCCAATCAGTATAAACCAAATCGCCATCCTTATGGTTCTGCAAGTTGCATTTTTCCTCCGGGGGCCGTCTTCACCCCCGCAAGGCGGGGTTGTCGCCCTGCCCGGGAAATCCGGTCAAAGGGAAAACCGCCAGGCAACTCCCGTACCGCTGGATTCCAGAACGTGGGTCGGGTAGCCACGGCACGCTCTGTGTTGGCCGCCGGTTCACGGTCGTGAAGGATCTCAACAACGAGCTCGGCCCCGGCTTGCTGTCCGACATGTACAAGCAAGATCTGCCCGAAGCGCTAACTGGGGGAGACGACCTCGAAGACACGCTCGTCGAGGCCGCCGACTGCCTGGCCGAAGCCATTGCCGGACGGATAGTCCGCGGCGACGCAATTCCCGCCCCATCCAAACTGAAGCACGGCCAATATCCGATCAGCGTTCCCCTCTACCTGGCGCCGAAGATTGCCCTGTATCTGGCCATGCGCGAGGGCGGAATACGAAATACGGAACTGGCGAAACGCCTTGGCGTAAGCGAAACTGTCGTCCGCCGGATGCTTGACCCAAAGCACGCCACCAAGCCCGAGAGGATTCAAGCCGCGCTGGCAGCCCTCGGCAGGCGGATCGTTGTCAGATTCGAGACCGCCGCGTAACAGTTCGTGCCGGACTGCTCGGCAGTCAAGACAGTACGGGCTCCGCGCCAGTGTTCGGCCTGGCCCGACGGCCGTGTTTTCCGGTATAACCACTTCTTTGGCATGACCCCCTCTTTCCGAGTGGCCGATCCGTCCAGGGCGGGCACTTCCCACAAGGCCGTTTGGGGGTCAACTTCCAAGTGGGCGACCAGTCGGCCGTGCCTCAAGCTGAAGCGGTAGATTGGGACTCGACTTTCAGACGCCCCGAATGAGGCCTTCACTGCGGCGGCTCCGCCGGGTCTACCCTCGAAGCGGCTTTCTTCGGAACCGTCTTCTTCGGAGCGGCTTTCTTTGGAGCCGCCTTCTCGGGAGCCGCCGCTTTCTGAGCGAGGACGGTGGTGACGAAACGGATTCCGTAGTTGGACGCGGCCTGACGCACGACCACGTACTGAAGAATGAGGAGTGCGACGTAAAGTAGGCCGACCTTCCTCGATGGAATGGCGTACAACCCCGCCGACCCATAAAGAACAATAAACAATGCGCACAACCCGGTGTAATCGCGTAGGAGCAGAAAATCGCGATGAACTTGGTGGATGGAAGGCTCCTTTTCTACAGTCTTGTAGATTCGGTACCATGCCCGGTTCTGGTCCACCGGGTCCGACGGAAATCCTGACCCGTGAAGTTTGGCGAGAGCCGCTAGATCGATGCGCGGGTCAGCCCCAGCGTGCTCGCTGAAAGCGCGGTGACCCGGCAGGGCGTTCCGCCAACGCAGAAACACCAAACGCGCCTTGTTCTCTGCGCTTAGCACACCATTCAGCACGGTTGAAATGACGAGAGCGAACCCAACCGGCAACAGATTGTTGGCGTCAGTGAATACCGCCCTGAGGCCGGCAACCTTGATCGCGTTCGCTTGCACCACCCCATAAAGGAATAGTGAGTTGACGGCAACAACGAGCCAAAGCTGCCAGCGGTTTTGTTCCTTGAGTGATTTACCCCCACTCCCCGGTTGTTTGACGTTTTTTGCATCAATCATATTCTTCAACCTGTGTCGCGAAGGGCAACGGGTCAGCAGGGTCATAGTTGGGGCGACGTGGGAATCCACCCCAGAACACCTTTTTCCTGCCTTGCGTAGCAATCACTCGGGCGCCTCGTCTGATAAAGGCGTTGAGCACCATTTTTCGAGGATGGGTGTCGTCATCCTTCGGAGCTGATACGAATGCGGAGTAGCGCGTCGCGGTGCCTTCGGCTTGAATGGGGCCAAGAAGGCGGTTCAAAATGGTGGGTCCTACGTTCCGGCGGCTGCCGTGATGCGGAATCTGCACGAACATGAAATCCTGGAGAGGCAACTGATTCTCCTCGGCATAATGCGCCGCCAGCGTGAGTCCCCATAACCCCGCATCGCCTGTAAGCAAGACACGGCGACCGATGCCGAAGTCGCCATACAGGACGACGCTCGTTTCATTGCTCGCGCTCGTTACGCCTCCGTCCTTGAGGAGTTCTTTATCCCACGATTCCTTGATCCACTTCTGGACCTTGGCAACAGCTTTCTCCAAGAGTTTCGCTAAAGAACTTGGCCCTTTGCCGATCCAGAACCCAGCAGCCTCAATCGCGGCTTGGTCGGCTTCGGGAGTTCGATCGAACTGGGCCAGGAAAAGCGGGTAGACAGCTTGAAACGGTGACATTACACGAAATGGCCCAATGGCCGTTCCCGCAAACGGTTGGCCAATGCGGACGGTTTTCTGCTCCGACGCAAGCTTAACGAAATCGCTGATCAAATCGTACTCCTTAAAGAGGGCTTGGGCGAGGCCGTCGTCGGTCCAATTCTTGTTAGCGAAATAGGGGCGCGCTGCCGCGGCGGAAAGCCAGGGCATGTGCAGCCACAGATTTTTCACGGGCAAACCAGAGAGAATCTCACCAACCCCGGACGCGTGGTCCGCGTCGGAGTGCGTGATCACCAGATGTGAGATTACACTGTTCTTGCCGAATTCGGTGCGGACGTGCTCCACGAGGGCCTTGCCGGACTCAAGGTTGCCACCGTCCACCACCATCAATTCGTAGGCGTCCACTTCTCCGTATCTGACCACGATAGCGTCGCCGGGCTTCGAGCCCTCCCCAACCGGGAGAAATTCGATTTCGCAGTTCATGCCGGCCTCCGTTCCGATTCCGCCCAAGCGGCTTCAGCAGCAGCTTCCGTCGCAGCCGAGTGAGCGATACTCTTGGATTCGGCGTCGGTAAGCGTAAGGCCGAGTTTATGTTTGAGATACGCCCGAGTGGCACTGCGCGCCTGCCGGTTCGAGACGACCGAATTCGCCACTATGCAGACGTTTTCCCAATCGCGATTCTTCTTGCTCCAGTCCACGCTATCGAGCGCGCTCAGCGTCTCCTGCCAGTTTTGTGGGTGTTCCTTCATCAGATCGCCACCGACGGCGCCGAGGGCACGCATGACGACCGAGTGCGACGCTATGAATTCCTGCCGGAACTCAATCGCGCGCAGGTCTCCTGCTTTGACCTTCATCCAGAGGGGAATGTGCCTTGATACCTCGTCCCAATAGCTCACGGCCGTTAGGACCATCGACTGAATGGTCGCGTCGTCATCGCGTACGTCGCCTAACAGCTCTTTGTTCGCGTCATAGAGCGAAGCGAGCGTGAACAGCTTTGCCGAGCGCACCGGCAGCGAGACAGAGTCCTTCTCTACCATGCCCTGGAACGCGTCCACCTTTTCGGTGATCTCGAGCGTGACGGTCGCCAGCGGGTCTCGCTTGTCATACAGGATGTCGAGCGACTTGGAGGTCTTCACAACGAAGCGGTTCAGGTCGGAGAACATCTGCTGCACGCGCTCGCGGCTTTCGTATGGGAACAGCAAGACGGAAATGGCTTCATCCCCCAAAGCGGGATTTTGGTCCAGCGCCTGCGCGATGGCAGCGCAACGGTGCTGGCCGTCATTAATGACGAAGTTCGCTTTCTCGAACTCCATCTCCAGCATGCCGAGGCTTTCTTCTCCGTCTACCGGCTTGAATTTCACTGCGCATTGGTAGGAGGCCGTGATCGAGGAGAACAGGTATCCATCCTCGTTCTCGGTGATGTAGCGTGCGATGTCAGGCACGCGTTTACGGTTCAGCACACGCTGTTCCCGGTCTTCGGGCCGGAATTCAATCCAGTCCTGGAACGTGAACATCTTGGGAATCGAGCTCAGATTCATCAGGCAGGCGTAATAAGTACGCTGCCCGATCATTCCCTTCATTGCGGGGAATTGTATTTTCATGTTGCCTCACATCAGCTCTAAGATTTACCGTTTTAGAGCGCTCTACGCGGCTCACTTCGGATTGAGAGCTGTTCATTACAATAATAGCAGCTCTATTTATATTATGCAAGAGGTGTTTCAAATATATTTCAGAGCTGCCATTCTTTCGGGGCTGCCGCCTCACGGACTTCTGAATTCGGGCCAAGCGCGGCCGATATCGGAGGGTACGAGGCCAGGGAAAGGCAAGGGATAGACCACGGCCCACCAAGAATGTGGGAACCTCGTGCGGCGGTCCCCAAGTCCCCTTGGAGGAAGTGCAGGCAATTACTCCCCTAGCACGCAGTTCCATAAAGGTGGCATCTGGTCGGCTCCAGGCAACGAGACGCGCCCCCCGCCTAAGCGGCTGCGGACCGCGGTTGAACCGCTTTCTCGATTTCTCGTTGCCGGGTTTGGCGGGCGGTGCGAAGGTCGTATTCGAGTTGCAGGCCGAGCCAGAATTCGGCCGAGGTCCCAAGGTATCGCGCCAGGCGCAGGGCGGTATCGGCGCTGATTCCCCGCCGGCCGCGCACGACATCATTGAGGCGCGTTGCCGTCATGCCCAATGCTTTGGCGAGTTGGTTAACGCTCATGCCCAAGGGTTCGAGAACGTCCTCGCGTATAGTTTCGCCGGGATGGGGAGCTGGTATCAAATTACCCATAACATGATCTTCCTACAGTCCCCAGCCGCGCGAGTCACACTCCTTCCCCCAACGCTAACTCCAACCCTTCCTATCATTTGCCTCTCCCCAATTTCAGACTCCAGCCCCTCCCCGTGCTATTCCTTGAGGTAGCGCCGGCGGCGGAACGCCCGATGCGGGTCTTTGCCGCCGGTGCTTCTTTTCATCACAAGGAACCATCCATGTCACACACGCGTCACACCGTTTCCGACAAGCAACTCGCCGCCAACCGCGCCAACGCCGCTCACTCGACCGGCCCCCGCACCCCCGAGGGCAAAGCCCGCTCTGCCCTCAACTCCCGCAAACACGGATTCGCCGCCACCGGCTTCGCCGTCGTTCGCCTCGAAGACCTTCAAGCCGTCGCCGACCTCAAGGCCGACCTCGTCGCCG
Source organism: Bryobacteraceae bacterium (assembly GCA_049510555.1). Taxonomy (GTDB): domain Bacteria; phylum Acidobacteriota; class Terriglobia; order Bryobacterales; family Bryobacteraceae; genus Fen-178. Next base: position 6,770 of record JBEKYW010000085.1, read on the forward strand.
TCTACCAGCCCGTCAACTCTCAGGAACTCTTCGCCCTCGAACGCATGGCCCTCGCCCAGCAGGCCCTCCTCCGCGCCGCCGCCCTCGAAACCGGCCTCTTCACCACCTGCCTCAACGAGGCCATGGACTCCAGCGGCCGCCCCCTTTTCCTGCTCAACAAAGAACTCACCGGCGATATCGAAATCACCCGCGCCCAGAACCGCAACTACTGCCTCGCCGAAGGCTTCCATCGCATGGTGCGTCAGGGCAACAGTTGGAGCCTGTTCCTGCGCTACCACGACTCTTCGGACACGGACCCGCTGCGCTCCGACGAGCCCGACCCCGACTACCCCTTGGACGACCCTCCCGGCGCACCGCCGGCTCCGCTTCCTGAAACCCCGCCCCCGGTCCCCGGCCTCCGACCCCCGGCCCCTGACCCCCAGCCCCCGGCCCCGTCCCATGTTATACTTCAGGTTTATGAGAGCAGCCACCGTTGCCCGGCATCATCATCACCGCCATGCCTGCATGCGACGGGTGGCGTTCTAGTTTCACTGAAATCGAATTGGAAAGGACGCCCGCCGCGGGGTGCCCACTGGGCCCGGCGGGCTTTTTTGTTGCAGCGACATGAACCTGAACTTTCAAAAAGCGGACGGCCTCATCACGGCGGTCATTCAAGACCACGCCACGGGGCGCGTTCTGATGGTGGGCTACATGAACGAAGAGGCCTTTCGCAAAACGGTCGAGACGGGCTTCGCCACCTTCTACAGCCGCTCGCGGCGCAAGCTGTGGCTCAAGGGCGAAAGCTCGGGGCACAAGCTGTTGGTGAAAGAAATCTCGACCGATTGCGACGGCGACGCGGTGCTGGTAAAGGTCGAGGCGCTCGGTCCGGGCGTGTGTCACGAAGGTTATCGTAGTTGCTTCTTCCGGCGGCTCAAGAATGGCGAGTGGAAGGTGGCCGAGGAACGCACCTACGACCCGCATGCGGTGTACGGAGGTAAGGCATGAAACTCAAGCTGGGAATACCGAAGGGGAGCCTCGAGAACGCCACCATCGACCTGTTCCGGCGCGCGGGGTTTGCCATCACCACCAGCAGCCGCTCGTATTTCCCGGGGATCGACGATCCCGACATCGAATGCATGTTGATCCGCGCGCAGGAAATGGCCCGCTATGTCGAGGATGGCATCCTGGACGCCGGCCTCACCGGGCGCGATTGGATCGAAGAGAACGAGGCCGACGTGGTGGCGGTGGCGGACCTGATCTACGCCAAGCAGAGCTTCGGCAAGGTGCGCTGGGTTCTGGCCGTGCCGGAGGCCTCGAGCTTTCGCTCGGTGAGAGACCTCGAGGGGAAGATCATCGCCACGGAACTGGTGGCGACCACCAGGCGCTACCTGGCGGCCCACGGGGTTACCGCCAAGGTGGAGTTCAGTTGGGGCGCCACCGAGGTGAAGCCGCCGGTGCTGGCCGACGCCATCGTCGAGGTGACCGAGACGGGCTCCTCGCTGCGCGCCAACAAGCTCAAGATCATCGACACGGTGCTGGAATCGAACACGCAGTTGATCGCCAATAAGCAATCGTGGCTGGACGAGTGGAAACGGCGCAAGCTGGAAGACATGAAGATGCTGCTCGATGGCGCCATCAACGCGCTGGGGAAGGTGGGGCTGATGCTCAACGTCCACAAGGACAACCTGGCGGCGGTGCTGGCCGTCCTGCCGGCGCTGAAGCGGCCCACTATTTCGCACCTCAGCGACGAGGAGTGGCTGGCCGTGAATACCATTCTGGACGAAGTGGCGGTGCGCGACATCATTCCCCGGCTGAAGCAGGCGGGCGGGCAGGGAATTGTCGAGTACCCGCTGAACAAGATCGTGCTGTGATTCGAATTCTGGATAGTCGGGAAATCGGCCGTTTGCTGGTGCGCCGCGGAGCGCGGCTGGCGGAAGCGGAAGCCGTGGTGCGTCCGATTCTGGAAGCGGTCCGCAAGCGCGGCGACCGGGCCTTGCTCGAGTACGCGCGCAAGTTCGATGGGCTGGAGCGGAACTCGGTGCGAGTAGCCGAGGCGGAGCTCCGCAGAGCACGCGGGAAGCTGGCGCCCGAGTTTCGCCGCGCGCTGGAGACCGCCGCGGCCAACATTCGCGCGTACGCCCGTCGGCAACTGCCGCGGGAATGGATGCGCGAAATGCGGCCGGGGCTGCGGCTGGGACAGATTGTGCGGCCGCTGGAGACCGTGGCGGCGTATATTCCCTCAGGGCGGTACCCGCTGTTCTCGACCCTCATGATGACGGTGATTCCGGCGCAGGTGGCGGGCGTGCCCAACATTCTGGTGGCGTCCCCCCAGCCAGTGGCGGAAGTTTTGGGCACGGCGGCGCTGCTGGGCGTCCGCCAGGTTTTTCGGATGGGCGGGGCGCAGGCCATTGCCGCGTTCGCATTCGGTACCCGGACGGTGCCGCGGGCGGACCGGATCGTGGGGCCTGGCAACATCTACGTGGCGGCGGCCAAAAAGCTGCTGGCGGGCGAAGTGGGGATCGATTTCATCGCGGGGCCAACGGAGATTCTGATCATCGCCGCGGAGGGCGATCCGAAGAGCCTGGCGGCGGACATGCTGGCGCAAGCCGAGCACGACGTGGACGCCTCCGCGGTGCTGGTGACCACCTCGAAACGGCTGGCGGAAAAGGTGGCCAGAGAAGTGGACCGCCAGCTTGCCCTGCTGCCGGCTCCGGAAGTGGCGGCGAAATCGATTACCAGGAACTCGGCCGTGATAGTGACGCCGTCGCTGGAGCGGGCGGTAGCGATCGCCAACCAGTTCGCGCCGGAGCACCTGAGCATTCCGGATGGCCGCCTGCTCGCCAAGGTGAAGCACGCGGGAAGTGTGTTCGTAGGACCGTTCAGTCCGGAAGCCGCGGGGGATTACGCTTCGGGACCGAACCACGTGCTGCCCACCGCGGGCGCCGCGCGCCAGCGCGGCGGCTTGGCGGTGACGGATTACCTGAAGGTGATTTCGGTGCAGCAGTTGACCTCCGCCGCGCTGAGAAAACTCGCGCCGGTCATCACCACGCTGGCGAGGGCCGAAGGCCTGGAAGCTCACGCCCGCTCGGTTGAAGTGCGGCTCAGAGGCTCGTCTCAGAGCCGCGAACGTAAGAGAGCGGTTGGACAGGTCGATTCATGAACAAACCTCCCAAGCTACCCCGAGGCGCCATCAAGCCCCGGCCCGCCGTTGTTGCGATGGCCCCGTACTCACCCCCTACCGCCGGGCGCGCCGACAAGCTGCGGCTCGATTTCAATGAGAACACGGTGGGCTGCTCGCCGCATGTGATCAAGGCGCTGAAGCAACGGCTGGACGCCGGGCGGCTGGCGGTCTATCCGGAATACGGCGAGGCCAAGAAGGCGATTGCGAGCTACTTCCGCGTCGAGCCGGAACAGTTTGTCTTCACCAATGGCACCGACGAGGCCATCCAGGCGTTCCTCAACACCTATGTGGACGACGGGCAGGAAGTGCTGCTGCTCCAGCCTTCCTACGCCATGTACCGTTTCTATGCGGAGGTGGCGGGCGCGAAGATCACCGCCATCGAGTACTGTCAGCCGCATATGGAGTTTCCGCTCCAGGAGGTGCTGGATGCCATCACGCCGCAGACCCGTGCCGTCCTTCTGGCCAACCCCAACAATCCCACCGGGACGGGGATTTCGTTGCTGGGAATCGAGCGCATCCTGCACCGCGCGCGCAGGGCGGCCGTCATGGTGGACGAGGCTTATTACGAATTCTCGGGCGTCACCGCGCTCACCGAGATCGAGCGCGTGCCGAACCTGTTCGTGTGCCGCACATTTTCGAAGGTTTTCGGCATGGCGGCGATGCGGCTGGGGTGCCTGTTCTCGCACGCGGCCAACATCGCGTATCTGCGCAAGGCGCAATCGCCCTACAGCGTGAATTCGCTGGCGGTGGAGGCGGCGCAAGCGGCGGTGGAGGACCGAGCTTACATTGAGCATTACGTGGCCGAGGTTCTGGCGGCGCGCGAGCTGCTGTGTCTGGGGCTGGAGAAGCTGGGAATCCGCTACGTGCCGAGCTCCGCGAATTTCGTGCTGGGGCATTTTGGTAAGCGCGCCATCGAGGTGCGCGACGCGCTGCGCGGGCACGGAATTCTGGTGCGCGACAGAAGCTATGAAGCGCCGGGATGCGTGCGGATCACGGTGGGAACGCGGGCGCAGACGCGCCGGCTGCTGGAGAAGCTGGGCGGGGTTTGGAAGAAATGAGCCAACCGATTCTGGTTTTCGACATGGACGGCGTGCTGGTGGACGTCAGCGAATCGTACCGGGAGACGATCGCGCGCACGGTGGCGCACTTCACCGGCGTCGCCATCAGCCGCGAGCAGATTCAGGATTACAAGCGCCGTACCGGCTTCAACGACGACTGGAAGCTCTCGCACCACATCATCGCCAGCGCCGGCAAGGAGGCGCCGTTCGACCTGGTGGTGGAACATTTCCAGAAAATCTTTCTCGGCAATGGGGCGGACGGGCTGATCCTGCGGGAGCGCTGGATGGCGCGGCCGGGCGTGCTGGAGAAGCTCAACCAACGGTTCCGGCTGGCGATCTTCACCGGCCGCCCGAAGCCGGAGGTGGAGCTGACCTTGAAACGCTTTGCGCCCCGGCTGGTGTTCGACCCGATTGTGGGCATGCACGACGTGGCCAACCCCAAACCGGCGCCGGATGGGCTGGTGCAGATCCGCAACGCCAGCGGCGATTCGAAGCTGTACTACATCGGCGACACGCCGGATGACGCGCGTTGCGCGCGGGCCGCGGGGGTGCCGTTCATCGGCGTCACCGCGCCATCCAATCCAGGGTATCTGGACCTGGTGTTTCTGTTTCAGGTAGAGGGCGCGTGGGCCATTGTGGACGACATCAATTACCTGGAAGAGGTGTTCGCGTCATGAGGAGCGCCACGGTTCGGCGGGATACTGAGGAAACGCGCATTTTGGGCGCGCTCAAGATCGAAGGGCGCGGCCAGTACGAGATTTCCACCGGAATCCGCTTTCTCGATCACATGCTGGAGCTGTTCGCCCGGCACGGCGGTTTCGATTTGAAGCTGGAGGCCGCCGGCGACCTGGACGTGGACCAGCACCACACGGTGGAAGACGTGGGCATCGTGATGGGCCAGTTGTTTGCGAAGGCGCTGGGCGACCGAAAGGGCATCAACCGCGCCGGCTACTTCGTGACGCCCATGGACGAGACGCTGGCGGTGGTGGCGGTGGACCTCGGCGGGCGCGCGGCGCTAGTCTACCAGGACCTGGTGAAGGTGAGGCTGGTGGGCGATCTGCAAGCCGAGCTGGTGGAGGATTTCTTCAGCGGCTTTGTCAGCCACGCGAGCGCGAATCTGCACGCCAGGGTGCTCTACGGGCGCTCCAGCCACCACAAAATCGAGTCCATTTTCAAGTGTTTTGCGCGGGCCATGAAGTACGCGTGCTCGAAGGACGCGCGGCTGAAAAACCAGCTTCCGTCCACCAAGGGGCTGCTGTGATCGCGGTTTTCGATTACGGCGCGGGAAACTTGCGGTCGGTGGAAAATACGCTCGGCGAACTGGGCTCGGAGTACACGCTGGTTCGCGATTCCCAAGGGCTACACCAGGCCTCGAAGATTATTCTGCCGGGAGTGGGCCACTTCGGGCAGATGATGCGCGCGCTGGATGCGCTGGCCGTGCGGCAATCGTTTCTGGAGCGCATCGCCGCGGGCGTGCCGTTTCTGGGCATCTGCCTGGGGTTGCAGGCTCTGTTCGAAGCCAGCGAGGAGGCTCCCGAGGCGCGCGGCCTGGGTCTCTACGAAGGCGTGGTGCAGCGGTTCCCAGCGGGCGCGCGCGTTCCGCACATGGGGTGGAACGATTTGGCAGTGCGCGGCGAGTCCCGACTGCTGCGCGGGCTGGACGCGCGGCCGTTCGTGTATTTCGCACACAGCTACTATGTGCCAGAGACTGCGCGCACGGCGGCGGCCTGCACATACGAGGTGTGGTTCACCGCGGCGCTGGAGGCGGGCAACGTGTTTGGAGTGCAATTCCATCCGGAGAAGTCGGGGGCGGTGGGCTTGAAGATTGTGCGGAATTTTGTAGAGATGTAGGCTCCGCTCCGGGCCCTGAGGGCACCCCGGTCGCGGCTCTGTGGGAACGCCTTGTCACAGAGCCGCGACCGTAAGGGAGCGGAGGGCGCTGAGAAAAACTTGTGCTGGCGAAACGAATTATTCCTTGTCTGGACGTCACCGCCGGGCGCGTCGTGAAGGGTGTCAACTTCGTCAATTTGCGTGACGCAGGCGATCCGGTGGAGTTGGCGGACCGCTATAACCGCGACGGCGCGGATGAGCTGGTGTTCCTCGACATTACGGCATCGAGCGATGCGCGCGAAATTATGGCGGATGTGGTGGCGAGGACAGCCCGGAAGGTCTTCATTCCGCTGGCGGTGGGCGGTGGCATCCGCTCGGTGGCGGATGCGCGGCGCATTCTCATGTCGGGCGCGGACAAGGTGTCGGTGAATACCGCGGCAGTGCGCCGGCCGGAGCTGATTACCGAGTTGAGCCAGGAATTCGGCGCGCAGGCGGTGGTGCTGGCCATCGACGCGCGGCGGCACGGGGCGGGGAAGTGGCACGTCTATACGCGCGGCGGCCGCGACGATGAAGGCATCGACGCGGTGGAGTGGGCGGCGCGCGGCGAGGAGCTGGGCGCCGGCGAAATCCTGCTTACCTCCATGGACACCGATGGCGTTCAGGACGGGTTCGATTGCTCGCTGACCAAGACAGTGTCGCGGGCCACGCACATCCCCATCATTGCCAGCGGCGGGGCGGGGAAGCCGGAGCACTTCGTGCGCGTCCTGACGGACGGGTGCGCGGACGCGGCGCTGGCGGCCTCCATTTTCCACTACGAGACGTACACCGTGAACCAGTTGAAGGAAGAACTGGCCAAGCGCGGCATCCCCGTGAGGCTGGCGGCATGATCTTTCCGTGCATCGACCTGATGGACGGCAAGGTGGTGCAGTTGGTCCAGGGGCGCGAGAAGGCGCTCGAGGGCGATTCACCCGCGGAGATGCTGCGAAAGTTCGCGGCGTTTCCGCAGATCCAGGTGATCGATCTCGACGCCGCCATGGGCTGCGGGTCGAACGACGACGTGGTGCGGATGCTGGCGTCGCAAGCCGTCACGCGCGTGGGCGGCGGCGTGCGCGCCGTCGAGCGCGCGCAGGCGCTGGTGGAGCAGGGCGCGCATCGAGTGATTGTGGGGACATCGGCGTTCACCCAGAACGCCATCAACGGGCCGTTTCTGGCAGCGCTGCGGGACGCGGTGGGGCGCGAGCGGCTGATCGTCGCGGTGGATTCCAAGGGCGGACGCATTGTGGTAAAGGGATGGCGCACGGCCACGGAGCTGGCGGCGGAGGAGGTGCTCCGTTCGCTGGAGCCGTACTGCTCGGGGTTCCTGTGCACCTATGTGGACAAAGAAGGGATGATGCAGGGCACGGACCTGGAATGGTTCCGGCGCCTGCGTGCGGCGACCTCACTGGATCTGACGGCGGCGGGCGGGATCACCACCATGGACGAAGTGCGCGCACTGCTGGCGATGAACGTCCACGTAGCGCTGGGAATGGCGATCTACACGGGGCGATTGCGGCTGGAGGAGTTGGCGGCGCTACGTTAGCAGATTCGCGGCAACTGGTCGCCGGCCAGCATGTCCACAATGCGGCTGGGGCCGAGCAGGGTGCGCATGGTCACCATCCCCGGGTGCGCGGCTGTGACGCTGCCGATCACGCACGCATCGCGGCCCAGCGGGTGGCTGCGCATGGCGGCCAGCACCGCATCGGCGGCGGCGGCGTCCACCATGGCGATCAGCTTGCCTTCGTTGGCCACATAGAGCGGATCCAGGCCGAGCAACTCGCAGGCGCCGCGCACCGGGTCGCGCACCGGGATGGCGCTCTCCTCGATCTCAATGCCCACGCCGGACTGCTTGGCGATTTCGTTCAATGAGCTCGAGACGCCGCCGCGCGTGGGGTCGCGCAGGGTGTGAATGCGCCGGTCGGCCGCGAGCATGGCGGCCACCAGCGTATCGAGCGCGGCGGAGTCGCTCTCCAGCGCGGTTTCGAACTCCAAGCCTTCGCGCTCCGAGAGAATGGCCATGCCATGCTCGCCGATCGGTCCGCTCAGGATCACGCGATCGCCGGGCCGCGCGGCGCCGGCAGATAGCTCGACGCCCTCGGGCACCAGCCCAATGCCCGTGGTGTTGATGAAGATGCTGTCGCCGCTGCCCTTTTCCACCACCTTGGTGTCGCCGGTAATGATCTGGACGCCGGCCGCGCGCGCCGCCGCCGCCAGCGAATCCACCACGCGGCGCAAGGTGTCCATGGGCAGGCCCTCTTCGAGAATGAACGCCACCGTGAGGAAGAGCGGCTGCGCGCCTCCCATGGCAAGGTCGTTGACCGTGCCGTGGACGGCCAGCGAGCCAATATCGCCGCCACGGAAGAACAGCGGCTTGACCACGAACGAGTCCGTGGTGACGGCCAGCTTCGCGCCGTTTATGCTCACCACGCCCTGGTCGTCCAGGCGCGCCAGCACAGGGTTCTGAAAGGCCGGAAGGAAAATGCTCTGGATGAGCTCGGCGCTGAGCTTGCCGCCGCTGCCGTGGCCGAGCAGGATCTTGTCCCTGGTGACCAGAGGCGCCGGACAGATCATGACGTTTTCACGGTATCACGGCGATACTGATAATACGCGGCGCAGGCGCCTTCCGCCGAAACCATGGGCGCTCCCAGCGGGTTCTCGGGCGTGCAGCGGACGCCGAAGGCGGGGCAATCGACGGGCTTCTTCAGGCCTTGCAGCACTTGCGCGCTGATGCACTCGGCAGGCTCTTCCACCGCGGTATCCGCCAGGCCGAAGATTCTCTCGGCATCGTGTTCGGCGAACTCGGGACGCAGGCGGAAGCCGCTTTGCGGGATCACGCCGATGCCGCGCCACTTGCGGTCCGTCACCTCGAAGACGTCGCCGAGAACCTTTTGCGCGGGCCGGTTGCCGGCGAAGCTGACGGAGCGGACGTACTGGTTCTCAGCTTCGGCGCGGCCTTCCTCGAGCTGCGCCACCAGCATCCCGATGGCCTCGATCAGGTCGACCGGCTCGAATCCGCCTACCACAATCGGAACCTTGTACTGCCGGCTGAGCGCCTCGTATTCCCAATAGCCCATCACCGTGCACACGTGGCCCGGCGCAATGAACCCCTGGACGCGGTTGGCGGGCGATTCGAGCAGCAGGCGGATGGCCGGCGGCACCAGAACGTGGGAAACGAGCATCGAGAAGTTGCGCAGGCCCTCCCGTTTGGCCTCGAAGACCGCCATGGCGTTGGCCGGGGCCGTGGTTTCGAAACCGATTCCGAAAAAGACCACGCGCCGCTCCGGGTTGGCGCGCGCGATCTTGACGGCCTCCATGGGCGAATAAGCGATGCGCACGTCGCCGCCGGAGGCCTTTACCCGAAGCAGGTCCGAGGACGAGCCGGGGACGCGCAGCATATCGCCGTACGAAACGAAGATCACGTCCGGCCGGGAGGCGATCTGAATGGCCTTGTCGACCACTTCGAGCGGCGTCACGCAAACCGGGCAGCCGGGGCCATGCACCAGCTCAATCCGATCTGGGATCAGCGTGTCGATGCCGTATCGCATCAGGGTGTGGGTCTGCCCGCCGCAAATCTCCATGAGGACCCACGGGCGCGTCGCGTTGCGTTCCAGGGCGGCGAGCAGGGCGCGCGCAATCTTGGCGTCGCGATACTCGTCGATGTACTTCATGGGTCTTCTTCCAGCATACCCATCTGCGCGAGCACCTCGTAAGTCCGCGCCGCTTCCGCCTCATCCACGCGGCTGATGGCGAAGCCCACGTGCACCATCACGTAATCGCCCACGGCGGCTTCCGGAACGAGATCGAGCAGCGCTTCGCGCGTGATGCCGCCAAACTGAATCCGGCCCACGCGGTTCCCGAGTATTTCTTCCACCGATACGATCTTACCGGGGACGGCTAAACACATGCGAGGCTCTCTGCCAACTCCCGGCGCACCGCTTCAACTGCCGCGCCCACGGCGTTGGCGACTGCATCCGAAATACCGATCCCCGTGGCGATCTGCGCCGGCTCGATTCCGACGACGGTCACCTGCTCCGGGCATTCTCCGAGCAGCGTGGACGCCTGGAGCAATTCGGCCACGTTGCTTTCATGCGCGGTGGAAGCGCGCTCTCCGGCGTGCTTCCACCCGCGCAGAACGTGAACCGTTCCAGGCTCCGCTCCCAGCGCCACGGCGTCCAGAACCAGCAAGGCGCGGCGGCTGGCGATGCGGTCAAGCAGCGCCAGCCCCTGCGTACCCCCATCCAGGAATTCCACCTGGTCACCCCATTGGTCAGCATCCCGCTCCAACTCGGCCAGTAACAAAAGTCCCGCGCTGTCGTCCCCCAGCAGCGCATTGCCCACCCCGAGGACCAGCACTGGGCGCTCAACTGAGCCAGGTGTCATGGTCGAGATCGCCCTCCTGGTAGAACTTGAAGCCCGAGATCATCGAGGAGGTCAGACCGTTGCGATACTGGTGCGAATCGAACAGGACCACATACAGGTGGACCACCGCGAAGACGATGAATGCCCACGAGAACATGTGGTGCCACATATGGGTGCGGAACGAGCCGCCGAGAAACGGAATCACCCATCCCACCAGGTGGTCCCAGAAGCCACCGGGGTTGGACTCGGAATAGAGCGCGAGGCCAGTGAAGATCTGGCCCCAGCCGAGGCCGATCACACAAATGGTGTAGGTAAGCCCCGCCAGCGCGTTGTGGCCCAGGTGAACGTGGCCGCGATGGAGCGAGAGATAATCGCGCGCCTGGGTAACCAGGTCGCGCCACCAAGCGGCGCGCCAGACGAACGGGAAACCGGAGCGCGCGTAATTGTTGCCCATCCAGAACCAGTACACGCGCCAGAGAAAGCTGATCAGGAAGACGAAGGCGAACGCGAAGTGGATCTGGCGCACCCGCCCCATCACAAAGTGCTGAAAGGGTTCGCCGGAGGGCGCAAGCTGCGGGTGTGCGATGTACTCGCCGGTGAGGAAGAGCACCGCGACTGAGATCACGTTGATCCAGTGGGAGAGCCGGACGGGCCATTGCCAGACGTAGCGCCGGCGATAAAATCCGCCCGGCCATGGCTGGCCAATCGATTTGATGGGTGTCGCCATGAGGTCCTCCTACCGCACCACCACTTCGGCCAGCTTGCGGCCGTCCGGGCCGATCACGTGCGAGGCGCATGCCAGGCAGGGATCGAAAGAATGGATGGTCCGCAGGATCTCAATGGGGCGCTGCGGATCGGCCATGGGGGTGTTCAGCAGCGCCGCTTCGTAGGCGCCGTGCTGCCCTTGGCCGTCCTTGGGCGAGGCGTTCCACGTGGAAGGCACCACGATCTGGTAATTGGCGATCTTGCGGTCCTTGATGTGCACCCAGTGGCCCAGCGCGCCGCGCGGCGCCTCGGTGAACCCGAAGCCCTTGGCCTCGGCGGGCCAGGTGGCCGGCTCCCACGACGTGTTGTTGGCCGTGGCGCTGTCGCCGGACTTGAGGTTGGCGATCAGGTGCTCGTATTCCGCCAGCAACCAGCGAACGGCCAGCCGTGTCTCGAGCCCGCGCGCAGCCGTCCGGCCGAGTGTCGAGAACAGCGCCGTGGCCGGAACCTTCAGCCGGCTCAGCGCCTCGCTCACCACATCCTTGAACTCGGCGCGTCCGCTGGCGTACCCCACCAGCATGCGCGCCAGCGGGCCTACCTCCATGGCATGCCCCTGCCAGCGCGGCGCTTTGAGCCAGGAGTACTTGCCGTTTTCGTCGAGTTGCTGGTAGGGCGGCTTAGGCCCGGAGTAGTGCGGCTCGGTGACGCCTTCCCAGGGATGGAGGGCGTCCTTGCCGGCGGGGTAGTCGTACCAGGAATGCGCGATTTCCTCGCGCACCTGGTTCATGTCGGTGGCATCCACGGGCAGAACCTTGGAGAGGTCGCGGTTCAGAATGATGCCGCGCGGGAACCGGAACTTCTCCGGATCGCCGATTCCGTTCTGCGGGATATCGCCGTAGACCATGTAGTTTCCAAGGCCGCCGCCGATCTGGGTCCACTCGGGGTAGAACGACGCCACCGCCATCAGATCGGGAATATACAGCCCTTCCACCACGCGCAGGGCCTCGGTGATGAGGTCGCGCACATAGTTCAGCCGTTCCATGTTGATGGCGCTGTCGCTCTGCATGGAGATGGCGGATGCCATGCCTCCCACCAGGTAGTTGGGGTGCGGGTTCTTGCCGCCGAAAATGGTGTGGATCTTGATGATTTCCTTCTGCCACTGGAGCGCTTCCAGATAGTGCGCCACGGCCATGAGGTTGGCCTCCGGCGGCAGCTTGTAGGCCGGGTGGCCCCAATAGGCGTTGGCGAAGATGCCAAGCTGGCCGGATTCCACGAACTTCTTGACGGTGGCCTGAATGTCGCGGAAGTACCCGGGAGAGGAAGTGGGCCAGCCGGAGGACACTTTCTGCGCCAGCGCCGCCGTCCCGGCCGGATCGGCCTTGAGCGCCGACACCACGTCCACCCAGTCGAGCGCGTGCAAATGGTAGAAGTGAATCACGTGGTCCTGCACCATCTGGGTCAGGAACATGATGTTGCGGATGATATCGGCGTTCTGCGGAACGCGGATGTTGAGCGCGTTCTCCACGGATCGAACGGAGGCCAGCGCATGTACCGTGGTGCATACGCCGCAGATGCGCTCGCAAAAGGCCCAGGCGTCGCGCGGGTCGCGCCCCTGGAGAATGACTTCGATGCCGCGCCACATGGTCCCCGACGACATGGCGTCGTGGATGACGCCGCGGTCGTCCAGCATGGCTTCCACGCGCAGGTGGCCTTCGATGCGTGTAATAGGGTCCACTACCACTCGTCTCGCCATGGTTTAGTCTCCTTTCCCGTCGCCGGACATGGGCTCCTTGAGTTTTTGGCCGCCCCTGCGAACCAGGTAGGATGCCAGGTGCGCCGCCACGCCCACGCCCGCGATGGTGGTGAGCGTTTTGCCGATCTGGTCGGGCGTGGATTCGATGCCGGGCACTGGTATGGAGGTCAGCCGCTGGTAGAACGGGCCGTTGTCCCAGAAGTTCGCCTCGCTGCACCCGATGCAGCCGTGCCCCGAGCCGATGGGGAACGACACGCCGTTGTTCCACTTGAACGTCGGGCAGGAATTGTACGTCGTCGGGCCGCGGCAACCCATTTTGTACAGGCACCAGCCCTTGCGCGCGCCCTCATCGTCCCAGGCCTCGACGAACTGCCCGGCGTCGAAGAAGGCCCGCCGGTAGCACTTATCGTGGATGCGCTGGCCATAGAACATCTTGGGCCGGCCGTAGCGGTCGAGCTCGGGAAGCGTTCCAAAGGTGAGGATGTAGGTGAGCACGCCGGTCATCACCTCGCCAATCGGCGGGCACCCGGGAACATTGATGACGCTGCCATGCGGGATGAGCTGCGAGATGGGTTTGGCGCCAGTGGGATTGGGCCGGGCAGCCTGGACGCATCCATTGGAAGCGCACGAGCCCCAGGCGATCACCGCCTTGGCGTGCTCGGCGGTCTCCCGCAGGATGTTCAGGAAGGTCTCGCCGCCCACCGTGCAGTAGACACCCCCATCTTTGGTAGGCGCGTTGCCTTCCACGGCCAGCACGTACTCGCCGGCGTGGTCCTTGATCAGCTTCTTGCGGATCTCCTCCACCTGGAATCCGGCGGCGGCTTGCAGCGTGTCGTCGTAATCCAGGGAGATCATGTTGAGCACCACATCCTGGGCCACCGGGTGCGACGACCGGATGAAGCTTCCAGCCCCATGGCCGCGGCGGTGGCGGTGCAGAATTTGAGGAAGTCCCTGCGATCGATGCCGTGCGCTCGAAGAACCTCGTAAGTCGACGGCTGACGTTTCGATTGGCCCATAACCACCTCCTGGGGCGGCATGACCTCTTGGCGCCGGTCCAGCACGGTGGCAGCAAGATTGGTGGCAAGTGAAGCAATTGAGGGACCGAATCGCTCCAACTACCCCGATACGGAGCGGATGTTGAAAACAACCGCGAAACACATCGAAAGCCTTAAGGGGAATAGCGCCATAACTCACAATGGTGGGTGAAAGCAACCACCCACCTATGCGGCGGTCTCAGGGGGCCAGCGACTCCCACATGATCAGACGCCCAGAGCGGAGGCGATGGTCTTGCACCACTCGAAGAAGACCGTCTTCTGGCCCTCGCGGTTGCGCCACCAGGAATCGGGATGGAAGTACTGGTCGGGAGCCGTCACCACGCGCATGGCGGGGCCGCCTCCCATGGCGCGCTCGGCGGCCAAAAACACGCGCCGGGCACGGGCGCTGTGGAAGTTGTCGGTGATCAGGAGGAAGCTCCGTACGTTGCGGCGGCGCAACTCGGAAAGCACGAAGGGAGCTTCATCCCGGGTGTTGAGCGCCGAGTGCGGGAACGCAATGAACCATTGCGCCGGGTATCCCTGGCGGACGGCGTACGCGATGGCATAATCGGACTCGTACACGCCATAGAAGCCGGGCGGGCCGCTGATCAGCGCGGCGGGAACATAACCCTGGCGGATCAACTCGGCGGCTTCCTGGATCCGACCGCCGGTATAGTCGCCGGCCAGGACTACAGCGATGTCGGCCTTGGCCGGGCCGTCGTCGTGGACCAGGGCATAGCCCAGCGCGGAGAGCCACAGCGAACGGGTAAGAACGGCAGCAGCCACCAGAACGAGGCACGCGAACAACAGGCGGAGGCGGAAAGGAAGAGGGCCGGTGGCAGGCTGAAGCCTGCCCCACCTGGGCTTAAGGCGGAAGGAACGAGGGCGGGCCACCGACTATTTCTCGTCCGTGGAATTGTTCTTCTGATCGAGATTACCGACGGTTTTCAGCCGCTGGTAGAGGCGTTCGACCTCCGCCTCATCCTCGGGCTTGAGGATGCGATAGCGGGGCGGCGGCGCCGGTTTGCGCTCCGCGCCGGAGGCCAGCACTTCACCCCAATACTGGCGATAGGGGATGCTGTCGATGAGAGCATCGCGCGAGAGACGGCGCAGATGGCGCAGCAGGCTGTTGCAGGAATCCAGATCGCCGGAATGGACCAGCACCAGGCGCGAATCGTCGAACAGGGTGATGCGGACAATCAGCGGGGAGATCCAACCGGTGCGGTCGAGGCGGCGGATGTCCATCCAGGGGATGATGCGCCGGCCGATCGAGAGGTAGCCTTCATGAATCTCAACGGCGGGGCGAAATGCCATGAAGAACAGGAACGCAGCCGTCAGCAGGAAGAGGGCTGCGGGTATGAATGCCAGGGGCGATTGCCACCCCACCCACCCTGAGAACACGGCCAGCACGACGGCGATGATTCCCAGCCAGAGGTAATGTCGCGCGGGCAAATAGCGAGTCATCGGAAACCCCGTCCCTTTTTTAGACTACTCCCGCGCGGACACCTCGTCAATGTTCTCGCAGAGTCCGAATGGCGCGCCGGGTGTAGTCGATTCCGCTCCAGACGGTAAAAGCCGCGCAGGGCCATAGCATTGCGGACGAAAGCGCATGCATTACGCGAGCTTGGAGCAGGCTTCCGGCCATCCACAGCACCGCGGTAACAATCTGGACAAAGGTGGATACCTTTCCCCAGATACTGGGAGGGAATCTCCGGACAGGTGTGAGCAACATCACCGCCGCGGCCCCGAGAAGGATGTAGAGATCGCGGCCGAAAATGATACCCACCAGCCACCACGGCACGATGCCGGTGCCAGCCAACGCCAGAAAGACCCCGCTCAAGAGACACTTGTCGGCGATGGGATCGAACCATGCGCCCCCCGGTGTGGCGAGGCCAAAACGGCGGGCGACGGCGCCATCCAGAACGTCAGTCGAAGCCGCGCACGCGAACAGCGCTAGCGCAATGGTGTGGTGGCCCTCCAGGATGGCCCCGATGACGAAAGGAACCAGAACGAGGCGGAGTAAGGTGAGCAGATTGGCGGCATTGATCCCGCGCGGCATCTGAAATGAGTGTAGCGCGGGAGGCGAGGCAAACCACGGAACGGATCGGACTGCGAGCCATAAGCGGGGCATCCGGATGGAGCTTACCCCGCCATGGAGGACACTCTCATTCCTTTGCAATGTAGTCGGATGACGGCCGGAATATTCTCAGAATTCTTGCTATGAATTCCTTGCTGGGACGGGGCCGCAAGTCATCGTGCCGTCAACTTGACTACCGCGGTCCTACAGACTGCGCTTGAACTGGTCTGGCGAGGCGCCCTTGGGCACTACCACGATGTTCTCGCCCTTGGCGGTGGGGAACGTCAGCAGCGCTCCCTCGAAGTCTTGCGACTTCTTGCCGTCGCGATACAGCGTGGCCTCACCCGCGCCCCAAGGATTGCGCAACTGGCAGGGCGCGCCGGCATTCGACAAGAGCTCAACGAACTCGATCTGGCCCTTTCTGATGGAGGAGGTGACCAGGAACGCTCCGTGCGCCAGCAATCGGTATTCCGCGTCCCAGTCCTTGGGCCACGCCGGGAAAACCTGGAGGATGGGATCCTGGCCCGGCGCACCGGACGCGTCGGTCAGCAGCGACGAGTGGATGCCCGAAGTCAATCCGCCAATGTGCTCGGCGTCGATAGCCCCAGGTCCTTCACGCAAACGCAGCCGGTTACGAAAGATCTGCGCGCCGCCGATTCCGGGAACATCAATGAAGCCCGAAGTCCGGTTGAAATTGAGGAAGCGGGCCTTGAGCTCCTGGTCGGCCCCCAGAGGTTGGATCGCTCCGGCGGTGTCCGTGCCGAAAATGAATCCTCCAAAGCCGCCGGGCCCAGAGGGCACCCTGCCCGCGGGAAGCGTCACCAGGTTTTGGCTGATCTCACTCCACTGCGCACGGAGATCGGCGTCCACCCCCAGAATCTCCGAGGCGCGAACCGCCAGCGGGAAGATCAGACGCATGTCGGAGACCTCCGAGCGAGTGTCGGGAGTATCCCAATTCGATTCGCCCATGCCAGCACTCGGTTTATCGGTAACGCCGTAGCTGTCGCGCCTGCCGGCGAGCTACTTCCGTTAAGCGGCCGGAATGGTCCCGAAATCCAGCACTTGCATGGCGCCGGCCGAGGGCTGGCACGCGTAAATTCGCGGCGCCACCTGGAACTGCCGCTCGTAGATGCGCGCGATCTGCTCGCTGAAGCGCGCCGCGGCATCGGGGCGAAGCATAGTCACGATGCAGCCGCCGAAACCGCCGCCCGTCATGCGCGAGCCGAAAACGCCGTCGATGGTCAGCGCCGTATCCACCAGGAAATCCAGCTCCGCGCAGCTCACTTCGTAATCGTGTTGCAGGCTGCGGTGAGATTCCACCAGCAGCTTGCCCATGAGCGCCAGATCGCCGGCGGCGCTGGCCTCCACGAAGCGGCCCACGCGGGCGTCTTCCGTCACCACGTGGCGGGCGCGGCGCGCCACCACTGGAGGCAAAGAATGCGCCACGGATTCGAACCGCTCGGGCGAGACGTCGCGCAGGCTCTCGACCGACGGGAATTTCTCCTTGATCCCCGCGACCGCGGCGGCGCACTCGGCCACGCGCTCCTTGTAAGCGGAACCGGCCAGGGCGTGCTTCACCATGGTGTTCACGGCGACGAAGGCGATGCCCGAGGGAAGCGCGACCAGACGGTGACCCAGGCTGCGGCAATCGATTTCGACGGCCGAGTGTTCGCGGCCAAAAACCGAAATGTACTGGTCCATGATGCCGCACGGCATGCCGACGAAGTTGCGCTCGGCGCGCTGGCAGAGGCGGGCGAGCGACAGCGGATCGATCGAGCGGCCGGCCAGGAAGGCGAGCGCGGTCGAGACCTCCAGCGCGGCCGAGGAGCTCAGGCCGGAACCTTCCGGCACGGTGCTGCGGATGAGCAGGTTGGTGGGCTCGATGGCGAAGCCCGCGCTAAGCAGTTCCTGGGCCACGCCGATGGGGTAATCGGTCCAATGGCGCGCGGGCTGGAGCGTGGCGAGCTCGGCCGTGTTCCACTCGCGCATCTCCTGGCGGTGTTCGGAATAGATGCGGACCTTGCCGGGCCCAGAGGGCACCCCGGATGGCGCCGTGGCGATATAGGTGGCCAGATCGAGCGCTACCGGAAGCACGAACCCGAGGTTGTAATCGGTATGCTCGCCGATCAGGTTCACGCGGCCGGGCGCGCGAAAGACGCGAACCCCTTCCGCCGAGCCGTACAGCTTGCGGAAGTCCTCCGTCACGAGGCTCTCCGCGACGCCCGCCATGCCAGCAACAGCATGATGAGGCCGAACACCAGCATGGAGAGACCGCTGTAGAGGTTGACGTTGGCATCGCTCAGTGCGGCGCGCGTGTCGGGCGCGA
The DNA here is from genome assembly GCA_049510555.1 of Bryobacteraceae bacterium. Lineage (GTDB taxonomy): Bacteria > Acidobacteriota > Terriglobia > Bryobacterales > Bryobacteraceae > Fen-178. The sequence continues at coordinate 25,108 of JBEKYW010000085.1, forward strand.
AGACACCCATCCCCAGCAGGATGAGACCGAGCACAGTGAAGAACCAGCCCGAAGGCACTCTTAAGTCCAGCATGTCAGGCAAACCAAATATTCAATACCAACAGGATCGCTATGACGGTCACGGCCAGGGGAGCGGGGCGCTGATACCAACTGCCGCGGT
>JBEKYW010000086.1:0-13270 GCA_049510555.1 Bryobacteraceae bacterium
GCGATCACCATGAACGGCTGCGGCAGCGCGTGCGACTTCCCATCGATGCTGACCTGGCCTTCGTTCATGGCCTCGAGCAGCGCCGATTGCGTCTTGGGCGTGGTGCGGTTGATCTCGTCTGCCAGCAGAAAATTGCTGAAGATGGGTCCGGGCTTGAACTCGAAGGCTTCCGAGTGGGCGTTGTAGATGGTGACGCCGAGGACGTCGCTGGGAAGCATATCGCTGGTGAATTGCAGCCGGTGGAAGCGGCAGGAGACCGCGCGCGCCAGCGCCTGAGCGAGGGTAGTCTTGCCGACGCCGGGCACGTCCTCGATGAGCAGGTGGCCACGCGCCAGCAGGCAGACCACGGAGAGCCGGACCACTTCCGGTTTGCCGCGAATCGCCGTCCCCAGAGCCGTCTCCAACTGAACCAGCCTTGCGAGGATTTGCGGCGAGAATCCAACCGGCGGGGCGACCATTGATTCCCGCTGGGACATTACAGGTTCATCATACTAAAGATCGGCGGGACGCGGCCTTCCGAGCGCCTGGAGCGTGGTGGCGGCGTCTTGCATTTTCGGTTAAACTCGAATTTTGCCCGCCGCTCCGGGGCGCGTAGCTCAGTTGGTTAGAGCGCCTGCTTCACACGCAGGAGGTCACAGGTTCGAGTCCTGTCGCGCCCACCATTCTCTGGAGCGCCGTGATTATTCTGCTGCTTCCCTTCATTTTCGCGGCTCAGAATCGCTTTCCGAGCCGCGACCGTCAGGGAGCGATTTGCTGAACTGGCAACGTTATTTCGTGACGCGCGCTAAGGTGAATTAACCTTTCCGCCCAGGTTGCGCCTGAGGCGCCGGGTCTCCCCGCTTCGGAGGCGCTGAGATCGGCCTCGGGCCGTAGTCGAAAAGCGCCTCTTTGATCTTGAGTCCCGGCAGTTCGATGCGGGACAGGTCCCCGGTGCCGATGCCGACGGCCTGCGCCAGTTTGATCGTGTTGTCGCAGTCCGTGAAGAAGCTTTGCCCGCGATCCGCCAGCGGATCGCCGCCCATTATCGCCGTCGACACTGCATCCACGCAGACGGGATTCTTCCCCGCCAGCAGCAGGCCCGGCTTGACGTACGCCACCCCCCGGTTCCAGACGCCCTCTCCGCCCTTGATCGACTCGACGCCGTCAACAATCGACAGGTCGATAGGCCTCGCGCCCACCGCATCGACTACGATCCGTGGCACGCGGTAGCCGCCCTCGCGCGGCGTGGTCCGATCGAGTTCCTGGGGCACCCCCTTGGGCGGAGTTCGGGTTCCGTTGTGGCAGACCGGTCCGCGCTCCTGCGCGGGGTTCTCGTTGCCGCTCTCGCCGCAGTCGCCGCCGTACAAGGAGCAGGGGGTGTTGCCAAAATTGTTCTTCATCGCCATCGTCACGCCGGCGGTGGCGTGATGCTTCAGTTTCGACAGCGACACGTAAACATCGCAATCCGTGAAGGAGTGGTTCAAGTCGAAGGCCGGGAAGATGTAGCCTCCCGACGGCACCTTCAATCGCCTGTACTCCTTGGCTTGCCCCAAGTTCTGTGTATTCTCCCATTCCACCCTGCAGCCCACGTTGCTGATCGCCTTGACGTCCAGCCCGTAACGTGCCCATAGTTCCAGTTCTTGTGAAGCCGGGAAGAAAGCTTCAATGATGCGGATCCGCTGGGCACCCGCGTTGGACAGCAACTGTGCCAGCGCCAGAACAGTCGCCGGATGATTGCGGTAGGGCATGTCGGGCCGCTCCGGGAAGCGGATCGGGTTGCCTGTGAGATTGAGCTTCACCGCTACGGTCTTTCCCTTGACCAGTCCCCCGATTCCCCCGATCTGGTTCATCAGGCCGCCCAGCGTCCTGAACATCTCCTTGTCGTAGGTGGCGCAGCGCGCAATGGCCACCGGCGATGCCGGCGGGACGGCTGCAAACGCCCTCCCGATCGCAACGCTGGCTGCACCAGCGATGAGTTGGCGTCGAGATATACGTGCACCTTGCATAACGCCTCCTTGTGCGTACGCCGGTTCTCGTTCAGTGCTGGCCCGGCTCCCGTATGGCCCGAGCTCCTCCCCAAGTTTATGCCAGGTGCGTGAAGCGAGGGTGTCCCGGTCACAGTTCGACTGGCCCGCACAGAAGGCCGTTTACTGTTCCAAAAACCCAATTATCACATCTCAAACGGGTTCCACCTTCGATCACGTCCGTTCCAAAGGTCGTCTTCTTCGCAGCCGCTTTCCTTGACAATCCTTCCCATTTGATTTATACCTAGTCTGGACAGGGAAAACATGGAATCGAATCCCATCCCGGAACTGCTCCCTGGGACGCTGTACTTGCTGATCCTGCGGACCCTGAGTCGTGGCCCGCTGCACGGATACGCCATCGTCAAGCGAATCCAGAATGCTTCCCGGGAGGGCCTCCGGATCGAAGACGGCTCGTTGTATCCCGCGCTCAACCGCATGCTGGTCAAGGGCTGGCTGACGTCCGAGTGGGGCGTTTCCGAGAACCATCGCAAGGCTCGCTTCTATCGGCTGACACCCGAGGGCCGCAAACAGCTCGACAAGGAGGCAGGTGAATTCGATCGCCTGGTGCGCGCCATCCAGCTTGTGATGCGCACCGCCTGAACGGAGACTCCCATGGCGTTCTGGAATGAAATCGGCAATCGCCTCGCCTATCTGTTCCGGCGTTCGCGGTTCGATCGGGAACTCGAGGAAGAGGTGCGGTTTCACATCCAGGCCCGCGCGGACGAGCTGGAACAGGCTGGCCTGTCCGGCGCCGATGCCCTGCTGCGAGCGCGGCGAGAGTTCGGTTCCACACTGCGGACCCGGGAAGAGACGCGCTCCGCGTGGCAGATCCGCTGGCTGGAGGACCTTGGATCCGATCTCCGCTACGCGGCCCGCGCGTTGCGGCGCAATCTTGCCTTGACGCTGGCAGCGGTTGGCTCGCTGGCTCTGGGAATCGGCGCCAACACCACCATATTCAGCGTTGCGAGGGAAGCGCTCTTCAGCGAACCCTCCTGCCGCGATCCGAAGTCGCTGGTGCAGATTTCAGTGAGCGGCAACAGTTGGGTCCCCATGTCGCAATATCGTTTCCTGGAGGAGACGCACGCATTCGACGGGCTCGCCGGGATGAACATCCAGATGGTGGTGAACTGGCGCGACGGCAACCGTTCTTATCGCCTGGCTGGGACCCGCGTCACCGACAACTTCTTCGAGGTAGTGGGAATTCCAGTCGCCATGGGGCGGTCCATAGAGCGCGGAGAATCCGATGTCGCGGTGATTACGAACGGCTTCTGGACCAAGCGCCTGGGCGGCGATCCGAACGTGGTCGGCCGCAAGCTCGCGCTGGACGGCAAGCCGTACACGGTGATCGGAGTATTGCCTCGCGACCACCGCATGCTGGCCGGCTTCGGCTTCACGCCCGACCTGTACCTGACCAAGGATCCCATCGAGGTCATGCTTTATGCGCGGCTGCCGCAGGGGATGGGGCGCCAGGCGGCCTATACCCGCCTCAAGCCGATCTGCCGCGAACTGGATCGCGTGTACCCGGATGTCAATCGCAAATGGGCGGAAGCGATCCGGCTTTCCACGGCCGGCGGAGTGGAGCGCCTTCAAGAGGAGGGCCAGGCCGCGATACCGGCGGTGGCGTTCTTTGGCATGCTCGTCGTCGTGACGGCGATTGTGGTGCTGATCGCGTGCGCCAACGTGTCCAGCCTGCTGCTCGCGCGAGCCTTCACCCGTTCCCGCGAGTTCGCCATCCGGATGTCGCTCGGCGGCAGCCGGGGCCGGCTGGTTCGGCAGTTGCTGGCGGAGAGCCTGTTGTTGGCGTTGCTCGGAACGGGCGCCGGCCTGCTGCTCAACTTTTGGCTCACGAGACTGCTGAGCGGTTTTCATATCCCCACGCCGCTGCCCATCGAGCTGCTGATCCAGCCGGACCGGATGCTCCTGGCTTACTCGGTGGCGATCGCCTTTGTGGTGACGCTGGCGACCGGGCTTGTGCCGGCACTCAAGGGGACGCGCGCGGGAATCGGCGGCGCGCTTAAGGAGGGCGGCCGGCAGGCCGGACCGGCGGGCTATACGCTGCGGAACGCGCTGGTGATCGGGCAACTGGCGGTATCCATCATACTGCTCAGCGCAGGGCTGCTGTTCGTCCGCAACCTGATGTACACCACGTCGTTCAACGCGGGGTTCGACACCAGCCGTACGGTGGTGGCCACATTCGGGACGGTACCGGGCTCGTACACGCCGCAGAAATTCGCAGCACTGGTGGATACTGCGCTGGAACGCCTGCGCGCGCTGCCGGGGATTGAGGCGGCTTCGCCTGCGTCTGCGGTGCCCCTCAACCCGTTCCTGGCTTTCAGCCGAGCCAGCGGCCCGCTTCGGCCGGACGGGGGCAGCCGCACGGTGCGCGTGCAGTACAACTCTAACACCGTGGGGCCGGACTACTTCCGGATCATGGGGATTCCCATTCAGCAAGGCCGCTCTTTCCTGGATTCGGACCGTGTTGGGGCACCCGAAGTCGTGATTCTGAACGAGAACCTGGCGCGGCGATTGTTCGGAAACGCCAACCCGGTGGGTCACATCCTCCGGTTTCCGAACAATCGCGACGCGAGGGTCGTGGGCATAGCACGGAACAGCAAGTACGTCACCCTGGGAGAAGAGAACGCCATGGCGCTGTATGCACCTCATGCCCAGCAAAGGTACGCGGCATTTGCGCACTTCTTTGTGCGCACCAGGAGCGCGCCGGAAACGATGGTCCGCAAGGTGGACGAGACGCTCGCAGGCCTGGACGCGGCGGCCGCGGTGGAAACCAGGGTCATGGGCGATGTTTTCGCGGGGGCGTTGCTGCCGAGCCGTGTGGGCGCCGCGGTTTTAGGCTCGATGGCGCTGTTCGGATTGATGCTCGCTTCCATCGGACTCTATGGAGTCTTGCTGTACGCCACCCACCAGCGGATTCGCGAGATTGGCATTCGTGTCGCGCTGGGCGCCACGCCAGGCAACGTTCTGGCGATGGTTGTGGGCCAGAGCCTCAGACTGGTGACGGCCGGGATGGTAATGGGCCTCGCGGTGGCCGCGGTCGCGGTGCGCCCACTATCGATGTTCCTGGCCCCGGAGGTACGCCCGGCCGATCCGATGAACTTCGTGGCCGTGGCCTGCGTGCTTGCGCTGGTCGCGGGCCTGGCCACAGTGGCGCCAACCGCCCGCGCCCTACGGGTCGACCCGGCGGTTGCACTGCGGCACGAATAGGCACGAGCCCTCAGTAACTCAAACCGTATCCGAGGGCAAACAGCGGATCGTAATCCTTGTCGCCGGCGTGCCTGGCGACCTGCGCCATCGAGCGCGGCCAGGCGAACGAGAGTTTCCCTACGGGCTGGAAGTCGCCAAAGAGCACGTCCGCGATTCCTTCGCCCTCGGTGCCCGGGAGCCACGCGGCCACTAAGGCATCCGCTTTGTCAAGCACGCCGCCGAGGATCATGGGGCGGCCGGAGAACAGGATCACCACCACGGGAATCCCCGCCGCCTTCATGTTGGCAACGGCGTCCACGTCCTCTTGAGCCGGTTTGAGATCGGCGCGGTCGCCGTCACCTTCGGCGTACGGGCGCTCACCGATCACCACCACGCCGACGCTGGCTCCGGCGGCGCCCGTGCCGTCCTTCGAAAAAGTCACCCGGGTGCCCTTGGAGACCGCCTGCCGGATGGCTGCCAGCACGGTGGTGCCGCCCGGGGTGACGTCTCCGCTCTTGCCCTGCCAGTCGATGGTCCAGCCGCCGCATTGGTTGCCGAGGTCGTCCGCGCTCTTGCCTCCCACGTGAATGCGGGCCGCGGTCTTCTTCATCGGCAGAACCTGGTTCTGGTTCTTCAGCAGCACCAGCGACTGCCGCACGGCTTCGCGAGCCACCGCGCGATGCTCGGCCGAGCCGAACGTCTTGTGGAGGCCGCGGTCGGCCAATTGCGGCCGGTTCTGGTCCATCAGGCCCATGGCGAACTTCACGCGGAGAATGCGGGTCACCGCGTCGTCGATGCGCGGCATCGGCACCGCGCCCTCTTCCACCAGTTGCTTCAGGTTGGCAATGAACTCCTTGTACTTGTTGGGCACCATCGCCATGTCCATGCCGGCGTTGATCGAGATTCCGATAGCTTTCTTATAATCGCGGTCGACCTGGTCGATGGCGTTGTAGTCGGAGATCAGGAATCCCTCGAAGCCCAGCTCCTGCTTGAGGATCTCGGTGAGAAGGCGCTTGCTGCCCGAGACCTTCACGCCGTTCCAACTGCTGTAGGAGGGCATGATGGATCCTACGCCGGCCTTGACTGCCGCGACATAGCCTTGCAGGTGAATGCGGCGCAGGGTAGCTTCGTCGACGCGCGTATCGCCCTGATCGAGACCCGCCGCGCCCCCGCGCGCGGAGCCGAACGTGGTGCCGCCGTCGCCCACATAGTGTTTCGCGCAGGCCAGGATGGAAAGCGGACTGGCCAGGTCCGTACCCTGGAAGCCGCGCACCGCCGCCTCCGCCAGTTGCCGCACCAGTTGGGGGTCTTCGGAGAAACCCTCGTAGGTGCGGCCCCAGCGCACATCCTGCGGCGCCGTGACGCACGGCGCAAACGCCCACTGAATTCCAGTGGCTCGGACTTCCTCGGCGGTGACGCGCTCCACTTTTTCCACCAGCGCGGCGTTGCGCGTGCATCCCAGCCCGATATTGTGCGGGAAGATGACCGCGCCGAGCACGTTGTTGTGCCCGTGCACGGCGTCGATGCCGTAAAGGATCGGAATCTTGAGGCGCGTGCGGCTGGCGTGCTGCTGGAGGCGGTCGTAAAGATCGGTCCACGCCCGAAGGCTGTTGCCTTCCTTGGGGTCGGAGGAACCGCCGCTCAAAACGGAGCCGATGAAGTAGTTTTCGATATCCGCCGGATCCTTGATGTACTCCTGATCGGGCTGGGTCATCTGCCCGATCTTTTCCGCCAGCGTCATCCGCGCCAGAAGCGGTTTGATCTGAGGGTCGAAGGAGGAAAGCGGCTTGGGTTGCGAAGCGGCGGAAATAGCCGCGCCAAGCAAGGCGGCAACCCGGAAACAGCGCGAATAATTCATAACATCACCCATGCCGAGAAGATTTACGATGAACGAGAAGGTAAATCCAATGTTACAGCAGTCCACCAGTGCCGTACGGCGGTTGGCGATGTTCGTTTTGCCGGTGGCAGCGCTCCTGGCGCAAAGCAACGCATTCGACCCCGCCATCTTCAAGGCCCCTCCGGCCATGTACCGGGGACATGCCATGTGGAACTTCAACCTGTCCACATTGAACGAAGCCAGCGTCATCTCGGGCATTCAAGAGATGGCCAAGCTGAATTACGGCGGGTTCTTCATTGAGGCGGGCGGCGGGCCTACCACGGGGCTTTCGGAGGCCTATCTGAAGATGTTCCGGCGCCCTCAGAACGACCGGGGCGTCGTCTTCCTCAGCGACGAGTATTTCCGGTTCTACAAGATCGCGCTGGAAGAGGCCAAGAAACAGGGGCTCGAAGTGGTCCTGTACGACGACTACGCGTTTCCGACCGGCACGGTGGCGGGTTATTTCTACTCGAAGTACCCTCAGTACGTCGCCAAGAACCTGGACATGACCGAGAAGGACGTCACCGGGCCGGCCAAGGCGGAACTGGCCATTCCCACGGGGATCTACATGGGAACCGTGATCATGAACCGGGACACGTTCGAGCTGGTGGACGTCAGCGGCCGCAAGGCGCAGGATCGTCTGGTCTGCCAGGTCCCCAAAGGAAACTGGAAGGTCATGGCCTTCTACCTGACGGAAGGCAAGGCGCGCGTGGTTGACTACCTGGACGAGACGGCGATGAATGCCTTCATCTCCATGACCTACGAGAAGTACCAGGAGAATTTTGGAAGCTACTTCGGCAACCTCATCACGCAGACTTTTTACGACGAGCCTTCCATGCATCATGCCGATCGCATGTGGACGCCGGCCTTTAACGCCAATTTCCAGAAGAAATATGGCTATTCTCCGATGAAGTATTACCCCGCGCTGTGGTACGACATCGGCCCGCAGACGGCCGCGGCCCGCGTGGCGCTGTTCGGGTTCCGCGCCGAGCTTTTTCAACAGAACTTCATCAAGAAGCTCAACGACTGGTGCGCCGCCCACCACCTTCAGTTCGGCGGGCACCTCGACCAGGAGGAGCCTCTCAACCCGACCCCGCTCAATGGGGATCTGTTGAAGGTGTTTGAGCACCAGACCCTGCCGACGGTGGACGACATCTGGTGGTGGGGACGCTCGAACCCTTCTTACAAGATCGTGACCTCGGCAGCCTTTAACTACGACCACCCGATTGCGAGGGCCGAGACCTATGCGGCGTACCGTGTGCTGAACGAGAAGATCGCCTATTCCGTGGCGATGGATCAATACGCGATGGGCATCAATTTCCAGGTTCCGGCCCGCACCATGCAGCCCAAGCGCGCCGAGCTGAATGACTACGTTGGCCGCCTGAGCTATTTGCTGGAGCATGGCAGGCACGTGGCGGATGTCGCAGTGCTCTATCCGATCGCCTCGCTTCAGGCGGCGTACCACCAGGTTGGCGGCCAGCAATTTCCCCTGGGAGCCGGCGAGCAGCCTCCGCAAATCATGGAGACCGCGTACGCGCGCGAGGGCGGCTTCTCGCCTCCGGGAACCGACTACCAGGACGTGGGCGAGGCGCTCTACCGCGGGCTTCGCGTGGACTACACGTACCTGCACCCCGAAGTTTTGGTGAACCGGTGCATCATCGACAAGCAGAAGCTGATTCTCAACAACCGTGAGAACCGCGAGGAATACAGCGTGCTGATTGTCCCTGCCGGGGACACTCTCTCCGCCGCCGCCGCGGCGAAGATCAAGGAATTTTACGACAAGGGCGGAACGGTGATCGCCACCACTCAGCTCCCCACCCGATCCGCGGAGTTCGGCAAAGATCAGGAAGTGCGGCAGGCGATCGCCGACGTTTTCGGCGTCTCCCGGGATGCTCCCTTGAAGGCCGACGTCCGGCGCGCGCAGGACCGGATGAATTTCTACGTCTTCTGGTACTACATCAAGAAGAACAAGGCGGGCGGGCAGGCGATCTTCCTGCCAACTCCCCACCCCTGGCTGCTGGACTTTGCTTTGAAGCTGGCGCTTCCCCTCCGGGATGTGGACATTCAGGAGCCCATGGGAGTGCTGAAGCGGGGCCCGGACTATGACGGCGCCCTGACTTATATCCACAAGGTCAAGAACGACCGCGATATCTACTTCTTCGCCAACTCGTCGCCCAAGCTGATCGACACCAAGGTCGTGTTGCGAGGCCACAAGACGCTGAGAATCTGGAATCCTCACACCGGAGGACAGGAGCAGGCCGAGTTCACGCAGGGGGAGGCCAACGGCCAGCCGGTCACGACGGTGCGGCTGGTCCTCCCCTCGGTCGCATCCCTGTTCTTTATCCAGGAATAGGATTTCGCTGGAGCGTCAATCCGGGTGGCTGGACGCGGAGACGCTGGTGGTATAGCTATCCTTCGTGGGGTCGTCGGGAACCAGGCTTTCGATCTTCTGCCACATCAAGCCGGCGCCGGTCTGCCTCAACACACCGAGTTGGCCGACTGCCCAGAGCGACCCATTCACGTTGATGAGCTGGCACAGAAAAAGCCGGTTGTCGACGCTGACCGGCTTCCAGCTTTCGCCGCCGTCTTGGCTCACCAGAAGACTGTCATCCGCCGTGATCCAGCCGCGATTCGAGCGATCGAAAAGAATGGACGTGAGCGACGATCTCACCGGGCTGGTTGGCGCCGTCCAGGTGAGGCCGCCGTCGCGGCTGCGCAAGATCTGCCCGCTGAATCCCACGATCCAGCCATTGTTGGCATCGCGGAAGTACACCGAGTTCAGCGACCACGATGCCGCATCCGTCCGCACCTGCTGCCAGGTCCCGCCGCCATCGGTAGTGCGGAGAATCATGCCGGCCCAGCCCACAGCCCAGCCGTGCTCCGCGTCGAGGAAGAAAATGTTCTCCAGCGATTCCTTGGTGTCGGTGGTTTGCGGGGACCAGGTGCGACCGCCATCGGCAGAATGGAGAATCACTCCGTCGTAGCCGCTCACCCAGCCCGACTGGCCGACAAATTGAACGGCCGTCAGGTTCTCGGTGCTGCCCGTTTTCCGAGGCTCCCATGTCTTGCCGCCGTCGCCCGTGGCAACCAATAGCCCGTCATCGCCGACCGCAAAACCGTGGTTCGCGTCGATGAAATCGATATTCCGCAGATGCCCCTTCAGGCCGCTGTCACGGTGGGACCAGGTGGCACCACCGTCGGTGGTGACCAGCAAGGCGCCTTGTTCGCAGAGAAGGTAGACCAGCGAGGGAGCCGGCGAAACTCCGTCGCGCAACCAGCAACTGGAATCCTGCGCACTGGCAGCCAGTTGCCAGAGCATGGAAACCGCAAGTAGTCTGACCAAGCTCGTCAAAATCCCCCCTCGGGGCGCTCCCTTAAGCATCTTTGCCTCCTTGTGAAGCGATACTCAAAATGCAGGCCATCACACATCTGGTTCGACGAGCCGGGCCACCGGGAAAGTTACCCATTGGGGATGTTGCCGCACAGCCCGATCGAGCCATTCCTGGGTAGTGCTTTAGAGCTATGGCGCGGACCGCGACGCGCGCCGGACTGATGGTATAGTAGCGTGCAACATGTTTCGGATGCGGCTGAACTCGCGGAGCCTGGCGCGGGCCGGCGCGGCCGGCATGGCTCTTGGGTGGGCCATTGCCGGATGGGCAGGCGACGCCGCGCGCCCGAGCGTCCTCCTCAACCCGGACGACTTCCGTCATTATGTGGATTCGCTCGGTCGCAACGATCCGGAAGACGGGAATTACAGCATTCCGAATGCCGGCGCCTGGGAGTGGATGAAGAGCAATATCCCCTTCTTTTCCTGCCCCGACAGCGACGTGGAGCTGACCTACTACTATCGCTGGTGGGCTTACCGCAAACACATCGAGAAGACGCCGGCCGGCTTCATCATCACGGAGTTTCTCCGGCACGTCGATCATGCCACGGACTACAATGCCATCAGTTGCGCGCTGGGCCATCACATTGCGGAAGGACGCTGGCTGCACGATTCGCGCTATCTGAACGACTACATCGCATTCTGGCTGCACTCCGGCGAGGGCGGCGGCTTGCAGAGCCACTTCCACCAGTTCAGCGGCTGGACGGCGGACGCGCTCTACGACCGGTGGCTGGCGGATGGCAACACGCCGTACCTGCTGTCTCAGCTCGACGCCCTTCAGAGGGATTACCACGCCTGGGAGCAGGAGCGCCTGACGGAGAGCGGGTTGTTCTGGCAGCGCGACGTTTCCGACGGAATGGAAGAGTCGATCAGCGGAGGGCGCAGGGTGAAGAACATTCGCCCGACCATCAACAGTTATCTGTACGGCGATGCCAAAGCGCTGGCGGCGATTGCGGCGCTGGCCGGGAATTCCCGGCTGCGGGCGGAATACGAGCGGAAGGCCGCGGGACTGCGCAAGCTGGTGGAGGAGCGGCTGTGGGACCGCGAGGCCGGGTTTTTCGAGACCGTTCTGGAATCCGGGGGCTTCGCCGGCGTGAGAGAGGAGGCGGGTTACACGCCTTGGTATTTCAACTTGCCGGAACCCGGCAAAGGGTACGAGGAGGCATGGAAACAGCTCATGGACCCGAAAGGTTTCTACGCCCCCTTCGGTCCCACCACGGCCGAGCGGCGGCACCCCCAGTTCCAGATTGCCGATCACGGTGACGACTGCCAATGGAACGGACCCAGTTGGCCATTTGCGACTACCATCACGCTTCGCGCGCTGGCCAACGTGCTGAACGGGTACTCTCAGAACGCGGTTTCCAACCAGGACTACTGGCAGACGTTCCTGATCTACACCAGAAGCCAGCGGCTCAAGCTGGACAACGGGCAGGTGGCGCCGTGGGTTGACGAGAACCTCGACCCGCTCACCGGCGAATGGTGGGCGCGGGCCCTGAAGATTCGCAAGAAGACGTTCTACGGACGCGGCGATCACTACAACCACTCGGCTTACGCCGACCTGGTGATCACGGGCGTGGTGGGGCTGCGGCCTCACGCCGGCAGCGTAGTGGAAGTGAATCCTCTGGCGCCGGCGGATGAGTGGGAGTGGTTCGGCCTGGATGGGGTTCCGTACCACGGCCATCTTCTCGCCATCCTGTGGGACAGGAACGGAACCCATTTTGGAAAAGGCAAGGGGTTGCGCATCTTTGCCGATGGCAAGGAGATCGCCCACTCCGCGACGCTTGCGCGTACCACCGGCCGTCTCATGCGGTGAATTTGGGTGGACACCAAGCGGACTCCAAGGGAGGCTTCAAGAAAGGGTGGGACTGTAAGCGTTTGAGAAATCTGGGCGGGCCGCGAGGATTTGAACCCCGGACCTCTTGCACCCCAATTGGGAGCCGTCAATCACTTAGGGACCAGAAGCAACAGGTGGACGGCGCGGTGGCTGTCGGCGTTCTTCGGATCGAGGAATTGTCAGGCCCCGAGACCATCGCGCTGTTTGCCGAACTCCGGCACCTGATGGGCGCGGGCGAAGCGGCGTCGCTGGCGCTCGCCGTCCATAGGGGATGGGCCGTCGCGTCGGACGAAAAGAGGGCCTTCCGCAGAGAGGCGTTGGCGAGGTTGGGGCCAGGCCGGATCCTGACGGCGCCGGGACTGTACCGGGTTGCGATTCGGGCCGGCCTGCTCTCCGTCGCAGACGCCGACGCCGACAAGGCACGACTGGAGGTCCGCAAGTTCAAGATGGGTTTTTCAAGCTGTGGGAATCTCGTTTCACGGGAGTCCGGCCCAAGAAAGAGGTGACGAGTTGGTAACTCGACAGGACGGTGATGTGCTGACCGGCCGGAATGAGAATTGGCTCCCCGAGTGAAACAAAGGGTATTTCACGGTCGAGAGGCACTGGCAAAATGGTTGATTCTAAATGGATTGCTCAAATTCGAGCCAAACGCATCGCCACTTACTAAGGCAGGACTCGGACCTGCAACCCTTCGGTTTCGGCTTCCCAGCCCGGTCAAGAAAAACACCAGCGCAGAACCCCTATTACCGTTTCCGTCCAGGGAGAAATCCTGTGACTACAATTTGCTGGCGATGATGATGGCCTCGTGCGCTTTCAATGCTGCCGGCCGCTTTGGGATTCCACGGTGTTCTTGTACACCTTACTGAACTCAGCGCCCCAAAAGAATATCTGCGCCGAGCAGTATACCCATAGCAACACGACAATCGGCGAGCCGGCGGCGCTATACGTCCCGAAGGTGGCATGCGCGAAGT
>JBEKYW010000087.1:0-13011 GCA_049510555.1 Bryobacteraceae bacterium
CTGGGGCTGTCGCTGATCGCGGCGGCCTTTCCCTGGCGGCGCATTGCCGCGATGGCCATCGTGGCCGGCTGCATCGTCGATTGCGGGTTGGGAGTGTTCCTGCAAGCCCGCATCGAAGCGCTGGAAAACACTCCACAGCGAACGGTTTTCACCGCCGGCCTGAACATGGCGTCCGGAGGCTTCCCGATGGGGCAACCGACCCGCGACGGGCTCGGCGCTCAGGCATGGAAGAATTGGTTCCTGAAGCACCGGTTTGCCCTGTGCCGGCAGTCTCTCAGCGCACTCGCCGAGTATCAGCCTCCGGACGCCGCGACTCAGCAAGTTGTGTCCCACGCGCAAGCGCAGCTCCGGCAGCATCTGAACGACGACGCCGTGTACTGGCAGGGTTGGTGGATGCGTCACGATTACACCCTCGAGTTCCTCGGCGACGACGTTGCCGGTCCATCCGGTGAGGGCGCAGGCGTGCCGCAGGCCGCGCTTGTGGTTTTATTCCTGGCCCTGATGGGTGCGCTGGCGCGCGAGATGCGGCCCAGGCCGCCACGCCGCGTCCCGCAACGCGCCCGTGCGCGCGGTTCACGCCGGTGATGCGGTTCGCAATCGCCTTGCGGTGCGGGTAGCGCCGGTGTCATAATCCGATTTCCAGTTAAAGCTATGGCTCTGGACATTCAGCAACGAGAACGCGAAGGCATCACCATCCTGGAGTTGAAGGGCCGCATCACCGTCGGTCCGGAAGCCAGCGCGCTGCGCGAGAAGGTCGCCGCGCTCAACGCCGCCGGCAGGCGCAAGGTGGTGTTCGATCTCGCCGGCACCGATTACATCGACAGCACCGGCCTCGGCGCGCTGGTCATGTGCGTCACCACCCTGCGCAAGAACGGCGGCAATATGAAACTGCTCAACCTCAACCGCCGCCATATCGAACTGCTGGTCATGACCAAGCTCGCCACGGTGTTCGAGATTTTTAACGACGAGCAGGACGCCGTCAACAGTTATTATCCCGACCGCAAGATCAAGACCTTCGATATCCTGGATTTTGTGCAGAAAATGAAAGAGGAATAGGCGCCGATGGCACTGGTGGTCATCGGAGGCGTCGCCGCGGGCCTGAGCGCGGCGGCGCGCGCGCGTCGCATCGATCCGCGCCTCGATATCGTTGTGCTGGAGAAAGGCCCGGTCGTTTCGTACGGGGCCTGCGGGCTGCCGTATTTCGTCGAAGGACGCGTCCGCGAGGCCGGCCAGTTGATGGTTTACAGCCCCGCGTATTTCCGCAAGCAGCGCAATATCGAGGTGCGCACGGACGCCCGCGTGGTTTCCATCGCTCACCCACGCCGCGAAGTGGCGCTCGAATCCGGCGCCCGCGTGCATTATGACCACCTGGTGATCGCGACCGGCGCGCGCTGCGACACCGCCGGCATCGCGGGCGCGCAGCAGCCCCACGTCTTCACGCTGCACACCCTGGACGACGCCGAGCGCATGCGCCGCTTCCTCCGCGAGAAACAGCCGCGGCGGGCGGTGGTGATCGGGGCCGGGTACATCGGTGTGGAGGCCGCCGACGCGCTGCGCCGCAACGGCTTGCGCGTGACCGTGCTGGAGCGCTCCCCGAACGTTCTACGGCGCGACGACGCGCGCTTCACCGCGGCCGTTCGCAGGCAACTGGAAGAGCACGGCGTGGAGCTGCGCTGCGGCGTCAACGTTGGCGCCATCGAGCCGGACCGCGTCGGGGACGTCGCCGGCGATCTGGTGGTGGTCTCGGCCGGCTTCAAGCCCAACGTGGAGATGGCCGCGGAGGCCGGAGTCGAACTCGGCCACACCGGCGCCATCCGCGCCGACGACCGCATGGAGACCAACCTGCACGGCGTCTACGCCGCCGGCGATTGCGCCGAAGTCACGCACCTGGTGACCGGCCGCCCCACCTGGATTCCGCTGGGAACCACGGCCAACAAGACCGGAAGGGTTGCCGGCGCCAACGCCGCTGGAAGGCGCGAGCGCTTCGCCGGCGTGGCGGGGACCTCGATTGTGGGCATCTTCGGAGTGGGCTTCGCCACCACTGGCCTTTCCGTCGAGCAGGCGCGCGCGGAACGCTTTTCGCCGGTCGCCGCGCGCATCGAAGCCGCCGTGCGGCCACGCTATTGGCCGGGTGCCAAGACCACGGTGGAGCTGGTGGCTGATCGCGCCACCCGCCGCTTGATCGGTGGATCGGTGATCGGCGAGGAAGGCGCCGCCGGCCGCATCAACGTCATTGCCGCCGCGCTCCAGTCGCGCCTGCGTGTCGACGACTTCGAGCAACTGGACCTGGCCTATTCGCCGCCCTTCTCGCCCGTGTGGGACCCGCTGCTGATCGCAGCCCAACAACTCATCAAGGAGCTGTAGGCGGAAGGAGCGTGCAATTAGGAACCCGTGGGGCCAGGATCGCTTCCGATCAGCTCGAGGTGAATCCCGCCGGCCCCTACAACAGCCTTGACCGGAATCGACTGATCGAATGTGGCCAGCCTGCCGCCGCGCCGGACCGCCAAGCCGAGCAGATAGATATCCGTAATCTGCTGATGCCCCGTGATCGCTTGCGGCCGGAACAGCGCCTCATTCAAGAGCGAGACCGAATCACTCCAGAACTCATGACCCGCGCCCGCGCACAAAGCTCTAAGACGGGACGCCGCCTCGGCCGGCGTTGCAGCCACGGTGGGGTAGGCAGGGTTGCTCAGGACGCGGACAAAACCATTCACGGTGACCGGGCAGGTGGCCCATCCACGCCTCCGTGCGCGGCCAAACCACCGGTGTGCGTCTTCGTGGTTCGGGTGAGCCGGATCATGCAGCGCGATCAGCACGTTGACATCCAGGAGTGCGGCGCTCATTCGGCATCCCGCAGTTGATTGACCAACGCCATGCTAGGTTTTCGCGCGCCGGGCTTTAGGTCGAACAGCAGAACCCCGTTTCGCGTGCGGGGCGCGCCCTTCGGCTCCATGGCCTGGCGAACCAGTTGGGAGACTACCTGCCCCATGGTGATCTTGCGCTGTTGCGCGAGTTGCCTGGCAACCTGCACGAGGTCATCGTCGAGTTCTAGAGTGGTCCTCACGGCTACATGGTATCGCATCAGACATCGCATTCGCTAATGAGTGATGCAAGGCGCCGTCAGTGAGACCGTGGCGTCATCGCGCACTTGAATCATGGCCGCCCACCGCATTTCCGATCGAGCGCGAGGGCAAGGTCTCGCGCGTAATTGAAGGCTGGGAGCAAGCGGCAAATCGAATGGCTCGGTGGCAGGAGGGTGTGCGCGCCTTCCGGCCGGGGGACAACGTGCCCGAACGGAAGGCCGATTGAGGCGCCCGGAACTAGGCTCGCGCGCGGAGTCACGGTAGAATGAAAGCAGGCCCAATGCCGAACCCCGTCGAAGACATTTTGGGTACCGTTGCTTCCATCGCCAAGGGGATGGGCGTCACCTTCAAGGAGATGATGTCTCCCACCGTGACGGAATACTATCCCGACGAGCCGCCCCGGTTTGAAGAGCGTTACAGGGGCGCTCACGTGCTCCAGCGCGATGAGAACGGCCTCGAAAAATGCGTGGCCTGCTTCCTGTGCGCCGCCGCGTGCCCCTCCGACTGCATCTACATCGAGGCCGCGGAGAACACCGATACGGTCCGCATCTCCGGCGGGGAGCGTTACGCCAAGGTCTATAACATCGATTACAACCGCTGCATTTTCTGCGGGTATTGCGTGGAAGCCTGCCCCACCGATGCCATTACGCACGGCCATGGCTTCGAGGTGGCCAGCTTCAATACTTCCACGCTGATCAAACGCAAGGAAGATATGCTCGCGCCCCGGCCGCCCGGCGCCAGGCCCCTGGCGGCCGCCACCCAAGCAGTACCGGCGCGCTGAATCATACCCGCTTCGCCCGGCATCCATTAAGGAGCGCAACATGTTCCGAGCCATCAGAGAACAGATCGGCACCATTTTCCGGGAAGACCCGGCCGCCAAAAGCGTGCTGGAAATCGTATTCTGCTATCCCGGCTTCCATGCCATCCTGCTGCACCGGTTGGCCCACAAACTGTATCTCTGGAGGGTGCCGCTGGTGCCGCGCCTGATCTCGCAGATCGGCCGGTTCCTGACCGGAATCGAGATCCACCCCGGCGCCACCATCGGCCGGCGCTTCTTCATCGACCACGGCATGGGCGTGGTGATCGGCGAAACCACCGAAATCGGCGACGATGTGCTGCTCTACCAGGGAGTGACGCTGGGCGGCACCGGCAACGAAAAAGGCAAGCGCCACCCCACCCTCGGCAATCACGTGGTGGTGGGGACCGGCGCCAAAGTGCTCGGCAACATCAGAATTGGCGACAACGTCAAGATCGGCGCCGGTTCCGTGGTGGTGCGTCCCGTCCCGGACAACTCCACCGTGGTGGGAATTCCCGGCCGGGTGGTGCGCACCCGGGGCGAAAACGGCGTGCTGGAGCACGGCAAGCTGCCCGATCCCGAAGGCCAGGCCATCGACGACCTGGCCCGCCGGGTGGCCGAACTGGAAAGCGCCCTGCGCCAGTTGATCTCGGAGCACGAGCTCGAGCACCACCGCAAGAGCTGAACCGAAATCGCTGTACACTATCCTCATGACTCGCAGACTTCTTGTACTGTTCGTGCTCCTTTCCGGTTTGGCCTTCGCGCAGAACCGCGTCTACGAACTCCGCACTTACACGTGCCACGACGGCAAGCTGGAGGCCCTCAAGGCCCGCTTCCGCGGCCACACCATCGCCATTTTCAAGCGCCTCGGGATGGAGAGCATCGGCTACTGGGTGCCGCAAGACCCCGAGAAGTCGAAGAACACCCTGATCTACATCCTGGCGCATCCCAGCCTGGAAGCGGCCCGTAAGAACTGGGCCGCGTTCCAGAGCGATGCCGAATGGGTCAAGACCAGGTCGGACTCCGAAGCCGCCGGCCCAATCGTGCAGAAGGTCGAATCGGTCTACATGAGTCCCACGGATTTCTCAGTGCTCAAATAGCCGTCGGTTCAGAACGAGAACCGCAACACCAACTGCAGGCGCCGCGGGAATTGCGCGGCGTTGTATTGGCCGAACGTGAGGTTCGTCTGTGCGCCGTTGGCGTCGAACCTCGCGGTGGTGTCCACGCCGCTGAAGTTGGTATGGTTGAATACGTTGTACGCCTCCACGCGCAATTGCCCGCGCAAACGCTCATGGATGGCGAAGTTCTTGAACAACGACGTATCCACGTTGTTGATTCCCGGGCCGCGGAAAACGTCCTTGGGAGCATTGCCCCAACAGAGTATCGACGGATGTGCATTCTCGCAGGCCGAGTACGCCGGAGCTGTGATGGCAGCCGTGTTGAAGGCTTGATAGATCGTACGGTTGCTGCGCGCCAGCACCGGGTCCGCCACCAGGATTGCGCGCCCGGTGTCGGTCGAGCCGGTAATATCCTGGCTCGGCGAATACGAAGTGGTGATGCTCAGCGGCGCGCCGCTCTGGAAGGTCACGATGCCGGAGATCTGCCAGCCGTCCAATACACTCTTAACTAACTTGTTGCCGTTGACCAGACTGCTGGCGCGGGGCAGGTTGTAGTTCCAGGCAAAACGGAAAATGTGCGTGCGGTCAAAGCCCGCCTTGCCGTAGTTCCAGACCCTTGGAGCGATCAGCGAACTCACGGTCTCAGTGGCTCCCGACGCGTCGTCGTCGGCGTAGTCCATGGCCTTCGACCACGTGTAAATCACGTTGTACGTCAAGTTGTTCTTGTAGCGGCGCCGCAGCGTGGCCTGCAAAGAA
Source organism: Bryobacteraceae bacterium (assembly GCA_049510555.1). GTDB lineage: Bacteria > Acidobacteriota > Terriglobia > Bryobacterales > Bryobacteraceae > Fen-178. Next base: position 5,754 of record JBEKYW010000087.1, read on the forward strand.
TGGTAGCTGGAATTCGCGCCGAACGTGTAATAGTAGATATCGGCGAAGCCCAGGTAGGGCCGAAGGTATTGCGAGGGCAGAACTTTGTTGCTGTTGGTGGAATCCAGGTTTTGGGGCTGGTAGTTGGTGCCTAACGGAGTGCTGTTCAGGTTGAACCTTTCCAGCAGATGGCGTCCCAGCGCGCCTACGTAGGCTACATCGAGCACCGTCCCGTTTCCGATGTCGCGCTGGATCCCGAAGCTGAAGTTCATGGTCATCTGAATGTGCCGGTTCGGATCGTAGCCGCTGATGCTGCTCGGGGAGACGTATTGGGCCTGACCGATGAACGTCTGCACCGTGGTGTAGTTGATGACGGGGTTGAGTTGAATGGGCGGGGTGTACTGAATGCTGGACTGGTAGTTGTCCCGGTCATGCGTGTCGTAGAAGAATCCGCCGCCGCCGCGAATGACGGTCTTGCCGTTGCCGACAGGGTCCCAGGCAAAACCAATGCGCGGCGATGTCTTGACGCCGTCGGTGTAACGCAGTCCCTGCGGCCAACTGGGATTGGTGATTCTATATACGATCCCGTTGTACGAGTTCTTGCTTTCGGGCGCGATCGCGCCTATATTCACGGCGGGCAGAATCTGGCCGGTGAAGGGGTCCAGGCCCATGCGCTTGCCGCCGGACATGGTCGGTTGAATGAGTTTCACTACCTGGCTGGGATCCCACAGTGACGGCACGAAGCCCGCTTCCAGGTTCTGAACGCTGTGCCAGGGCTGCGACCAGGCGAACCGCACGCCCAGATTCAGCGTCAGATTGCGAGAGACCTTCCAGGTGTCTTGCGCGAACCAATCCGCGTTGGTCGTGAACTCGTACAGGGGCGGGCGCGAAGAGGACTCGGTGTATGAAAGGAGTATCCCCAGAAGCGCGTTGCTGTAGGCATAGCCAGTGTCCTGGGCGTTATTGGTATCGGTCCCGAATGCCATGGTTCCCGCGAAATTGGAAGCATTGAAGCCCTTCATGGCGCGCCAGCGCTCCGCGTAAAAGCCCGCCTTGAGGGTGTGCGAGCCGGCCACCTTGTTGATGGTGCCGTTCCAGTTGAAGGTGTTCTCCACGCCGCGCAACGGGAAACGCGAGGCCCAGGTCACGCTATTGCTGCTGGTGCTGGTGACGCCGCCGAAACTGGCCGCCGGCACCACGTTGTACGGGTTGATCTCCGGATGGAATTGCGGAATGTTCACACCCGTCGTGGTCCGGCTCTTGGCGGCCAACTCCTCCTCGCTGAGCGGCGACCCGGCTTCATTGAAGCGCTGAAAGCCCATGGTCGCCTGAAGAACCGTGGTCGCATTGATGATATGGGTCAGGGAGACGACGCCCGAAGGAGTGGTGCATCTATAGTGATCCGGAAACCATCCCCATGCCGAGTTGCCCGCCGAAACCGCGGCGCCCGACTGGTCTTCAAACCAGTAGTTGAAGCGGGCATACATCGTCGTGTTCGAGCTCATGTTGTAATCCAGGCGCCCGGTCTCGATGCGCTTGGGCACGTTTAGGCTTTCCTGGTAGTAGTAGTTATAGTTGCCGGCAGAGACGGCGGTGTTCAAAAAGTTGGGCAGCGGCAGCAGGTTCAAGTAATTCTGGGTGGATTGTAGGATGCGGCTCGCCGGAACGATATTGCCGGGGAAGGCCACCCCGGTGAGCGGGTCCTTGACCGGGATCAGCTTTCCGGCGGTAGTGTTGGACTGCGAGAAATCGCCCTTCCGCTCGATCGCAGTCGGCACGGTGATGGTTTGGGCCGCTTTGGGCCGCACCTCGCGGATTTCCTCGCTAGCGACAAAGAAGAACAGTTTGCCCTTGGTGCTGGGGAAGTGCGGAATGCGGAGCGGTCCGCCGAGAGTGCCGCCCATATTCGAAATGCGGTACTTTTGCCGGGGAGAGGCCATGGAGCCGTCCGCCTTCAGGCCCTGTTTGTTGCTGAAGAAGTTGTTGGCGTTAAGCCCTTCATTGCGGTCGTACATGTAGGCCCCGCCGTGGACTTGCTGGGTGCCGCCCTTGGACACCGCCACGATGGTCATGCCCTGGTTACGGCCGTACTCCGCATCGAAATTGGCCACCTTGACCTCGACGGTCTGAGTGGCATCCAGGCTGAGGGTCGTGTTGAAGTTGCCCTGATTGGAATTGCTCGCCGGCACGCCATCGATCAGGAAATTATTACCGGTGGTGCGGCCCCCCAGGACGTTGAAGGTGTTCTGGCCGGTAAAGGTCTGGACCTCAGCGCCGGCGGTCATGACGACGCCGGGCTGCAGCGACGCGAACGTGGTGTAGTCGCGGTTGATCACGGTCAGATCCTGGATCTCGTTGCTGGTGACGATGCCGGACCGTTCGCTGGTGCTGGTCTGCACCGCGGCGCCTTCCGCCCTCACCATGACCGACTCGCTTACCGCGCCTACCTCGAGCTTCAGACTCCCCACCGCGAGCGTGTCGCCGGGGACCAATTCGAGGTGCTGCTTCTCAAACTTCTTGAAGCCAGGTTGCTCGGCGCTCACGGTATAGATGCCGGGTGTGACGGCGGTAAACACGAAGTTGCCTTCGGCGTCGGTGGCCGCCGTGCGGACCGCCGCTGTCGCTTCCGAGGCGAGCTTGACAGCCGCTCCGGCAATAGCGCTTCCGGTAGGATCGACAACCGAACCGGTAATCGAGCCGGTCACCTGCTGAGCCGGCGCCAAGGAGGGCAAAACGCACAATAGCCATAATGCGACGTAACGGAACATCGAATCTCCTTCCCCTACACGCTTCCGGCTGGCCGGTCGCGTGTAATCGTATTAAAACTAATCTATACCGCTAAAGTGGCTCTTGTCAAGGGAAATGTGGGAGTCTTCGATATCGTTAACGAAAATGCCGTGGAAAATGGCTTCAACAGGCGGGTGGAGGCCCCGGCCAGGACCGCGGGAGAACGGTGCTGGAGCCTGGCAGCCGGGGAAACCGGCCCACCACGTGTTCCGGTCCGGAAGCCCCTTGGCCGGAATCCTGAAGCTGTTAGGATATGGACGGGGGTATCGCAAGCGACTTGGACAAAAAACGGGCGATCATTGTCGGGGCTGGTCCGGCCGGCTTGACTGCGGCTTACGAACTTCTGCTGCGTACGGACGTGAGTCCTATCGTGCTCGAGAAGAGCGAGTACATGGGCGGCATTTCGAGAACGGTGAACTACAAGGGTAACCGTATCGACATCGGCGGGCACCGGTTCTTTTCAAAGTCCGATCGGGTAATGGACTGGTGGCAGCGGATCATGCCGCTGGAAGCCTCGGCGACGGGCCGGACAACGATCACCTATCACCACATGGAACGGGACATCCAGCCCGCGGCGCCGGGCCCGGATCCGGGGGCGGCGGATCGCGTGATGCTGCTCCGGCGACGCAAGTCCCGGATCTATTATCTGCGCAGGTTCTTCGATTATCCGATCACGCTCAGCAAGGACACGCTGATAAAGCTGGGACTCTGGCGCGCCTTGAAACTAGGTGTCAGTTACTGTAAGAGCGCGGCCTTCCCGCGCAAGAACGAGCGGACCCTGGAAGACTTTTTTGTCAACCGGTTTGGATTCGAACTGTACAGCACGTTCTTCAAGTCATACACGGAGAAGGTGTGGGGGGTTGCCTGTGACCAGATCAGCGCGGAATGGGGATCTCAGCGGATCAAGGGGCTCTCGATCTGGAAGACTTTGCGCCACGCTTTCAACCAGGCATTCAGACGACCGGGTCCAGGCGACCTCCGGCAGAAAGACATACACACCTCGCTGATCGAGCAGTTTTTGTATCCGAAGTTCGGCCCGGGCCAGATGTGGGAAGAGGTGGCCGGCCGCGTCAAGGAGATGGGTGGCGCCATTCTGACCGGTTACAAAGTCAACAAGGTACTGACGGACGGCTGGCGAGTGCGCGCGGTCGAGGCCGTTGATCTCGCGACTGGGAGACAGGAGACTTTTGAAGGCGATTATTTTTTTTCCACGGCTCCGGTGCAGGAGCTGGTGCGATCCTTCGGTGCTCAAGCGCCGGACAGTGTCCGCGAGGTTGCCGAAGGGCTGGTCTATCGCGATTTTATAACAGTCGGCCTGCTGGCGCGCTCGTTGAAGATTTACGATGTAACACCCCAGGGAAAGCAACTGGTGAGTGATAACTGGATCTATATCCAGGAACCCGATGTGAAGATCGGACGGCTTCAGATTTTCAATAACTGGAGCCCGTTCATGGTGGCGGATACCGGCACGGTCTGGCTTGGACTCGAGTACTTCTGCAATGAGTCCGACGAGATCTGGAATGTTCCCGACGAGGATATGATCGCCATGGCGAAGGAAGAGCTTGCCAAGATCGGGATTCTCGAAGTCTCCGAAGTGCTGGACGCCACGGTCTTGAAGATGGAGAAGACATATCCGGCTTACTTCGGGACCTACGACCGTTTTGCGGAGATCCGGGACTTCGTGGACCGTTACGCTAACTTGTTTCTGATCGGCCGGAATGGCATGCACCGTTACAACAACCAGGACCATTCCATGCTGACGGCCATGATGGCTGTCGATAACATCATCTCAGGTTCGTCCAGCAAGAAGGACCTGTGGGAAGTCAATCTGGAAATGGAATACCTTGAGGAGAAGGAGAACCTGAAGCGATGAATCAGTCCGGTGGCGGGAGAAATGTGCGTTAGCCGCCGCCGCCGGCGCTACCGCAGGGTGGCCGACATCCATGCGATCAGGTGGTCCTGCGATTTCTCGGGGAGACGGTTGTAGTCCCAAGGCTCGTAGAGCGCCAGCTTGTCAGCGGCGCCGTAGAGCGAGTACACCTTTCGAGCCTGGTCGACGGCGGTGTGAACGTCGGCGGGAGTGGCGTCCCGGTCCAATTCCGGCTGCATCACCATGACCGGACGCGGCGCAATGGCGGCCAACAATTCAGGGAAGTCGTAGGGGATCTGCGCCTCGTGGCCGGCAAAGAAACCCAGGCGCGGAATCAGGCTGTGTTCGTGGCTATAGCGCGCTATGCCACCGGTGCCGCGGTTGGCGGTGTCGGTGCGCATGGGCGTGAATCCGCAGATGGAAACCACCCCTTTCACGCGCGGGTCGAGCGCGGCGGAGTAGAGGCCGACCGTTCCGCCCACGGAGTAGCCGAACAGATAGATGCGCTGGGGATCGACGAGGCTGTCTTTTTCGAGGGCGTCGATGGCGGCGCGGGCGTCTTCTACCATGCGGCCCATCTGGGACCAGTGGGGATAACGGTCATAGAACGGTCCGGTTTCACCCATGCGGCTGCCAAAACCGCTCTGGTCGTAGGCCAGGACGGCGTAGCCGGCGCGAACCAGCGCCAGGATGGGATGCAAGTCGTTGTGGTAGACCCACATATAGCCGAGGGGATAGCTGTAACCGTGGAGCCAGATGACGGTGGGGAGCCGGGCGCCCTCGGGGGTGTTGGCGGGGTAGTAGAGGTCGCCGCGGACGTTGAAACCGAAGGCCAGGGGGCGGGAAGTGGTAAGACTCTTCTGAGGCTCGAGCCAGCCAAAGGAACCGCCGCTGCGCTGGATGACCCAGGCGACCAAGTCGGGCGTGGTCTGACCGGGGTTTGAGGAGGCGCCGCGGCCACCGGCGGTGGGCGCTCCTCGACCAGGTGCAGCGGCCGTGGCGGGGCCTCTCCCGCCGGGAAAGCCGCCGCGGCCGGCGCCGGGCGGCATCCGGGGCGGCTCATCGCCTAGCATCCACTCGACGGACTGGCGAATGCCGGCCACTTTTTTCTCCCAGTCGGCAGTGGAGGCCACGGCAAGAACGTCGGCAGAGGAACGCCGCGGATAGCGGGTCAAGTCGACGGTTTCCTGGCTGTTGGCGCGCCACTGGTCGAAGTCCCAGGGGAACAGGAGATTGTTATTCCAGACACGAGTGGAGCGGCCGAATTGAATGTCGAGCCAATCGAGGCAGGCCTCCTGGTCATTGGCGCCGTGAAAGCCGGGTACGCGGAGGAGGCCGAGGCGGCCGGGCTGGCCGAGTAGAGTATAAACCCTCAGAGCCGAATGGTAGACCTGCTCGAGGGCCCACGAGTTGGATACTTCGTCGTTGAGGCCGTACTCGATGAGGGTGGCGCGCGGCGCGATCATGGCCACGAGCAGGTTGCCATCGACGGGAAGACGGTCTTCGCGGCCGGAGAAGAAACGCAGGCGCGGAACGAACCAGGTGGGGAAGCTTCGGGTGGTGGTCTCGATGCCTTCACCGAAGCCGCGCTCGCCGGAGAGGCGCCACGGGAGCACGCCACCGACGCCGGTGCTTCCGGCGATGACGGCGGCGATGCGCTCATCGATGGCGGTGGCGATGGCGGCCATTTTGCCGTCGCGAGAGTAGCCGAACATGCCGATGCGCCGCATGTCGACCTGGGGCAGCGTCTCGAGGTAATCGAGCACCAGCCCGGCGGCCCAGGCGCGGCGAGGCAGCGCCGCAAAGTCATATTCGGGATAGAGCGGCGCCAGCGCGGCGGCGTCATCCATGGCGTCATTGCCGGCATATCCGCAGGAGATGTAACCGCGCCGCAGCAGTGACGGCGCCCACCCGGTCAGATTGGGGCTGATGAGCACGGGGAACGGCCCCTTGCCGTCGGGGATCATGACCTGCACGCGCATGGTTGCCTTGCTGCCGGGGCCGAACTCCAGACGCACGTTGCGGACGAGGTATCCCTTGCCGGGCGTCTCATCGAGGACCACGACGCGATCGGTTTTGGGCTTGGGCGGGAACGTGCCCACGTCGTACTTCTCGAAGAGCTGCCGGATCTCGGCGCGGCGGGATCTCCATTCCGCGGGTGTTCGGACTGGTCTGCCGTCCAGGAACTTCAACGGGTCGGGGAGGCCATTGACGCGCGGAAAGGCGTCGAAGTCGGGTGGTATTTCGCCGGTCTTCTGGAGCCACGCGGTGAATGACGGGACATCGGGCAGGATTTCGAGGAGCTTCTCGAGATACTGGCGGCGTTCCGCCTCGGTCATGGACCAAGCGGGATGGCTCAGGGTCAGAAGGGCCAGCGCCAGGGAGGCAAGGCAGCGTTGCATGGGTTACTCCCCTTGTAGCGTGTCAGAAGGCGAGGGCCAGCGCAAGCCGAGACTGCAACCCTCCGCTCCCTTACGGTCGCGGTTCTTTGAGAGGCTTCGCACTGAGCCGGTAGAGTAGGAGAGAGGGCGACGCGAGTAGCGCGACCCACTCTCCCCTCGTCGAACCGGAGGTGCAGATTTCCCGCGTCCGGCTCTCCTGAAAGCTCTCGCCTCAGGCATG
>JBEKYW010000088.1:0-12136 GCA_049510555.1 Bryobacteraceae bacterium
AACCGTAGTAGTCCGGGTAGTACAGCGGCGGATAATAGCCATAAGCGGGCGGCCCCCAGATGTACTCGGGGTTGTACTGCGGCACGTAGACGACCTGCGGGTTCGCCGGTTGAATTTCAATGGCAGTCCGATCCCCTTGGGTCTCGGTCGTGACAGTCTCCTGCGCGTTCGAATTCAGTTTGCCCGCCGCCTTGGCCTGGGCGCGCATCCGCTGCACGGCATTCATGACGTCAGCCTGTTGGGCCAGAAATGCGTTGCCCAGATCGGTAGTCCAGCGAATGTTCGAACTCAACAGGTTGATGACATCCGGAAAGGCCACCAGCGCTTGGATACTCGGGTCCCAATTCTGCTGGCGCGCGGCAGCCATCAGTTGCTGGCCCTGCAGGTTTCGATTCTGTTGCAGCCACTGTGGCGCTTCGGCCACCTCGAGCGGATAGGTGGCGGCCACCAGCACCTGGCTGAGTAGCGCGTCGGGATAGAGTGCGACGGGCGCCACCAGGGTGTCCAACTGATCTGGCGAGAGCGCCTGTGCCGGAGGCGAAGGTTGCGCGGGCGGTGCGGGCGCCTGCGCAAAGAGCACGCCGGCCGGGAACACGAACAAGAGCAGGACGCAAACCATGCCGAGCGTCTGCCGAACAACCAAGTGGAGCCGTCGATCCTTCATTCTTCTACCTCCGTTACCACGGCGCCGATGTCCCCAAACACGCGCCTCGGTCTTGAAGAAGCACGTTCCAGACCAAACTTCAAGTGCTTGACGGCCAGTGACTTACTCCCATCGCCCGGCCGGGGATGAACGGCTGAAAACCACCACCTCTGCTGGATTCCGGCCAGTCTACCACTTCTGTGTCGAACACCTGTTCCTCCCCGATGGGGAGGCGCCGCGCCACGTGCTCTACAATGAAAAGCGTGGGATGCGAAGCGGCACTGCGACTCGCCGTCGACCGGCTCAACACTGTCCGCCGGGAGATCGCAAAAGTCATCGTGGGGCAGGACGATGTCGTGGAGGGTGTGCTGATTTGCCTGCTCGCCGCGGGGCATGTGCTCCTGGAAGGCGTTCCCGGGCTGGGCAAGACCACTCTGCTGCGCACTCTGGCGCGGGCTCTGCAACTGAAGTATTCCCGCATCCAGTTCACGCCGGACCTCATGCCGGCCGATATTGTGGGCAGCATGATGATCGAAACCAGCGATCGCGGCGCCAAGTCGCTGCGCTTCCAGCCCGGCCCGATATTCGCCAACCTGGTTCTGGCCGACGAGATCAACCGCGCCACGCCCAAGACCCAGTCGGCGCTGCTCGAAGCTATGCAGGAGCGCACCGTCACCAGCGGCACCACCACGCACGAACTGGACCGTCCCTTCCTGGTGATGGCCACCCAGAACCCGATCGAGATGGAGGGCACGTACCCGCTGCCCGAGGCGCAGCTCGACCGCTTCCTCATGAAGATTCTGGTGACCTACCCGAGCCGCGAGGAGTTGCACCGCATCATCGAGCGCACCATCCAAAAGGAAGAGCAGGTCCCGGTTGCCGTGATGGATCGGGAAACCATTTTGGAAGTCCGCTCGGTTTGCCGCGAGGTGCTGGTGGCGCCGCACGTGCGGGAGTACGCCGTGCAGCTTGTGATGGCCACGCAGCCCGAGCAGAAAGAGGCGCATGAGCTGGCCAAAAAGTATATCCGCTACGGCAGTTCGCCGCGGGGCGCCCAGGGGGTGGTGGAATGCGGGCGGGTGCTGGCGCTGATGCGCGGCCGCTTCCACCTGGCCATCGAGGATGTCGCGCACGTCGCCCCGGCGGTGCTCCGCCATCGCATCATCCTGAACTTCGACGCTCACGCCGATGGCCAGACGCCGGAAACCATCCTCGGCGCCATCATCCAGGGAGTAACCGCGCAGGCTTCCGCGGCGTAGGTCTCCTATGGCATCGCCCCTGTTGCTGGAGCGCGAGTTTCTGGAGAAGCTCGAACGCCTCACCATCCACTGGCAGAAATCCTTCGCCGGACTGGTGGGCGGGCACAATGTGTCGCGCTTCGCGGGCGCCGGGCAGGAGTTCCTCGATCACCGCACCTTCCATCACGGCGACGACCTGCGCGCCGTCAACTGGCGCGCCTACCTGCGCCTGGAAAAGCTCTTCCTCAAGATGTTCCAGGTAGAGCCGCGTGTGCCCGTCCGCCTGCTGCTGGATTTGAGCGGTTCCATGACGGCGCACGGCGGGCAGAAGTTCGATTACGCGCGGAAGCTGGCGGCCGCGCTGTGCTACGTAGGGCTGGTGCGGCTCGATTCGATCGAGATCCATGGTTTCTCCAACCGGCTGGCGCAGCGTATTATTTCGACCGGCGGGCGGCACCGTTTTCCAGGCGTGATGAGCGGCCTGGCCTCGCTCGAGCCGGGTGGCCCCACGGACTACCTGGCGGTGGTCCGCGAGTTCATCGGCGCTTACTCGCAGCGCGGGCTGGTCATCATCGTCTCGGATTTTCTGGATGACAACGGCTGCGAGCGGGCGCTCCAGTACCTGGCCGATTTCGGCCACGAGCTGATGCTGCTGCAGATCTGGGCCGAGGAAGACCGCACGCCCCCGTGGGCGGGCGAGCTGGAGCTGCGCGACGCCGAAACCGGGGCGGCCTTCACACTGGATTTCGACGAGGCCGCGCGCGCGCGATACACCTGCGCCTTCGATGAGTTTTGCTCCGGCATCGAGACTATGGCAATGCGCAGCGGCGGGCGCTACGCCGGCATCGCCACGACACAATCGCTCGAGAGCGTGCTTTTCGGAGAGCTGATCCGCGCGCGGGGGATTGCATGAGCCGGGGCCGGGGGCCAGGGGCCGGGGGCTGGACATGTACCTGCTGAATCTGTCTTTGGCGCAGCTTCTGGCCGTCTTTGGATCGGTTTCCGCCCTCGCCGTGGCGCTTTACCTGCTGGACCGGTCGCGCCGCCGCCGGGTAGTTTCCACGCTGCGCTTCTGGGTGGCGGCCGAGCAGCCCGTGGCAGCCGCGCGGCGGCGGCGCATCGGGCAGCCGTGGTCGTTGATTCTGCAACTGGCGAGCATGGCGCTGGTGCTGCTGGCCATGGCACAGTTGCGCTGGGGCGCGCCCCCGCTGGCCGGACGGGAGCATGTGATCATCCTCGAAACTTCGGCTTGGATGGCGGCCCGCTCCGGCAGCCGCACGGTCATGGACTTGGCCCGCGACCGCGCGCGGCAGTATCTTGGCGCCCTGCCCGCACGCGATCGCGTCATGCTGGTTCGCGCCGACGGGTCACCCACTCCGGCCACGGCCTTCGAGCCGGACCGGCGCAAGGTGGAAGCGGCCATCGCGGCTTCCCAGCCCGGCGCCACCGCTCTGAATCTCGATCAGGCGCTGGCATTCGCGCGCCACATCCAGTCTCAGGAAGGGCGGCGCGCGGGAGAAATAACGGTGATCGGGACCGGCCGAACGGCCGAGCGCGATCCCGGAGCCGGCCCGCCGCCCCGCAACCTGCGCGTCATCTTCATACCGGATGCCATCGAAAACTGCGGCCTGCGCAAGGTGGGCATGCGCCGCTCCGCCACCGACCCCGGCCTGTGGGAGATCTACGTTTCCGCGCGCAACTACGGAGCCGTTGCCCGCACCGTGACGCTCTCGCTCGATTTTGGGCCGCCGGGTGAAGCCGGGAGGGTGGCGGCGGGCTCGCGCCGCATGACGCTGCCGCCGCGGGGCGATGTGGAAGCCAGCTTTGAATACCGCACCGGCGCCGCTGGGATTCTGGGCGTGAGCCTCTCGCCGCACGATGCCTTCCCGGCCGATGACCACGTGTCGCTCGAGCTGCCTGCGCAGCCCGTGCTTCCCGTGACCGTCTACTCCCGTGAGCCCGGTTGGTTGCGCCCCGTTCTCTCGGCCACCCCGCGGGTTGCCGCGGTCTACCGCAAGCCGGAGGAATACCGCGGCGACGATCCGGGTTTGGTGATCCTGGACCGCTTCATTCCGCCCCAGCGTCCGGCCACCGATTCCATCTGGATCGATCCTCCGGCGCAGGGATCGCCGGTAGCGATCCGCTCCACCGTCGAGCAGGCGCCGTTCCAGCGCTGGGATACCGGCAACCCCATAGCCGCGGGGCTCCGCGCCAAGGATTTCAAACTGGAGAAGGCGTCGGTTTTCGAAGCCGCGCCTGCGGACTTGCGCGTCGGCGAAGTCGCCGCCGGACCGGTGATCGTGGCGCGGCCCGGCAAGCCCAAGATCGCGGTTTTCGGCTTCCATCCCGCGCTTTCCGGCATGCGCTACGAGCTGGCCACGCCGTTGCTATTCGCCAACCTGCTGCGCTGGGTGTCGCCTGAGATCTTCCGCCAGTGGGAAATCAGCGGCGGCAGCGTGGGAACGGTCAAGCTCACGTTGGAGCAGGATACCGCGCCGGCGGACGTCAAGGTGATCTCGGAAGACGGCTCGCCGCTGCCCTTCACACTGCGCCAGGGCGTGGTGAACTTTTTCGCCGGCAAGCCGGGTGGGGTACGCGTGCTGGCGGGCGACCGCGAGTACATTTATTCGCTCACTCTTCCGCAGCTCTGGGATGGCCAATGGGAGCCGCCCGCGGAGGCGCGCCGCGGCATTCCGCATTTCCAGCCGGTGGTGGAGGGCTCCAGCGATTTGTGGCCGTGGCTCGCCATTGCCGGCGGCTTGGGGCTGCTGGCCGAATGGCTGCTCTATGGAAAGGCCCGGAGGGCGCCCCGGCGCAAGACCGGCTGGCGCACGCTCATCATGCGCCGCGCGACGCCGCGGCCCGCGGAGACCCGCCGATGACCTTCGATCGCGCATGGGCGCTCCTCGTGGTCCTGCTGCCGGCGGCCTGGGCCGCGTGGGAATGGCGCGGCTGCGCGCGCCGTTCTGGCCTGCCGCTGAAAGCCGGCGCGCTGGCGGCCATCCTGCTGGCGCTGGCCGGGCCGCGCATCACCGTCTACCAGACCAAGGTCGCCGTGGCCGTGCTGGCGGATACCTCGGCCAGCGTGTCCGCGGAAGACCTGGAGACGGAATCGGCGCTCGCCAGCGAGGTGGAACACGCCCGCGGGCGCCATTGGACGCGCGTCATCCCCTTCGCCCGCGCTACCCGCAACGCCACTCCTGGGGAGCGCCCCAGGGACGGCTGGCGGCTGCGCCGCACCTCCGGCGCCGCGGGGCGCGCCACCGACCTGGAATCCGCCATTCGCGATGGCGCCGCCTCGCTGCCCGCCGGCATGGTGCCCCGCCTCCTGCTGATCTCCGACGGAAACGAAAACCTGGGCAGCGTGGCGCGTGCCATCTGGCAGGCGCAACAACTTGGCGTCCCCGTCGATACCGTGCCGCTGGCTGGCCGTCCCAAGCCCGGGCTGCGCCTCGAGTCCATCGCCATTCCGGGGCAGGTCTTCAGCGGCGAGCGCTTTCCCATCGAAATGACGCTCGAAGCTCCGGACCGGGTGGGCGCCTCCGGAACCAAAGGGCGCACCGCCACCGTGGAGATCGCGGCCGAGGGCAAACCCATCGGCTCCAGCCAGGTGGACCTGTCGCCCGGCCTCAATCGCCTGCGGCTTCAGGCCAGCGTCAACTCGGTAGGCGCCATTGCGCTGGCCGGGAAGATCTCCGCTGGCGATCTTGGCGAAACGCGCTTCGAAGACGTCGTCACGCTGCGGCGTCCCCGCGTCCTGCTGGTTTCGCGCGACCCCGCGGCCAGCGAGCAGCACCTGCTGCGCACGCTCGAGGCCAACCAGTTTGAAGTGCTGCATGCGCCCGGCGGTGTCCCGGAGAAGCTCGACGATTACCAACTCGTGGTCATCAACAACTGGGACATGGGAGCCATTCCCGCCGCGCGCAAGGCCGCGCTCGAAGACTTCGTGAAGCAGGGCGGGGGCCTCGTGTGGATCGCCGGCGAGCGCAACATCTACGTCGAGAAGAAGGGCGAAGAGGACCCGCTGGAACGCGCGCTTCCCGCCAGGATCGCGCCGCCGCGCGCGCCCGAAGGCACCGCCGTGGTCCTGGTTTTGGACAAATCGTCTTCCATGGAAGGCCGCAAGATCGAGCTGGCGCGGCTGGCCGCCATCGGAGTGGTGGAGAACCTGCGGCCCATCGACTCGGTGGGCGTGCTCATGTTCGACAATTCGTTTCAGTGGGCCGTGCCCATTCGCAAGGCCGACGACCGCGCCTATACCAAGCGGCAGATCTCCGGCATCGTGGCCGATGGCGGCACGCAGATCGCGCCCGCGCTCACTGAGGCCTATCAGCGCATTCTCCCGCAGCCCGCCGTCTACAAGCACATCGTGCTGCTGACCGACGGCATTTCCGAGGAAGGCGACAGCTTCCAGCTCGCCAGGGAAGCGCTCGCCAACCACGTCACCATATCCACAGTCGGCCTGGGGCAGGACGTGAACCGCGCGTTTCTGGAGAGGGTGGCGTCCAGCGCCGATGGCCAATCCTACTTCCTGAACGACCCTTCCGGCCTGGAGCAGATTCTGCTGCGCGATGTGGAGGAGCACACCGGCGCCACGGCGGTGGAGAAAACGATCACGCCGAAGATTGCGAAGCCGGCTGAGATCCTCGAGGGAGTCGGCATGGAGAACGCGCCCGCGCTGCGCGGATACGTGCGGTTTCAGCCGCACCCTACGTCGGACACCATTCTGACCGCCGACCGCGGCGACCCGCTGCTGGTGCGCTGGCAATATGGCTTGGGCCGGGCGGCCGTATTCACTTCCGATGCCAAGAACCGCTGGGCGGTGAACTGGGTCACCTGGCCGGGCTTCGACCGGCTGTGGGCGAACATCTTCCGCGACCTGCTGCCGCACGCTTCCCAGACCGAGACCGCCGCCGATTTCGACCGCGCCTCAAACGAGCTGGTGGTGGACTATCACCTTTCGCGCAACGTGGAGGAACCGGGCCCGAAGGGCGCCCCGGTTCCCGACATCTTCGTTTTCGGCCCCAACGGATTCCAGGCGCCGCTCGAAGTCGGCAAGGTGGCCGCGGGCCATTATCGCGGGCGCCTGGCCATCGGCCAGAACCAGGGACTCTTCCGCGTGCGCCCGCTGGTGGAGTCGCGCGCCTTTCCCGAGGTAGGTTTCTATCGCCAGGAAGACGAGATGCAGGAATACGGCAACAACGAACCGTTGTTGCGCCAGATTGCCGCGGCCACCGGCGGCCGTTTCAACCCCGCGCCACGCGAGGTCTTCGATGCCGGCGGCCGGAGCATCCGCTCGACCATGGAACTATGGCCGGGGCTGCTGGCGCTGGCGATCGCGCTCAACCTGGCGGAACTGATTCTGCGCAAATGGAAAGGCGTGCTGGAAGCGCTGCGGGCGCGGGCGGCGGCTTCGGCGTGACGCCGGCCCAAAGCTGGCCTCGGCTTGCCGGCGCCATGCGCTAATCTCAATCTATGTCATGGTTCACGGTCCGGGTACCCGCCTCGAGCGCCAATCTGGGGCCGGGGTTTGACGCTCTGGGGCTGGCCCTGGGCGTGTACCTGACGTGCCGCTTCCGGCGCAGCGATGCTCTGTCCATCCGGGCCGCGGGCCGCGATGCCGCGGGCATTCCGACCGGTCCCGACAACCTGATCTGGCAGACGGCGGTGACCGTGGCGCAGAGCCGCGGCACCGAGATGCCGCCGATCGAGCTGCATATTCAAAATGACATCCCGCTCGGCAAGGGGATGGGCTCGAGCGCGGCGGCGCTCACCACCGGAGTCATCATTGCCGACCAGTTGCTGGACCTGCGATGGAAGCCGCTGCGCATCCTGGACGAAGCCGCGCGCCTGGAGGGCCACCCGGATAATGTGGCGCCGTGCACGCTGGGCTCGATTGTGGCCAGCGCCATTGATTCCGGCGGCGTGACGCGCGCCGTGCGGCTGGACCTGCCGCAGCGGTTCGGGCTGGCTGTGGTGGTGCCGGATTTCGACCTGCCCACGGTGAAGGCGCGGGCCGTGCTGCCCTCCGGCTATAGCCGGGAGGACGCCGTCTTCAACGTGCAGCGGGCGTCGCTGCTGATTGCGGCGCTGGCCGCGGGAGCGACCAACGCCTTTCCGGCCGCGCTCGAGGACCGTTTCCACCAGCCCTACCGCGAGGCGCTGGTGCCGGGGCTGCGCGAGATCCTGAAGCTGCGCGCGCCGGGCCTGTTGGGATGCGCGCTCAGCGGCGCGGGGCCGTCGATCCTGGTGTTCTTCGAGCGCGGCTACGAGAGCGTCTGCGACCTGGTGCGCCAGATCTTCCACCTGCACGGGCACGAGTCGGAGACGCTGTTCGCAGGCATCGCGGAGCACGGCTTTGAGGTGACGGAAGAGGCCGGGGCCGGCTCCTGAGGCAGCCGGCTATCGCTACCGCTGATTCGCCTTCAGCACTTTCTTCCGCAGCCGGATGGATTGCGGCGTCACTTCCACGTATTCATCGTCGCGGATGAACTCGATGGCCTGCTCCAGGTTCAGAATGCGCGGCGGGACCAGCCGAATGGCTTCGTCGGCCGTGGATGCCCGCATATTCGTGAGCTTCTTCTCCTTGACGATGTTGACGTCCAGATCGGCTTCGCGCGCGTTTTCGCCCACGATCATGCCTTCGTAAACTTCCGTGCCGGGAGTGACGAAAATCTCGCCGCGCTCCTGAAGGTTGAAGACCGCGTGCCCCGTGACTTTGCCGGCACGGTCCGCCACCAGCGAGCCTGTGGGCCGCGTGGGGATCTCGCCCTGCCAGTCGATGTAGCCATGGAACAGCGAGTTCATGATGGCGGTGCCGCGCGTGTCGGTGAGGATTTCGCTGCGCAGCCCGATCAAGCCGCGCGAAGGCACGTGGAATTCCAGGCGCACGCGGCCGGAACCGTGGTTCACCATCCTGGTCATCTTGCCTTTGCGCGCGCCCAGCTTCTCAATCACCACGCCCAGAAAGGTCTCGGGACAATCGATGATCAGCAGCTCGACGGGCTCCTGCACTTTGCCGTTGACCGTGCGCGTGAGGATCTCGGGTTTGCCAGCCATCAGCTCGTAGCCTTCCCGGCGCATCATCTCGATCAGAATGGCCAGTTGCAGTTCGCCCCGGCCCATCACCTTGAAGGTGTCGTGTCCCAGTTCCTCCACCCGGATCGACACGTTGGTGAGGAGTTCCTTTTCGAGCCGTTCGCGCAGGTTGCGCGACGTCACCCATTGGCCCTCGCGCCCGGAAAAAGGCGAGGTGTTGATGGTGAATGCCATGGCGATGGTCGGCTCGTCGATCTGGATCTGCGGCAGCGGAGCCGGAGTTTCGGCGCTGGTCACGGTTTCGCCGATAGTGATGCCCTCCACGCCGGCAATCGCCAGAATGTCGCCGGGGACGCCCACGGTTTCGTCCACGCGCTTCAGGCCTTCGAAGGAGTACAGCTTGGTGATGCGCGTATTCTGGAGCGAGCCGTCGCGCTTGGCGATGGCCACGGCGTCGCCATATCGCAGCGTGCCTTCGAAAACGCGGCCGATGCCCAGGCGGCCCAGGTAATCGCTGTAATCCAGGTTGGCGATCAGCATCTGCAGCAGGCCTTCGGGATCGCCCGCCGGCGGCGGAATGTGCGCCAGGATGGCGTCGAACAGCGGGCGCAGGTCGCGCGATGGGTCGTCCAGGGAACGCTTGGCCACTCCGGTCTTGGAGATGGTGTAGAGAACCGGGAAATCGAGCTGGTCTTCGGTGGCGTCGAGATCGATGAACAGGTCGTAGACCTCGTTGAGGACTTCCTGCGCGCGCGCGTCCGGCCGGTCGATCTTGTTGATGACCACGATGGGCGGCAGCTTGGCCTCCAGCGCCTTCACCAGCACGTAGCGCGTCTGCGGCAGCGGGCCTTCGCTGGCATCCACCAGCAGCATGACGCCATCGACGATCTTGAGCGCGCGCTCTACTTCGCCCCCAAAATCGCTGTGGCCGGGCGTGTCGACGATGTTGATCTTCACGCCGTGATACCGGATACCCGTGATCTTGGAGAGAATAGTGATGCCGCGCTCGCGCTCCAGCTCGCCCGAATCCATCACGCGGTCGACGTGCTCTTCATGCTGGCCGAAGATGCCGCTCTGGTTGAGCATGGCGTCCACCAGCGTGGTCTTGCCGTGGTCCACGTGGGCGATGATGGCGATATTGCGAATGCCAGTGCTGCTACTTTTCATGGGGAGGGGGGAACTTTTGGCGGTCCTAATGTCAGTCTAGCATGCATATCGCACTGTGGTCCCTGGCGCGGGCTCACGCACCATGCGAGCGAAAGGCAACCATTTCAAACCAGGGCACCGTGCTGTTGACGATTTGGGTGCGCAACAGCAGCTCGAAATGGGAAATCGGACGGCCGGCCTTCAAGCCAAGCTTCTGGCGGAGCTGGAGCATGGAGTCTTCGGACGCAATGAAGCGCCCGCCCGCCTCCGTGGAAATGACGTCGCTCCCCGATATCACCAAAACGTTGCCGGTGTGCCTGGGGTTCGGCAGAAACGTGATGCGGCAATAGCCGGTGCGGCGCCACTCCGCCTGATATGAGGTCTGTTCCCCTGGCAGAGGCGACCGGTTCAAGAACCGGACACTGGGAGGCGACTCCTGATAATCGGTCTGGAAAGTCATCTGGTTTTCGAATAGCCCGACCCACGGATTCGCGCGCCAACTGCCCAGCAGAATCGTGTTCATGGAAGACACCAGGGACGATGACATGTCGCGGGCGCTGATGATGGTCAAGGGCAGATGGCGGGCTGACGCGAGAACACCAAAATCGCGCGCCACCTGCACATCCGAGATGGCCGTCGTAACCCGGTTGACGAACTCGCGCGCCAATGCCCTCTCGACCGGGTCGCGGATGTTCAGCTCGGAGAGGCGATCGAATTCGTGAGCCTCGTATTCGGAAAGCGGAACCGGCCCTCCCATCAGCTTTTCGAATTCGATCAAGGTTACGTCCGATAAGACCAGGTACGTCGCCTGGCCGTTGCCAAAGAGTTGATTCCAGAATGCTTCCACCGCGGAGTGGGTGGAGCGGCGGGCGCTGAAGGCGGCCGCCCATCCGAGAATGACGACCGCGACCACAGCCAAAGCGACCGCCAGGATCAGCCATCTCGGGCGCCGGGGCGGCGGAGGGGGCGGAGTCTCCTCGAGGATCTCGGTGTGATCGCGTTCCTGCCCGCGTGGCCGAAAGACGGTCAGGTAGCTGCCCTTCGGGATCTCGATGATCAGTGCTTCGTCCCTACCCTCGCCCGCGAAGTGCTCCTGAAGTTTCTTTCGGAGCTGCGAAACTAACACCCGGACCAAGGTGTCGTGGCTCGTATCGTAGTCGGACGGCCGTCCGAGGACGTCGACACCGATTTCCTGCTCCCGAAGGATACCGTTTGGATCTTTGAGAGCCCGGCCTCCTAAATATAGAAGCAGCTCGCGAAGGCGTTTCGACTTTTGGAATTGGGGGCTGGAGACGACCCGATGGAGCAATTCTCGTGCCTGCTCCGGCTCCGTCATCGTATTGTCCCTCATTCGGACGGGAGGGCCCCTGGTCCAGAACCCGATTATATCATCCGTTGACGCGACACCCATTCTACCGGCAACGGGTTGAGCCAAAGGCGTTTAAGCTGTGTTTCACCTTTTTTATCGAGAATTACGGCGAAATTGCTTTTCCGCCGGGCCGCTTTGCAGTAAAATATCAGGCGTCAGAAGACTGCGCACCGGGTAGGGTCTTCCCGTTGCGCCGTAGGGAGTGAATATGTCACATCTACGTTTGCTATGCGTCCTCACCTTATTGATGGCCGCGACTGTCGTAACGGGGTGGTCGCAGGCTGTAAATGCAACCTTGCTCGGCACCGTGACGGATGCTTCCGGCGCGGTTGTGCCGAATGCCAAAGTGACCATCACCGAGGTCAACACCGGAATCAGCCGCTCCGGTCAGACCAACGAAAGCGGGAATTACACGTTCCCCAATCTGCCTCCGGGCCAATACTCAGTGGCCGTGGAGGCGGCCGGTTTCAAGAAGGAAACGCGCCGGGATATTGCGCTGCTGGTGAACACCACCCAGCGCGTGGACATTCAGCTTCAGCCCGGCAACGTCTCCGAAACCATCGAGGTCACAGCCGCAGCACCGGCGTTGCAGACGGACCGCGCCGATACCGGCCGCAACATCGACACGATGGTGGTGTCGGAACTGCCGGTTCTGGTCAGCAACCGCAATTATCAAGCCCTGCTGGCCCTCGTGCCCGGCAC
>JBEKYW010000089.1:0-12089 GCA_049510555.1 Bryobacteraceae bacterium
GACAGCAAGAGAAACAACTCCGCAGCGCAGGCGCGGGCCGACAGGCAACCTGATTCTGAAAAGCGCTATCCGGGGTTCAGCTTGTCCAATGTTTCCAACAGATCGCCAAGCCCCGGGCGCTAGCCGAACTTCCGCAGTTGGAAGAATAAGGTCTTTGCTTTCAATAGCGGCATGGGCGAGTTTCCACTACATTGCCGCTCGTTCCAGCGCGGTCAGCAGTTTCAGGCCGAGCCGCTGGAGCAAGATCTGCTGATGCTCGGTGGGCTGGCTGACGCAGCGTTTGCGGATCACTGGTCCGGATCTGGTCGGCAGCACCACATCAACCATGGCGATCTCCGACAAGGCTTCGAACACTTGCCGTGGCTCGTCACCCAACCCCGCCTCGCGGCAGCCCGCGGCCAGAGTCTTCCAGAGCACGTAGGCCAAGAAGCAAACCAGGATGTGGGCCTGCACTCGATTCTCTTTCTGATGCCGCACCGGGCGGATCGCCAGGTCGGACTTGTGAATGTGAAACGCCGCCTCGGCCTCGGTCAGTTGGATATAAGCCCGCCACAGATCTTCCGGACTCCAATCCGTCACGTTGCTGCGCAACATGTAGCAGCCCTCACTCAACCGCGCCCACTCGCGCCAGGCTTCCACCTTCGACCACCGCAAACAAGCAAAGCCGCCGGCATCCGCTTCCACCTTCACATCGAACAGCGCGGCCGCGCGCGTGTTCCTTCCCAGCAACCGCCCCACCCGCGTGGCGATCGTCACCGGCTTCTGTTTCTTCTTCTGGCAACTGGTCTGGATTTTGCCGAGGCCTTCCTCAATCCGCTTCTCAAAGCGCTCGTGCATGGCCTGCTCTTTGGCCCGCCGCTCCGCGCTCCGGCACAGGATGAAAACCTCCTGGCCGCCCGGCGCCGGTGTGATCCGCACCTCCAGCCCCGCATGCACCAGCCGCCAGTCCTCGCTCAGCAACTCCCGCTCGAACTTGCGCAGGGAGTTCTTCGCCGTCCCTACGATGTAGCGCCGCCCGCCTTCCCGCAGGAACTCCACGTTGTCTTCCCCGGCCATCCCGCGATCCATCACCCAAATCCGGTTAGCCCGGCCGTAGAGCCCTTCGATGTGTTCGACCATCTCCTCCAGGGTGGTGGCGTCGTTGCGATTGCCCGCGAAGATTTCGTAGCCCAGCGGCATCCCGCAGCGGCTCACCACCAGGGCGATGTTGACTTGTTTGCAGTCCGGCCGATGATCGCGCGAATAGCCCCGCTGCGCTTGCGGGTTCTTCTCCGCCTGACCTTCAAAGTACGTGCTGGTCACGTCATATAGCAGCAGATCATAGTCCAGCTCGAACAGCTCCCCCAGCTTCTGCTTCAGGTGTTTCTCCAGCGTCGGCTTGTGCGGCAGCAACGCATCCAGAGCCCGGTACAAGCGGTCCTCGTTGACCTTCTCGGCCGGCACACTCAACAGGTCCGGCAGCGCGCTGGATTCGTAGAACCGCTCTGCCCAGTGCAACTCGCTGGAGGGGTCGCAGAGCTGCCCGAGCACCAGCACCGTGGCCATCAGCGGCCAGGGAATCTCTTCCCGCCCTTCGGGCAGCGTCTCTTCCAGAAAGCGATCCAACTCCAGCCGGCGCAGCAGTTCCAGCCCCAGCCAGGGACCACCGAACTTCCGGCTGCGCTCGACATGAACCCGCTTCACATCGACTTCCACCCATTCCGGCTGAGCACCCCGAAACAAGCTGCCCTGCTGGGTGGTCCTCTGTTCGGCGCAGCGCTTCACTCCCAGGCGGCCCCGTTCATCCATCGCGCCCAACCAAGCCACCACGCGCTGCCGCGGCCCGCGCTCCGTGCGATAGCTCTCCACCAGGGCCCAGTAAGCGTGGCGTTTGCCGTCCTTCCTTCGATAGCAGCGCCGCAAGTACATAGCCCCATGTTACGGATCTATGGCTCCGATTCAAGAGGGTTGGTCGTCACTACATCAGCTTTTCGGAATTCCGAAACACAGCCGCGGAAACGGCGCGATGGAAACAAAGGACGGCTGTGTTGTTGTCTGGGTTCGACAGCCTTCAAACAGGCTCAAAAAAGTCGCGGAGCCGCCCCAACTGCGGAACTTGGGCTAATTCGGACAGCCCTGGGGCATGCCCGGCCCCTACTGGTCTCTGTCGAGCTTCTGGATTCGTTTGAGCCGGCTCTTGATCTCGTCGGTGGCGTCTGAAATCTGGTTGGTGTCGTAGATGACGCGCGGCGTGAGGAAGACGATCAGCTCGGTCCGGGCTCTGCTGATGCTTTTCGAGCCGAATGCGGCTCCCAGTATCGGAATGCGGTGCAGCAAGGGCACGCCGCTGGAGCTCACCCCGTAAGTCTCCTGAATGAAGCCGCCGATGGCCACCGTGTCGCCGTCCTGCACCGTGAGCTGGGTGCTGAAGGACCGGTTCGAGAAGGACGGCGATTGAATGCCGCCCGAGGAAGGCGCTATCGGCGAGCTCACCTGCTGGTTAATCATCATCGTGACCACGCCGCTCGAATTCACAAGCGCCGTGATGGAAAGCGTCACACCCGTGCTGATGTTGTTCACCGTGTTCGCGAACGGGCTCGTACCACCCGCGCTGACGCCGCTGACGACGGCCTGCGAGGTGAGCACGGGGACGGACTGACCCACGTTCATGGTGGCCGGGACGCTGTCGGTGGCGATGATACTGGGAGCGGATATGACGCGCGCGTTCTGGGTAGCCTCGGTGGTTTGCAGCACGCCCAGCAATTCATGGCTGCGCAGGACGAGCGCACCCACGGAGAGGCCCAAGCCGCCCGAGCCGGCGGCCGCATTGAGTACGCGGGAGGTTGTACTCGTGTCCCTCTGCTGCAGGTACGAAGTGACGCCGGCGGAGAACGCGCCGGTCAGGTCCACCTCGTAGATCTTGGCGTCGATGAGGACCTGGCGCGGCGGCACGTCGAGCTGCCGCAGCAGGGAGTTGATCTGCTCGTACTCTTGAGGCGTGCCTTGAATGAGCAAGGTGTTGTCGAAAGGGTTAGGTATGACGTGCGGAATTCGGGCTGCGGACTGCGTTCCCGGAGAAGCGCCCAGGTAGCTGCCGGTAAGGTCGGTGTTAGACCCCGCCGTCGCAGTCGAGCTCGAGGGAGTCATGCCGGCGTTGAAATTGGCGCCGGTTGAGCCACCGATGGTGGCAGCGCCGCCGGGTCCGAATGCGCCGCCCATGCCACCATATCCCATGCCGCCGTAGCCCGTGCCGCCACCCATGCCGCCGTAGCCCATGCCGCCGTAGCCCATGCCGCCATAGCCCATGCCGCCGTAGCCCATGCCGCCATAGCCCATGCCGCCACCCATGCCGCCATAGCCCATGCCGCCACCCATGCCGCCACCCATACCGCCCATGCCGCTGGCCATTGCCATACTCATAAGCGCCGAGACGTTGCCGGTATACAGCGCCATGATGGCCATGGCCACGGTCTCGGCCCGGCCGTACTTCAAGCGGTAAACGTAATTGTTGACCGCGCCAGCCGTGATCTTGACAGGAATATCGAGCTTGTCGATCCACTCCTTCACCTGGGTAAAGACTCCGGGGTTGGGCGCCACTGCGATGATCGTATTGATGCGATCCACCGGAAGAAACCTCACCGAGGAGCTCTTCTCCGAGAGCGCGTACGCCTTGAAGACCGACTCGAGATCTTTCACCAGGTCGGATGGGCGGCTGTTGGCAACGTCGAAGAGGCGCACCCGCTGGCCGGCGAAGGTGTCGCTGTCGAACATGGCGATCAGCTCCATGGTGCGCCTCATGCTGCGGCTGTTGTCCTGAATCAGCAGCAGGTTGGCGGGATCGTACGTCGATACGGAGGCGCCTTCGCCCATGAACGGTTGAATGACCTTGACCAACTCCGCGGCGGTGACGTACTTGAGAAATATCAGGTTCAGGATCATGCGCTCGTCGCTGGGGAGGGTCTTGGGGTCGGGACCCACCGTCGGCTCGAGCGGAAGCTGCGAAACTCTGTTGATGGGCACGATGCGGTAGAGGTCACCCACCTGGACGATGGTGGCGCCGTTTACGCGCAGGATGGTTTCCAGCAGCGGCATCAGGTCCACCGGCTTCACTTCGCCGTAGGTGTAGATGGTCACCGATCCTCTGACGCCGGGGTCGAGAATGTAGTTGATCTTCATCCGCTTGGCGAGGATGTCGATCATTTCGGTGAGAGACACGTTGGGAAGCAGGAACCCGCCGTTCTCGGTGAGGCGCGCCGGCGCTGGGCCGCTCTGGGCCGGCGTGCCCGGCGCATTCGACGGTTGCGGCTGTGGTTTTTGCTCTTCCTCCTTCGGTGGCGGCGGCTGGAATATGCGCGGTGAGGCTTGGCCTGAAAGCACGGCGGCCGCGGCGCACATGGCCAGAATCAATCGAGCATACGATAAGGGGCGCATTTCGTCAGTCCTTGAGAAACTCCAAAATTCCCATGTGACATTACCGTCCTACCGGGTCCCACCGGCAGACCTCGCCGAACGGCGTCTTGATCGACATCTTCCGGAGGCCGTTGACCACGGAGCCGACGGGCGTGCTGTCACTTGGTTGGCACGTAGAGTAACCCCGGCCGGTATCCTCGCCGGGACCAAGCGCCGACGGGACCACGGTTGGCCGCGGTGCGGGAGGTGGCGCGGGCGCCGGTGTGCCGGAGCCAGCAACGGTTTGCTGCCCGCCGCGGTCGAGTATTTCGTCCACCGTCCGGCGGATGACCTTGCCGTCCCATTCGAGAGCGATCTCCTGAGTATTGACATCCACCAGCTTGAATTGGCCAAGCACCTCGCCGGGATGAATCTCCACCTGCGGTGAGGTGGCGTTCAGACTCAGGATGGCGGCTGGACCGTCGCCGATGTTCATCATGCCGTGATAGACCGGCAGCGGTGGCATGGGCTTGGGCGGCGGCGGCGGGGGCACTTCGATAACCACGGTGGAATTCCGCGATCGATCGAACAGCAGCTTTTGCGCGACATCGGCATAGCCCGCGGAAAGCACGGGAGGCGCGACGGGCAGCGGGGTGAACTGCGGCGGCGGTGGCGGGTTCAACTTTTGATTCAGGATGGCGGCTTCACGCGCCTTGGCCGCCAGCCACTGGCTGCGAAACTGAAAGCCCATGTAAACCGCCGCGGTCGCCAGGACCACGTCGAGAATTAGCAACTTGCGGTTCAAAACGCGGCCACTCCTTTCTTCTCCGGCACCAGCTTCCTGGGCACCACTCCGGACAAGCTGAGACGGACCTGCACGTTCTTCCTCTTGTCGTTGCCGCCAGTGACTTGAATCTCATTGGCAACCAGGATTTCAGGCTCGTTGGCGATAGCCGCCAGGAAGTTCACAAACTGGTCGATCCCGCAGGTGAAGGTCACGGGGACCGAGACCTCGGCGTAATCGTCAGCCAGGGCCTTGGGAGCCGGAAAACCCTCGGCGCCCCGCGCGTCGATTCCGTTGGCGGCGGCCACGGTGTGAATCACGTTGAGAAGCAGGGCTTGCGCTTGCGCGGCCGTATCGGCCTTGAGGATGCTCTTTTCGCGGGTCTCGAGTTCGGCCCCGGCCTGCTTGAGCACGGCTTCCTTGCCGGGAACCGTGGCGGCAACCCGGCGCAAACGCTCCAGGCGATTTTCGGTGGCTGGGATGGATTCGGCCGGCGCGACCACCTGCGGCTGCCGGTCCCCGTAGACGCCGAATCGCAGCACTGCGATCAGCAGCAAGCCGCCGAGCAGGATGAAGAGGGTACGCCGGTCAAGTGCTCCAACCGTCATCGGCTGCTCCTTCGCGCGGTGTGGATCTGGAACAGCTCGCCGGTCGCGCCGCGGTTGACCATATCGAGCGCGGAATTCTCGAATAAGGGCGAGGAATCGAGAATTTTCGGAAGCAGCGCGGCCTGTGGAGCTTCGCCCGAGATCCGCACGGAATCTCGCGCGAGGTTGATGGAATTGGTCCAGGCCGGAGGTTCAATCAGTTTGGTCAGCTCGCTCAAGACATTCAGATCGCCGCGCGTCTGGTTGCGCAGTTGATCGAGGAATCGCGCGCGCGCGCGCACCCGGTCGATCTCGTGGTCGAGCGCGGCCGCGCGGCGCGCCTGTGGCTCCAGTTGGGCGATTTCGGCATCCATCCTCCGGAGGTACTGGCGTTGGGCGAGTTTGGAGGAGACCATCGCGGCGCCAGCTACCAGCAGCAGCAGCGCCGCCAGCACCAGCGTGGGGATGAAGACCGCGCGGGAACTGAGGCGCCGGTTCTCCGGAGGGAGCAGGTTCGCCGCCGGCGCGAGCCGGGGACAAGCCCCAGCCAGCGCCGTGACGTATGGCAGTGCGTTGCGGGAAAGATCGTTCTCCACCGGATTGACGTCCGGTTGGGGAAGCACTTCTTCGAGCTTGCAAGGGGCGGTTTCCGGAGGCAGACGCAACTCGGCGAGCGCCAGCTCAACGGCGCGTTCCGGGGCCAGCTCGAATTCCGCCGAGAAAACCGGGCGCGCGGCGCTTTCCCCGTACACCTCTACGGCGCCCGAAGCGGACCGGCTCAGTGCGACAAATCCACCTTGGGGGCGTCCCCCGCGCCCCGCGCCGTTCAGCCGGATGGCGGCGTGCACGGCGGCGGCCGAGAAAGTAAAGCTGCAAACCGGGACGCCGGCTTCGGTGAAGAGCTGGACGTATCGCTCGACGGTGGCGCGCCGGACAATCCCCACCAGAACCCCGCCATAGGCCAGCCCGGACCAGCCCCATGACACCTCGTCTTCGTCGTAAGGATGCAGCGAGTCCAACTGGAAGCGGATGGCGCCTTCCATGTCCTTGGCGGCAACGCCGGGAAGCGCGATGTGCCGCGCGATCACTTCGCGCCGTGGCAGCAGCACCGTGGCGCTCATGTAGCCCGCGCCCAACGATTTCAGGAACCGGGTGTACTCCGCGCCCCATTCGGCCGCGGGCCGCCCGGCGAAATCGGGAATGGCGATGCGGCCGAGAACGCGGATTCGCGAGGGGCGCACACGGGCGACCGCCACTTCGAGGTCCGTGACGCCGATCTCAATGCCAATGCCCGAGCCGAACGCCAGCAACTTGCGAAGGTCCTTGGAAATGGGGATCTGGAGGGCCATATAGGGGTCAATTGCTCCAAGCCGTGTCGTACCACCGCAGGATGTGGATGGGGGAATCGTATCCTGGCGGCATGTACTTCACCTGGGCCCCCACCGTGCGCTTGAGGTCCGAGAGTTGTCCGTTGGCGAGCCGCAACCGCGCCGTGGCGCGCATGGTGACGATGGAGTGGCCTTCCACCCGCAGGCGGTTGGTGCTGACGCCTAAGGATTGCACGAAGCTATGGAGCTGCTGCTCCGCGAACGGCGCGATGCGCCGGCGCTCCACCAGCGCATTGATGGCGAAGGGAGCCAGCCCGATGGCCGCCAGAACGGCGGGAGCCGCGGTATTGGCGTCCACCTGCATGGTCGAGCCGAAAACCGAGAGGCAGTCCGCCAGGCCGGCGCGCGGCAACAGGCGCGGTCCCCCGCCCAGCTCGGCGTCTGGCGCCGGGACGTAAGTTCCGTAAAAGATATCGGGTGTAACGCCTTTCACCAGAAGTAGTTCCTCGATCTCTTCAATGGACGCGTGGCGCGCCCGAAAAGACGGAGCGAGCGAAAGATAATACTGGTCAACCGCGCTGCCGCCCTCGGCAAGTGGGCTCCTCCAGTCGACAATGCCAAGGGTGATCTCCTGAGCCCGCTGGGGCTCGATGCCCAGCGCCACCACGAGGCGGAACAACTCTTCCGGCAAGACCTTGTTGACGTCCAGCTTGGCGGCTTCGGGGATGATCTCAACGCGGGCCGCGCCGCTGGGGAAGTTGTAGTCCACCACCGTGGAGCCTTGAGGAATCTTGCGTTTGTTGGGGTTCGTGACGGACCACAGTAGTTCCAGAGAAGCCCGCTCGATGGCGCCCGAGGCCAGATAATAGCTGCGCAACCCATCGACTGCAGTGGAGGTGCGCTCGGTCTCGCCGCGAACCGTGCTGGAGAGCGAAAACGCGATGGCCGCCA
Source organism: Bryobacteraceae bacterium (assembly GCA_049510555.1). GTDB lineage: Bacteria > Acidobacteriota > Terriglobia > Bryobacterales > Bryobacteraceae > Fen-178. The sequence goes on from JBEKYW010000089.1 coordinate 8,019, forward strand.
GCGCTGCCGAGAGCCAGAGCACCGCCAATAAGGCGCTGCCGCGGTTGCCGGTGCGCCACGTCGTCCGGTCACGTGTCCTCACGCTGCTGTCCTCCGCTCCCTTACGGTCGCGGCTCGATGAGAAGGCCTGGTCACTGAGCCGCGACCGTAAAGGAGCGGAGGCTGAAATGACAGACTCAGTAGTCGACATACGGAATATCCGGGGAGCGATGGAGGTGGATCGGCGCGGTGACGCTGATCGGCTGCAACCGCGAAGGGTCGGGATCGAGGGGCGCCATCTCAATGCGCACGGCGAAAGGCCAGCCCGAAATGTTCCAATTCGGCGTCCAGTGCGGCGGCACGCTGGTGTCGAGGGGGATCGTGAAGTAGGAAAACCGGCAGTACGCCAGCTTGTCGGCCAGCACGAACGACTGCGGCCCCGCCTGGACCGGAGCGAACTGCGGGAAAACGGCCTTGGTCAGCGGGTCGCGCGCGAGTCCCGTGCAAAGCCGGCCGGCAGCGACGGGGCCCGTGTACAGGATTTCATTGACCACGAGGCGGACGCCGCGGCTTTCTTCTCCGGGAATGACGAAGAGTTCCAGGATCTGCGGCTGGCCGCGCCATCCCTGTTCGAGCGAGAAGGTGGACACCAGCCGCATGGCCTCGGGAAGACCCTGGAAGAAGGCGGTCCTGGCAGTTCCGGGAATCCCCGCACAGGCAGCCACCACGGGCATCATTCCCTCCAGTTGCTCTTGAAGAACGCGTTGCGCGCCGGCGACGCGGCGATCCTCCATGAGCTTGCTGTTTGCCTTGGAGAAAGCCAGGAGGCCGACTCGCATGGCGGTGAGCATGCCGACCGAGAGCAGGCTCAGCAAGGTGATGGCGATGAGGACTTCAATGAGGGTGGTGCCGGCTTCCGGCCGGGCATGCGGTAGGCGCGCCATGCGCCGGGCCGCTACCGTGGGTCTCATTGGGGCGCCCCAGGGGCCACGTCCGCGGGCCTCAAGACGCGCGAGCGAAACGCATCCAGCGCGAACACGCGGTGCTGATCGCCGGAAGCCCACCAGACCTCCAGTTCGATGCGGTCCAGAGCAAGCTGGCCCCCCGCGGGGGCGGGCGGCATCTCGAAGTTGGCGAGACGCGCGCGCCAGCCCGCCTGGATGCCGCCGGTCTGGGCGGGGTCGAACACGCCACTCACCACCGTGTCGCGCGGGAGGGTGTAATCCATCAGCAGCTCATTCATACGCAGCCGCGCCAGTTGCACGGCCCGACCGTAGTCGCGGAGCCGGGCGGCGTTGCGCATGGCGCCCGAAATCCCCGAAAGCAGGCCCACCACGGCGATCGCCATGATCAGGGTGGCGACCACCATTTCCAGGAGTGTGAATCCGCGTTTGCCGGTCACTCTGTATGGACGCTTTCCACGTGCGGAAAGCCGGTCATGGGGTCAAGCCGTACAATCCGGCGCGTGCCGCGCTGGTTGGCAATCTGAATCCCGATGCCTGGGACGGTAGCGCCGGGCATGAGGATGAGGCGCCGTTCGGCCTGGAGATCGTCGGGATTCTGCGGCAGCACGGCTTCGATCACGATGCCGGCCGGCAGCTTCAGCTCGCGCGTGAATCCAGGCTCGTTGGAGTAGAGCGTGAGCCGGTTGTCCTTGGGGGAAATGACCAGCTCCAGGGGCTGCTGGCGGCGCTCGGCGCGATTCACGGCGGCGTTGATGAAGCTGGCCAGCGAATCCGTGGCAGAGGCCAGGCGCACGCTGTCCATGCCGGCCGAAACTGCGGGAAAGGAGATGCCCACGATCAGCCCGATGATCGCCACTACGATCATCATCTCGACGAGGGTGACGCCGCGAACGGGGGCCGGGGGCCGGGGGCCGGGGGCCGGGGAACGCGGACAGGCTGCTTTCTTTCCCTGACCCCTGGCCCCTGACCCCTGGCCCCTGGTTTTACCGGCTTTTCCAACTGACGATATCGGCATTCAACCCTTCGCCGCCCGGCTGGCCGTCGGCGCCGAGGCAGATAATATCCGGCTCGTCGCCGTGCTCACCCGGATACTTGTATACGTAATCATGGGCCCACGGATCTTTGGGGATTTCCTGGGGCATGTACGGTCCGGCCCACTGGTTCACATCCGGAGGCCTTACGCGCAGCGCCAGCAGACCCTGCTCGGTGGTGGGGAACGTGCCGGTGTCCAGTTTGTAGGCGCCCAGCGCGGTCATGAAGTTGTGGATCTGGGCGCGCGCCGCGGTGATTCGGGCCGTGTCGCTGTGCTTCAGAATGGAGGGTCCGACCAGCGCGGCAAACAGCGCGATGATGGTCATCACCACGAGCATCTCGATCAGGGTGATGCCCACCTGACCTCGTCTCCCATCTCTTCTTTTTCGTTCGAACATGGTTACACCGCCACGTCGTTGATGCTCGTAATCGCGAGCAACATGCTCAGAATCAGGGCTCCTACCATCACGCCCATTACCAGGATCACGAGCGGTTCGAAGACCGCGGTGAAACGCTTGATGGAGGCCCGAGTATCATTCTCGTAGATATCCGCCATCCGGGCGAACATCTGGTCGAGCCGGCCGGTCTCTTCCCCAACCATCAGCAGGTGCGACGCCAGCGGGGGGAAGACTCCGGCTTTGCGGACCGGGACGGCGATTCCCTCGCCGCGCTTGACGCCCTGAGCCACGCCCTCCAGCGCTCCGGCAATGATCTTATTATTCAGGGTGGCGGCGGCGATGGCGATGGATTGCACCAGCGGCACGGTGTTGGCTACCAGGGTTGCCATGGCGCGCGCGAACCGCGCGGTCTCGGCCTTGAGGAGGGTTTCGCCGAGCATGGGAATCTTGAGCCGCGCCCCATCCCACCAAAGGCGGCCGGCGACGGTGCGGGTGTATGTAGTCCAGAGGATGATGGATCCCACCAGGGCGGCCGCGCCGACCCACCAGTATGCCTGAACGAATGCGCTGGCCTCGAGCATGATCTTGGTGGGTACGGGGATCTTCAAGTGGGAATCGGAGAAGACCGCGGCGAAGCGCGGCACCACGAAGGTCAGCAGAATCAGGATGGAGCCGAGCCCCACCATGGCCAGCAGCGCCGGGTAAATCATCGAGGAGACGATGTAGTTGCGCAGATCGTCGCGCGAGCGCTCGAACTCGGCCAGCCGCTCGAAGATCGCGGCCACCGCGCCGGAGGCTTCGCCCGCCCGCACCATGTTGATGTAGAGTTCGGAGAAGTACTCCGGATGAGTGGCCAGGCTGTCGGCCAGGGACCTGCCGCCCTTGAGCACGCGCAGCACGTCGAGCACGAGGAAGCGGAAGGAGGGCCGCTCGGTGAGCTCGCTGGTGATGGAGAGGGCGCGGTCCAGCGGAACTCCGGCGTTGAGCAACGTCGAGAGCTCCTGGGTAAAGAACAGGACGTCGCGCCGCCGGCCTCTGCCGAACGAGGGCAATTTGATCTCGAAGGACGTTCCCTTGGGAGCGACTCCCACGTAAATGGGGATGAGGCCCTGCTTGCGCAACTCGCGGGCAATCAGCTTTTCGTTGTCGCCCGTGAGACTGCCGCTGCGGACCTTGCCGTCCGAGGCCACCGCCCTGAAAAAGAAAGTCGCCATCAGAATTCCTGCGTAACGCGCATTACCTCTTCCACGGTGGAGACGCCCTCGCGGATCTTCCGCCAGCCGTCCTCGCGCAGGTTGCGCATGCCATGGCGGCGCGCGGCCTTGGTGAGCACGGAGGCGTCTTGGTTGTTCATGATGAGCTTGCGGATCTCATCGTCCACATCCATCATCTCGAAAATGCCCACCCGCGCGGTGTAGCCGGTGCCGTTACACTCGGGGCACCCGGCGCCGCGGAAAGTCTCGACCGTCTCGCCTTCGGGTGAAAGCGCCGTGCCGGCGGGCGCTTTGCAGTGCCTGCAGATCACCCGCACCAGGCGCTGCGCCAGCACGGCCACCAGCGACGAAGTAATCAGATAGCTCTCCACGCCCATGTCGGTGAGGCGCGTGATGGCGCTGGGAGCGTCGTTGGTGTGGAGCGTGGAAAAAACCAGGTGGCCGGTGAGCGCGGCGCGGATGGCGATATCGGCGGTTTCGCGG
>JBEKYW010000009.1:0-106141 GCA_049510555.1 Bryobacteraceae bacterium
CTTGACACCACCCCAACCTCCCAACCAAATCTGCTGAGAAGAAAGCGAAGGGAAGGAGTAGCGAACCGAAACCACAGGCGGCCTCAACCGGCCGCCCAAACTCAAACCCGTGACCCCGTTGGCATTAGCTTATTGCGAGCAAAAAATGGTCTTGACAATGGGGTCTACTCTAGTCTCCAATTACAAGGACATGATCTACCTGCCCATCGAAACCTCCGGCGAGGGCGAGATCAACGCCCACAGCCGCGTGCAGATGGCGCTGGGCGAGGCCAAGAACAAGGCCAAGAAGGAATTCGCCGCCGCGCTTGAGCACACTGGCCTGACGCTGGACCAATGCCGCGCCTGGGTGGACGCTCATCCCGAGACCCGGCGCCCCATGTACCGCGTCCCGCACACGAAAGGCGTCATCGGCTCCGCCGCGAATTTCGTGATGCACATCGCGAACCGGATGAAAACTGAGCGACACTCCGCTCTCTTACGGTCGCGGCTCAGTGCGCAGTTTTCTCACTGAGCCGCGACCGGGGTACCCTCTGGGTCCGGAGCGGAGGTTCATCATGCAAAGAAATTTCCTCATCGGCATGGATGTCGGCTCTACCACGGTAAAGGCCGTGGTCATCGACGCCGCCCACGACCAGATCCTGTGGTCGGACTACCAGCGGCACGACACCAAGCAGCCCGAAAAAGTTCTCGAGTTCTGCCAGCGTTTCGAGCGGGAAATTGAAGACTTTGATGCGGCCCGCTCCCGCATGTTCATCACCGGCTCGGGCGGCAACGGCCTCACCAGGTTCCTGGGCGCGAAATTCGTCCAGGAAGTGAACGCCGTCTCGCTGGCCGTCGAGCGCATGTACCCCGAGTGCGGCTCGGTGATCGAGCTCGGCGGCCAGGACGCCAAGATCATCATCTTCAAGAAAGACCCGGAGACCGGCCGCAAGAAGAAGATTCCCTCGATGAACGACAAGTGCGCCGGCGGCACCGGCGCGGTCATCGACAAGATCAACGCCAAGCTGCGCATCCCCTCCGAGCAGCTCTGCGAGATGGGTTACAGGGGCCTCAAGCTGCACCCCGTGGCCGGCAAGTGCGGCGTCTTCGCCGAGACCGACATCAACGGCCTCCAGAAAATGGGCGTTCCTCCCGATGAGCTGATGGCCTCGCTTTTCGAAGCCATCGTCATGCAGAACCTTTCCGTGCTGACGCGCGGCAACACCCTGCAACCAGTGGTCCTGCTGCTGGGCGGTTCCAACTGCTACATCAAGGGCATGCGCGATTGCTGGAAGGCGAACATCCCCAAGATCTGGCAAGAGCGCAACACGCCTCTGCCCGAAGGCGTTCCGCCCGAAGACCTGATCCGCACTCCCGACAACGCGCAGTATTTCGCCGCCATCGGCTCGGTGGAGTTCGGCAAGACCGAAGACGACGGCGTTGGCCAGTACCTCGGTTGGGACAAGCTCGAATGGTACGTCACCATTGGCCGCGAAGAAGAAGAGTCCAAGCGCGGCGGGGCGCCCTCTGGGCCCGGCGGCCTCGCCAAGGATGAAGCCGACCTGGCTGCCTTTCTGGCGAAGTATCGCACCAAGAAGTTCACCCCGGCCGCCTTCCAACCCGGCGAAGTCGTCGAGGGCTTCGTCGGCATCGACGGCGGCTCGACTTCCACCAAGGCCGTGCTTCTCTCCAAGGACAACGCGCGCCGCATCCTCGCCAAGACCTACCAGCTCTCCAAGGGCAACCCCATCGAAGACACCATCGAAGTACTGCAAAAGCTCGACGCCCAGGTTCGCGGCCAGGGCGCCGGCCTGAAAATTCTCGGCGTCGGCACCACCGGTTACGCCAAGGACATCCTCAAGGATGTGGTGGGCGCCGACGCCGCGCTCGTCGAAACCGTCGCCCACACCGAGGCCGGCCTCCACTTCTACACCGACGTCGACGTCATCTGCGACGTTGGCGGCCAGGACATCAAGATCATCATCCTCAAGAACGGCCGCGTCAAAGATTTCAAGCTCAACACCCAGTGCTCCGCCGGCAACGGCTACTTCCTGCAATCCACCGCCCAGGGCTTCAACGTGCCCGTCGAGCAGTATGCCGACACCGCCTTCGGCGCCACCGGTTTCCCCTCGTTTGGCTACGGCTGCGCCGTGTTCATGCAGTCCGACATCGTCGACTTCCAGCGCCAGGGATGGAAGCCCGAAGAGATCATGGCCGGCCTGTGCAACGTGCTGCCCAAGAACATCTGGCTGTACGTCTCGCAGATTCCCAACCTCTCCGCCATCGGCCGGCGCTTCTTGCTGCAAGGCGGCACCCAGTACAACCTGGCCGCGGTGAAAGCTCAGGTGGACTTCATCGAGTCGCGCTTCAAGAGCAAGGACATCCAGCCCGACGTCATCGTCCACGAGCACTGCGGCGAGGCCGGCGCCATTGGCGCAGCCCTCGAAGCCGGCCGCTTGTGGGACAACGGCCGCGTCAGCACCTTCATCGGCCTCGAAGCTTGCGCCGAGATCCAGTACAAGACCACGCGCGAGGAAGCCACACGCTGCTACTTCTGCAAGAACAAATGCCTGCGCACGTTCATCGACGTCAAAACCAATCTGATCCCTCTGGACTATAAGCCACCCGTCAAAACCAAGGTTCCGCTCGAAGCCGGCGCGCAGCGCCTGATCATCGCCACCTGCGAAAAGGGCACCGTCGAGAACATCGATGAGATGCGCCAGATCAAGGGCAATCTCGACAAGGTCAAGAAAGAGAACCCCAACTTCGTGGAGCTCGCGGCCAAGGCCGTCTTCCGCGTTCCTGACGTGCCGCTGGTGGCCGACGCGCCGCCCAAATGCCAGATCACGCCTGCGCAGAAGAAGCGCGCCGAGCTAATCAAGAAACGCGCCAGCATCCGCATCGGCATTCCGCGCGTGCTCAATATGTATTCGCAGACGCCGGTCTTCACCGGCTACTTCGCGTCGCTCGGCGTCAAAGCCGAAAACATCGTCTATTCCGATTTCACCAGCGAAGAACTATACAAGGAAGGCGCCAAGCGCGGCGCCATCGACCCGTGTTTCCCTTCCAAGCTTGGCATTCCGCACGTCCACAACCTGCTCTACAAGGCGCACGCCAAAAAGCCGCTCGACATCATCTTCTTCCCCATGATCGACTGCCTCACCAGCGATCTTCATTCCGTGCAGGCCAGTCGCTCCTGCCCCACCGTGGCCAGCACGCCCGAGGCGGTCAAGGCCGCGTTCACCAAGGAAGGCGACCTCTTCGCCGAAAAGGGCATTCTCTTCCTGGACACCTTCGTCAACATTTCCAAGCCCGATCTCCTCGAGCGCCAACTGTACCGGCAGTTCAAGGATGTCTTCGGCCTGAGCCCCGAAGAAAACGCCCGCGCCATCGAGCAGGGCTACCGCGCGCTGGACGCCTTCAACAACGTCACCATGCGCGCCCAGGCCCGCGAAGTCCTCGAACAGCTCGAGCGCGAAGACCGCCTCGGCGTGGTGCTGCTGGGCCGCCCCTATCACAACGACCCCGGTGTCAACCACGAAATCCTCGAGGAATTCCAGAAGCTCGGCTACCCGGTCTTCATCGAGGACTGTCTTCCCATCGACGACGACATCGTCTGGCGTCTCTTCGGCGCCGACGTCGAGGCCGGCGAAATCCCGCACCCCATGGCGATCACCGATGTCTGGAAGAACTCCTACAGCGAGAACACCAGCCGCAAGGTATGGGCCGCCAAGTACGTCGCGCGCCATCCCAACCTGATCGCGCTGGAGCTATCCAGCTTCAAGTGCGGCCACGACGCCCCCATCTACACCGTGGTGGAAGAGATCGCGGAGCACTCCGGCACCCCGTACTTCTGCTTCAAGGATATTGACGAAAACAAGCCCACCGGCTCCATCAAGATCCGCGTCGAGACCATCGGCTACTTCCTGAAGCGCTACCGCGAAGATATGGTGCGGGACAAGCAGAAGACCACTCGCATCGACGCGCAACTGCGGGAATTCGAAGCCCGTCTCCGCCGCGAGATGCTGCGGGAAAAGCTCGACTCGCTCTCCTCCGCCTTCGAGACCGGCGCCATGCCGCAAATCCACGTGAGCGTCGGGGCGCTGGCGGCCTCGAAACCGCGATACGAAACTATGTAGCGTCGGCGGTCTTGCCGCCGGTTCTTTCTTTCCGCAGGTCCCGCGCGAATCAAATTGCTGCCTGGTTTGACCGCTTGTGCCAGGCTGCCAGACATGCCAGGCCGGCAAACAACAAAACAGCCGGCCCGGGTTCAGGCACAGCATCCGAGATCAGCTCCAGAGTATAGTCTGTTCCTGAAGCCGCGGTGATACTGGAACCTGGTACGACACTTCCTCCCGCTCCATCCAACACTTGAGCGCCACCGATTCGCGCACTGTGGGAAAAGTCCGCGCCCAAATCGCAAGTCGGGTCGAAGGCCGATTCGCAACTCCAGGACACTTTCAGGAATTGAGTCAGATCAAGGACTCCCCCGTAGACCGGCACATATGCCGTCCCCGTCAACTGATACCGGTAGACTCCGCCGCCCAACGGCGTGAGCGTCTGTAGCACCGTGGACCCCCAACGGGGCGGGTCATACGAACTGGCAATCGGATAATTGTTCTGCCGGAAATATCCGTTCACCGACGGCCAGGAGTCCGGGAGCGAATACTCGATTTCCAGAAAATTGTAATGCTGAGTGCTGTTCATCCAACCTGTCCCCGTCACCGCATAGTCCAGCTTGAGGTACGGCGTAGACGCGCTGGATGAGACGGTAATGCTGTCCTCCGAGTGCGCCTCCAGCCAGCCGCTGTTTTCCTGTGTGTCCGGGCCGCAGGGACCCGACGGACAATCGGTCCACGCGTGCATATTGACGCCCAGGTGCAGATACGTGGCGAACATATCGTAAGTGAGGCCGTTGTCCGCTATGCCTAAGCTGTCTGTGAGGGCAACCGAAGGACCGCCCCCTGAGGAGGACGGGGAGGTGCGATCGCCCGCGACGTTGAGCGAGCTGGAGACCGTCACGATCCCAGCCTCAGCCGGGGGCACGCCGGCCACCAGGATTACTGCCGCCAGGACAAGGCTGCTACAGGCGGCGGACACAGCCGCATTCAAGTGTTTCATCACGAGAGATCCCCGCAAGAATCGAGAGAAACAGACCTTATTGTCCATCTTTGGTTAAGTGTACGCCTGCTCCGCGCCGGGCACAATGCGGGGTCTACCGTATCTTGCTCATGCGGCAGCACCGGCGGTCCCGTACTACCGCCCGGCCAAAAACCGGCTTGAGGCTACCATCCCCCGTTCTCTCAATAACTTACACCAACCTCGAACCCATCTGCCCCCCCGGCGCTACCTTGGAAGCAGGAGGCGCCGGCGCAATCTCATGTGTATCTTTTGGCCACTACCAATCAGATCGGTCACAAGACATCCTTGTCGGACCTGCGGTCGGCGTACGAGGCAATCTGTGGCGACTATGCGCCAGTCATGATGTCCCAGTTTCTGAGGAGAACCCTGGCGTTTCGTCTGGTTTGCTGTCTGTCTACCGGTATCGCCGACACGCCCCTACGCTTCCACCATGCGCAAGCGCAGGTCCCGTAGATTTTTTAGCAGAATATCGGGCTGATGCGATTCGAGCTCATCCGCGGCCGTTAGTCCCGTCGCCACGGCGATGGCGCGGATGCCGTTGGCGCGGGCGGCCAGGATATCGGCGGGGGCGTCGCCGATCAGCGAGATGGGGGCGCCGCGCGCGATCCAGCCGCGCCGGCGGGCTTCGCGGATGGCGATCCTGACCAGACCGGCGCGGGTCTTCGCCATCTCGCCGAAGGCGCCGAACCGAAAGTAATCGCGCAGGCCCGCGCGTTCCAGCTTGCGCCAGCCGATGCGCGTGAGGTTGCCCGTGACCAGACCCAGCAGAATGCCGCGCCGCACGAGGCGCTGGAGCGCCGGCTCCACTCCGGGACAATGCTTGCCCTGGAGCACCGGGCAGACGCGCAGGTAGCGGCGCTCGGCCGCACGCAGTATCGCGGGCATGGCCTCCCGGATCACCGCGCGCGAGGCGCCGGCCGTGCGCATCATGACCGTCAGAATGTCCGGGTCCAGCATGCCCTGCACGGGGATGCCGCCGGTGGTGGTCTCAAGTCCGGTCACGCGGCGGACGCCGTGAACCAGCGCTTCGCGGTGGTGGGGGCCGGCGCGCCGGACCAGCGTGCCGTCGATATCGAAGAGAACCAGTGCGCGATAGGTCAAAAGCAATCATACGCCGCTACAATGGTTCTGTGCACCGCTCCAAGTTTCGGGTAGGCCTGGTCCAGATGGCCTGTTCGAAGGACCCCTGCGAGAATCTGGCCAAGGCCGAATGGCGCATTCGCGAAGCTGCCGGCAAGGGCGCGCAGATTGTCTGCCTGGAGGAGTTGTTCCGGTCGCAATACTTCTGCCGCGAGGAGGAGGCCGGCCTGTTCGACCTGGCCGAGCCGGTCCCCGGGCCGACCACGGAGAGCCTCGCGCGGCTGGCGCGCGACCTCCAGGTGGCCATCATCGGATCGGTGTTCGAGCGGCGGGCGGCGGGGGTGTATCACAACACCGCGGTCATCCTGGATGCCGATGGCGCGCTTCTGGGGATCTATCGCAAGATGCACATCCCCGACGATCCGGGCTATTACGAGAAGTACTACTTCACCCCGGGCGATCTGGGCTTTCGCTGCTTCGATACGCGGTTTGCGCGCGTGGCGCCGTTGGTGTGCTGGGACCAGTGGTATCCGGAAGCGGCGCGCCTGGTGGCGCTGGGCGGGGCGCAGGTGCTGTTCTGCCCCACGGCCATTGGGTGGCATCCGGCCGAGAAGGCGCTGGGCGGCGCGGCGCAGCACGATGCCTGGCGCACCATCCAGCGCGGGCACGCCATCGCCAACGGCCTGTACGTGGCCGCGGTGAACCGCGTAGGCTACGAAGGGCCGCCGGAGGCGGGGCTGGAATTCTGGGGCGGATCGTTTGTGGCCGATCCGTTCGGCCAGGTGCTGGCGGAAGCCTCGCACGATCGCGAAGAGACTCTCATCGTCGAGTGCGACCCGCGCCGCATCGAGGAAGTGCGGCGCGACTGGCCTTTCCTCCGCGACCGCCGGATCGACGCCTACGCGGGCATCACCAGCCGGGTGATCGATTGACAGCATGCCCTTATAATGAAGGCTTCATGCCAGCGGAACTTGCCTGCTTCGAAAAGCGCTGCCGCGCGCGGTTCGCGGTCACCGAGGTCCTCTACAACTGCCCCAAGTGCGGAGGGCTGCTGGAAGCCGTGTACGGGAAGCCGGCGCAGTCCGCGGAGGAGTTGAAGGCGCTGTGGCGCGCGCGGCGGATGTCGAACGGGCCGCTGGACCAGAGCGGCGTGTGGCGCTACCGCGAATTCATTCCGTTTCTCTCCGACTACCGGGGCGTGGTCACGCTGCGGGAAGGGAACACACCGTTGCTGGAAGCGCGGCGGGCAGCCGGCTACGGCGGGCTGGATGGGCTGGCGTTCAAGCACCAGGGGTTCAATCCTACCGGCTCTTTCAAAGACAACGGGATGACCTGCGGGGTGGCGCAGGCGCTGCGGCTGGGAATGAAGCGCGTGGCGTGCGTCTCCACGGGGAACACCTCGGCCTCCATGGCGGCTTACGCCAGCGCGGCCGGGTTGCAGGCGGTGATCTTCATTCCGCACGGAAACATCGCGTACGGCAAACTGGCGCAGGCGCTGGAATACGGCGCGCGCACGCTCCAGGTGGAGGCCAATTTCGACCAGATTTTGGCCCTGGTGCGGCAGCTTGCCGAGCGCATCGGCATCTATCTGCTGAATTCCATCAACCCCTTCCGCATCGAGGGGCAGAAGACCATCATGCTGGAGATGATGGAGCAGCGCGACTGGCGCGTGCCGGACTGGGTGGTGTTGCCGGGCGGCAACCTGGGCAATACGTCGGCTTTCGGCAAGGCGCTGCGTGAGATGCGGGATCTGGGGCTGATTGGCCGCCTGACCCGCCTGGCGGTGATTCAGGCGGAAGGGGCGGCGCCGTTCTACGAGTTGCTGCGCGCGCCGGACCGCTCGCGGCTCAACGCGGTGGAGCACCCGCAGACGCTGGCCACCGCCATCAAGATCGGAGACCCGGTCTCCTGGCCGAAGGCTTTGTGCGAGGTGACCTCTTCGGGCGGCGTCGTGGAGAAGGTGACGGAGCAGGAAATCGCGGACGCCAAAGCGGTCATCGGGCAGTGTGGAATCGGTTGTGAACCGGCCTCGGCGGCAACGCTGGCGGGGATCCGAAAGCTCGTGGCGGCCGGGACCATGGCGCACGATGCCGATGTGGTGGCGGTGCTGACCGGGAATGTCTTGAAGGATCCGGATTATATTTATCGATATCACACGGGCACACTGCAAGCGCCGAATGGGACCCAAATTATGCCGAATTATGGGAATGCCCCAACGGTGGTGCCCAACGACCCGGGTCGGATCGCTGCGCTGCTTGACAATACCCTCAAATGAGATAGGGCTTTACCCGCAAATTAGCCTGAGATTAGTCCTAGGTTTCCTATTGAATCCGCTTAGTACTTCTGGTAAATCTGTACTATGCTGACTCGATCAACGGGCCTCCCCCGTCCCCGAGGAGTCCGGAAAAGGCTGGAGTACCTTTACGCGCGCCGTTTGGCAGTTGACGCATTGATTCAGTCACTAGAGGAGTATGATCGGTTCCGCGCCTTGCGCGTGGATCGTCTGCGCGAGACGACGCGACCGCTCGGTCATTTCCTGAGAATTGCCTGAATCCGCGCGGACAATTCCGGTTCCGAAGCAGCACCGGGATGGTAGAAGCGAACCACGCCGGCAGCGTCGACAAGAATCAGTGTCGGAGTAGTGCTGGCGCCATAGGCTTGGGAATTGGCGGCGCTGACAGGCACCGGCATATCGGCCAGGCCTCGGTAGTGCTGGTGTAGCACCTGCTCGATGTATTGCTTCTCGGCGGCTGGCGCGGCCTCCTCGCCTCCGGCGACGTATCCGTACAACCTGGTGGGAGCGATGAGGACCAAGCCTTGGGGGCCGTACGTGTTCATCAGAGCGGCGAGCACGGGCGCTTCGGCTTTGCAGTCGGGACACCAGTGGGCCCAGAAAAAGAGCAGGACGGGGTGGCCGCGCAGCGCAGACAGGGCGGGGGGCTTGGGGCCGAGCCAGTCGCTTTCTTCGAGCGGCGGCGCGGGCTTGCCTTCGAGGGTCAGCAGGTTGATGTTCTTTTGGATGCGCTCGTGTAGCGAGGTAGCGCCGAACATGTCGAGTTGCTCGCGCAGAAAACGGATGGCCTCGGGCCGTTCTCCGCGGGCCGCGAGTGCCTGGGCGTGGACCTCGATGGAGGCGCCCAGCGCCGTGGGGAGCCAGCGGTCGCCGTCCAGCTTGCGAGCGCGCAGGAGTTCGAGAGCCAGTTTGCGGGTTTCGGCGGCGTACGACTCGGCTTGGTCGAGTCTGCCGGCGTCGAGCGCGCCGCGGGCCAGCCAGGAAAGCGCGGCGGCGAGCTCGGGAGTGGCACCAGCCTGAGCCTGATAAGTCCGGGCTGCGCGCTCCGCGGCCGCAAAATCGTGCCGGGCGATGAGGCCACGGACATCGTTGACCAGGGAGACCAAGAAGAACAGCGCGGGGACCATTCTCTTATTCTACGGGCAGGCTTACACCACCAGTTGTTCGGCCAGTTGGATGATGTAGCGGGAGTACTCCGGGCTTTCGGGCGGCAGGCGAAGCTCGGGGGAGAGCCTGTAATTCACGCGGCCGATGGTGGCGCGGGCGATGGTCTCGAGCGCTTCGGGCGAGTGGCCCGCGCCGGAGCGGATGCTGAGGGTGCATTGGTAGTGGCGGGCGATGGCCGCAAATTCCTTGAGGCGCTGTGCCGGCCCGTCGCCCGGCCCAAGCCCCTGGCAGGGCGGCACGGCGCCTCCGGCGCAGGAGCCGCGCTCCACTGGAGCGAGTAACGGTCGAAAACTGTTACCAGAGACGTTAGGGGCCGCGAGTTGCGCGCCGTGGCCGCGCGCTTTGAGCCAATGCAGCCAGAATACGAGCTCCTGGGGAGTGGTGACGGTGGCGGCTCCCTCGAGCGACGGCTCGAAATCAAACGACCGGCCGGTCTTCAGTGCGGAGCGCGCCTGGCGGATGCAGTCGTGAAGATGCTCGTTGGTCTTCAGAGCGTGGCCGAATTTGACGGCCAGGCGCAGCGCGTCCCCGGTGGTGAATTCGTAGACGGCGTCGCCGAGGTCGAACGGGCGGACAAAATCGTCGAAGATCCAGCCGCGCTCCTCGGCGGTGAAGCTTCTTTCGAATTGCTCTTCCAGGGCAGGGCCGTTTTCCGGTTCCCGGAACAAAGAGGAGGCGTCGATGGAGAACTTGGTGAAGCCGGCTGCGCCGCGAATGGTCTCTCTGGCGGCTTCGAGCCCTTGGCAGGGCGGCATTGCGCCTCCGGCGCAGGAGCCCTCCTCCGCTGGAGCGAGTAACGGTCGAACACTGTTACCGGAGAGCCTCTCGCCGGCAACGGCCAGATGGATGCCTGCGGTGTAGCCTTCGCGCCATCCGGCGCGGATGGCGGCGCACAATCCCGCGTAATAGAAGTCGCGGTTGGAAACGGCCGGACTTGCGGCGGTGGCGGCGAGGTTCTTGCCGCTGCGCTTCAGGATGGCGCGAAAGGCTGCAAACGCGGCGGGCAGGCCGCTCGAAACCGCGATGGCGGAACGCGAACCCTGCGGGCGCGGAAGGAAAGCGGCGCCAATCTGCGAGACAAACTTTTCGAGGTTGTCGAAGTCGGAAGCGCCGAAAGGCACCGAGTTGATGACGATTTCAGCACCATTGGGACGCCGCATGCGGCCGATCAGAAGCAGCTTGTAGAAAATGCTGCTGGTGGGAGCCGTGGCGAGGGCGAGATGGAGGAGCAGCGGCTCGCCGCGGGCGGCGTCGACCGCCAGGTAGTAACTGGAGGGGTGAACGGGGTCGCGCACGAGCGAGCCGAAGTAGGGCGTGACGGTTTCGAGGCGCAGCACGGCAGCCCGCGCCGCGAGGCGGTTGCGCACTTCGTCGTTGAGGGGCTTGCGCTCGGCCTGATCGAAGATCAGGATGGCCAGTTCCGCCGCCTCGGAGGGCCGCAGGGGAAGATCGAGCGGGACGGGGGTCACGGTGTGATTGTAGCGCGAGAGATTACAGCAGGGAGCGGATGTAGGACGTCATCTTGGGATCCATCCAGTCGGCCGGCTCGGCCAGCTTCAGGAGGACCTTGCCCTGGGCGTTGATGATGTAGGTCTCGGGATACATGAACGTGCCGTAGTCTTCGTGGATTTTGAAATCACGCGCGGTGAGAAAGGCGGGAGTGTACCTCCGCAGGAAGTCGCGATAGGCCTTCTCGTCCCGATCCACGCTGACGCCCAGCACCACCACGCCCTGATTCGAGAACTCCCGCGTGAACTGGCTGAGCGACGGCGTCTCCTGAACGCAGGGCGGGCACCAGGACGCCCAGAAATTCAAGACCAGGAGCTTGCCTCCGAAATCCGGCACGGAGACAGACCCGCCGTTGTCGGTGGTGATGGTGAACGCGGGCGCGGCGTCTCCCGCAACGACCACGTGTTCGTGCATGGCGGCGTAGATGACGTAGACCAGGGCAGCCAGAAGCAACCCGATGGCAATTCGCAGGAGCCGGTCGATTTTGACGCTACGCATGGGCGAAAACTATAATTAATTGTATCTCCACCAAGGCCCCCGGCGTCGAAGGAGTGACTCATGCTGATCACCCGCAAAGTGGAGTTTTCGGCTTCCCACGTCTGCCGCAATCCGCGGCTCTCGGAGCAGGAAAACCGGAAGCTGTTCGGCATGGCGGCCAACCCTCACGGGCATGGGCATAACTACGTGGTGGAGGTGAGCCTCGCGGGCGAGCCCGATCCGGTGACGGGAATGGTGCTGGACCTGAAGGAACTGAAGGAAGTGCTCATCCGCGAAGTCGTGGAGCCGTACGACCACCGGTTTCTGAATTACGAAGTGCCGCCGTTCGACCGCGTGGTGCCGACCACCGAGAACATCGCGCGGGACATCTGGCGGCGGCTGGAGCCGCACTTGAATCGGGGCGGCAACAAGCTGCACGCGGTTCGGGTGTACGAGACCCCGGACCTGTACGTGGATTATTTCGGAGACGAGACGTGTTCCGCGTAACGCGGCGGTATGAGTTCGCGGCCTCGCACCGGCTGCATGCTGCGCAGTTGAGCGAGGAAGAGAACCGGCGGCTGTACGGGAAGTGCAATCATCCGTACGGGCACGGCCACAACTACGTGGTGGAGGTGAGCGCGTGCGGGCCGCTGGACGGCGCGACGGGGCGCGCGGTGGACACGGCTTTGCTGGATGAGCTGGTGGCGCGGCAGGTGCTTGACCGGTTTCAGCACCGCAATCTGAACGCGGAAGTGGAGGCGTTCCAGCAGGTGGTGCCGACCTCGGAGAACCTGGGGGTCGAGATCTGCCGGAGTTTGAAAGCGCAATGGAAACAAGTTTTTCCGGGCGAGTGGCCGAAGCTGGAGAAGATCCGCATCGCCGAGACGCCGCGGAACATCTTTGAAATCAGGGCCGATGAAATCGAATAAAGCAGTCGTGAAGGTAATGCATCCGAAGCAGGAGGAGCCGAGCATCGCTCCACTGATCAAGGAAGTTTTGGGGCGGTTGGGAGAAGATCCCCAGCGCGACGGGTTGGTGCAAACGCCGGACCGCGTGGACAAGGCGCTCCGCTTCCTGACCAGCGGTTACCGGACGGACATTCACAAGATCGTCAACGGCGCCTTGTACGAAGTGAAGTACGACGAGATGGTGGTGGTGAAAGACATCGAGTTCTTCAGCCTGTGCGAGCACCACCTTCTGCCATTTTTCGGCAAGATCCACGTGGCCTATCTGCCGCGGACGAAGGTGATCGGCCTGAGCAAGATCCCGCGGATTGTGGACGCCTTCGCGCGGCGGCTGCAAATCCAGGAGCGCCTGACGCAGGAAGTGGCGCAGACGATTCAGGAGATCATCGACCCGCTGGGCGTAGGGGTAATCTGCGAGGCCCGGCACTTCTGCATGATGATGCGCGGGGTGGAGAAGCAGCACTCGGGCGCCATGACCAGCGCGATGCTGGGGGCGTTCCGCGCGCGCAAAAAGACGCGCGACGAGTTCCTGGCGCTGGTGAACTACCGGGGGAACGGGTTCTAGGTCTCAGGGCTAGTCCCGGGCCGTGGGAAGCCTGCCGCGCCAGACCGGCTCCCGTACCTACTGCTTGTCGAAGATCAGCTTCTGTTCCGACTCCATGGAGTTGCTGGAGCTTTCCACCAGGACGGTCAGTTGCTTTCCGTCTTCGGAGAGGAAGTAAGTCCGCCTGGTCTTCGACATGCCGGCCTCCTCCAGCATTATCAAACATCCGCCCTGCCAGTAGGCGCGGAGTCCCGTGAGCGACTGGCGGTTGTTCGGGTCGGGCGGCGGAAGCGGCTGCGGCTTCCCGTCCGCGACAAGGGAGCGCGTCGATTCCCTGGACTCCGCGTTTCGGAGGTAGCCGGACGCCACCGCCTGCTCCAGGATCCTCGTCTCCTTGACGTTCAATCCTTTCTGCTCGATCGTCAGCGTCTGTCCGACCTGGCTCACCGAGTGCATCATTCCGAAGTAGCTCTGCTTGAGATTCAGCTTCCAGGTCCCGCTGAGGTCGGTGCCCCTCTGCGCGTAGCCCGCCGCCGCGAGGGCCGTAACCGCCAACCAACTGATGAATAGCCTGCGCATGACTTTTTCCTTTGCCTCCCGCGGATCTTAACGATCGAACTCCAACAGCGCGATTCCTTCCGGCGGCAGTTCCAGCGTCAGCTCCGCCGGGTTGCCCTGAGGAATCGGAAGCGCCTCGGCCGGCTGCAACTCGCCCGCCGCCCGAAGCTGCTGGATCTGCTCTCTGGTGGGATACTGCGGGCGGCCCATGGCTCTCCACGCCGGAACGGCGCACCCGCGTTTGTCGTCCACATATGTGACCCGAGCCGACTTCCGCCCGTTGAGGCCTTGGAATTTGAACTGGAAGGTGCGTCGCGGCCCGTCCAACATCAGGCACGCCCCTTCGTTCGAAAGGTAGTTCACGCGCTCCGGGTTGATGGCCGGATCCCTCGGGATCAGGTTCCATACCAGCACGGCGAGGGAGCCGTCCGCGCGGCGCGTCGCCATAACCGGCGCGTCGTTCGAGGCAAGCTCCTGGTCGCCCAGCCGGTGCATCAACGCGAAGGTGTGCAGCGACGGACGGGGAATGTTCCACTGATCGAGCATCCCGAACGTCTGCCCGAAGATTCTTCCCGGTATGCCATTCTCCTCGAAAACCGAGCTGAGGGTCCAGTACGACATGGCCTCCAGCACCCCGGTCAGCCGCTTCGTCGTGTCCGCAATAAAGGCCGGGTTCTGCGCGGCCCACTCGGTAATCCAGAGCGGCAGATTGGGCTTGTGCGACGCCTCCACCTGCTGCTTGACGGCACGGATACCGGCCGGCATGACGTCCTCGAACTTATGGGCCCTCTCCTTGCCGAACAGCGGCGTCTGGGCATCGGTGGGGTACACGTGGGTGCTGACAAAATCCACCGGCACGTCTTTCGCCACGCAATACTTCAGGAACTCCGGCACCCATTTCAGCGCCGCGGTGGACGGCCCGCCGACCTGCAAACGGCGGTCGACGGATTTGATCGCAATCGCCGAGCGGCGATACATCTCGAAGTACTCTTCCTGGGTACCGGCCCAGAAATTGATATTGGGCTCGTTCCACACTTCGAACTTCCACTGGCCGACCTCCGCAATTCCGTATCGCTTCACCACGTGATCGGTGAAGAGGCGGATCAGTTCGCCCCAGTCTTCCATGCGCGCCGGCGGTGTCACGTTACCACGGTAGAAGAAGATCTTGCTGTTGCCGCTGGCCATCGGCGATGGCGTGAAGCTCAGCTCCACGAAGGGCCGCACGCCCAGTTCCAGCATCCGGTCGTAGATCTGGTCGACATACAGGAAGTTGTACCGGTAGCCCGAGGCGTCCTTGGTACACACACCCATTTCATCGTTGAAGAGCCCGTGGCAGCGCACGGCCTCGACCCCGGCATCGCGCCGGACCCGGATCAGATCGTGCACCCATGGCTCGCGAAACGCCACCATCGTGCGATCCGACCCGACGCACTTCTCCCAATAATGGGGAAACGCACCCGTCACCCGCCCGGCATCGATTTCCACCGGAGTGGGTGCATCCGCTCCAAGCAGATTGCCCCCCATCGCGCCCGCTACGCCCATGCCGGCGGTCGTTAGAAAGTACCGACGATCCATCATCCACTTCTCCCGCGAATAGAATCGGAGTCGAACCTCGTTTATTCTAGTGCCAGCGCGCGCGCCGTGCAAGGCGGGGCCGCTTCAGATGTCGTTAGTATGTGATATGTCCGGTCGAATTCACACGTGATCTGTCCGGTTGGCCCGGCGGCGGGTGATGCTGGGTGGTGGACGAAACCCAGCAGTACTCGGCCGCCGAGATGGAGCGGATGATGAAAGTTCAAGACGTGCTATTGAAGGCAATGGCCCGGAAGATCACGTGGTGGGCGGCGGCTGAAATCCTCGGCGTGACGGATCGGACGATGCGCCGATGGCGGGAGAAGCTGGAGAAGGACGGCTACGCCGGATTGGCTGATCGGTGCAAGGGAAAACCGAGCGCGCAGCGCATTCCGCTGGCGACGGTGGAGGAGGCGCTGGGGCTCTACCAGGGAACGTACTACGACCTGAATATCCGGCACTTCCACGAAAAGCTGCGGGACGAGCACGCCATCCATTTGAGCTACACCTGGGTGCAGAAAGCTCTGCAAGGAGCCGGCCTGGTGGCCAAACGGCACAAGCGGGGGCCGCACCGGCGGAGGCGTCCGCGGCGGCCGATGCCTGGGATGCTGCTGCACATTGACGGCAGCGAGCATCGCTGGCTGAACGACGATCGCTGGTATGACCTGATCGTGATTCTGGACGACGCCACCAGCGAGATCTACTACGCGCAGTTGGTGGAGGAGGAATCGACGCCAACGGTGATGGCGGGCCTGCGCGAGGTGATCGAACGTAAGGGCTTGTTCTGTGCCTTGTACAGCGACCGGGGGAGCCACTTTTTCATCACGGTGAAGGAGGGGGAGAAGGTGGATAAGCACCGCCTGACGCAGGTTGGGCGGGCGATGAGAGAGCTGGGGGTACAGATGATTGCGGCGTATTCACCGCAGGCGCGGGGCCGGTCGGAACGCAGCTTCGGAACGTGGCTAGGGCGGTTGCCGCAGGAACTCCGATTGGCGGGGATCACCACCGCGGAGGGCGCCAACGCCTTTCTGCGGGAGCGGTACATCGGGGAGTTCAACGCCAAGTTCAGCGTGCCGGCGGAGGAGAAAGGCACAGCGTTTCGGCGCACCAGCCGGACCGACTTGAACTGGATCTTCACGGTGCAAACGGAGCGAGTGGTAGCCAAAGACAACACTGTGGCAATTGGGAGTCGGCTATGGCAAATCGACAAGACACGGTTCCGCAACACTCTGGCGGGGAGCACCGTCACGATTCACGAACACCTGGACGAGACGGTGTCGATCCGTTACGGGCCCCACGTGGTGGGACGCTTCGACCGCGCCGGAGAAAAGCTGATCCCGGCAACTACACACGAGCGCCGTGGAAAAGGCGGGAGCATGGCAGCCGGCGAATACTGGCTCAGTCCCGAAGGCTCCAACCAGGTGTTCTGTTTTGAGGTCTTCTAGAAACAGCGCGGACCCAGGGCCGCGGTGACCGCCACATAAAGACTCGCCTTCGTCATGATGACGGCGCCGTATGGGCACCTCTGTTAAGCTAGCTGCGAATTCTTGATGATGCGTTCCTGGATGTCCTGGAGCTCCGCTCGGCTCTCCATCCCGATGGTGAAGGCATCCACGGCGCCCTGGGTCAGGGTGAAGCGGAGCGCTTCGTCCACGCGATCGCGCATCTGTCCCTCCGCCAGGATCTTCATGCCAATGATGCCCTTCCCGGCGGCCCTCAGCCGCGCCAGCAGCTTGAGCATGTCCGGCGTGGAGACATCCATGCGGCTGCTCATGGGATTGATGCGCGCCAGACAGACCTCCAGCCAGGGGCTTTTGATGGCGATTTCCATGGCGCCGACGGAGTGGCAACTGATGCCCATGGTGCGCACGATCTTCTTTTCCTTGGCTTCGGACAGCACCTCCATGGGTCCCTTATCCAGCTCGTCCCACTTGGGGCTCATGCGGCCGTGCAACAGGAGGATGTCGATGTAGTCCGTTCCCATCTCCTGGCGGAAGCGGTCCAGATCGGCCTTCATGGCGTCGGCGGTGCGGGCCGTGGTTTTACTCTGGATGGCGACCTTCTCCCGTTGGATCTTCTTCAACGCCAACTTCACGGCGGCGTGGCTGCCATAGGTATCGGCGCAGTCCCAGTAGAACAGGCCGTTGTCGAAGCCATCCCACCAGAGGTCCGCAATGCCATCGGCGCCCAGCTTGCGCATCTGGTTGGAGCTGTGTCCGCCGCCGAAGGTGCCGGTGCCCATGGCCAGGCGCGAGACTTTCACCTTGGCGGGGCCGAGTTCGATGACATCGTTGGCGTGGAGCGAAGCCGCCGGCCACGCCGCCACGGGGAAAGCCGCTGCGGCTCCCAAGGCAAGACTATGCCTAAAGAATTCACGTCGATTCGTTTGCTGCATGGTTATCTCCCGGTATCCAGTAACAAAATCATAAGCCTTACTGCTTCGTGGCGGCCATCCCGGCATCCGCCGGGATCTTCACAGCGGCGACGCTGACGGCGTGAACGGCCAGCCGCGCCTTCTCCAAGCTCTCGTTGACGGCCTTGCGCTGGGCTTCGGAGCGGTTGGCCCCTCGGGCGGCAGTCTCCAGACCCGACATCAGCTTGGCCAATTCAGCCGCGGTTCTGGCCCCTGCGGATCCGGCCGCGTGGCATCCCGAGCAGACCGCCTTCGCACCGGACAGCATGGCGGAGGTGGCCGTCTGGGTGGCATGGCTCGCGTGGCAGGTGGTGCAGCCGGACATCCCCCTGGCGGCGAATATCTGGCTGTGGGAGCTCTTCTTGAAGACCTCCGCGGCCGCCGCGTGGCATTTCGCGCACATCTCCACGACGTGCGAGGGGTGCGTGGGCGAGAGCGGATCGCTTACCGCCCGGATGGTGTGAACGCCGTGGCAATCCACGCACTCCGGCGCGTGCGGGCTGTTCGCCGCCAGCCGCGCGGCATGCACGCTGGTCCGGTACAGGGAGAGCTGGTCGACGCGCTGCCGGGGATTGTACTGATGCATGAACACGGCGTCGCTGTGGCAACGCCCGCAGTAGTCGGGCACCCCGGCGCGCGTGACCCGGACCTTGAAGCCGCGGCCGGCGTTCATCGAGATGTTTGGGTCCTCCTCCTTGGAATCGCCGCCATGGCAGGCGTCGCAGCTCTGCCGATTATGATAGTGGACGTCGTCCTTGAAGACCTCGCTCATGCCTTCCATGACGCTATGACAGTCGAAGCAGGAATCCTTGGCGGCATAGGCGCCGCTGGTAAGCAGCGGAATCAGTGCCATCGTCAGTCTGCGCAATCTCATCGCTCTCCGGATCCCCGGCTCAGTCCGCCAGCGCGGAATGTAGGCCCTTCACCGCCTTCGTCAGGCTTGCGAGCGGGTCTCCCAGCGGCCGGTACTCCATGGCGACGTATCCCGCAAACCCGGTGTTTTGAATCGCCTTATATACATTGGGAAAATTGAGCTCGCCGCTGCCCGGATCGTTCCGTCCTGGATTGTCCGCCACATGAAAGACGGGGACGAGGGGAGCGGCTTCCGTCAAAGTCCGAATGACATTCCCGCTCTGCACCTGCTCGTGGTAGATGTCGAACAACAGCCGTACATGCGGATGGTTGACCTCGCGGACCAGTCTCAGTCCATCCACGCAGCTCGTCAAGAAGCAGCCCGCATGATCGACCCGCGAGTTCAAGGGCTCGATCAGCAGAGTGAACCTCGCCGCTGCCACCAGGTCGGCTGCGCGTTTGATGCCCTCGGTCAGGCTGGCGTACTGCTCTTCATGCGACTTTCCCGCCGCCGAAAGGCCGCTCGTCACGATGATCTGCGAAATGTCGAGCTTCTGAGCGTACACGATGGCGTTTCGCACATCCGAAAGAAAATTCTCGCGATGCGAAGGATCGACAATCGACACCGGGCGCCTCTTCCAGTCCGCTTGCGCCAGCAGCGCGTGCATGTTGATACGGTACGACTGGCAGAGCTTCCTGACCCGGGCGCCGTCGGCATCCGACCAGGTCGAATACTGTGCCAGCATTTGCACCGATTCGCAGCCGGCGCGGGCCGCGATTTCGATCTCCCAATCGATCGTGCCTCCGAGAATGTCCAGCACCACGGAGCTTGTGATTTTGGACTTGGCCGGTCGCAGAGCTGGAC
This sequence comes from Bryobacteraceae bacterium, assembly GCA_049510555.1. Taxonomy (GTDB): domain Bacteria; phylum Acidobacteriota; class Terriglobia; order Bryobacterales; family Bryobacteraceae; genus Fen-178. The sequence continues at coordinate 19,417 of JBEKYW010000009.1, forward strand.
TCTGGGCGTTCAGGCTTGCAGCCACCAACCCGGCAGATTCGAGAAACCTTCGTCTATTCATCGTAGTGTCACCTTTGGATCCCGCGTGAATCTCCCTTAGTAGCCGCGCTGCTTGTCTACCACATTCAGCAAGGGCAGGCCGTTGCCATAACGCCGGACGTTTTCTGCCAGGAGTCCCATTTGACGGATGCGGCGTTGCGGCGCGAACCCGGCCGTGTGGCACGTGAGAATCAGGTTCGGGCAAGTCCATAATGGCGAATCGGGCGGCAAAGGCTCCGGGGTGGTTACGTCGAGCCCGGCTCCGGCAATCCAACCCTCTTTCAGCGCCCGGATCAGCGCCAGTTGATCCACCAGGGCGCCACGCGAGATGTTGATAAAGTACGCCGTCTTCTTCATCGCGCGGAATACCTTATCATTGAACATGCCTTCGGTTTCCTGGGTGCGGGGAGCGGCGCTTACCAGGATGTCCACCTGCGGGACCATTTCCGGGAACCAGCCGGGCTCGCGCAGCGTCTCGACGAAGACCGGCTTCACCATTGGTTTGGCGTCGGTGGAGAGAATGCGCATGTTGAAGCCGTAGTGCGCCCGCATGGCGGTTGCCGAGCCCAAGCCCCCCAGGCCGACGACACCCATGGTCATACCATCCACTTCCACGAGGTTGCGTTCGGGGTTGTATTTCCGTTGCTGGAACTGCGGAACGAAGTACTTGTTCAGCCCGCGAGTGAGGGCGAGCAGCATGGCGATGGCGGTTTCCGAGATGGCCGGGGCAAAGACCCGCGCCATGTTGGTCACTACCACTGAGCTCTTCACCAATTCCGGAAAGAGCACCGATTCCATGCCGGCCTCGGTGTTTTGAAGCCATCTCAGGTTCTTCGCTCGGACGAACATCGCGGCGTTGATGGAGCCGAAGACCACGTCGATTTCGGGCAGGACGCGGTTCAGATCGTCGAGGGTTTTCGTCACGATCAGCTCCGCATTCTTGGCCTGCGATTGAATCTGGTGGATCTCTTCGGGCGAGAAGGTCGGCGGCGGGACTACATAGGAAGTCGCCGACGTGGCAATCCTGATTCGCTGCGGAGGTGGATCAAAAATCGCGATTCTATCGGAAGTGGCCATTGCTGGGACGGCCGGCGCCGCAGCCGCGGCTGAAAGGAAGAACCGGCGAGATACCGAATGATCGGGCATTATGCCTCCTATGGCACTCTCCACCCACGGCCGCGCAGATGCACGAAGACGGGCGCTCCGGGGCTGCGCGTAGCGTAACTGCCGGGTGGTCCGGAAATCGAGCCGCCGGCACCCCAGGAGTGCGGCGCCGGGGGGCCGGCAGTTCCTGGCGCGCTACACCTTGACGATGCTCCTGAGCACCTTGTCCCAAGGCTCGCGGTACGGCCGGTAGCACATGGCGGCAGCTTCCTTGTCGCCGATGACCTCCTGCTTATCGGGATCCCAACGAACCGCGCGCCCGAGACGCAGGGACATGTTGGCGAGATTGCACGCGACCGCGACGTGATGGCCGTCTTCCACCTCGCACAGCGGCCGCTTGCGGGATCGAATGCAGTCGATCCAGTCGCGTTTGTTCAGCGCCATGGTGTCCTCAGGCTCCTCCCGCGAGGCGCCGCCCTTGGATGCCTCGATCCACGGTGTGGGCCTGGTTTGCGACGTGGTGGGGCCGCCCACGGGATGTCCGAGAAACCGGGGAATCGAGTTGAACGGGTCGCCGTGCATTTCGGGCAGGACTTCGTAACTGCCAGAGAGCAGCAGGGCGCCTTTGGTCCCGTGGAAGACCAGGCCGCGGCTGGCGCTATCGCCGCGGTACCCGCTGGTTTCGCGAATGGCATAAGACAGGACGAAGCCAGGATACGTAAAAAGGGCTTCCTGCATGTCCGGCGTTTCGCCATCGTCTTCGAGCGCGTAGCGGCCGCCGCTGGACTCGACGCGGGTCGGCATTTTCACGTTCATGACCCACAGCATCTGGTCGATGCCGTGAGCGGCCAGGTTGGCCATCTGGCCGCCGGAATAGTCCCAGAACCAGCGGAAATGGTACAGGGCGCGATGGGCCTGGTAGGGCTTCTTGGGCGCCGGCCCCAGCCACATGTCGTAGTCGAGGTCGGCGGGCGGGTCCTGGACGGGCGTCTTGCCGAATCCCGGATAGATGTTGCGGGCCTCTGCCCTCCGCACCAGGCTGATCTTTCCCAGCACCCCGCTCTCGACGATCTTCCTGGCTTCCGCAACTCCCTTGCCGTGGCGGCGCTGCGTGCCCACCACGACCACGCGGTTGTATTTGCGGGCCGCCTGGATCATCCACTTCCCCTCGTCGATAAACACCGTCATCGGCTTCTCGACGTAGACGTCCTTGCCGACTGCGCAGGCCATGGCGGTGAGCAGGCAGTGCCAGTGATCGGGGGTTGCGACGATGACCGCGTCGACGTTCTTGTCCTCGTACATCTTTCGAAAATCGCCGTAGCCTTTGGCATTGGGGTTGCCCATGTACTCGAGGCCCTGCTGGAGCCGTGGCTTGTACGTTTCGGAGAGCGCCACAAGGTCGACGTCGTGGAACTTCTTAAAGTCGGAAACGTGCTGCTTTCCGATCAGTCCGAATCCAATGAATCCGAGGCCGATGCGATTATTCGCTCCGAGCACCCGGCTGTATGATGCCGCGGTCAAGGCCGTGGCGCCAATGAAACCGCGCCGGGTCGTTTGAGTATTCGTCATCTCGTTCACTTCCCATCACGACCACTGCAACGTATGCACGGAATCGGCCGGTAGATTCACATCCAGAGCGCTCGATCCCAAAAGCAACTGAACGCGCTTCTCCGGACCGCGATTGGAGAGCACCACTACAAAGCCCCCATCTGGATTGCGGAATCCGGCATGAGAGACGGCGCCCGTGGAGGTTTGCGCCGCGCTGTCGGCCATTCCATCGGTGCGGAAGACCTTGGCTCCGCGCCGCACGTGTTTCGAGTAATGCGCCAGCGCCCAAAACCGCGCGCTACGCGTTACCTTGTGGGTGTCATTCTCCACGGTGATTACGCCAGCCCCAAACCTGCGCACCCGTCTCTGCTCCGCTGCCGGAGCTGCCATTCCCCCCGGCCCTTCCCGGCGGCCGATATACGGAGTTCCATACTCGTCGAGCGCAATGTTCCACATGGTGATCGACTGACACCAGTTTCTGACAACATCGTTGGCCCATTCCGCCCACGGAGCCCAAGCCGTCATCTGGTCGCCGCCCGATGGGTTGGCCTGCCCCGGAGCCCGCCGCGGTCCACCCTCGGTAAAATAGGCGTGCTTTTGAGGAAACGCATTGTGCACCTGCGTCATCCCCGTGACCTCGCCCGCGTACCCGTGCCAGGCTACGCCGTCGGCGTACTCATAGACCCCCGGATCGCTCAGTTCGGCGATGGCGCGACCCCACAGGGAAAAATTGTGATCCAGAATCCAGATCTTGGTTGGGCAGTTGGCCTTGCGGAACAGAGGACCCAGGTACGCCCTCACAAACAAGATCTCATCTTCCTGCGCCCACAGGCAGGAGGGATACCGGCCATCCACTGTGGTATCGACCTCGTTCTGGATCGTGATCGCATCCATCGCTACGCCTTCAGCCTTGTACGCGTCAAGGAACTTCAGCACATACCGTGAGTACGGCTCCAGGCTGCTCTTCTTGATCGTCCCACCCAGCATGGAACGGTTGAACTTCATCCATGCCGGCGGACTCCACGGCGATGAAAAAAGGAACAAATCCGGATTCAGCTTGCGCGCATCCCTGAGCACGGGAAGAATGTAGGCTTTGTCGTGATCGATCGAGAACTTCTTCAGCTCCGGATCGTCCTGATCGCTTTCGTCGAAGCTGTAGACCGTCCTCGCATAGTCGCTCGACCCGGTGCACGTCCGGCAGACGTTCATCGCCATCTCGCCGGGAGCGAAAAGCTCGTGCATCAAGGCCGCTCGCTCGTCGCCGGGAATCTGGCTCAGCACCCAACAAGATGCATCCGTCAGCGCCGCGCCAAAGCCCAGCATCTCCTGCCGGGTCGCCCCCGGATCGAGTGCGATCGCATCGGAGGCGACCTCAGTCACGGGCTTCCACGCGAGCGGGTCGCCCAGCACATGCCGCCGGTCCCGGAATGTGCCCCAAATCCGCACCGGGCCTGCGGGATCGGCCCAGGCCTGAACCCGGCTCGATAACGCCAATGCAGCCGCTGTTGCCGAGGCTGCCTTCAAAAATCCTCTGCGTGAACTATTTGTCATTTCTCTCTCCTTGGACACAAGGTCAAACCCAACTCAGGTTGGTGACGGAGTTGGCCGGCAGGGAAGCCTCGGTCATCAGGTTTCCGAGCCGCAACTGCGTCTTGCGCGCGGCGCCGATGTTGCTCACGACCACAGTCTTGGTATCGTCCGGGTTGACGAATGCCACGTGCGCGACTCCTTCCAACTCGCCCCGCGTATCGAAGCGCTTCGATCCGCGGTGCGCCGCGTGGGTGTAGTGCTTCATGGCCCAATAGCTGCCGCTGCGGGTGATTTCTTTCGTCTTGGAATCGATCGTAATAAAGCCGCGGCCGTTGAACGGCCCAATGTTCGGTTTGCCGTTTTCGTCGAGCACCAGGTTCCAGACGATGATGCACTTCAGCCAGTTGCGCACGGCATTGGCGGCGCCCACGCCGGCGCGCGCAACCGCCTCGGAAGACTGCGGGTCGCGGCGAGGCCGCCGGCCGCCGGCTCCACCGGCAGGCTCGGGACCGGCGCCACCAGGAGCACCGGCTCCAAATGTCATGGGGCCGACCAGCGAGAACGTGGCTTCAAAGCCGCCTTCGGTCAAGTACATGTTTTTGTCTGGAAACTGGTCGTGCACGCGGGTCACGGCCGTGACTGAACCCACGTAGGGATGCCACGCCACGCCGTCGGCGTAGCGGCTGACCAAGGGGTTCTCCAGCTCATTCGTCACACGCCCCCAGAGATTGAAGTTATGGTCCAGGATCCAGATCTTGGTCGGAATCTTGGATTGCTCGAGGGCCGGGCCGAGATGCTGGCTGACGAACACGATCTCGTGTTCCTGCGCCCAGACGCACGCGGGCATGCGCCCGTCCTGATCGGTGTCGGCCTCATTCTGAGGCGAGATCGCGTCGACCGGTACGCCCTCGGCTTGGTAGCTCTGTAGGAACTTCACCAGGTACTTGGCATACGCCGGGAAGTTCTTGGGCTTGAGCGAGCCGCCCAACATCGTTCCGTTGGCCTTCATCCAACCCGGAGGGCTCCACGGCGAAGCGAACAGGAACAGACTCGGGTTGTACTTGCGCGCGGTCCGCAACTGCGGAAGGATGTACGCCTTATCGTGATCGATCGAGAAGCGTTGCATGTCGGGGTCGGGATCGCCCTCGTCGTAGCTGTACATGGTGGCGGCGTAGTCGCTCGACCCAACGCAAATGCGCGTCACTTCCAGTCCCAGCTCGGAGGGATCGTACAACTCGCGCAGGAACTTCTCGCGCGAGGCCGCATCGAGCTGGTTGATCATATACGCGGCCGCGTCCGTGAGCGCGCCGCCGAAGCCCAGCATCTCCTGGTACGTCCTGGAGGGGTCGAGCACGATGGCCTCATTCGACGATCCTTCCGCCGGCTGCCATTTCAGGGCCGGCTCCTCCGCAAACCTCTTCGTATCCGCCGTTTGCCGGACGGCTATGGCGCCTGCCGGCTGCGCCCAAGCCGGCGCTACCCGGGACAGCGCCGTTACTCCGCCTGCCACCAAGCCGGCAAACTCCCGGCGATTGATTCGCGCAGACATCAGTCCACCTCGCTTTCTGTGTTATATCGAGTATCTACGGCATCGAATCAAAACTCAAACCGCAGCGACGTCGCCAAAATGCGCGCCGGCCGCGTGGAGTTCGGCATACCTATGTCGGTGGCGACCAGCTTGCTGGCGTCGCCGCTGGCGCTATAGGTGGGACTGGTTTGCCATCCGTTGAACTCAACTTGATTGAAGACGTTGTAAGCCTGGAGCGCGAGCTTGAACGCCCGCCTCTCGCTCGTCCCCACGGGGATGGACTTGGTGAACGTCACGTCCCAATTACTGAACCCCGTGCCCATGACTGCGTTGTTGCCCATGTTCCCAATACTGCCCGGCATGGGCAGCGCGAAGGCCGCCGGGTTGATGATCCGTCCCCGTCCCGCGGGGATATTGGCCATGGGATCGCCGACCACGATGCAGCGGGGGCTCAAATTGGGCGAGCCGGTGATCTCCGCGCCCGTTGAACTGCTGCACGCGGGAGTGATCGGCGGCCCGCTCTGCGCCATCGTGATTCCGGACAGCGTATAGTTGTCCGTGAAAATGCCGAGTAGCTTGCTGTTGAGCCGCTTCCCGAGGTTCGGAAGGTTGTACGAATAGTTGATCGCGAGCAGGTTCTTGCGGTAGTTGGTGTTCGGTCCGTAGAACCACGAAGTATTATTCGGAAGCAAGATGTTGTAGGAGGTGACACCCAAGGACTTCGAGAAGGTGTACGACGCCCCGAACATCAGGCCGTTCGAGAACCGGCGTTGCAGCGACATCTGAAGGCCATTGTAGTTGGTAAAGCCCTGGAGGATATCCCGAGAGTTGTTGCCGTACCCGGGTTGGTTCACGCGCAGCAAATTGTCGGTCAGCGTTTTGCCGGTTGTGGGATCGATATTGTTGAATCTCGCTCCCAGCGGGATCGCATTGAGGTTGATGCCTCCCGACATGTTCAGGTTATAGCCCCAGTTGCCGACGTAGCCCACTTCAGCGACCATGCTGCCGGGGAGGGAGCGCTGAACCATCAAACTCGCGTTCTGCACGCGGGTAAATGGAACATTTCCATAAAGGGCCGGGTTGATGCTGGTGGGGCCGATTAGAGCGCTCGAGGCACTGCCGGCGAGCGAGCTGATGTTGCTGTAATACACATACGGAATGTAGGTGAGCGGCGGGACGCCGGACATGTTGTACACCTGGTTGCCTTCCAGCCGGTCGTACACAACGCCGAAACCGCCCCGGACGGCCATTTTGCCGTCGCCGAACACGTCCCAGGCAAAGCCGACTCGCGGACCGGGAGCGATGGTTCTCATACTATAGGCGTACTTCGACACGCCGTTCTGGCCCAGCACCTGCATGCCGGTGGCCGGGTTACCGGTTCCGGGAACAAACAGGCCAATCGCGTTGGCCGGCGCCAGGTTGCCGGTGACCGTGTCCCGCGCAAAACGGTTGGCGCCCGGACAGGCCCCGGTAAACGTGACGTTGCAGTAAGGCACATACATTCGCGGCATTGCCGCGGCGGAATAAAGCGACTGGTTGAACACCGTGAACGTCTGGAGCCCATCGTACGGGGTCATCTGGTGCACCAGGCGCACGCCCATATCGATCGTCAGCCTGGGGGTCACGCGCCAACTGTCCTGAACGTAGAAATCCAAGTCCCAAAATATCGAGTTGAGGAGCGGCCGGAAATTGGCCTCGTTGTAGCTCGTGAAGTTCCCCAACAGGGCGTTCGCAAAGGTGTGGCCGGAGTTCAGGGGGTTGTTAGCGTCCACCGAAAAGTCAAGAGCGCCGCTCCAGTTGTTGTTGACGGGCTGAGTCTTAATGCTTTTCTCCGCGTAGACGCCTGCCTTGAATGCGTGCTTGCCCACGATCTTGCTGAAATTGTCCTGGAAGACATAGATATCGTTCCAGTTAAAGTATGCGCCCCAGTAACCGCCCAAGCCGATCGTGCCTGGATTGGGAACCGTGCCGCCGCCAAAATTCACACTCGGATAGAAGTTGTGCATCTGGTTGATGGCCGTCAGATCGGCCGTGGTATCCGGCACCAGCGCTTTGTTCGGATACAACCACGGCATGTTGCCAAAAAGCGAACGATCCAGCAGCGCGGGATCGTCGATTACGTAAGTCCAATTGTTGTGGCTATGTCCATACGTGAATTGGTTGACCATGGTCGGCGTAAAGACATAGGTAGCCGACGCGGCTTGGCCCGAGCCAGGGTTGGTGTGGTTCTGGGTCATTGGCACACCTGCCTTCGAGGTGGACTTGGACCACGAGATGCCCTGATACAGAGCTTCGCTTACATCCGTGTTGCGCACGAGCCGAAAATAACCCGATAGCTTGGACGTCAAATACACATCGCCACGGACCACGGTGTCGGAGATAGGGCGAGGGGCGCTGCCGTTATCGGTGAAGTTGAAGTTGAGGTAGTCGGGACTCCCGGGGGACGGGGCATAGTTTGGCGTTGGCAGATACTTGAGAATGGCTTGGCCGACCGGATTGATCTGCGATGCCGCGATCTTGTTGCCCGGGAACGGGTTCCCGGTGCTGGGATCTTTGACGACGATCAGGGCGCCCGAGGCCGCGAGACTGTTCGAGAAATCGCCGCCGCGCTCCGCGACTGTCGGCATGGTTTTCTTTTGTATGGTCACGGGGACGAACAGCCTGACGTATTCCTGCGACGCGAAGAAGAAGAACTTGTTCCTGTCCCTATTGACTTTGCCCGGAATGTAAACCGGACCGCCGACGCTCCAGCCTTCGACGTTGTACCGATACGGCGGGATGGCCTTGCCGGCCAGGTTGTTGAAGTACCCATTGGCGTTAAGGCCCTCATGCCGGTGCACCCACCACGCCGAACCGTGGAAATCCCGGCCGCCGCTCTTGGTTACCATGGTCACGACCCCGCCCGCGTTGCGGCCGTATTCCGCCTGGTAGTTGGCAGCCAGGAGCCTGACCTCCGAGAGCGCGTCCATATTGGGCACAAAGTGAACGCCGGAAGCCGCACCAACATCCCGGTCCGTGATGCCGTCGACCATGTTGGTCATGCTGGTGGTGTTGCCGTTCACCGAGATGCCGCCGTCGCCGCTGGTCGTGATCATATCCCGGTTGGACGTGTCGAGCACTCCCGGAAGCAGTCCCATAAACGTAAACGCATCGCGGCCCTTGAGACCGAGGGTCATGAGCTGTTTGCCATCGACGAGAGCAGACTTCTCGCTGCTGGCAACCTGCACAGGGGTAGCCGCCGCGGTGACTTCGACCTGCTCCGTCATACTGCCAATTTCCAGAGCGATCCTGCCCATATCGCGGGTCTCCGCGGCGGACAGGTTAATATCCACCGAGGACCAAGCCTTGAAACCGCCCGCCTTGACAGCGATTGTGTAGAGGCCCGGCGCGAGATTCGGAAACCGAAACAAGCCGACGTTGTCGGTGGGCGCAGTACGGGTTGCACCAGTTTCCTGGCTGGTGAGCTGAACTTGCACGCCAGGAATCGCGGCGTTCGCAGGGTCAACCACAGTTCCCAGCAGGGAACCGGTAGTGGTCTGGCCAAATGCCGTCGCGCATAGCAGCGCGAAAGAACACACAAACTGAATGGCTTTTCTAGTGGGCATCGTCTTAAACCTCGTCAAGGCAATGTTGAGAATCGGGATATGGCACCCAGGTCCGGGACTACACCTGGAGCCACGACAGGGGCAAGATCAGACCCCCGCCCGCACACCTCCATGGAAATTGCGCCTGAGCCAGCGGACGGCTCCAAAACCTGCCTTTCACACCTGTTTCGTTGGGCGTTTGGCGGCCGACCCACTGACTCTACGGATATGCTACCGGGGTCAAATCGTGGCGCACAGGTATATATCGTTAATCTTAGGCTCATCTCAATTCATCGTAGGCTCTTTGTTTTCAAACAGATGCTCGTCAGTAACGGTTAAAGGAGTTGGAAGTTACGGTTAACGATCTTCGACGAAGCTTCCCGGCGGCGTATGCGACGGCCTGTGTTTCTGCCTGGTTTCCCTTGACGCCGCCGCGGCGGCGGAGATAATATCGGTGGTGTCTACCAGGGGTGAGAGGGTTGGCCTATGAGCCGGGTATCGACCCAAGGCGACCACGATCTGGAAAAGGCTGAACTCGGCAGGATCCTTGCGTCACGCCCGTTCTTGCGCGCCCCAACCTTGTCAAAGATGCTCGCCTATATCTGCGAGAAGCACTTTGTTGGCCAAGCGGATCGCATCAAGGAGTACAACATCGCGGTGGAGGCACTGGGCCGCGGCCCGGACTTCGACCCAGGCGGCGACAGCATCGTCAGGGTCGAGGCTGCCCGCCTGCGGAAGCATCTGGATCGGTACTATGCCACAGAAGGCGCCGGAAGCACACTGCGGTTGCGGGTTGCCGATGTGGGATACGCGCCCCGGTTCGTCACGGTCGCCCCGCGGGAGGCGCTGGACGTACCTGCGCTCCCGGATGCCGCCCTGGAATCCGAGCCCGTCAGCGCCACCGCAGGTGACGAAGCGAAAAACCAGGTAGCAGTTCCACGCCGGTACTCGCGAATGGCGGTGGCCGTTGCCCTGGCGATAGCGGGATTCCTCGGAATCGGCCTTCTCGCCAGCGCCTACCTCCGGACCCGACCGGCTTCGGCTTCCCGAGTCCAGCCTTCGCGCGTCCCGCCCGCTTCCGGCGAGTTGCGGGAGATCCGGATCCACGCCGGTTCTTCAGTCTCCCGGTTCCTCGACACCTCGGGGGCATCGTGGCTCAATGACTCCTATTTCAGCGGCGGAGCGGTATTCAACCGCCCCGATAAACAGATTGTCCGGACCTTCGATCAGTCCCTCTATCAGACCGGGCGGGAAGGGGACTTCAGCTATGCGATCCCGTTGAATCGTGGAGCCTATGAATTACACCTCCACTTCGCCGAGACCTCCTACGGACAGAGTCGGACCAGCGGCGCGGAGAAACTGCGCATGTTCGACGTCTCGCTCAACGGCGCGCCACTCCTGTCGGGCTTTGATATCGTTGGTGACGCCGGGGGCTCGAACACCGCCGATGAGAAGATTTTCAAAGACGTCTCCCCAGCCCAGGACGGTTTCCTTCACCTGGGTTTCTCGACCAAGAGAAACAGTGCCAGCCTGAACGGGATCGAAATTCTTCCCGGGATTCCAGGCAAAGCGTTGCCGATCCGGATCGTCTGCGGACCTCGTGCATACTACGACCGCCGGGGGCGCCTGTGGCGGGCCGACCAGTACTTCTCGGGAGGGCGGCAGGACGAGGTGGTCAGTCCGGTGCGCGGGGCGGAAGACCCCGGCCTCTACAGCCATAATCGCTGGGGTCATTTTACGTATGCCATTCCAGTAGCCGACGGCACGTACCGGCTCACCTTGAGATTCGCCGAGACTTACTGGCGATCGAGCGCCTCGGGCGGGGACCACGGTCGGCTGTTCGATGTGTACTGCAACGGAAGGGCCCTGGTGAACAGACTCGATATCTCTAAGGAGGCGGGCGGTGAGAACCGGGCCTTGGAATTGAGCTACCGGGGTCTGAGACCCAACGCCCAAAACAAGCTGGTACTTTCTTTTGTTCCCGTCTTGGATTACGCCATCCTGTTCGCAATTGAAGTCGAAGACGAGAATCTCTGACGACCGGTGAAGCGGCGGATTTGCGATGCGGATGTCCAGTGACCGTTGGTTTGCCGTATCGCGTCGGGTACCATCCTGTTCTGGGGCTTGCTGATGGCCCACTTTGCCATCCGCGGCTTGATGCGCGAAGCCGCCCTGCGAGCGGGCGAAGATCCCGACCGGCTCACCTTCCTGCATTCCGTGCGCGTGGTCCGACGACGCATGGTCCGCTACGCTGCTATTCCCCCCTTCGCCAGAGGAAAGCCCTGCATGAGGCGATCCTCGACGAGATCCTGCAAGAGCGCGTCACATCGAGCCGCAATCGGGTCAATCCTCACGGGGTAAAGCGGAAGATGAGTAACTACAATCTGCCGCCCCGGAAACGACAGCGCACGAGCCGCATCGATGTCGCCAAGCGGATCAAAATTGTTAAGTGAACAGTATTGGTTCTAGCTCTTAGCCGGACCTTCCCGTAATCCGCCGTCGCAGCAGGTCGAGCGCCATCTGCACGGTGAAGACCCGGATGCGCTGGCGGTCACCGAGGAAGCGGCGGTGGACTACGTGGGTGCCGGCGTCATCGGCGATGGCGACATAAACGGATCCGACAGGCTCCGATGCGCCTCCGGAATTGGGGCCGGCCACGCCGGTGACGGAAAGCGCATACGTCGAGCCGCTGCGGCCGCGCGCGCCCGCGGCCATGGCTTCGGCGGCCTCCTGGCTTACGGCGCCGTGCTGCTCGAGGATCTCGGGGCGCACGCCGAGCAGCTCCACCTTCATGGCGTTGGTGTAGGTGATGAAGCCGCCCACGAAGTAATCGGAACTGCCGGGAACCGACGTGAAGCGCGCGCCGAGCATGCCGCCGGTGCAGCTTTCCGCAACCGAGACGGTGGCGTGGCGCTGGCGCAGGAGATCGCCGACCACCACCTCGAGCGGATCGCCGTTGCGCGAGTAGACGCGGTCGCCGAGCAGCAGCTCGATGGGGGCGGCCACCTCCGCAAGAAGCGCATCGGCCTCGGTTTCGGTGGCGCAGCGGGCCCGCAGGTGGACCTGAAGATCGCCGCTGGCCGCGAGGATGGTGGTGACCGGGTTGGCGTACTTCTTATAGACCGGCGCGATGAGCTGATCGAGGTCGGATTCGGGCATGCCGGTCACACGCAGCAAGACCGTGCGGATGGCCTGCTCGGGCACCAGGCGGGTGAGGCGCGGCAAACATTGGCGCTCGAACATCGATTTCAGCTCGTGCGGCGGGCCGGGCAACAGCATCACCACGGAGCCGGATTCTTCCACCCACTGGCCGGGCGCGGTGCCGCGGTCGTTGGGGAGAATGGCGGCGCCTTCGATGACGAACGCCTGGCGCTTGTTGACGTCCGCCATTTTGCGTTTGGCCCGGGCGAAACGGCGCTCGAGCGCCTCGGCGATCTCGGGATGAAAAACGAGCTTGCGGTCGAGCGCCTGGGCCACGGCTTCGCGTGTGACGTCGTCTTCGGTGGGACCAAGGCCGCCGGAGAGAATGACGATTTGCGAGCGCGCCAGCGCCTGGCGGACGGCGCCGGCGAGACGGTCGCGGTCGTCGCCGACGACGCACTTGGCGACTACTTCGACGCCCAGGTTGTTCAGCTCGCCGGTGAGATGGAGCGAGTTGGTATCGACGCGCTCGGGCGTCAGCATTTCGGAGCCGACGGCGATGATTTCGGCGTCCATCAGACGAGCGGGAGGCCCTTGATGCCCGCGTCCACGCGGTAGATGGCATTGGTGGTGGCGACCACCATGGAGCGCGAGGGCGTGAACGCCAGGCCCACGATTCCAGGCCCGGAGAGGAACAGCTCGGCGCGCCGGTCGGGGTAGATGCGGACGACGCCTTTGCGGCCGGAGATGGAGGCGGCCACGTAAAGGCGGCCCTCTTCGTCGAAAGCCATGCCTTGCGGACGGCCGAGGCCGCGATAGAACACTTCCACTTCGCCGTGGTGCGAAATGCGGTGGATGGAATCGAAACTGGAGGTGGTGGGGCCGGCGACGTAAAGGTAGCCTTCGGGGCCAAACGCCAGATGGTAGGCGGCGAGGGAGGGCTCGAGCGTGGCAAAGACGAAGATCTGGCGGTCGGGGCCGATCTTGAAGACCGTGCCGCTGCGGTCGCCAACATAGAGGTTCTGCTGGCCGTCGAAGGCGATTCCGGTGGCCACCCCCATGCCTTCGACGAAAACGGACATGTTGCCGTTGGGCGTCACCTGGTACACAGAACCGTCGTAGCGGCTGGAGATGTAGAGCATGCCCTGGGAGTCGAGAGCCAGGGCAGTGGCATTCATGAGCTCGTTGATGAACGGCTTCATGGTGAAGTTCAGGTCGATTTTGTAAACCGCTACCGGAACTTTCTGCCCCCGCGAACCGCTGAAGGTGGTGTAGATATTGCCGAACGAGTCGATGGCCGGATTGGCGACGGGGTGGAGGTTCTCGGCGACCAGGACGCCGATATCGCAGGCCCAGGAATCGCTGGCTTGCTGGCCGCTTTGGACCACCAGTTCTCCGGCCGTGGCGCCCTCCGGCACGCGGGCAATCACGAATGCATCCGAGCCGATGATCACGGGCGCGCTGACTTCACCGATGGTGACACGGGGCTGGTCCGATTTCGCGAAGCCCTTCCCTCGAATCTGCAACTCGCCGCCGGCGATGGCGGCGGGCGGTGTGACTTGAGCGATTTGGGGCTTAGCGTCGGGTGACTTCCGAAGGGGCATTCAATAAAGATTGAAACATCCCGCCAGGAATAACACAAGCGCCGCGTACAGGCCCGCCATTACGTCGTCCGCGTTGATTCCGAGACCACCGGGCAGCGCCTCCAGTTGGCGCACCGGCGGCGGCTTCCAAATATCGAAGAGCCGGAAAAGGGCGAAGGCGGCGAGCGAGCTTTTCCAATTGAATGGATGGGCGCCGGCGAGGGCGATCCACTGGCCCAGCACCTCGTCGATGACGACGAACCCGGGATCTTCGATGCCGGCGGCGTGCGCGGTGACGCCGGCGGCCCACACGGCGGGGCCGAAGCCGATGGCGGCCAGGAGGAGGAAGTGCCACCCGGCGAAGCCGGCGTATGCATGCAGGGCGATTCCCAAGAGGAGGGCGGCGAGCGAACCGGCGGTGCCGGGCGCGACCGGGGAGTACCCGCAACCGAACCAGGTGGAGAGGAGGGTGGCGAGCTTGTGGGGCAGGTTGGAAACCTGCGGGCGGGTTGCTAACCCGCCCCTACGATTCTTCTTCATCTTGCGGTTCGGGCTGGACGGGCGAGGAGATCACGTACTTCTCGGTGGCCCAGTTGCCTAGATCGATGATACGGCAACGCTCGCTGCAAAAAGGAAATTGAGGGGCGCCAGGAGCGACTTCTTTTTTGCAAATGGGGCACTTCATAGGCTCGCTTCGCTCGCCGGGGCCGGGGGCCGGGCGGGGTACCCGCCGCTTCTGCGGGTCGGGGCCAGGGGCGCGATGTTGACCAGGCCCGAGGCCATCAACTTCGGCGCCGGTTCGGTGGGGCGAAGTAACGTGCCTACCACGTCGTAATCGTGCGCTTCGGTGACGCGGAGGCGGCGGATTTCACCGGGACGCGGCGCGGCGATTTCGAAGTCGTTGATCAGAACGGCGCCGTCGATCTCGGGCGCTTGCGTGGACAGGCGCGCGGTCCAGAGGAGGCCGGTCTCCGGCGACCGGCCTTCGACGAGCACGGGCACTTCCGCGCCCACCAGCCTGCGATTGCGGGCGCGCGCGATCTGGCGCTGGATGGCCATGAGACGGCGCTTGCGGTTGTGGATGGCGCGGTCGTCCACCTTGCCGTCCAGGGCGTAGCTGGCGCTGGTGTCTTCGTCGGAATAAGCGAAGACACCCAGGTTGTCGAACCTGGCGGCCTCGACGAAACGGCACAGCTCTTCGAAATCTTCGGCGGTCTCGCCGGGAAATCCGGTGATGAAGCTGGTGCGGATGGCCACCCCGGGAATGGTCCGGCGGATGCGCTCCAGGAGTTTCAGGAAGAGATCGCCCGACCCGCCGCGCTTCATGCGCTTGAGGACGCGGGCGCTGGAGTGCTGCAACGGCAGGTCGATGTACTTGACCAGGGCCGGATACGCGGCCATGGTGTCCAGCAGCTTCTGCGTGACCTGGTTGGGATATGCGTAGAGGAAGCGGATCCATTTTTCGCGGGGGGTTTCGATTTGGGCCAGGCGTTCGAGGAGGAGCGCGAGCCCGCCGGCCAGGCCGAGGTCTTGGCCGTAGGAGGTGGTGTCCTGCCCGATCAGATTGATCTCGCGGACACCCTGCTGGAACAGGCGCGCGGCTTCGGAGACGACGGATTCGAGACGCCGGCTGCGGAAACGGCCGCGATACTGCGGGATCACGCAGAAGGCGCAAGGATGGTCGCAGCCTTCCGCGATCTTGATGTAAGCGAAATGGCGCGGCGTCGACAGCACGCGCGGCGTGAGGTGGTGATACAGGTACGGCTGGGGCGGAGTCCGCGGCGCCTCCAGACCCTCGCAAACCGCCACGATGCTCTCGAGGTCATTGGCGGCGATCAGGGCATCGACTTCCGGGAGCTCCCGGCGGATGTCGGCGCGGTAGCGTTCCACCAGGCAGCCCGCGACGATCAGCTTTTGGGCGTGCCCGTTCTTCTTGTATTGGGCCATCTCGAGGATGGCTTCCACCGATTCCTTCTTGGCGGGGTCGATGAAACTACACGTGTTGACCACGAGGACATCGGCCTGATCGGGGTGAGAGGTCAACTCGTGGCCCCTGGCCACCAGTTGGCCCATCATGACTTCGCTATCGACCAGGTTTTTGGGACAACCCAGGCTGACAAAGCCGACTTTCAAGCGCGTATCCAAACCGACGGGGTGATGCCTTCTGGACAGCATCGGGGGGGCGAGAGGCTATTTTCCGTTGTGCCCCGGGAAGCCCGAGCGCGCCCCGCTGGCGGAGGCGCCGGCTGGCTGACCCCAGGTATCGTGACGGACCGGACCGCGGCGGCGGACGCCGGGTTTCCTGGCAGCGGCCTTGCGCGCTTGCGCCTCCGCCCGCGCCGTGACGTAGGCGAGCAAGTCCTCGTTGGTGAGGGTATGCTCGCGCTGCTGGACCGTCTCCAGGTCGGCGGCCAATTTGCGGGCACATAGAGAGGGCCCCTCTTGTATGCCGACGTGGTGCTTCAAGAAGAGCGTCAGGTCAACGGTGACGCGGTACCGAACGGTTGGCGCACGTTCCACGATGCTGTCAAACCTGTAAACCCGGACTGCCTCGGTCTGATCGAACCCCATGTACCGTAGCTGCATGCCTCTCTCCATTTCCGGGTCTGCTGAAGCATCCTGGCAGGCTCTCGACGGCCGCCGGGGATGCGGATCCGCTCTATTCGCCCGCCGGCGTCGAGACGGCGCCGGACGGCGCGCTGCTGTCATCCCCTGGTGTGGCCGGGGACTCGCCGGGGGACTCGCCGGGGGACTCGCCGGAGATCTTCTGAGCCTTGCGCTGCATTCTTCTGGCCGCCTTGTCGCGCTGCTTTTCCATCCGCGCAAGCTCCTTCTGCCGTTTCTTGAATGTAGTGCCCGAACGCATACCCATGAGATTCACTCCTCATCCGCGGCCGGTTCTCGAGACCGGCCACGCTGTGACGCGAAAATGAATTACCAACGAGGCTCGCGCCGTTGCCTGGGTCCGCCGCCGTCACGGCGGAAGCCTCCGCCAGAGCCGCCCCGTCCGCCCTCGCCCTTGGGCCGGGCCTCGTTGATGTTGAGGGTCCGCCCGCCCATTTGGGTTCCGTTCAGAGCCGCGATCGCGCGGTCGGCTTCGGCGGAATCCGTCATTTCCACGAATGCGAAGCCGCGGGGACGCCCGGTCTCCCGGTCGGTGACCAGGTTGACGCGCTCCACCGCTCCATAAGGTTCAAACAGCGATCGAATACTCGATTCCGTCGCCGCGAAATCCAAATTGCCTACGAATATGTTTTTCATGTTGTTTCCTTGACTTTCACTTTCTGATTGTGCGGGCTACGCGAGGCAAATGGATCAGGCCAGGTTTCGCGGGACGACCAAAAGGCATTTCTCATTATAGCAAATTCCGGTTCGGAAAGCCCAAAATGCCGAGCATGAAGGCATCGAAGAGACCCTTGGCGATGGCTGTATCGAAGCGCCCGGACGGGCGGCTCCGCGCGGCGCGGGTTCACACGCGCAGGAACAGTTTGCGCCGGTACATCCACAAGAGAATCAGCCAATACACCAACAGTACGGCGGCGCCCCGCATCAAAGGCTCGAGCCCAGCCCCAAATATCCGGAACGCGTGCGGCCCCAAGTGAATGCGGAAGGAATCGACGATGGGGCGCTCGAAGAGGTGCGCCATGAGATAGGCGGCAATCGAATTCATGCCGATCACCACCAGCGGAAAGGCCCACTTCCGGCATCCCCGCACTTCCACCACCCAGCAGAATCCCGCCAGGAACAGAAAACACAACCCGCCGCTGAAGAGCGTCCAGCTCGGCGTCCAGATGCGCTTCACGATCGGGCAGACGCCGGCGGCGTGCAGCACCAGACCGGAAGCCATACCGATCGCGCCAGCCGCCAGCAAGCGCTTCATGGGGACACGCGGCGCGCAGGCGCGCAACCAGCGCCCGGCGGCCAACCCCAGGATCATGGTGCCCAGGGTGGGAATGAAACTGAGGGTCAAGTATCCACCGCTGTTCGCCACAAACGGCCGGGTCCGCGGCAACAGGTTGAGGAACCACTGGTCAAATGCGTTCCCCAGATTGCTGTTCTTGTTCCAGTGCGCCGCGAACCCCAGGTAGTGATGGGGCCAGTCCGGCGGCACTCCCACCGCCTGGTAATTGAATGCCGGTCCCGGCGCGGGATACAGAGCCCAAGCCAGCCAATAGCCAGTCAGGACGGCGGCGAGCGCGGTCCACTGCCAGCGCGGAGGACGAAACCCCAGGAGAAATAGAAACGGATACCCCAAGCCGATCTGGGTGAGCGTGTCTTCGAATGTGAAGTAGGTCTGGGAACTGTGTAGGGAGCGGAGAAAAATGCCGAGGGCGACGAGCAGGAGCGACCGCCAAAGCGCGTGCCCGAACATCCTGCCGAAGGTCGCGCCCCGGGCCAGGCGCCTCGAAATCGAATAGGGTAGCGCAACGCCCACGAGAAAGGAGAATCCCGGCTGGATGGTATCGTGCAGTGAACAACCGGCCCAATCGACGTGAGTCTGGTGATAGGCCAGAAAGTGCCAGAACCAGTTGCCCGGGAAGGCTTGGGCAACGCGCGACAGTTGCAGCACCTCGGCCATCATGAGCAGCATGACCAGGCCCCGGTACGCGTCCACGGCGACATTGCGCGGCACCGGCCGCGGTGTCGAGACGGACTGCCCGGCGGCCGGCGAAGGCTGTGAAGCAGGCTGCAAATCTCACCTCCGCCTGAGACTTACAGTAGACGCCGGCGCAGGCCGAGCGCAAGCCGAGGTGGAGGCCGGATCGGGATTGCGATCGGCATTCCGCAGCGGCGATACTGGGAGCGGATAACGGTATGGCATCACGCAATGCAGCATCCGAACCGACACGCAGAGAGTGGCTCACGGGCGTTTCCGCGGCCATGTCCGCTTCTTCCCCGGCATCGGCGCAGACCGGCGGGAACGTGAAGCGGCCCAATATCATTGTGATCATCTCGGACCAGTTCCGATGGGACTCGGTCGGGGCGATGGGTCTCAACCCGATGAACCTGACGCCCAACCTCGACGCCATGGCGGGACACGGCGTCCTGTTCCGATCGGCATTTTCGAACCAGCCCGTTTGCGCTCCGGCGCGGGCCAGCATCTTTACCGGGCAGTACCCCAGCCGCCACGGGGTCTGGCACAATGGCAGCGGCCTGGCGGAAAACGCCACCACTCTGGCAACCGCGCTGGGGCAGGCGGAGTATTCGACGAATTATATCGGCAAATGGCACCTGGCGCCGGGCGAAGGACGTCCGCGCGACGAAGTGAGCGGCCCCGTGGCGCCGGCCCATCGCGGAGGTTTCCGGGATTTGTGGGAAGCGTCGAACCAGTTGGAGTGGACCTCCCACGCCTACGAGGGAAATCTTTACGACAACGTCGGCAAGCCCATCCACTTCTCGGGCCAGTACCGGGTGGACTTCATGACCGGGCGCGCGCAGCGTTTCCTGCGGTCGGCGAAATCACCGTTCCTGCTGGTGGTGTCGTATCTCGAGGTTCACCACCAGAACGACAGCGACACCTACGATCCACCGAAGGAGTACGCGCATCGCTATCCGAATCCCCACATCCCTCAAGACCTGGCGGCGCTCCCGGGTTCGTGGCCCAGCCAGTTATCCGACTACTTCGCCTGCGTGGCCAGGATCGACGATGCGGTGGGCAGCATCCGCAAGACGCTGGCGGAAAGCGGGTTGGACCGGAACACCATCCTGGTGTTCATGAGCGATCACGGTTGCCACTTCAAGACGCGCAACTCGGAATACAAGCGCAGCCCACACGAGAGCTCGATTCACATCCCGCTCATCATCGAGGGTCCCGGGTTCAATCGATCCCTGGAGATTTCCGAGCTGGTGAGCCAGGTGGACGTGGCGCCGGCGCTGCTGGAAGCGGCGGGGGTGGCCGTGCCCGGATCCATGCAGGGCCACGGTTTCCTGCGGCTTCTGGACCGGCGCACCGAGGGCTGGCGCAACGAGGTCCACTTCGAGATGTCGGAATTCGTGACCGGCAGGGGCCTGCGTACTCCGCAGTATACTTACGCCGCCGCCGCGCCGAAGGGTCCGGACTGGAAACCCGTTCCCAAGGCCGACCGCTACGTGGAGTACGCCATGTACGACCTCTACGCGGATCCTCACCAGCACGTCAACCTGGCGGGCCGGACGCCGTACCGCCGGGCCGCCGAGGAACTGCGCCAGCGCCTCATCGCGCGCATCCAGGAGGCGAGCAGCGATTCAGCGGCGATTGAGCCCTGCTGGTTCCCCTACCCGTAGCGGGCCGCCGTGACCGAACATCCGGCGCAACTCCGCGCGCAGCGGTTCGACGGCGCGGGCGTAAATCATCTTGTACGCCTGGCAGAAATAATCGAGATCTTCGAAACGAGCGCGCGGCCCATGGCGAAACTTGGGGCATCCGCCGTGGCAAATGGACTGATACTGGCATGCCTGGCACTGGGGGTGGGCCAGCGTCTTCAGGGAAGCGAAGCTGTGACGGCGCGCGCGGCGGGCGATCTCGGGCCACGAGTCGAGCACCATGTTGCCGAGTTTCCAGGAGCTTTCGACGAAGAAGTCGCACGGGTAGACATCGCCGTTCGATTCCACGACGACGTAGCTGTCGCAGGTTTCATGCATGGTGCAATTACCCGGCTTCTGTCCGGCCAGAGCTTCCGCAAGGTTGTCGAAAAAGCGAATGCGAACCTTGCGGCGGTCCGGCCACCACAGGTCAAACAACTCGCACAGAAAGCGGCCGTACTGTTCCGGGGAGATGGTGAAGGGGAGAGGATTGCCCTGCTGGTCGAACTCCGCCAGCGGAATGAATTGGATGCCGTCGATTCCCAGGCTGCGGTAGAACCGGTACAGCTCATGGGGCCGGCCGACGTTGGCCTGGCTGAGCACGCAAAGAACGTTGAATTCAACTTTGTTCTTCTGTAGCAATTCGACGCTCCGAATGACGCGCTTCCAAGTGCCGCGGCCCTGCTTGCCGACTCGATACCGGTCGTGGATCTCTTCGGGCCCATCCAAGGAAACCCCCAACAGCCAGTCGTACGCGCGGAAGAGATGGCACCAATTCTCATCCAGCAGTAGGGCGTTGGTCTGGAGGGAATTGCTCACGGTCTGCCCGTTGCGGCCGTACTGCTTCTGGAGTTCCACCAGCTTCGTGAAAAACGGCAGACCGGCGAGTGCCGGCTCGCCGCCCTGAAACGCGAACACACTGTGGGGATACGAGTAGAAGAGATAGGTGTCGACCAGGCGCTCAAGCGTTTCCAAAGTCATGCGGCGGGCCGACAACCCCTGGTAGGGATCGGCATCGCGGTCGAGGTAGAAGCAATACGCGCAATCGAGGTTACAAACCGCGGAAACAGGCTTGATGAGCAGCGAACTGATGCGAGGCGTTGGGCCAATCGCCGGTCCGCTTCCCATTCCCAGAGTGTAGCATCGGGGGATTGGGGGGCGTCGGTTTACGGCTTGGTCCAGTCTTCGACGTTCAGCTCTTTTATCCGGGTGAACGCTTGATCGTTGGTGACAAGGACGGCTCCCAACGCAAGGGCGTGAGCGCCGATCATCATATCGAGGTTCCCCATCGGCTGGCCTTCGCGTTCGAGTGCAGCCCGGATCTGCCCGTAGTGTTGGGCCGCTTCCGAATCCCAGGGCAGAATCGTCATCCTGAGCAAGAATTCATCGACGATGGTCCGCAAGCGTGCGGCGTCGGGTCGCCGCGCTGCTCCATAGCGCAACTCGCCCTCGGTCACGGCGGAAATCGCAAGCTGCGCCATTGGCACTTGGACGATGCGACGGCGAACAGCGGGAATGTTGCCCTTGATGACGTAACTGGCGATGTTGGTGTCCAGCAGGTACCGGCTCGTCATCGGAACAGCTCGCGTTTCTGCGGTGCTCGATCCCGACGATCGGACATGAAATCCCCGGGCACACCCGCCTGCTCGGTGAGTTTGAAAAAGCTCTCCCAGGAGTCCGGCCGCCGCGACAGGATGACATCTCCGGTCGCGGGGTCCTGCCGGATATAGACCTCATTGGCCTCAAATCGAAAATCGGCAGGCAAGCGAACTGCCTGACTTCGGCCATTCCGAAATAGCTTTGCGGTGCGTGGCATCGTCTGCTCCTCCCGTGGTATATATCACAGTATATCACAGGAGTCACTGCGCGCGGGGCGGGGCAGGCGCTGGAGGAATTCGGCGCGGATTAGAGTGCCGATGCGGCTGTCGGAGTTCGGGATGGTTACTCGACGGGCTTCTTCTTGCCAGGCAGGCTGGCGGGGTTCTCGTGCGCGCGCTCGCGGAAATTACCGCGGAGGCTGGCTGCCAGCGACACGGCCGACTCTCCGAACCTGTCGCGCAAGCGGTCCGCGGCGGCCAGCGCCTGCTGCCATTTCTGGTGTTTTTCTTCGCCCACCAGATTCAATTGTTCGTCGCCCTCGGACCAGGAAGAAACGTGCACTCCCAGCAGCCGCACCGGCGCTCCGGGCTTCCAGTTCCGGCGGAAGAGCTCGCGGATCTCGTCAAACAGCTCGGTGTCGAGATCGGTGGCGCGGGCGATGGAACGGGCGCGCGTGAAGGTCGAGAAATCGGAGTAGCGCAGCTTGAGCTGGATGGTTCGGGCGTGCAAGCGGTGCTCGCGCAGGCGGCGGCCCACCATCTCGCAAAGGCGCGCCAGGGTGGCTTCGATCTGCGGCAAGTCGGCGGTGTCCTCGGAAAAGGTGTGCTCGTGACTGATGGATTTCGGCCCTTCTTCGGCGCCGATCTCGGCGTCGAACCAGCCGCCGGCATCCAGACCGCGCGATTTGCCGGCCAGCGCCAGACCCCACTTGCCGAAGCGCTGCTCGAGGAAGGCTTCATCGAGGCGCGCCAGGTCCCCGACCTTGCGGATGCCGAGCGCGTTCAGGTTCTTCTCCGTCACTTTGCCGACGCCCGGAACCTTGCGGACGTCGAGCGGCGCGAGAAAGGCCGGCTCCGCGCCCGGAATCACCCACAGCACGCCGTTGGGCTTGGCCTGATCGGAGCCGATCTTGGCCACCAGGCGCGAGGCGGCGATCCCGATGGAACAGTTCAGGCCGGTCTCCGCCTTCATGCGCTCGTGCAGCAGGTGCGCGGCGCGCAAGGGCGGCCCGTACAGGCGCTCGGTGCCCGTCACGTCGAGGTAGGCTTCGTCGATCGAGGCCATCTCCACCAGAGGCGAGAATGCGTGCAGCACGTCGTAGACCTTGTGCGAGTAATCGCGGTAGCGGTCCGGGTGGCCGTCGACGAAAATGGCCTGGGGGCACAGCTTATACGCCGTGCGCAGCGGCAGGGCCGAGTGGACGCCGAACTTGCGCGCGGCGTAGGATGCCGCCGAGACCACGCCGCGCTCGTCGGGCCGCCCGCCCACCACCACCGGCTTGCCCTTGAGAGACGGGTCGTACAACTCTTCCACGGAGACGAAGAAAGCGTCCATATCCACGTGGAAGTAAGTCCGCACGGCTGAGATTCATGGTAGCGCGCCCTGCCAGCAGGAGCCTGGGAACACTCCAACCTTCCCCGGCTAGGAACCGGGTCTGGAGGGCGGTGAAATCGGCTGGCGGCGTGGCCCTAGGTTGCGGCCGGCTCCTTGTACAGCCACGCCCCCAAAATGGTGCCGACCACGTTTTCGACCAGCGACACCACGATCCCGATCCCGATCAGGTGGTAGGGAAACAGGTGCATGGCAACGGGCGGTATGGACCCGAGCAGGGAAGCAAGAACCCAGACGGCAATGCCGGCGAACGCGGCCGTCTTGGGGCCAGGGCCCAGGCGCGGCCGGAGGACTGCATAGAGCCACAGCGCGTAGATGCCGACCAGAAAGCCCCACAGCAAGAAAGCGGCTGTCGAATCGGCGCCCATGGCGGGCCGCTGCAATCTGACTATGGCTCTTGTCCACTGGTCGCCCAGGATGAGACCGTTCTCGACGTACTCGCAGATATTGATCACCAGCCCGGCGAGTAAGCCGCCTAGGATCACGCGGTTCCAGTTAATCTTCATAATGTACCCCTTTGTCGCTTGCGGGCCGCGGGGAGCAGCCGGCAATACGGATCAGAATGGACTTGCGCTCTCGGTAAAGAATGACCCGGATTTTCAACAGTGAAAACCCGGACAGCGAATGTATACACCCTTTTGGGGCGCAATTCAAGAGAATTCGAGCGTGTGGGCCAAATTAGTTGGCCGGCGGGGACTCTCAGCTCACGGCTTTGCGGCGGAACCGGTTCAGCCCAGCCGCCAGCAGGACCAGATCGATCAGAAGCAGCGCTCCCAAAACCACCGCCATGTGGATGTGCGGGGACTGCGGGGCGAGCGCGCCGCGCAACCCTTCGCTGGCGTAGACCAGCGGGTTGACCAGGACGGCGATTTGGAGCGCCGGGAAGGCCTTGAGGTAGCTCCACGGATAGTAGGCGCAGCCGAACATCATCATGGGCGCCAGCACCAGGCTGAACATGAGGCCGATCTGGGTCTGGCCCACGCTGCACCCGAGCGTGAGGCCGCCGGCCGCCGAGAAGAAGGCGACCAGCAAGCACACCGCCGCGAAGACGAACGGCTGGTGGAAACTGAGGTTTACCCCGGAGCCCATCAGCAGCCACCCGGCCGGAATGACCACCAGGCCGGCGACGAGCGCCTGGATCATGCCCGCGATCACCTTTTCCACGGCTAGCCAGCCAATCTCCATGGGCGCCAGCAGGCGGTCTTCGATCTCGCGGGTGAACTGGAACTCGGTGATCAGCGGCATGGCCACCGCCTGGATGCCCGAGAGCACCATGCAAATGGCCATGATGCCCGGCAGGAGCAAAGTCTTGTACTCCGGCCGCATCATGCCGCCGGTGGTCATGATGCGGCCGAAGACAAAGACGAACAGGAGCGGCTGCAAAAGGTTTTGCAGCAGCATGGGAAACAGGTTGCGGCGGGCCACATGCCCGTCGCGCGAGAGCATGGCGAAGAAGGTTTTCCAGTTCAATCGCGCAAACTCCTTCCGGTGTGATGCAGGAACAGGGTTTCGAGACTGGGCTCGGCGATGTGCACGTCGTGGAGTTCGACGCCCGCAGCCTGAGCCGCGTTGACGATGGCGGGGATGAGCGGCCCTCCGCGGTCGGCGTAAACATCGACGCCGGTGTCATCCGTCGAGCCCTTGGCAAGGCCGCACTGCGCCTCTGGCGCCGCAGCCCCGCTCCATTGGAGAGAGGAACGGTGAGAACTTGTTGCCGGAGATCGCACTTCGGTCACGCCGGGCAGTTTCTGCAATTCGGCCACCAACTCGTCGGGCACACGGCTGAATCGCAGGCGCAGCAGGTATCCGCCAGGGATGGACGATTTGAGCTCCTTGGGCGTTCCCTGCGCGATGATACGGCCGTGGTCGATGATGGCGAGCCGGTCGCACAAAGAGTCGGCCTCTTCCATGTAGTGGGTGGTGATCACGATGGTTTTCCCGAGGCGGTTGTAATCGCGGACGATCTCCCACAGCAGCAGGCGCGTCTGCGGATCGAGACCGGCGCTGGGCTCGTCGAGGAAGAGCACTTCGGGATCGTGCATCATGGCGCGGGCGATGGAGAGGCGCTGCATCATGCCGCCGGAAAAGGTCCGCACCATGTGATCGGCGCGGTCGGTCAGCTTGAACTTGTCGAGCAGCTCGCCGGCGCGCCGCTCGCGCTCGCGCGCGCTCAGCCCGAAGTAGGCGCCGTGGAACAGCAGGATCTCGCGGGCGGTGAGGGCGAAATCCAGGTTGGGGCGCTGCGGCACCACGCCGATCAGCCGCTTGGCCTTCACCTGCGCCTTCCAGACGTCGTGCTCGCCAACGAAGACGCGCCCGCTGGTAGGCTTGGCGCGGGTGGTGAGGACGGCGATGGTGGTGGTTTTGCCCGCGCCGTTCGGCCCGAGGATTCCGAACACCTCGCCAGGACGAATCTCCAGCGAAATGCCATCGAGCGCCTTGACCTCGTACTTCTTCTTCTTGTCCTTGGGACCGGTCCGGGCACCGCCCCAGGAGAAGGCGGCCGCCCGCGCCGCCATCGGCGGCGGTGTGTCGTACACTTTGTGAAGCTCTTCAATGCGAATGCCGATTGCCATGCGTCCCTCCGCCGCGTGACCCTGTCAGAGCTGTTCCAGCTCGTGGCGCGCGCGGTCCAAGATGTCGCGGACGCGCTCCGCGCCTGCTCGGGGGACCGCCCGCAGGCTGGCCTTCATGACCGAGGCCAGCGGTCCCCACATCATCATCGCTTCGGGCCCCATGAACTGGCCCCAATCTTCCCAGCGGCCCGCCCGTTCCCAGATGCGGCGGACGCCGTCGGGGTCCTTTTCGAGCTCCCGGCGGCCGGCTTCGGTGAGCTTGTAGACCCGCTTGCCGTTCTGCTGATCGGCCTCGATGAACTCTTCGTCTTCGAGCTGCTGAAGGGTGGGATAGACGCTCCCTGCGCTGGCGCGGTAGAGGCCGCCCGAGCGCTCGGCCATTTCCTTCATCAACTGGTAGCCGTGCTTGGGACCTTCGCCGAGCAGCGACAGGATCGCCAGGCGGATTTCACCGGACTCGAAAAAACGCCCCCGGCGGCCAAAGGCAAAGGCCGCCCATGGCCAGGAGTGGCTTTCGGAGTGCGACCAGGATTCCTTGCTCATGATATATCTTACGATACATCAAAAGGAATATCGGCGCAAGGGGGCGGCTTGCGGCTCGGTAGCCAGCGATACCGCCCGCGGCGCCGTCGCTGGCACAACTGGCCGAGACCCTCAGCGGCCGGCGTCCCCCACGAACTTCACCACCAGCGAGATCCGGCGGTTGCGGGGGTCGTTCGGGTCGGCGGGGTTCAGCAGCTTCTGATGGGCGAAGCCGCGCACCTCAACCGCTTGTTCCGGGCGCACCCCGTAGGCATGTAGCAGGCGGCGCGCGGCGTTGGCGCGGTCCGCGGAGAGCTCCCAGTTGCCATAGCCGCTGGAAGGGTCAACATTGCGAAACGGCCGCGCGTCGGTATGGCCTTCAATCACCACGGCGTTGGGCATCTTGCCGATCTCTCCGGCGAGCACCTCCAGCAGGCGTTCGCCGGCACTGGTGGGGATGGGGCTGCCGGTGACAAAGAACAGGCCCTGCTCGGTCTCCACCAGGTCAATGCGCAGGCCCTCGTTCGAGACGCTGAACTTGATGTTGTCGCGGATCTTGCGGAACTCCGGCATCTGTTCGAGGGCCTGTTCGATGCGCTTCTGGATGTCCTCGACGTTCTCGCGGTGCACCACCACTTCTTCGGCGGAGTTGGCGGAGTTGGCGTTGAGTTTGCTCATGTATCCGCGGGGATCTTTAAAATATCCGCTGACGGAAGCCTTCACCTTCTCGCTGCTGTTCATCAGCCATAGCACGATGAACAGCGCCATCAGCGCGGTGACGAAATCGGCATAGGCCACTTTCCAGGCGCCGCCGCCGTGCTTCCGCTGGTACATGTGGCGAATGCGCACTTCCACCGGCGGCGCCGGCGCGTCAGGCGGGCTGGACTTCCACATGGGCGGTCTCCGGAACGGACGGTTTCGGCGCGGCGGGAATCGGGACGGCCTCCGGGATGCCCGGCTTCGGCACGGCTGGAATCCTGGCGTCGCGCTTGATGGTGATCTCCATTTCGAGGAACGACGGGCGCAGTTCCGCGGGAATCGACCGGCGCGCGTATTCCACCGCCAGGATGGGCGACGATCCGCGGGCGAAAGCCACGATGGCAATGCGCAGCACCTGAAGGAATTGCGTCTCGGTCCCGCTCATGTTTTCCATGCGCGCGGCCACCGGCCCCACCACCCCGTAACACCCAAAGATGCCCAGGAAGGTCCCCACCAGCGCGGCCGCGATCTTCTCGCCGACGGTCTCGGGCGCCCCGCCGATGGCCTCCATGGTGATCACCACGCCCAGCACCGCGGCCACGATGCCCAGCCCGGGCAGGGCATCGGCAACCGTGCTCAAGCCGTTCACCGGCTCGTGCCGGCCCTGCCGCTGAACCTCGATATCGAGGTCCATCAACTGGTCCAGTTCGTGCGGCGTGGTGACGCCGATCACCAGCATGCGCAGGGAATCGCAAACGAAATCGCGCGTGGGCTGGTCCGCGAGGAATTCGGGATAGTTGCGGAAGATCCGGCTAGTGGCCGGATTTTCCACGTCGTTCTCCAGATCGACGATGCCCGCGCGCTGCACGAAGCCGAATACTTCGTACAGCATGCGGAGGTAGCGAAGGAAGGAATGACAGGTATGGACCGGCGGCCGGAAGGCGGCGAAGGCGCCGCGCGCCATCTTGCGCATGACATCCGGTGGGTTGGCCACTACCACGATGCCAATGGCGGCTCCCCCCACGATGAGCAGCTCCGCCGGCTGCATCAGGACATAGGGGTTCCCCCGTTCCAGAAGGAAGCCGCCAAAGACGGCCAAGAGAACCACGGCGATACCGAGAAGGGCGAGCATAAGTGTGGGACCGGCATGGATTAGCTAGATTTCCAGTTTCCTTATCGGCCAGAACCGGAAGAGTCTGAGGCCGCCTACCGCCAGCGGAACAGCTTCAGCGCCAGGGTGAAGCAGACCACCAACCACGCCCCCAGCACGCCCAACTGCGGAGCCACTTGCGCCAAGTTCGCGCCCTGCAACATGTTGGCGCGCAAGGCGTCGATCACCGCGGTCAGCGGAAGCGCCCGGATCATGGGTTGCAGCACGCCCGGAAAGCGCTGTGCCGAGAAGAACACGCCGGAGACGATCCACATCGGCATCATCGCCGTATTCATCAGGCCGGAGGCGGCTTCGATGGTCTTGGCGCGCGAAGCAATCAGCAATCCCAGGGCGCTGAAGGCCAGCGATCCCAAGACACACAGCACCGCCAGATCGGGAATGGAACCGCGCACCGGCACCTGGAATACCCAGGCGCCGAACCCCAGCAGCACCCCCACTTCCACCACCAGCAGCAACAGCCGCGCCAGCACGAACGAAAGCAGGTAGTAATGCCGCGGCATGGGGGTCGCCACCAGGCGCTTCATGAGCTTCTTTCGCCGCGCGTCCACAATCGCGAACCCCATCCCCCAGATGGCGCTGCCCATCAGGTTCATTCCCAGCAGGCCGGGGAGCAGGAAATCGATATAGCGCGAGCCCGGCTCGCGCATCAGCCGGTCGCTGGAAGCCACCGGGTCCGCGCGGCCCGCCGCCCGCTCGATGGCGCGATCGGCCAGCATGCGCGCGGTCCGTCCCTCGGGGTTGGTGTCGTCGTAGCGGTACACCACCGCCCCGCCGGGTCCCGGCGCGGCCAGCAGCGCCACCTTGCCCGTGCGAAGCGCTTCTTCGGCGGCCGGGGCGGATAGCCGCTCGACATCGAGAAGTTTTTCCTGCCGGAGCGACCGGGCCAGTTCCGGCGTCACGGCGGCAACCTTGAGCACGTCCGGGGGACGGTTGCGGAAGGCTAGCCCCAGGCCGGCGGCCAGAAGGACCGGGAAGACAAACACCCAGAAGATGGCCTCGGGCTCGCGCCAGAATTCGCGGAACCGCACCAGGGTCAACTGCACCAGCGGACCGTCCGCCCACGTGGTGTTACTCATCGCGCAGATGCCGTCCCGTCAAAGTGACGAAGACGTCCTCCAGGCTGGCGGAATGGGTGCGCAGCTCGGTGAGCGGGACGCCCTGGCGGCTGAGTTCGTCCAGCAGGGCGGGCACGGCTTGGTGCAGCTCGGTCACCTGCATTCGCACGCTGCCGTTCTCCGCGCGGACCTCGCGTACGCCCTCGATCCGGCGCAGCGCGGAAACATCGAGCGCCTGCACCGCGCCGCCGGCCGAGAACTCCACCAGGTGCTCGGCCCCTATGGACGCGATCAATTCGCGCGGCGTGCCAAGAGCGATCACTTTGCCGTGATCCATGATGGCTACCCGGTCGCACAGCCGTTCCGCTTCGTCCATGTAGTGGGTGGTCATCAGAATGGTGCGGCCTGCCAGCTTGAACTGTTCGATCAAATCCCAAAGCTGGCGCCGGGCCTGGGGATCCAGGCCCGTGGTGGGCTCGTCGAGGAACAGAAAATCGGGATCGCCCACCAGCGCGCAAGCCAGCGCCAGCCGCTGCTTCTGCCCCCCGGAGAGGCCGCCCACCCGGGACTTCCGTTTCTCGTCGAGCTGCACCAGCGCGATCACTTCCGCCACCTCCGGCCCGTGCCGGAAGAAACTGCGGAACAAGCGAACCGTCTCCATCACGGTGAGCTTCTCGGAAAGCTGCGTCTCCTGGAGTTGAATCCCCAGCCGTTGCCGAAGTTCCTTGGCGTGCGCGTTCCAGCGCATGCCGAGCACCTCGACTTCGCCCGAATCGGCGGCAGTGAGACCCTCGCAGATTTCGATGGTGGTGGTCTTGCCGGCGCCATTGGGTCCCAGCAGGCCGAAGCACTCGCCCAGCCGCATCTCGAGATCGACGCCGTCGACGGCGACGACGTCTTTGTAAGCCTTCCGCAGATTGCGAACGCGAAGGGCGGCCCTGAGCGCGATTTCGGACATATGCTTAGTATCGCGTGGATCCGGTGGAGGCGCTGCGGGCCGGGTAATGCTCGTCCGCGGCTGGCGCGCGAAATGATAATATGGCTCTACCGACACGGAAACCTGCTCGGATGGCGCGATCCCACTGACCTGATCGGTAGCCGCAGACTGCTTGCCGGAGAAAGGTAGCACCAGCGGTCCGACGCGACGTTGGAAACGGTAAATACCTGCGGATCCTGCTATATAACCCCGACAATGGCGTGACGCAGAACTTCATGCCTCACCTCTGGATGTTTCTGCTGCAGGCTCTTACGCCGCGCGGCCACGAGGTGGTTCTGATCGACGGCAACTCGCGACCGATGAGCGACGCCGAGCTGGTTCAGTTCGTACTCGACCGGCAGATCGGGCTGGTCGGAATCGGCGCTATGACCCGTATGATCGCCAAAGCGTACCGGGTGGCGGATGCAATCCGCGCGGCCGGCATTCCGGTGGTCATGGGCGGACCGCATGTCACGGAAGTTCCAGAAGAGGCTCTCGGGCGGAGCGGCGGACCGCGTCACGCAGATGCGCTGGCTCTGGGTGAAGCGGATCAGACCTGGCCGCGCATCGTGGAGGATGCGGCGCGGGGCGAACTCAAGGAGGTTTACGCTGCGGTGGACGCGTTCGGGCAGGAGTGCAAGCCGAGCTTGCAGGATTACCCGATCATTCCCTGGGACTCGATCGACTTGCGGCAGTTCAACCGGATTCCGGGCTTTTTTCGTCCTGTGATGCGACGCTTCGGGATCGAGTGGGAGACATTTCATATCATTCCCATTGAATCCGGACGCGGCTGTCCTTATGGATGCGAATTCTGTACGGTCACGGGTTTCTTTGGCGACTCGATTCGGTTCCGGTCCAACCGGAGCATCGTCGAGGAGATGCTCAAGATCAAAGAGCGCGCCCGCACCACTCGCGGCCAGGCCGCCGTATTCTTTGTCGATGATAATTTCGCGATCAACGTCAAGCGGACCAAGGCGCTTTTGCGCGATGTCATTGCGGCCGGAGCCGAACTGTCGTGGGTGGGGCAAATCAGCGCCAACCTGTTGCGGGATGAAGAACTGCTCGATCTGATCGCCGCTTCGGGTGGGAGATGGCTCTTCATCGGGATGGAGTCTCTCGATCCCGCCAATCTGGCCAGCCTCAGCAAGAGCTTCAACAAGCCGGCGGATTACGCCCGCGTGCTCGAGGCTCTGGCCCGGCGCCACGTCTATGCGATCACTTCGTTTATCTTTGGGCTGGATCACGATACTCCCGGAGTGGGCGAGCGCACCCTCGCGGAGATTCGCAAGTGGCCGCCGGGCCTGCCCGTGTTTGGACAGATCACTCCCTTTCCGGCTACTCCTTTGTATACCCGGCTGGAAAAGGAAGGACGGCTGATACGGCCGAAACACTGGCTCGAGTTCGCCCCGTTCCGGATGGCGCACACGCCTTTGAAGATCACGATTCCGGAGGTGCAGGATGAGGTTCGGTACGCCTGGACGAACTCTTATAGCCCTGCTGCGATCGAGAGAGCCCTGGAGTCGATCGCGGACGAGCCGGCTGCGTACAAGATCAGCCACCTGATATCCCGCCTGTTCTTCCGCGGAATCTATTTCCCGCAAAAGGGGGCGTGGGAATGGCTAAAGCTGGCCGTCCGGAACCGGGGCGCGATCTATCGCGTGGTCAAGGACTCATTCACCAAGTGGCACGGCGCCCAGGGGCCTGCGAGCGGTCGAGACTTCAACGGTTCGCGGGAGCCTTCTTTCATCGAGCCTGCGGAGTCA
The DNA here is from genome assembly GCA_049510555.1 of Bryobacteraceae bacterium. Taxonomy (GTDB): domain Bacteria; phylum Acidobacteriota; class Terriglobia; order Bryobacterales; family Bryobacteraceae; genus Fen-178. Next base: position 51,728 of record JBEKYW010000009.1, read on the forward strand.
GATAGCGGGGCGGACTGAGAGGGATCGCCCCTCACACCCCCCAGAGGTAGTCTTCACCCGCCGGCGCCAGTGTCTCGCCTTGCTCGCTTGGCTCCGTGGCGACGGACTCGTATACCGGCATCAGCCAATGGCGCCAGGCTTTCAGCCGGCCGCGCGCCGCCTGGGTGTAAAGATGGCGCAGCTCGGCGGTCACCGGCCCGATCTCTCCAGTGCCCACCGGGCGGTGATCCACGCGAACCACGGGACCCACTTCCACCATGGTCCCCGTGAAAAAGACCTCATCGCAGATGTAGAGCTCGCTGCGGTCTACGGGGCGCTCGATCACCTCCAGGTGGAGTTCCTTCCGAGCCAGCTCCGTTACTGCGTCGCGGGTGATCCCTTCCAAAATGTTCTCGCTGGCCGGCGGCGTGATCAGCTTGCCGCGGCGCACCAGGAAGATGTTGCAACTGGCGCCCTCCGCCACGTGGCCGGACTCGGTCAGGAAAATCGCCTCGTCGAAACCGTTGCGCCGCGCCTCGTCGCTGGCCAGCGCGCTGTTCACGTACGATCCGCAGATCTTGCCGCGGCCGGGAATGGCGTTGTCCTCGATGCGCCGCCACGAGACAACGCCCGCATGCAGGCCCTTCGAGCTGTCCAGGTAGGCGCTGGCGGGCACCGCCACGATGGCGAAGGCGTTCTGGTCGTCCATGTGGATGCCGACGCGCTCCGCCGACTTGTAGGCCAGCGGCCTGACGTAAACGTCGCAGCGATACCGGTTGCGCCGCACCAGGTCGGCGGTGATCTCGCTGAGCTCGGCAGCGGAGGGCGGCACCTCGATCCGCAGGATGCCGCAGTTCTGTTTCCAGCGCTGATAATGCTCCCGCGGACGCACCAGGAACAGCTCATTGGCCTCATCGTTCCAATACCCGCGGATACCCTCGAAGACGCCCGTCCCATAGTGCAGCGCGTGCGTCAGGATGCTCACCCGCGCCTCGCACAGCGCCGTCAGGCGGTTCCCGAAGAACACGATGGTCTCGGGGTTCAACTCACCGGTCATGGAGAGACTCCCTTCCGGACCTCTTCCCGGCCTTTCGCCAGCGCAGCCAGGTCCAGCTCGAACCATCGCTGGCTTTTCACTTTTCTCCGCAGCGCGCCGGTCACGCGCTCCTCGTCCAACAGGGCCGTGGTTTCCAGCAGCGCCCCCAGCATCACGATGTTGGCGACTTTGGAATCTCCAAGCTGGTCGGCCAGTTGCGTGAACGGCATCGCCACCATGCGAATGTCCGGCCGCGCGCAGTCCTCCGGCAGTTGGGCCGAGTTGTACAGGACCGTCCCGCCCGGTTCCATGGCGGGCAGAAACTTGCGCAGCGACGGCTCGTTCAGCGCCAGCAGCACGTTGGGCCGCGAAACCAGCGGCGAATCGATGGCCTCGCTCGACAGCCGCACGTGGCAGTTGGAGGTGCCCGAGCGCATCTCCGGCCCGTAGGAAGGCAGCCACGAGACCTCGTAGCCGGCTTCCAGCCCGGCCTCCGCCAGCACCTCTCCCAGCATCAGGACGCCCTGGCCGCCGAAGCCCGCGACCTTGATCCGCAGATCGAGCGCCCGCGCGGGGCGGGCCGGCGCGTGCCCCGAGGGCGCCGCCGCGCCATCGCCATTCACCAGTCCCAGAATCCGCGGAATGTCTTCCAGGGCCGGCGGCGGCGCGGGCGCGGGCCGGGTGGGCGCCTCCTTGGTGCGGTCGCGGAAGTTGGCCACGCGGAACGTCTTGGCCATCTCCTGTTCCACGAAGCGCTGCGCCTCCACCGGCTGGAGCTTCCAGATAGTGGGGCAGGGAGAAAGCACTTCCACCAGCGAGAATCCCAGGCCCTTCACCTGGTTCTCGACCGCCCGGCGCAGCACGCGCGCCGCCTGCATGATCTGCTTGTTGTTGCCCAGCGCCACACGCTCGAGGAAGACCGGCGCCTCCAGCGACGCCAGCATTTCGCAAATGTGAATGGGGAAGCCTTCGGTCCATTGGTTGCGGCCGAACGGCGAGGTGGTGGTCTTCTTGCCGAGCGGCGTAGTGGGGGCCATCTGCCCGCCGGTCATGCCGTAGATGCCGTTGTTGACGAAGATCACGGTAATGGGTTCGCCGCGGTTGGCGGAGTGGACGATCTCGGCCGTCCCGATGGCCGCCAGGTCGCCATCTCCCTGGTAGGCGATGACAATGCTCTCCGGCCGGCTGCGCTTGACCGCCGTGGCCACCGCCGGCGCGCGCCCGTGGGCCACCTGGATGTTGCCGGTGTCGAAATAGTAGTAGACAAACACGGAACAGCCCACCGGGCTGATCAGCACGGTGCGGTCCTGCACGCCCAGCTCGTCGATGGCCTGCGCCAGCAGCTTATGGATGATGCCATGCCCGCAACCGGGGCAATAGTGCGTCTGGTGCTGGAGGTCCCCCTTGCGCTCGTAGAGATCGTAGAAGCTCTTGGCCTTCTCGTGGATGGCGGTGTAGTTAGCCATGGATCAGCACCTCCTCCATGGGGGCGCAGGCCGCAAACTTGGCCTGAACAAACGCCAGCACTTCCTCGGCCGTGGGAACATTGCCGCCCACGCGGCTGTAGAATTCCACCGGCGAACGGCCCTCCAGCGCCAGGCGCACGTCGTCCACCAGTTTCCCGGTGCTGAGCTCCACCACCACGAACGCCTTGGCCCGGCGGCTCAGTTCCCGCACCTGGACCACGGGGAAAGGATACAAAGTGATGGGACGCAGCAGCCCCACGGCCATGCCGCGGGCGCGGGCCATTTCCACCACCGCCTTCAGAACCCGGCCCATGATGCCGTAGCCCACCAGGACGATCTCGGCGTCATCCGTGCGCCAGCATTCGACGCGCACCACCTCGCGCTCGGCGCGCTTGTACTTGGCCTCCAGCTTGCGGACGTGGCGTTCCATCAGATCCGGCTCCAGGTAAATGGAGCAGATCAGGTTGCGCCGCGTTTCCGCGGTGCCCAGCACGGCCCATTCCGGCGCCGGGCGCACGAAGGCGCGCGAGGCGAACTCCACCGGCTCCATCATCTGCCCGATGTATCCGTCCGCCAGCACCACCACCGGGTTCCGGTACTCGTCGGCGAGATCGAAGGCCAAGGTGGTCAGGTCGGCCATCTCCTGCGCGGAATCCGGCGCCAGCACCAGGGTGCGGTAGTTGCCGTGCCCGCCGCCCTTGACGACCTGGTTGTAGTCGCCCTGCTCGGGCGCGATGTTTCCCAGCCCCGGACCGGCGCGCATGATGTCCGCCACCACGCAGGGCAACTCCGATCCGGCGATGTAGCTGAGGCCCTCCTGCATCAGGCTGATGCCCGGCCCGCTGGACGCGGTCATGGACCGCACACCGGCCGATGCCGCGCCGTAGAGCATGTTGATGGCCGCCACTTCGCTCTCGGCCTGCACGAAAACTCCGCCGGCCTGTGGCAGATAGAGCGCCGCCGCCTCGGCAATTTCGCTCGCCGGCGTGATGGGATACCCGTAGTAGGCCCGGCAACCCGCCAGCACCGCGGCCTTCACAATGGCCTCATTGCCCTTGGTCAGTTGTTTCCGCATGGCTTCTCTCCTTGCGGCCTCAGGCAGCCGCCGGCTGGAGGGCCAGCCTCAGGACCATGATTCCGCCCGGCTCGGGGCAGACAAAGAAACAGATGCCGCAGCCCGTGCAGCCTGCCCCCAAGTATTCGGCCGGATGGTAACCGTAACGGTTCAGCCGGTCCGCCAGAAAAAGGACCTTCGGCGGGCAAGCCTCCACGCAAAGGCCGCACCCCTTGCACTCTTCCGAATTCATCTCGACCGTTCCCCGGTCGGGCTTTCCGTCGGTCGTCATGTCCTCTGCCTCCTGCGCCGGGCGAGGGGGCACCCTTTGGGTCCCTCGCCCCTACGCCACCAGCGCGCTGCGCGCCTCCAGATAATGCGATCGCACCGCGAACTCGTGGAGCTCGTCGCGAAACTTGGGGTCGGCGATGGCGATCAGCGCTTCCGCGCGCTGGCGCACCGTCTTGCCCCGCAAATACGCAACGCCGTGCTCGGTGGCCACGTAATGCACGTCGGAGCGGGTGGTCACCACGCCCGCCCCGGGATCGAGCACCGGCGCGATGCGGGAGACCGTGCCGCCCTTCGCCGTCGAGGGCAGGGCGATCACGGCTTTGCCCCCGCGCGAGCGCCCCGCGCCCCGCATGAAATCCAGTTGCCCGCCAAACCCGCTGTAAGGCTCGGTGCCGATGGTGTCGGAGCAAACCTGTCCGGTGAGATCCACCTGAATCGCGGAATTGATGGCGATCATGTTGTCGTTCTGCGCAATCACGAAGGGATCGTTGGTGTAAGCGGTGGTGTGAAACTCGAACAGGGGATTCTCATGGATGAAGTTGCACAGCTTGCGGGACCCGAGCACGAAGCCCACTACAATCTTGCCCCGATGGATCGTCTTTTTCGCTCCCGTAAGCACGCCGGCCTCGATCAACGGTAGAATGCCATCGGAACACATTTCGCTGTGGATGCCAAGGTCGCGCCGATCACCCAGGCAGGCCAGGACCGCGTCGGGGATCCCCCCGATGCCCACTTGTAACGTCACGCCGTCCGGAATCAGCGTGGTCACGTTCCGCGCGATGCGCTGCTGTGTGGGAGTAAAAGGAGCCGGCTGGAGTTCCAGCAGGGGCCGGGAAGTGGGGACGATGGCGGAGACTTTGCTTACGTGGAGCAACGTGTCGCCCCGCGAGCGCGGCATCTGGTCGTTCACCTCCGCGACGACGTATTTCGCGCAGGACGCTGCCGTCAGCGTGCATTCGATGGTGGTGCCCAGGCTCAGGAAGCCATCTGCATCCGGCGGCGAGGTCTGAATGAACGCCACATCCAGGGGCAGTTCCCCCGAGCAAAAGAGGTACTCGATGTCGCTCAGCGAGATAGGCGTGTAGTCGGCGCGTCCCGCGGCCACGGCTTCGCGCACGTTCTCCCCCAGGAATAGCCCGTTGTGCCGGAAATGACCGGCATACTCCGGCCGTGTGTACGCAGCGTCGCCCAGGGTCTTCATGTGGATAATTTCCACATTTCGGAGCATTGCAGAGCGCTTCAGCAACGCCTCGATCAGAGGCTCCGGGGTGCCGCACCCGGACTGGATCCAAACGCGGCCGCCCGACTGGACCCGCTCCACGGCGCGTTCCGCAGTGGCGACCTTTTGCTGGTACTCCGAAATCCGAGAGTAACTTAGGGACGGACCAGGCATAGCCCCACCTCAAGATGGTGCTCTTTCCTCCCCTAGCTATTATAGATCCAGACCAGTGGCTCTTCAACGGTTTTTGTGAAAGTAATCGTCGACTTGGCCGAAAAGAAAAATATGAACTCAAGAAACGTATTGCAGATCATCACCGGTCTGTTTCTGGGGATGTCGTTGCTCCCCAGCGCACAAGCCATAACCGGCTGCGGCAACAACTACTTGTCCGGCTCTTACGGGATGCAGTTTTCCGGAACCATCACACCGAGTCTGAGCGGTGGTGTGGGCGGCACCATGGCGCCCGTGGTCTCGCTGGGCAGTGTGGCGGCGGAGAACCCTGGGAGTGCACCGCCCGTCGCGGGCTTCGCCCGGTTCGTTCTGGACGGGGCTGGGAACCTGTTCGGGAACTCGGCCGCAACCCTGAACGGCACATGGGCCGAAGGTCCCATCACCGGCGTTTACACCGTCAACGGGGATTGCAGCACTTCGTTTACGCTTACCGATGCGGGCGGCGGGATTCAGAACTTTAGCGGCGTGCTTGTGAACCAGGGCGACTCCGCGGTTCTGCTTCAGACCGACCCTGGCACGGGTATTTCGGCGACGTTGCGGAGATCCCGGAACTCGTGCCAGACCTCGGATCTCATCGGCAGCCTCGGCTTCCAAAGCGCGGGCACGCTGCTGGGAACGGCCCCCGCCGCGTACAGTTCAGTTGGTATGTTCAATCTGGATGGGCAGGGGGACGTGACCGCCATCGAGACCCGATTCATCAATGGATCGGACGCGCAGGTAACATCCAGCGGGACCATCACGGTCAACCTGGATTGCACTGTTACGATGATGCTTTCTCCACTCAGCGGGTCCGCCGATCAGGTGAATCTCCGCGGAGTGATTGTGAACAACGAACGGGAAATGCTCCTCGTCCGGACCGATGCGGGCACCGTTGTTTCAGCCAGCGCCATAGTTCAGTAGTCCGGAACTGGCACGCCTCCTCGAGCGGGCACGGACCGTCGTGCCCGCTCAGTCTTGTACCTGGCCCCCGCATTTCTCACACCGCAGTCCCCAGGTTTTCGCGACCCGCTGACTCTTCAGTTGCCTGCCGTCTCCAGCACCAGCACGGAAGCGATCTGGCCCGGCGCTTTTGCCGGCAGCGACACCGTCACGCGGTCGCCCTGCTGGCTCAGTTTCAGCGACGCGTGCGCGGCGTCCGCCAGCAGGTAGGCTTTCGTAACCTTGCCCTTCACCTTCGACAGCTCAAACGAACCAGTCGGCCACTTGAAAAGGTGGACAAAGAGCTTGCCCGGCTTGGTAGTGCAGCGCCAGTCGGTGGCCGGCACGAAAACCGGGTTGCCGTCCTTGCTCTTTCTGGCCGGGTCCGGAGCGCCCAGTTCGTCGCCAAAGGGCGTGGGGCCCGCGCCGTAGATGGCCTCGCCGTTGAGCTTCAGCCAGCGGCCCACCGCGCGCAGGTTGTCCTGGCTGGCCTGCGGGATCACTCCCTCGGAAGTCGGGCCGACGTTGAGCAGATAGTTTCCGCCCTTGCTGACGATGTCCACCAGCTTGAAGGTGAGATCTTCGGGCGTCTTCCAATCGGTGTCGTCTTTCTTAAAGCCCCAGGTGTGGTTCAACGTGGCCGGCACTTCCCAATCACCCTTGACGACCGCGTCCGGAATGCGGTTGTCGCCCATGGAGGCATAGTCGCCTGCCGTGCCGAGGCGGCCGTCGATGAGGGTGGCGGGCTGCAAGCTATGCAGGATATCGATGAACCGCTGCGCGCGGTCCCCGACGTTCATCATGCGCGGCGTGTCGAACCAGATCAGGCACACGGGACCGTATCCGGTCAGCAGCTCCTTGACCTGCGGCTCGGCCTTGGCGCGGAGATACTGGTCGAAATCTTTCTTGTCGTCGGGGCCGAAGTCCCAGGTATTGCCCGCGCCATTCGGCTCGTGCCAGTCCTGCGCCTGCGAGTAGTAGAAGCCGAACTTGATTCCGTGGCGGGCGCAGGCCGCGGACAACTCCTTCAGCGGGTCGCGGTGGAACGGCGTGGCGTCAAAGATGTTGTACTGGCTCACGGTGGAGTGATACATGGCAAAGCCGTCATGATGCTTGCTGGTGATGACGATGTACTTCATCCCGGCGTCCTGGGCCATTTGGACCCACTCCTCGGCGTTGAACTTCACCGGATTGAACTGGGTGGCAAGTTGCTCGTACTCTTTTACCGGGATCTTAGCGCGATTCATGATCCACTCGCCGATGCCCGCGACGGGTTGCCCCTTCCACTCCCCGGCGGGAATGCAATAGAGACCCCAATGGATGAACAAGCCGAACTTGGCCTCGCGGAACCACTTCATCCGGGCGTCCTGCGGCGTGGGCGCCGCAGGGGGAGTGGATTGCGCCACCGCAACCCACGCGCAGAGACAGGCCGCCACTGCGGCGATGATCTTTATCGATAAAAAGCGGGTAAATCTCGGTTTCATAGCGAACTCCTTTATCAGTCCATATTCCCGCACATTTCGCCGCCAATTTCAATCGTGGGCGGAGCAAGTTGATCAGGCCTTCGCAGGGGGCGTCTTGGTTTTCGGATCATCGCCGCGTAAGATCAATTTACTTCGACGAACTTCGCCGCCAGGGCGCCGCAGATCGGACACCGCTCGGGAGGAACGCCGAATTCGATGTGGCCGCAGACGGGACAGAGGTAGAACTTCGTTTCCGCGAGGTCCTTGCCCTGTTCGGCGGCTTCCAGCGCCCGTTTGTAAAGTTCCGCGTGCACGGCTTCGGCTCTCACGGCGTATCCGAACATGATTTTCGCGCGATGGCCATCGGCCTCGGCCTGTTCGAGCATGGGTGGGTACATCGAGGTGTACTCATAGGTTTCGCCCTCGATCGCGGCTCTGAGGTTGTCGGCAGTGGAGCCGGTTCCCGCAAGGCTCTTCAAATGGCCCTCGGCGTGGATGCGTTCGGCTTCGGCGGTAGTGCGGAACAGCCGTGCGATGTTGGGGAGGCCGTCCTGATCGGCTTTTCTGGCGAAGGCACGGTACTTCTGATTAGCCTGGCTCTCTCCGGCGAAGGCTTCTTTGAGGTTGTCAACGGTATTCATCGAGTTCACGCTCCGAATTTCTGAAAAAACGAGGATATCACGGCAGCGAGGAGGAGCAACGCCGGGGTTGCCCAACTCGCCGGCGCCCGGAGACATGGAAACGCCAATCGGGAAAGCTGTTTCCGCTAATGGGCCAATGCCGCGGGATATAATATTCGGATGAAAGGGCCCTAAATTGGAGCCTCCCGATCATCGGCTCATCTATCTGGACAACGCTGCCACCGCCTGGCCGAAGCCGGAGAGTGTTTACCGCTTCATGATGGACTTCTACCGGAGCACCGGAGTGAATCCGGGACGCAGCGGCTTTGACCTGGCGCTGGAAGCAGGCTCGCTCCTTGACAATCTGCGCAGACGGCTCACGAGATTTTTTGGCGGGGACGAAGACACGCCCGAACGCCTGTGCTTCGGCTACAACGCCACCGACGCCCTGAACCTGGTGATCCAAGGCCTGCTGGGTTCGGGCGATCACGTGGTCACCACGAGCTTGGAGCACAATTCGGTGATCCGTCCGATCAATCACCTGGTGCGCGACGGGGGCGTCGAGGCGACGTTCGTGCCGTTCGACGGCGGCGGGTTTGTGGACCCGGACGACATCGCCAGGGCGATCCGGCCCAACACGGCCCTGGTCATCGTGAACCACGGATCCAATGTCACGGGCGCGATTCAGCCGATCGGGGAGATCGGCCGAATCTGCCGGGAAAAGGGTGTTACGTTCGCTATCGACACGGCTCAAACTGCCGGCGTCATTCCCATCAACATGAGGGAAATGAATGTCGACGCGGTGACCTTCACGGGCCACAAATGCCTGATGGGGTCGATGGGAATCGGCGGCCTGTGCGTCCGCAAGCACGTCGAAATCCGGCAGGTTCGCAGCGGCGGAACGGGCGTGCGGTCGGCCTATCCGTACCACCTGGAAGAATATCCGTGGAGATTGGAGTACGGCACCCCCAATATGCTCGGGGTGGCGGCGCTCTGGGCGGGGCAAGACTGGCTGGACGGCAATGGGGTGGATCTTCATGCGCGCGAGATGAAACTGACCGCCAGGCTGGTCGATGGCCTGCGCGCGATTCCCGGCGTGCATCTCTACTGCTGCGAGAGCCTGGACAATCACCTGCCGACGGTCTCGATGAATCTGGAGGGCATGGAGGCTGGGGATGTAGGCACCATGCTCGACGTGGACCACAATGTGGCCACCCGGACGGGCTTGCACTGCGCTCCGCTGGCGCACGAACTGTTGGGGACGGCTGCGATCCACGGAGCGGTGCGGTTCTCGATCGGCCCCTTCAACACGGAGGAGCATATCGACGCGGCGGTGAGGGGTGTCGCGGAGATCGCTCGTTGGAGTGTCAGCCGTCGCGCGAAGAGCCGCGGTTCCACCCAGGCGTGCGGCGGCTCCCCGCCGCCGGCTACGCCCGCCAGGGCGGCAACAGATGTTTCTGGATCTTGCCGAGCGCGGTCCTCGGCAGCTTCTCCACCGGCACGAAATCGCGCGGCACCTTGAAGGATGCCAGCTTGGCACGGCAGCGAGCCTCGAGCTCCGCGGCGGCGAAGGGGCGCCGCGACACAATGTACGCCACCGGAATCTCCCCGCGCAGTTTGTCCGCAACCCCCACCACGGCGGCTTCCGCCACTTCGTCCTGCTCCATAAGGAAATCCTCGATCTCCCGCGGATAGATGTTGAACCCGCCGGAGATGATGAGATCGCTTCTTCTGCCGAGCAACGTGTAGTAGCCATCGGCCGAGCATTCCGCCATGTCGCCGGTCTTGAACCATCCCTCGTCGAAGGCTGCGCGCGTCGCCTCCTCGCGCCGCCAGTAGCCCGCGAAAACATTCGGGCCGCGCAACTGAATCTCGCCCTCGACGATGCGCGCCGAGACGCCCGGCAAAGGCAGCCCCACCGTACCCGCGCGGCGCTCGCCGAAGTAAGGGTTCGACATGCTCATGAGCGTCTCCGTCATCCCGTAGCGTTCCAGGATGGTGTGGCCGAACTTGGCGCGGAACTCCTCGAAGACCTGCGCCGGCAGCGGCGCCGAACCGGAAACGAATAGCCGCATGAAGCCGCCCACCTGCCGCGCGATTTCCGCCGGGAAATCGAGCATCCGCACGTACACCGTCGGCACGCCAAAGAACAGCGTGGGCCGGAAGTCGAGGAACTCGCCCGCAGCCTTCTGGTGCTCGAAACGTTCCAGCAGGCGCATCCGGCATCCGCTCGTCAGCCAGCAATGCAGCCCGTTGCCGAGCGCGTGCACGTGGAACAGAGGCAACGCCAGCAGAAACCGGTCGGCGCTCGAGATGCCCCAGCACGCATTGAGGTTGAGTGCGTTGGCCGCGAAGTTATTGTGCGTCAGGATGGCCCCTTTGGAGGCGCCCGTAGTGCCCGAGGTGTACACCAGAGCGGCCGGGGCATCGCCGTCGAGCGCCACTGGCGGCCGCGAGGCATGCTCCGGCGTATCCAGCTCGTCCGCGCGCCACACAGGCAAGGACCCCGGCACCTCCCGCGCCGCCACCACCACCTTAGGCTCCGCATCGGCGAGGATGTGCAGAATCTCCCGCTCCCGGTACAGGATGTTGATCGGCACGAAGATCACACCCAGCTTGACGCATGCGAGATAAATGTCGATCAGCTCGACGCAATTGGGAAGATACACCGCGAGACGGTCGCCCGTCTCCAGTCCGCGCGCCTGGAACAGCGCCGCCGTGCGGTTGCTGCGGTCGTCGATCTCTCCAAAGGTGTACGTGCGGCCGGCAAATTCCAGGGCCACGTCACCGCGCCGTCCCTGAAATGAGAAATCAAACAGATGCGTCAGGTTCATTCTTCTCCGGAATGGCGGACGTCGCCGCGGCCGCCAGCAGCGCGAACCCGCCGAGCGCCAGAAAACTCGTCCGGAACTGCCCGGTCCAGTCGGCGAGCCAGCCCACCGCCGGTGCGCCCGCCAAAATCATCAGGATGCCCACCATATTCACCAGCCCCATGGCGGCTCCAGCGCGCCCAGGGAACAGCGCCGCCGCACGGTTGAACACGCTCGCATACGGCAATCCGCAGCCTGCCCCCAGCGCCACAATCGCCGCCAGCGTCAGCCCGGTCCATTGCCCCCACGCCAGCGCCCCGCACGCGGCCGCATTCAGCAGCAGCGCGCCGGGCACCAGCGTCCGAATCCGCATCCGGTGCGCCAGCCAGCCGCCCAGCGGCCGGGAAACAATGCCCAGCAGCAGCACCGTCGAACCCATCAGGCCGGCGGTCTTCAGCGGCATCTGGAAAACGGTGTTCAGCAGCGTGGTAATCCACGTCCCCACCACGATCACCAAGCCGAACGAGGCCATCTGGATCAATCCCAGAAGCCACAGCTCGCGGCTTCGCATCATTTTCCGGAAGCTGCCGGCGGCTGGCTCCTTGCGCCGCGGCGACGGCGCCGCCGCCATCCACCACACCCACACGGCGGCCGCCACCAGCGCGGAAGCGAGGAATCCCCCGCGCCATCCGAAAGCGCCCAGCAACTGTGGCACGGCGAAGATCACGAAGCCCGATCCCAACACCACCGATCCGCCGAACAGTCCCTGCGCAATATGCAGGTCACGGCCTTCGAACAGCCCCACTATGTATCGTGCGCCCGCCGTGAAACACGCGCCGGTGCCGATGCCGGCAAAGGTCTTCCAGAACAGAAGCTGCCAATAGGCGCCCGCGAACGCGATGGCAAAGTTGCCCGCCGCAACCCAACCCAGCGCCACTGCCAGCACGCGCGCCGGGCCGAATCGATCCGCCAGGCGCCCGCCCGGCACCTGCATCAGCGCGTGCGCCAGGAAAATGCCGGTGGTCAGCAGACCTGCGCTGGCCTGGTCGAAACCGAATTCGCCGCGCAGCACCGGGACCATCGGCGCATGGTTCGTGTAGTTTGCCGAAAATGCGAAACCGACGGCACAGCCGGCGGCCAGCGCGCGTCTTTCCATCGTCCGCATCGCGGTTGTCGAATCAGCTTACCACCGCGCCGCGTGCGGCCGCCCCACGGATGCGGCGGTGGCCGGTGGCGGCGGTCAGCCAATCAGGCAGTCGTCTGCTTGGGAGCCGGCGCGACGGCTTTCTTGACGGCGGGCCGCCTGGCAGCAACTTTATTGGCAGGTTCGGTTGCCGCCCTCCGGGCTGCCGCCTTTTGCGCCCTGTACGCAGCCCAGCGCTTCCTGGTGGCTGCGGCAATGTGCTTCCGGCCCGCGGCGCTCATCTTCCTTTTCTTGGCCGGCGCCAGTGCCTGTTTGGCGCTCTTCTGCGCGGCCCAACGTTTCCGTTGCGCCGCTGCAATCCTTCGCCGGCCAGCCGCGCTGATTACACGCTTCTTCGGCTCCCGTGCGGAGGCCGGTCCCGGACCAGTTCCAAGCTGGCGCCGGATCTCGCCCATTTTGGCGTCAATATGATCGCGCTGGTGCTGATACCCAACCAGTGCGGCTTCGAGAAGCGATCGGTCAGTTCCCATATGGGTAAGCCTACCATGATGCACTCCCAGCCTGGCCGCACGCCCGGAACGGCCCCAACGGAGGCGGTTCGATGTACAATCGATGGCGGCCAGGAAGCCATAACGGAAATCCTGGCTGAGAAAGGATAGTCACATGCAGCGTCTGTCCCGCCATGGGCGCAAGCTGGCGGCTTTGGCGGCGTTCCCGATTCTCGCGCTGCTGAGCGCGCAGACCGAGGCGCCGTACGAGATATCCACCGCGAAGGACGTGATGATCGCCATGCGCGACGGCGTCAGGCTGGCAACCGATATCTACCGCCCGGCGCGCGGCGGCGCGCCGGTGGAAGGCCGGTTCCCCGCGCTTCTGGAGCGAACGCCTTATAACAAGGAGACCGGCGCGGCGGCGGTGGCCGGCTACTTCGTGCCGCGGGGTTACGTGGTGATCCGGCAGGATGTGCGCGGTCGGTACAAATCCGAGGGCCGCTGGCGTCCCGTGCGCGACGATCCGAACGACGGCTTCGACACGGCCCAATGGATTGGATCGCAACCCTGGTCGGACGGCGGCATCGGCACCATGGGATCGTCGTACGACGGCGCCACGCAGCACGCCATGGCCATCGCCAACGCTCCTTACCTGAAGGCGATGATCCCGCGAAACGCCATGTCGGACTTCGGCCTTTATGGAATTCGTCATAACGGCGCCTTCGAATTGCGTTTCTTCAACTGGGTGCTCACGCTGGGGAACGCCGCCGGGACGGCCAACGCAGGCCCGGCGGCGGTGCGCGCGGCGGCGGACCCGGCCGCGGCGTCCGCGCTGGTGGAACTGGGCAAACACGTCCGCGAGTACGCCCGCGGGCTGCCCTTGCGCCCGGGCACCACCCCGCTGCGCTTCGCGCCGGATTACGAGGCGTGGCTGACGGAAGCGATGAGCCACGGCGACTACGACGATTTCTGGAAGAACGCGGGCTCCAGCGTGGTCGATCATCTGCGGGAATACAAGGACGTGCCGGAGTATCACACCACCGGCTGGTACGATTCCTGGGGGACGCCGGTGGCCAACCTGAATTTCGTGGAGCTGCGCAAGGCCAAGAAGAGCCTCCAGCGGCTGATCGTGGGCCCGTGGATTCACAGCGCCGAGACGCGCAGCTTCGCGGGCGAGGCGCAGTTCACCGACGACGCGGCGCTGGACCTCCAGGCTTTTCAGTTGCGCTGGTTCGACCGCTGGCTGAAGGGGGCAGACAACGGAGTGGATCGCGAGCCGCCGGTGCGGATCTACGTGATGGGCGGCGGAGACGCGCATCGGACTCCCGAGGGCCGCGTGTTCGTAGGAGGCCGCTGGCGCGACGAGCAGGAATGGCCGCTGGCGCGCACAACGCCGACGCCTTACTACTTGCACGCTCACAGCGTCCTCTCGCCGGACCAGCCGGCCGGCGATCCGCCGATTACTTACGCGTTCGACCCTCGCAACCCCGTGCCGACCATCGGCGGGAACGTATCTTCCCAGGGCGACCTGATGTTTCAAGGCCCGGCGGACCAGCGCTGCCGGCCGGATTTCTGGTTGTGCGCGGACTCCAAGCCGCTCTCATCGCGCAACGACATTCTGGTTTTCCAAACCCCGCCGCTGGCGGCGGATATGGAGGTAACCGGACGGCTGATCGTGAAACTGTGGGCCTCCTCGGACTCACCCGACACCGACTTCACGGCCAAGCTCATCGACGTCTACCCGCCCCATGCGGACTTCCCCGGCGGGGTGGACCTCAACATCGCCGACAGCATCGTGCGGGCGCGCTACCACAACGGGCCGGGTCCGGCGCAGTTCCTCACACCCGGGCAGCCCGAAGAATTCACCATCGAGATGTACCCCACGTCGCTGGTGTTCCAGCGCGGCCACCGCGTGCGCCTGGACATATCGAGCAGCAACTTCCCGCGGTTCGACGTGAACCCGAACACGGGCGAGCCGCTCAACGATAACCGGAGCTGGCGAACCGCCCGGAACACGGTCTACCTGGACGCGAAGCACCCGTCGCGGATCGTGTTGCCGGTGATTCCCAAGAGGTGACCGGCTTGCTCCCGCGCGAGCCACCGGCCGGGATTCGAAATCTCATTGCACCCCGGACTTTCCGCCGGCTTCTTCATGACACCTCTTGCAGTTCCCTTTCATCTCAAACGCCATCCCGCCGGCCTGATGGCAGGCGCGGCAGCCATCGCTCGATTTGAGCGGCTCCGCGGTTGACTGGGGCCAGAGCTTGTCGTGGCAGAAGTCGCAATGCCCGTCCCGGCGTTTCAGGTGCGCCGCATGGTCAAAGGTTATCCGGCCTGTTTTGGCGGGAAACACGAGCTTGTCGGGCGGCTTCTTATTCTCCGCGGCTACCGTGGCGCCCCAAACGAGGGCGACGGCAAAGATGACAGAGCGCATGGAACGGCAATCATAGCAGGGTTGCCGGGAAGCAATGCAAAGAGGTGCGAGCCTTGGTGGTGCGCCCGGGGTGACTCGAACACCCGGCCTTCTGGTTCGTAGTTATAAACCGTGGTGCCTACTGGTTCTACGTTGTCCATTTCTTAATGGTTTAGTGACGGCTGATGTCTACTACGTCCAGCAAAACGGTGGAAAATCTAAGCCGGTTGCTACCAGGGTTGCTACCAGAAAGGCAAACTACTTGAACAGCGCCGCGATCTTGTCCCACGGTATCGAGAGACCGAGTTTTGCGCAGGCGAGCCCTAGAAGCGTAAGCATGCTCAGCCGTAGTACCCAGGCGATCCCCAGCACGCCCTTCGAAGATGCATCCTCCATTGGGACCCCGGCGCGTTCAAGCGCTTTGATAGGTATTTGGATCACGAACGCGATCCAGCTAATTGGGCTGAAAAGCTCCCAGAACGCCCGCTCCTTTCGCACTGAATACCACCCGATCCCACGCTCCAGCGCTTGCATCTGCAACTGATAAGAGTCCGACCGAGCTGACAACTCGAAGTAGTCTTCGAAAACGTTCCAGTTCCGTTCCACTTGGCGCCGAGTCATTTGCTGACCGTCGAAGTGCTCGTCCCAGTCTTGGCCGACGGCTTCCGTCGAGATTCCAGCAAGATCCAAGTGATGGACGATCAGCGGAATGAGCCGGTTGATCTCCCGTGCAAGTGCTATCTCGCGGCCGTGTATGTCTGTCTCGGGGACTGCCGGATCAGGCCGGGCCAAGTCCCGCTCCCACGGCTCTCGGAGACGAATCAGGTTTTGCATACGTTCGAGTCTCATCAAGACGCGGCGGCACAGGAAGTAGTGCGGCTGCGGAATAAACCGCCCCTTGACAGTGGCCGGCGCGGGTGTGCCCATCCCTCATTCCTCCTTCGGCGCCAGCTTAGCGTCGAGCGCGGCCTTCATGAGCCACCGCGCCGCCTCGCTCCGCGATTGAAAGCGATGTCTGAAGCGGAAGTCTTCCAGCCGCTTCAACAGCGCCTGATCTAGTCGCATGTGAATTAATTGCCTTTCATCGGTCGGTTTCGCCATATACCGTCAGTATACAAGATATCATTGATACTGTCCAGACACGCCCGCCGACGTTTTCCTAGCCATGTTTCGGACCCCTCAAAAGGTCGGTGCAACCGCCGGGATGCTATTTCGTCTTCTTCCAATACCAGATGATGAGCCCGAGGCCGAGGACGATCGCAGAAGCCGCTCCAGCATAATACGCTTGGCTCTCACCCCTGCGAAACACGAGGACAATGACATTGGGTACGACAAGCCAGAATCCAAGAAGCGGCGCAAATAGCAGTTTTGTTGGGGTCCATCGCTTCCGAAAAATTCCAGGCCCTTCAACTTCCACCGCGGGGGGCCCTGCAAGGGCTTCCTTGCCCCGCTTTCGAAGCTCCGCTCTAAGGGCGGCCTGAGCGCTCGGAACGAGAGACGCCTCGTTCGCCGCGACACGCAGAATCTCCTCGTCGCTCATAGCGCCGTAGTATGCCCCGAATGCTTCTTGCGGATTCGGCATGATTCTCTGAGGTTCTAACCCTCGCGCTCACGGCCCAAATCAGAACGGAGCGCAGTTTCCTAGGACACTAGCCACGAACGCGGCATCAGCGGCGCTGAGCTGAAATCGGGCGTTAAGTTCAGCAATCGCCTGATCAAAATCCTGCCCTTCGGAGCCGCACCTGTTATAGAACTTCACCATCTCCTGCTCTGTTACGCCGAGCGCTTCCATGCGTGCCCGATCACTTGCGAGCTTCTTGAAAATCGAGTCTGGGTCAATGACTGGCATGGCTAATTATGGTAATCCTCTGCACGACTCTTTGCAAAAAGGGCTTGGCGCTCTCCACAAGCGGGCAACCGTTTCCCCTTGGCTGCCTTCGGCGGCGGCTACGCGGTTTTCGGCGCGCGCCCACTCGCGAGTTTTCAGTGATTCCCGCTTGCGCTTCCCGCCCACTTCGCCATCGCACCAGACTGGGCACGAGCACGCCATGTACTCCCGGTTTTTCGTCCCGTGCGGGCAAAGACTTTCGTGCCGAATATAATCAGAGTGTTCTAGACTATAGGCTGGGTTTCACCGAGACATGACCCTGCTAGAGGACATTCAAGACGCCGCGGTTGATGGAGGGAGCGATCTCGGGGCGCTGCTTCGCAAGTGCAAGGTCCTTGCTGCTCGCTTGCGGAGTAAGCCGTTAGAGGACTGGCTCTTGTGGGAATCGAACGGCTACCCCGATGGAGTTTCGGTTCCCGAGTACCGTGTTTGGTCCCTCCAACTCAAGGGGCACTTCGCAGGACCATTCGGCTCGGGCCTTCGCAACGCTCCGATTCCCTTAGCATTACTTCCAGAGCGTGCACGCAAGCTCTACATGTCTTATGAATGTCGGCAGAGTGTCGCGAGCATCGAAGCGGTCTTGAAGACCAACGAGGAAGGGCCTGTACAACTAAACACTGGTGATCTGGTCCTGGCCATTAGTACCAACGTCTACGAAGGTCAAAACTGCCTCCAGGTGTGGGCTGAATTGGCCAAAGGCAATCTTGTCGAACTGCTTAACTCAGTCCGTAACCGGATACTTGACTTCGCGCTCGCAGTCTGGAAAGAACAGCCAACAGCTGGAGAACCAGAGGGCAAGCAGGCCGGGACGGCCCTTAAGTCTTCGAGAGTGACGCAAATCTTCCACACCACCGTCTATGGCGGATCCACGAATCTTGTTGGCACGGCGAGCGCGGCTCACATCACGTTCAACGTCGGTGCTGCGGACATCGCATCATTAGAGCATGTGCTACGCCAGAACGACGTATTGGAAGAAGACATTGCGGAGTTGCGTAATGCGCTCCAGTCTGAAGAACACCCCGTGTCCCAGGAAAAGTACGGGCCGAAAGTGTCGTCTTGGATCGCCAAGATGGTCAAGAAAGCAGCCGAAGGTACCTGGGCCGTTGGCGTCGCCACGGCGGGTCAACTCCTTCCGAAACTTATCGCCAAGTTCTACGGTTTTCACTAGCATCCTGCAAGAACGGAAAGAGCCGCGCAGCCGCGGATGACACCCCACCGGCACCTCGAAGGTCGCGCCGCTGTTCAATTCCTTTTCGCACCGAGTGTAAAGTTGCGGATCGTCCACTCCCAGGTGGCTTTCACCATGCAGATCTACGCGCACGCACTCCCCGAGGTGCAAAAGCAGGTTGCCACCAAGACGGACGAGATCCTCGCGCCGAACCCGGTTGCCACCAGGGTTGCTACCAAACCGTTTTTGGCGAGGGTCGTCTGGCGCGTAAGTACTTGTTTTGTGGTGCGCCCGGGGTGACTCGAACACCCGGCCTTCTGGTTCGTAGCCAGACGCTCTATCCAACTGAGCTACGGGCGCCCGCGAAGGAATTGACTCCTCCACTGTAGCCAACCGCACGGGGGCTGCGCAAGCGCGCATGCCATCTGCCACAATAGCAGTGTCTCCATGACTGAACGCCTCTACTACACCGATTCCTATTTGCGCGAGTTCACCGCGCGCATTCTCGACCACTCCGAAGACGGGCGCACCGTGTACCTCGATCGCACCGCCTTTTATCCCGCTTCCGGCGGGCAGCCCTGCGACACCGGGACTATCGCCGGCGTGCCCGTGCTGGACGTCGCCGACGAGGAGGAGCGCATCGCGCACCACCTCGCGGCGCCGCTGCACAGCGGGCCGGTGGATTGCGTTATCGACTGGAGCCGCCGCTTCGATCACATGCAGCAGCACACCGGGCAGCACGTGCTCTCGGCCGTGTTCGAGGAGTGGTTCGGACTCCACACCGCCGGCTTTCATTTGGGCGCGGAGAACTCCACCATCGACCTCGAAGGCGGCGCCGTGGAGCCGGCCACCGTGCTCGAAGCCGAGCGGCGCGCCAACGAAATCGTCTTCGAGAACCGGCCTGTCGCGGTCGACTTCCAGCAGGCGGCGGAGGTCCAGGGGCTGCGCAAACCCACCGGCCGCGAAGGCACCCTGCGCATCGTTTCCATCGAGGGACTCGACCGCAACGCTTGCGGCGGAACGCATGTGCGGGCCACCGGGGAGGTGGGGCCGATTCTCCTCCGCAAGCTCGAGAAGGTACGGCAGACCGTCCGCGTGGAGTTTCTGTGCGGCGGGCGGGCGGTGCGGCGCGCGCGCGCCGACTACGAGGCGCTGGCCAAAACCGCGCAACTGTTTTCCGCGCCCCTGGAGGAAGTCCCCGCGATGGTGGCGGCGCAGCTCGAAACCGCGCGCGTCAGCGACAAAGCGCGGCGGAAGCTGGAACTCGACCTGGCGGCCTTCCAGGGCAAGGAACTCTATCAGGCCACAGCGCCCGGCCCGGACGGCCTGCGGCGCGTCACGCGACGCGTGGTAAAGGGCAGCCTGGAAGAACTCCGCGCTCTCGCGCAGAGTTTCACGGCGCAGCCTCGAGCCGTGTTCCTGGCGACCCTGGCCGACCCGCCTTCGGTGCTGCTGGCGGCATCGGCCGATGCGGGTATCGACGCGGGGCAGGCCCTCAAGACGGCCCTCGCCGCGGCCGGCGGCCGCGGCGGCGGCAACGCGCGCATTGCGCAGGGCAGCGTAGCGGAGGTGGGACTGCTCGAAAAGGTGCTGGAAAGGCTCTGAGCTAGCGAGGTGCAGGCCGGGACGGGCGTCTGCTCGTGTCCGACCGGGCCGGGGATCATGCAATGCTAAAACGATTTGTTCCGTTCCTCGCCGCCGTGGTGGCGGCCACTCCGTTGTGGGGGTCTTCGTACTATACCGTCCGTTTGGACGACCCCAAAGCGATTTACCTGACGCGGGATGGTTTTCCCGTACATGGCGATGGTGTTGCCGATGACACCGATGCCCTTCAGCAGGCGATCGACAAAGTCCAGGAGACCACCAGGCAGGGAATCGTCTTCGTTCCCGAAGGTCGATACCGCTTGTCCAAAACGATCTATATCTGGCCCGGAATCCGCGTGATCGGGTACGGGGCCAGCCGCCCGGTGTTGGTGCTGGGCGAAAACACTCCGGGTTACCAGGACAAGGATAATGAGAACCTCATGGTGTTCTTTGCCGGCGGGCGTCCCGGCGCCGGACGCGGCCTTCGTGGCTCCGGTCCTCCGGGTGGCCAGGCGCCCGGTGGCGGCCGTGGCGGCCCCGGCGGCCAGCCCCCGGATGCCGGGGCGGGTACCTTCTATTCGGCTTTGAGCAATATCGATCTCGAGATCAAGGACGGCAATGCCGGCGCCGTCGGCGTGCGCGCCCACTACGCTCAGCACTGCTTCCTGGCGCACATGGACTTTCACATCGGTTCCGGCCTGGCGGGCATTCATGAGGGCGGAAACGTGGCCGAGGACGTGCACTTCTACGGTGGCCGCTACGGCATCTGGACGCGCACCCCTTCGCCAGGCTGGCAGTTCACGGTGGTCGATGCCACGTTCGAAGGGCAGCGCGAGGCCGCCATCCAGGAGCGCGCCGCCGGTCTCACACTCATCCGGCCGCGGTTCCGGGACGTTCCCACGGCAATCGCCGTGGATCCGGGTTTTCCGGACGATCTCTGGGTAAAAGACGCTCGCATGGAGGACATCTCCGGTCCCGCGGTGATCATTAGCCTGGAGAACAGCGCCCGCACCGAAATCAACATGGAAAACGTGGTTTGCAGTCGCGTGCCGACGTTTGCCTCCTTCCGTGAAAGCGGCAGAAAGGTTGCCGCACCGGCGGCCATGTACATCGTCAAGGTGCTCTCACACGGGCTGAACTACGCCGATATCGGCGCCAATCCGGAAAACAAAGACATTTTTGAATCCACCGTTCTGAGCGCCATGCCCGTCCCCGTGGAATCCGACCTGCCCGATCTGCCGGCCCGCGACACCTGGGTGAATATTCGCTCGCTGGGCGCCAGGGGCGATGGTTCCACGGACGATACCGAAGCTTTCCGGAAAGCGATTGCCCAACACCGCACCATCTACCTCCCGACAGGCATGTATGTGGTCAGCGATACGATTGCGCTCCGGCCGGACACCGTGCTGATCGGCCTGCATCCCAGCGCCACCCAGATCGACCTGCTCGATTCCACCCCCGCGTTTCAGGGGGTCGGCTCGCCCAAACCGTTGATCGAGGCGCCCAAGAACGGAACCAACATCCTGATCGGAATCGGGCTTTACACCAACGGCATCAATCCGCGGGCGGTGGCCGCCAAATGGATGGCCGGCACGAATTCGATGATGAATGACGTTCGCTTTCTCGGCGGGCACGGCACCAACAAGCTCGACGGCAGCCGCGACAACCCTTACAACAACACCCACACGGCCGATCCCGACATCAATCGCCGTTGGGATGGGCAGTATCCCAGCCTGTGGGTGACCGATGGCGGAGGCGGCACGTTTTTCGATATCTGGACCCCCAGCACCTTCGCTCAGGCCGGCATGCTGGTATCCGACACTTCGACCCCCGGGCGGGTTTACGAAATGTCGAGCGAGCATCACGTCCGCCACGAAGTGCAACTGCACAACGTCTCCAACTGGCAGTTCTATGCGCTGCAAACCGAAGAGGAGCGCGGCGAGGGCGGTTTCGCGCTGCCGCTGGAGATCGATGGCTCCAGCAACATTACCGTGGCCAACTTCCACATCTATCGCGTGATCAGCTCCTTTCAACCGTTCCCTTGGGCGATCAAGGTTGCGGGTTCGAAAGACATCCGGTTCCGCAACGTCCACTGTTACAGCAACAGCAAAGTTTCGTTCGACGATGCGGTTTACGACCAAACGCATCATGCCGGGATTCGGCAGCGGGAGTTCGCGTGGCTGAACCTGTCGGGCAACGCGCCTGTGGCTCCCGCGAAGGCGCCTTCCCCGGTGCTGGCCGCCGGCGCCAAGCTGGAGAGATTGGCGGGAGGCTTCTTCAACATCTCCGGCGGAGCGGCCGATCCTTCCGGCGATTTCTACTTTGTGGACGCCCATTGGCAGCGCATTTACCGCTGGTCGGTGGCCAGCCGCCAGATCTCCACAGAGCGCGACAATCCGCTGGACCCGATCAACCTGGCGTTTGATCGGGCCGGCAACCTGATAGTGATTTCGTACGCCGGCAGCGGGACGGTCTACTCCTTCAAGCCGGGTTCGCCGGATGACGCGATCGTGCTCTTGAAGCCGGAGCCTGTGGCGCCGCGGCCCGGCATGACCGCCGTGCTGCCGGTGGGCGACTGGCACGTGAACGAAGGCGCGCTCCAGCAACCCTATCGGCAGTATGTCTCGCCGGACGGCACTACCTTCATTCCGGCCGGCCGGGACTTCGTCAGCGGCGTGATGGCGTGGGGTGTCAAGAGCAGCGCCTTGCTGCGGGCGTTCGGGCTCGCCCGCGCCGTTCCCGGAAGGCCGTTCTATATCATCGACGAATCCGAGGTGGCAACCCGGGTCGGCACCGTCCAACCCGATGGAAGCATGACGGATATGAAACTCTTCGTCAACCAGGGTGGCGAGGCAGTCACAACCGATGCCCAAGGCAACGTGTACCTCGCTGCCGGCCAGGTCTACGTCTACAACCCCGCCAGTAAGCTGATTGACACCATCGAGGTTCCGGAGCGTCCGCTCCAGTTGGTGTTCGGCGGCAAGGACGGGCAGACCCTGTTCATTGCCGCGCGCACTTCGTTGTACGCGGTCCGCACCCGGTTCCAAGGGCGGTAAACCGGGCCCGCAGCCCGCCATAGCGGGTGAAGGCGCTTTGAAGAATCGCGGGGAAAGCTCCGACCTGACTTTACTTCTTGGGCGCGGCGGCGCTCTTCCTTGTGATGCTTCTCTTGGCCCCCGCGGCGCCTTCCCTCAGCAGTTCCTCGATCTTGTCGCTCAGGTTCTTCTCCTGCCGATCTTCGGCAAAAAACGTGTTATCACCTTCGTATTGCGCGCGGATTACGCCTTGGCGGTCGATGAACGCCAGGATCGGCATGTGCGGGATCAGCATGGGCGGATGCTCCAGGTAGTTGATCGCCGCATGGGGATCGTTGAAGCCGACGGGAAACGGCGGCTTGAACTGCTGGATGAAACCCGGCACGCTTTCCCGGGCAGTTTCTTCGATGGCCGAAGCCAGCACCTGGAAGCCACGCGGGCCGTACGCATTCTGGTCCTGGATCAGATAGCCGATGGTCTTCTGGCAATGCGAGCACCCGGTGAGGATGAACGCCACCACCACCACCTTGCCTTTGTAATGGCTCAACAGCAGTTGTTGGCCGTTGTTGAGGCTGATGGCGAAGTCGGGCGACTGGCGCGGCACATTGATCGCGTGGGCCACGGACGTCGCCAGAGAGAGCAGGGCCAGGGCGGGCGCTAGGAATCGACGCCTGGACATAGATTTCAGTTTATCGCAGGGCCCAGGCCTTCCACGCTGGTGACAATCGCGCCCTTGCGGCGAAGCTCGAAACGGCCGTCGTCGCCGGAGCCGATCACGGAATCGGCGGTCTCGGAGACCACCGACATCTTCTTCCACTTCTTTGCGAGCACCTCGCGGTAGGCCGCCAGATAGCGGCGGGCGCTTTCTTCGCTGTCCCATTCGGCGGCGTAAAGAAGCGCCACGCGGCCGGCCTTCTTGTCCTCGCGCAGCTCGAAGGCGCAGCCGCGCCAGTGCGGCGCCATCTCCCCCGCCCGCTGCTTGCCCGTGAACTGCTCGAGCAGCGCGGCGTGATCGAGCTCGCCCAGCGCGCCGCCGATGAGACTCTTGTAGCCGCGCGGCAGATGAACGCCGGGAAGCGCCGGTTGGGTGGGCTTGACATTCGAGAAGTAATCCTCGGGGTGGATGATCTGCTGGGTGGAGACCGGCGCGCGGCGGAAGACTTCGGCAAAGCTCTCTGGCCCGTCGCGCTCGTACACGGCCTTCTGGAACAGCATGCCACTGGTGTACGGAAACACCAGCGTCAGGCGCATGTAGAGCGGTGCGTTATCGTAGACGGGGTACTCGCCGGCGCCGCCTTCGCCCAGGCGGCTCATGGTGGCGGCAAGCGCGTGCGAGTCCTTCAGCGACTGGCCGCTTTTGCGCGCGAGGTATTCCGACATCAGCCAGGTGGCCTGGCCTTCCATCACGGCCAGCCGCGCGGTGGAACCGTCATCGCTCTTGCGTCCCCGGCGGATGAACCGGGCGAGATTGAAACTCTGGTCGGCCAGGGCATGCGACAGTTCGTGCGCCAGCACCGGCTCCTGGGTCTCCGAGGGGGTGGACTCGGTGATGAAAAGCTTCTTCTTGTTGTAATCGTAGAAAGCGGCGGCCTGTTCCGTAAGCAGGTCGACGGTTGTCTTGGCGAGGTCGAAATCCTGCGGCACGAAGCCGAATTTCTTCAGCGCCAGCTCTTCGGCGCGGATGTCCTCCGGGCTGGCGACGTCTTTCACTCGCTTCTTGAGGAACGCGTTGATCTTCTCCCTGGTGATGTAATCGCAAGGGACCGGGTGGCGCAGCTTCATCCCCGAAATCCGCGTCAGCTCCAGGGCAATGCTGTTGGCCTGCCCGCAAACCTCCTTGGCGCGGGAGGATTGAGCGGCAGCCGGCCCGGCATACAGGAGGAACAAGAGTCCAAAAACCGCGGCCACACCGTTACGGGACCTCTCCTGAAGCTTCATCCTCTGTACCAGAATAATGCGCGGTACAATGAGGGATCAATCCACCCCATTCCGAGGAGAATCCTTTTGGCGGACGACAAGACCTACAAGGCCGAGTATCTGGGAAGCGGCACCTTCGTTTTCAGCAAGCCCAAGCGGAAGAAGTGCAAGGTCCGGCAGTCGCAGTTGAAAAACCCGCAACGCGGCTCGCGCAAGTAGGGGCCGGACATGTCCGGCCCTGGACCGGGTATGCGGTACGCACGCAACGTGCCCGGACCCAACGTGCAGATCACCGGGCTGGTCCTCCATCCCGTCGCCATCGCCGATCACCCCTGCGCGGTTCTTACCCAGAGAACCCCTGGCGCATGCCCGGTCCTACTCGTTCCGCAACGTCTGGGCCGGATCCAGCCGCAAAATGCGCAACGCCGGCGCCAGGCTCGCCAGGGCCGACACCAGCAGCAGAATCGCCGGCGTCACCGCAAAAGTAAGCGGATCGGCCGGCTGCACGCCCCACAGCAGATGTTCGAGGAACCGGACAGCCGCCAGCGACAGCAGGTTTCCCGCGCCTGAGCCAATCAACGCCAGCAGAATTCCCGGCCTCATCACGCCGGCGATGGTCTGTCGTGCGGTGGCCCCCAGCGCGATGCGCACGCCCAGCTCGTGTGTCCGCTGTGTGACGGACTGCGAGATCAGGCCGTGAATGCCGACCGCCGCCAGCAGCAAGGCCAGCCCCGCGAAGATGGAAAAGAGCGCCGCGTGGTAGCGCTGACTTCTGGTAATGTGCGCCTGCAGATCGTCGATGGTTTGAAAACTGGCGATGGGAAGTTGCGAATCGACGCTGGCCACGGCGCTCCGGATCTGCGCCGCCAGGCTGCCGATGGGGCCGCTCGCCCGAATCACCCACTTCGGCGAGAACCACGTATGCACCAGTTGAAGAGCCCCATCCGAGGTCTGGGACACCGGGGAGTAGAGCGTGGGTTCCACCGAAATAGGACCGTGATTCCGATAAAGCCCGGTGTGTTGCTGCACATCGCCAACCACCCCGACGATCTCCCCACTCGACAGGTGGCGCCCCACGGCCTCTTTCCCGTGGAAATACTTCGTGGCGAAAGACTCGCTCACCACCACCACCTTGGCGCTCGCCGGCGTGTCCGAATCCAGAAACTCACGGCCGCGCAGAACCGGAATTCGCATGGTTTCGAAGTAGCCCGGAGTGACATACACCGCCTCGGTCCCGTGGGTATTTGCATCGTCGCCATCCAACATACGGAACCCGTCGTTGAGCGGCGTTTCGTAGGGCAGAGTCAGCGCCACCGCCGCCGATTGGACGCCGGGAATGTGACGGATTCGCTCCAGGCTTTGCGTGTACAGCCGGTTGACGGCGGCGCTGGTCTTGTAGCGGGCATCCTGGAGCGAAGCCTGGGCGGCGATTACGTTGCGCGTATCGAAGCCCGGGTTGAGCACATCGAGATAGCTGAGCGTTCGCAACATTAGCCCCGCGCCGACCAGAAGCACCAGGCTCAGGGCCACTTCGGCCGCGACCAGCGCGTTTCCCCACCAGCGGCGCCGTCCACCGGCCACACTCCGCCCCGCCTCCATCAGCACCGAACGGATATCCAGGCGGGTGGTTTGAAGCGCCGGCGCCAGTCCGAAGAAGAGGCTCGTCAGCGCTGCGATCCCCAGCATGGCAACCAGCACCCGCGCATCCAGCTCAATCGGATGCCACAGCTCGAAGTCTCTGGCCCCAAGCCCCTTCAACCAATCGATGGCGAATGCGCCCATCCCCACCCCCACGGCGCCTCCGCCCAGCGCCAGCAGCAGGCTCTCCATCAGGAGCTGCCGCACGATGGCCGCGCGGCCGCCGCCCAGCGCCATGCGCGTGGCAATCTCGCGGCCGCGCCCGCCCGCCCGCGCCAGCAGAAGCCCGGCGATATTCACGCAGCCGATGAGCAGCACCATCAGGACGGCCGCCCAGGTGAGCAGTAATTCGCTGCGCATCCCCGTGGTGGATCCGCTCTGGAAAGGAACCATGCGCTGCTCGATGGTGGAATCCCTCGAAACATGCACTTGTTCCGCAATGCCGGGGCTGAGCGCTTTCAGCTCGTCGGCGGCCGCGGCCCAGGAGATGCCCGGTTTCACTCGCGCGATCACGCCATAATTCTGCCCCGATCCTTCCCCGGTGCGCGATGGCCGCAAGGGAGTCCACACGTCCACGGGAGCGCCGGTGCGGAAGCCGCGCGGCATGATCCCCACCACGGTATACGGCTCGCCTCGCAGAGCGATGACCCGGCCCAGCGCCGAGGTGTCTCCCTGGAACACGCGCTGCCAGAACTCATAGCTCAGAACCGCGACTGCCGGGCCGCCCGCGATATCTTCGGCGCGGCTGAACTCCCGCCCCATCTGCGGAGCGATCCCCAACACATGGAAGAATCCGGCGGAAACGCGCTGCTGCCGGACATATTCGAGATGTCCTTGGGCCGCGAAGTTGACGCCGCTCGCTCCTCCCAACGCCGCCACATCCAGAGCGCGCGAACCATCGCGGACACCCTCGAACAGGGCCCCGGTCTGGCTGGACCGCTCGCCTTCCTTGCCGTTCTGACGCCAGTGCGTGTTCACCATCGCCAGGCGGTCCAGCTCGGGGTACGGCGCAGGACGTAACAGAACGGCGTCCAGCACGCTGTAGATGGCGGTGTTGGCGCCGATACAGAGGCCCAGCGTGGCCAGCACCACGAGGGTGAAGCCCGGACTCTTTCGAAGCTGGCGAAGCGCGAAACGAATGTCGTTCCAAAGCGGCATAGCCCATTCTGGCAGCAATCGCAGTGCCAGATTCCGGGGGCTGAAAGGCATGCTTATCTTCTGGATTACGCGGCTGATTGCTGGCGCGGTGTCCGGTGGCGGGACGAATCTGGCCGAAGTCGATACGCGGGAGCCGGGTGGCCAGCAGATTCCTGAGAACCTGACTGGCATCAGGGAACTAGTTTGTGAATGTAAGGTCTTTTGGATGGGCGAATGGGTCATTCGCCTGATTCCATTTGAACCAGTGGTGTGGTGATCTATCCAAGGGGGGCGCACGCCATGGACAACACAGCTCGCAAAGACTTCGTGTCGGCCCTGTTGGCAGGCGCATACGAAGAAGACGGCTTGTTGGTACGGGATGTCTTCCGCAAGTCCGGCTGGCGGCTCTTCGAGGCGCCGGACCGGCGGCGGGCCACCGAGTGTCTGAAACGTCATAGGATCCAGGTGGTGATCGTTAAGAGCGATATGCCGGACTGGAGCTGGCAGGAGGTGCTCAACCATCTGCGCGGTCTGGCGCATCCCCCGCTGCTGATCGTCACCTCCCGCACCGCCGACGAATACCTGTGGGCCGAAGTCCTGAACATCGGCGGCTGGGACGTTCTCTCGCAGCCTTTCGAACGCGACGAAGTGGTGCGTGTCGTGGCTTCCGCGCGCCGCCACTTCGACCGCCAGCCGGCGCGCGCCGAGGGGCAGCCGGCAGACCTGGCCACCAGCGTGGCGTGATCCAGGCGCGAAAGCACTCGGCCGTCCTGCTGATCAATGGGCCCCTGGAAATCCCCTCTTGAGAGTGGTTCTGTGCTGTTTGCAACAGTGTCGCTGTAACCCCAACACACTTCATATAGATAAAGTCCTTGACGTCCCACTACATGTTGGGGCACTATTACGGAGGCGTTTCTTTCCAGCAGGAACCCAGGAGGACCGGCGCGTGGGACAATTGTCTGTAGACTTAAGTGCGAAAATAGATATATTGAAGACCAGACCAGCCACCGGAATAAAGACGGGGATTTCCTTTCCGCGGTATTTTACGTCACGGCTCGAACCCGGCAAGACCCCTTACGACGAGGTCCAATGGGAAACCCGCACGGCCTCCATCGGCAACGATAAGGGCGTCGTTATCTTCGAGCAACGCGATGTGGAAGTGCCCGTAGACTGGTCGCAGACTGCCACCAACATCGTCGCCTCCAAGTATTTCCATGGCAAACTCGGGTCGCCCGAACGCGAGACCAGTGTTGCCCAACTTGTGCAGCGCGTGGTGGACACCATCGCCGAGTGGGGCAAGCAGGACGGCTACTTCAAGACCGAGGAAGACGGCGAGAACTTCCGTTTCGATCTGGCTCACCTGATGCTCGCGCAGAAGGCCTGTTTCAATTCGCCTGTCTGGTTCAACGTGGGAGTCAGGGAGGCGCGCGGATACGGCTGGGTCTACGACAAGAAGGCCGACCGGGTCGCCAGGCTGGAATCCGGCGTGCCGAGCCCGCAGTGCTCGGCTTGTTTTATCGTTTCCGTGAACGATTCACTGGAATCGATTCTCGACCTGGCCAAGACCGAAGGCATGCTGTTCAAGTGGGGTTCGGGCACGGGCTCGAATCTTTCCGCGCTCCGCGAGGAGGATGCGGCGCTTTCCGGCGGCGGCCGGGCTTCCGGACCGCTCTCGTTCATGAAGGGCTTCGACGCGTTCGCCGGCGTGATCAAATCGGGCGGCAAGACGCGGCGCGCGGCCAAGATGGTGATTCTGAACACGGACCACCCCGATATCGAGAGGTTCATCTGGTGCAAGGCCAAGGAAGAGAAGAAGGCCTACACGCTGGTGGAAGCCGGCTACGATTCCTCGCTCGATGGCGAAGCCTACAGTTCCATCTTCTTTCAGAACGCCAACAACTCGGTGCGCGCTACCGACGATTTCATGGAAGCCGTGCTGCATGACGACGATTGGTGGACCAAGTCGGTGGCCACCGGCCAGCCGGTGAACCGCTATAAGGCGCGCGACCTCATGCGGCAGATCGCCGAAGCCACGCACCAGTGCGGCGATCCCGGCATGCAGTTCGACACCACCGTCAACCGCTGGCACCCGTGCAAGAACTCGGCGCGGATCAACGCCTCGAACCCTTGCTCGGAGTACATGTTCGTGGACGATTCGGCCTGCAACCTTTCGTCGCTGAACCTGATGAAGTTCGTTGGCCCGGACGGGCAGTTCGACGTGGAAGCCTTCCGGCACGCCGTGGATACCATGGTCCTGGCGCAGGAGATCATCGTCGATAACGCCAGCTACCCGACCGAGAAGATCGCCGGGAACTCGCACAGCTTCCGGCCGCTGGGCCTGGGGTACGCCAACCTGGGCGCCCTGCTGATGTCGATGGGCATCCCGTACGACAGCGACCAGGGCCGCGACCACGCCGCCGCCATCACCGCGGTCATGTGCGGGCAGGCGTACCTCACCAGTTCCCGCGTGGCTGAAGCCATCGGGCCGTTCGCCGGCTACGCCGTGAACGAGCAGCCGTTCCTGGAAGTCATCCGCATGCATCGGGACGCGGTGAACCGCGTCAACCGCAACCATGTTTCCACGGCGCTCTACCATGGCGCGGAGCAGTGCTGGGAAGACGCCTACGAATCCGGCCTCCGCAACAGCTACCGCAATGCCCAGGTCACGGTGCTTGCGCCCACCGGCACCATCGGCTTCATGATGGATTGCGACACCACCGGCATCGAGCCCGACCTGGCGCTCATCAAGTACAAGAAGCTGGTGGGCGGCGGCGTTATTAAGATCGTCAACAACACCGTCCCGCAGGCGCTTATCAAGCTGGGCTACACGCCCGATCAGGTGGAGCAGATCGTCAGCCACATCGATTCGACGGGCACTATCGAAGGCGCGCCGCACCTCAAGCCGGAGCACCTGGCGGTGTTCGATTGCAGCTTCCGGCCGCAGAACGGTGTGCGCTCCATCCATTACATGGGGCACGTGCGGATGATGGCGGCGGTCCAGCCGTTCATTTCGGGCGCGATTTCGAAGACCATCAACATGCCCGAAGAGTCCACGGTGGAAGACATCATGAACGCCTACCTCGAGAGCTGGAAGCTGGGCCTGAAGGCGGTCGCGATTTACCGCGACAACTCGAAGAAGGTTCAGCCGCTCAGCTCGGGATCGGGCAAGGGCGAGAAGAAGCCCGCGGTGGCGGCCCCCAGCGGTGCTGCCGCCTCGGTGGAGAAGGTGGTCTACCGGCCGATCCGCCGCAAGCTGCCCGACGAGCGCCGCTCCGTCACGCACAAGTTTTCGATCGGCGGCCACGAGGGCTACATCACGGTGGGGATGTACGACGACGGCTCGCCCGGCGAGATCTTTATCACCATGGCCAAGGAAGGCTCCACCATCTCCGGCCTGATGGATGCCTTCGCAACGGCCGTCAGTTTCAACCTGCAGTACGGCGTGCCGCTGAAGTTTTTGGTGGACAAGTTCGCGCACGTGCGCTTCGAGCCCAGCGGCTGGACCGGCAACCAGCAGATCCCCTATGCGAAGTCCATCACGGATTACATCTTCCGCTGGCTGGGCGCGAAGTTTCTGGGACCCGAGTACGCGGCAGGCGAAGTCGGCGAGAGTTCCAAGCTTCGCCCGACCGAGGCCGACCCGCAGCAGGAGCTGCCGTTTGTGCCCGTCGCGGCCGACGCCCCGATATGTTCCGAGTGCGGCTCGATTATGACGCGCAACGGAAGCTGCTACAAGTGCGCCAACTGCGGCGGGACCAGCGGCTGCAGCTAAGTGGGGCCGCCTGACCTAATGCCTGAGGGCACGCAGGTCGCCCCGTTTTAACCAGTTGGTCAGAAATAACCCGGCGATGACAAAGGCCGGGCCAGCGATCGTAAGAATCCAGATCAGCCTCATTGCCGGGGGCACCGGGCGCGACATGGACACGACCCATGTGACATACAGCAAGCCGGCGGCCGCATAGAGCGCCGCCCCGATCCACTCCCAGCGCCAGGCCAGCACCAGGACCGCGATCAGCACGAACACCGGAATCAGATGCATAGTCAGCGCCAGCGCTGTCTGCCAGAACCCAAGATGTTCGTCGAAAACATCCATGGCAAAAAGACTCAGAAAAGCGATGAACGCGATCGACATCGCGCGCGGCGTCCAAAATAACGCCCGCCCGGAGAAGCGAGTCATACTGCCTCCTTCCCCGAGACTACCACTGCGCCCTGCGAACAGCATCAAGGTACCGTGTTCGGCAGCGCCTCCACCGACGCCGCCACTTCGCCCGTCAGCCTCAGCACGTTCCACTTGGCTTTCTCGAGGGCGTACTGCGCGTCGTAGAAGCCGATCCACTTGTGGTTCTCGACGATGCGCGCCTCCTCCACCTGGCGCAGCGTGGCGCGGCCTTCCTGCATCTGGGCCAGGCCCACGGAAAGCTGCTCGCGCGCGACCTCGAGATCCAACCCCGCCACTTCCGCCGCGGTCTCCGCCTTCTTCACATCGCGGAACGATTGCTGGAGGTCCGCGGCCAGGCGGTTTCGCGAATTGTTCAGCTCGATTCTCAGGTGGGAAATCTCGGTCTGCGCTTGCGCGATCTGCGCGCTCACACCCGAGCCCGTGAACAGGGGCAATTGGAATGAAACGCCAAGTTGCACGTTGTTGCGCTGGAACTTTTGGAAGAACTCGGCGTAGTTATTGAACTTGGCGAGCATGCCGTACTGCGCCACCAGGTCCACCTTCGGCCACCGTTCAGCCTTCTCGCCGCGCATTTCCAGGCCCTTGGAGACGATCTGCGATTGCAGCTTCCGCAGATCCTGGTTGGATTCCAGCGCGGCCTGGATGGCCTGCTCCTCGGATTGCGGCAAGGCCGGCGCGCGGCGCTCCTCTTCCACGGCCCGGACGCGGTCATCGGCGGAGAGGCCGAGGGCCATCGCCAGCGCCGTCTCGGCGGTGACCCGGTCGGCTTCCAGGCTCTCGGCGGTCTGGCGCGCGCGCGCCACATCCAGGGCCGCCTGTTTCTCCGCCAGCGGCAGCGCGCGGCCTTCCCGCACCAGCGCCCGGACGCTGTCGAGAACCTTCTCCAGGCTTTCGGCGTCCTTTCGCGCCAGAGCGCCGATGCGCGCGGCGCGTTCGGCATCCAGGTACAGCGACGCGGCGCGATACGCCACCTCGTCCCGCTTGCCCGCTACCCCCAAGGCAGCCCCGCGCGCGTCCTCTTTCGCCTGAGCCACGGCGTAACTCTGCGGCCGGTTGAAGAGATCCTGGGTGGCGCGCGCCTGCACGATACTGGGCGCCGAGCCTTCGATGCTCATGGGAAAACCGTTGCTGTACGCCAGCCCGCTGCCCACCGTGAGGCGGGGCGTGAAGGGATCCTTGGCCACCCGGACCGCCTGCCGGGCGTTCTGTTCTTCCAAGCGGGCCAGGGCGATGTCGGGATTCTGCTTCAGCGCCGTCTCGACGGCCTGCCGCAACGTCATGGGGCGGACTTCCGCGCGCAGCAGGCCGACCAATCCCAGGAAAGAGGCTGCTATTTTACGCATACCTCATTGTAGAAAAACCCGGTGCCGGGCCCGACGGGCCCGGCACCGGGTTCTGGTTGCCCGCTGCTTGCTTCGGCTCAGTTGTAATGGGCCGCGTTGATCTCGGCGAAATGCGCCTGCTCGGCCGGCAGCTCGTCCAGCGCGAACATGGAATTCGACGGGCATACCGGGACGCACGCACCGCAATCGATGCAGTCGACGGGGCTCACATAGAGCTGCGGCGCTTCCTCAAAGCCGGGCTCGTCCTTCTTGGGGTGGATGCAGTCCACCGGGCAAGCTTCCACGCACAATTCATCCTTGGTACAGGTGTCCGTAATTACGTATGCCATGCCTTCCAGGGTGCAATTCCGGTGCCAGCCGCCGGTCATCCTAAACAGCAGAAAACAAGACGTATAACTCCGCACTCCCGGGCCTCAAGGTGGGTGAATCCACGCAGGTTTGGCGCGGGGGTTGGTCTATTCACCCGAAATCTGAAACAGCGGCCGGCCCGCCAGCGACGTGCGGAATCCGTAAATCGCGATCAACCCCACCGCCAGCAGCGGGATCGGCATCAGCCCGAAATACCACGCGGAAGTGTCCAGCGTCGGCGGGCATGCGTTCAGCAACTCCAGGGACGCATTCGCGGCGATGGCCGCCAGCAGTCCGAAGCGCAGCAGCACAAACGCTAGCACCCCGAAGTAGAGCGCGTAGCCGGGAATATCCAGCCACGGGGTGGCCGACCCAATGGCGGGGACGATCGACGTGATGACCACGAAAACCGTCGCGGCAATCCATTGCTTCCGCAGCAGCACCCGCAAAAGAAACAGCATGAGAAAGAAAATCATGCTGGATGAGAGGGCCTGGGGAACCGCGCTCAGCATCTGGGCGACTTCGTAGCGCACGCCCAAGAGCGCAGTCAGAGACGGGAATGACGGCTGGCCGCCGCGCAGGGACCTCTCGAGCACAACCAGAAGGCCCCAAAGCGTACCGCACCCCGCGCCGTACAACAGATCCCTCCCTACCAGTGGGTCTCGGATGCCCCGGGTGGTGTACCGGGTCCAGGAAATCATGGTGTGGGGCCAGTATCGCCGCACCCATGGCTCCAGCGCCAAATAGAAAACCCAGATCATGCCAGCATTGACGAAGGCCGCGGCCATCACATGCCAGAACCCCGACAACTCCTGCATGGTTGCGGAGTGGTGCATGACCAGAAAAGCGCTGACCGCCACGCTCACAAAGAACCATGCGCCCATTCTTACCGCGCCGCGCTGGTCCACTCTTCGCGCCCGGAAGTTATACCACGCCATCAGGCAAGCGGCCGCCAGTACCAGGTAGACGATCGCCAGAAAGGCGATCTGGTTCTGCCCGCCGTCGGATGGCTCCATCCGGCCGGGAACGGTCCATGGACCGATGATCCGGAACGACACCGGCCGCCCACGCCACGCCGCGGCTTCCACCCGCAGTTGCGCTCCGGTCTGCGGATCGGCGCCGGTCCACGCCGCTCGCGTGTCCCAGTTTGCCAGCGGCGTCCACTGCGGATCGGCGGCCTGGAACCGAGATTGATCCAATCCGGCGGATTGAAAGAGCCTGGCCCAATCGAACGCTCCCGAGGGCGGAGCCGTTGCCTCCACTTGCGGAGGGACCGCCTCGAATTCCAGGAGCTTCCCGTCCGGATCGGTCCACAGCCGCACCATCCCGGACATCTCGAATGGCGGATCCCCATAGCCGACCACCACGTTCAATCCCCGCACTGCCGCCATGGGCCGCGGGCTCTCGCGATACCAGAAGGCCACCAGCGGCGGCTGGCCGGCCGCCGGGTTCTTCCACCGCGCGGCGGCTTCCTTGGGGTGCTTCTTCAAATAGTTTTGATAGTCGTCGTTGTATTCCAGCCACCATGCAGCATCGCCCGGCCGCGCCGTGTAGCCGAAACTCTTGATGATCGTCCGGGCGTCGCGGGCCAGCGCCTCCGGCGGATTCTCCAAGGGAAGCTTGGTCGTGACCGCCCGGCCGGGCGCCCACACCGCCAGCGCCACGATGCCCACCAGCGCCGCCACCAGCCACGGCACTGCCACCTTGGGCGGCAGCCCTTCGGTTTCTCCGGCCGCCGCCACCAGTTCCGGCGAAGGCGTCTCACCCGCCGCCAGGGCCGCCGCCAGCGGATCGCCGCCCGGCAACGCCACCGCCACCGCCAGTGCCGAGGCCGGCCGCTGCCGCGGGTCCGGCTGGAGACAGCGCTGGATCACGCGCTCCACGGCCGGGTCCAGGTCCTTCACCAGTGAAGTGATGCTCGCCGGGGCCGCGCGCTCCTGCATTTGCATGAGTTCCATCAGCGAGGCCGCCTGGAAGGCGCGCTTCCCCGTGAACAGCTCGTACAGCAGCAGCCCCAGCGAGTAGATGTCGCTTCTGACGGTGACTTCGGTCCCCGCAAGCTGCTCGGGCGACATGTGGGCCGGCGTTCCGCTGCGAATGTCGCCCTGCAACTGCCCGCTCAAGCCCGCCAGCCCGAAATCCATGATAAGGACTTGGCCGCGGCCGTCGATCATCACGTTGGCCGGCTTCAGATCGCGATGCAGCACGCCTTTTTCGTGCGCTGCCGCCAGACCCGCGCACAGCTTGCGCGCGGTCTCCAGCGCTTTGTCCACCGGCAGCCGTCCGATGCGCCGCAGCAGGGAACCGAGATCCTCCCCGTCCACGTACTCCATGGAAATGTAGTGCAGTCCCTCGACCTGGCCGATGTCGTAGACCCGGCACACGTTGGGATGCGCCACCTGGCGCGCGATGCGCACCTCGTTGTAGAAGCGCGCCAGCACGCGTTCGTCGCGAGCCGTGGCTTCCGGCAAGAACTTCAGCGCCACCGCCTGCCCCAGCGTCAGGTCCGTGGCGCGGTAGACTTCGCCCATGCCGCCCCGCCCCAGCAGCCCGGCGATGCGATAGCGCCCCGCCAGCATGGTGCCCGGCACAAAGCGTCCTTCGTCCACGCTGCTGGAGGAACTCAACCCGGGCGATGATGTTGGCGGCGCCAGCACCTCCGTTTCCGTGGACGTGGCGTCAAGCGGCGCCGCGCACCACGGGCAGAACCGGCCGGCATCCGCGCATTCGCGCGAGCAGGAAGGGCAACTCCGCATGTGTGAAGATCAATCTTACCGCCTCGCGCGGGGCGCGGAACAGGATGGCCCACCCACTTCCCGAAGGTCCGTTCCTGGAAGGTGGGATTGACTATCTTTGACTTTTTCGCGGCGTTTTGGTGTACACTGAGACTGACAGAACTTGTACTTGTCTTTCATCCACACCATTCCGATTCTCGGCGAGAGAATTTACCCGGGCACGCAGCCCGTTTCCGTTTACCTTCGCAATCCTGAAATCGATCTATAACCACAAATGTATCCAGGCAGAAACTTTCCTCCTCGCAGGCAGAATCGCAGAGAGAACGTGAACGAGTCCATCCGCGTGCGGGAAGTGCGCGCGGTCTTCCCGGACGGAACCACCGAGGTGATGCCCACCGCGGCCGCCGTGCGCAGGGCGCAGGAACTGGGCCTTGATCTGGTCCTGGTCGCTCCCACGGCCGTTCCGCCCGTCGCCAAGGCCGTGGACTTCGGCCACTACCAGTACGAACAGAAGAAGAAGCAGCACGACGCCAAGAAGAAACAGCACGTCGTCCAGGTGAAGGAGCTCAAGTTCCGTCCCAACACCGACGATCACGACTACGACTTCAAGATGAAGCACGCCATCCGCTTCCTCGGGGAAGGCAACCGAGTGAAGGCCGTGGTCCAGTTCCGCGGCCGCGAGATCGCGCACACCGATCTCGGCAAGAAACTGCTCATGCGCTTCGCCGCCGACCTTGCCTCCCATGGCAGCGTCGAGGGAGTGCCGCGTTTGGAGGGACGCAACGCCCACATTCTGATCAGTCCACTCAAGGCCACCGGCAAGGGTTCCTCGGGCGAAAAGCCGCAGCCGCAGGCGCCGCGGTCCCAGCCGTAGGGCCAGGTCCCCGGCGGTCTGAGCCGCCAGGTTTCTGGCGTGCTAAGATGCGAGAAGTCCTTCCGAGCAGCCGCTGAAATATGTACAAGGCCTTCTTCGGCTTCACCAAGAACCCGTTCAACATGAGCCCGGACCCTTCCTTCCTGTTCCGCAGCGCTCAGCATGAAGAGGCCTTAGCCAATCTCATCTACGGCGTTCAGAGCCGCAAGGGCTTCATCGTGCTGACCGGCGAGGTCGGCACCGGCAAGACTACCATGCTGGAATGCCTGCGCGATTTCCTCAATGCGCAACAGATCGCGTTCGCCTCGCTGTTCAACTCCCGTCTGAGTGTGGAGCAATTCTTTGAGTTGCTGGCCTATGACCTGGACCTCCGGTGCAACCGCCTCTCCAAAACTGAGATCCTGCTTTCACTGAATAACATGCTCCTCGAGAGAGCCAACGTCGGCCGCACCACGGTGCTGATTGTAGACGAGGCTCACAACCTGGAGTGGGACGTACTAGAAGAAATCCGTCTACTGGGAAACCTGGAGAACCGCAAGGGCAAGTTGCTCCAGATCGTCCTCGCCGGCCAGCAGGAATTGGATCGCAAGTTGGATGCCCCGGAATTCCGCCAGCTCAAGCAACGCATTTCCCTGCGCTGCGGCTTGCGGGGCTTCGATCTTAACGAAACGGTGGCCTACGTGAATTCCCGGATGGCGCGCGCCGGCCTCAGAGGCCAGACGGTGATCGCACCGCAATTGCTGGAGGAGATCCACTACCGGGCGCAGGGGATTCCACGATTGATCAACGCCATCTGCGACAACTTGTTGCTGACTGCGTTCGCCATGGAGAGCAGAGTCGCCACCCTCGAAATGCTCGACGAGGTGACCGCTGACATGCGGCTCGAATACCCCGGCCAGCGCCCCTTCCGGCCCGATACCGATTTCCCCGAGCGGACTCTGGGTCGCTCCCAAGTACCGTACCGGGCCGATTAGGCTAGATATAGGGTATTTACCCTATATCTTAATTTTGCCAAAAACACCCAATAGTACTGGGTGTCCCCTTACTTTCTGTGACCAAAGTTACCTAGGTTACGGTACACTGCGGGATGAGAGCAGAAAAGGCCAGACCTTTCTTTGGAAAGTGGATCAAGGAGGCAACTGGACCTCACAAGTCTCAACACCGAACCCGTAAAGGGTCCAGAAATTCAGTATAAGGAGCTTCTCGATGAGTCGATTCGTCCAAAACAAATTCGTGTTCGCTGCGATTCTCTTATTGTTCGCGCTTGCCTGTGCGTCGAACGCCGTCCAGGGCGCTGGTGTGCTGGTTCACAGCCACGCGCTCCCGGCGGAGCCAGTCAACGTCGCGCACGGCCCCATGATGCCGCCCGATCCGTGGGACGGGCAGGTGATGATCGCGCACGGCCCGATGATGCCGCCCGATCCGTGGGATGGGCAGGTGATGATCGCGCACGGGCCCATGATGCCGCCCGATCCGTGGGATGGGCAGGTGATGATCGCGCACGGGACCATGATGCCGCCCGATCCGTGGGACGGGAATCTTTCCGCCACCGCATAATCGCCGCACAAAAATCTCGCCACACTGGCCGCCGCCGGGCCTAGAATTAGAGGTGGATGCGCTTCGCGATCCAACTCTGCGGCGTGCTAATTGGGCTCCCTCTGGAACTGCTGATCATCGCCGCCATGTTGCGCGGCGGTTACCGGCGATTTCCCCTCATTTTTGTCTACACGATCGCCGACTTCCTGACCACAGTCGTGGAACTTCCGTCCGGCTTGGGCTATGTCCGCAGTATGCCGTGGAGCGCGGACGCCTATGCCGCGGTTTACTGGCTTGACGAAGGCATTTTGCAGGTTCTGGTTTATGCGGTGGTCATGAGCCTGATCTACCAGGCGACCGGCAGGCTCCGGCCGCGCAGGATCGTGCGCGCCTCGTTAATTGCCGGCGCCATTCTCTTCGCCGGCATCTCGTTCCTGATTCATTGGAATCCTGCGCTGAACACGGGGTCCTTCATGACGCCCTGGACCCGCGATCTGAACTTCTGCTCGGCGATTCTCGATCTGGCGCTGTGGGCGCTGCTGATCGCTTCGCGCGAAAAGGACCACCGGCTGCTTCTGCTGAGCGGCGGCTTGGGAATCCTGTTCACCGGAGAAGCCATTGGCGAGTCTGCTCGCGAGCTCGCCATGCGCAGCCACTCGCGTCCCATCTCTTTGCTCGGAAACTCTCTGATCATGCTGACGAACCTGCTATTCCTGTACATCTGGTGGCAGGCCTTGCGGAGGGCGCCGGTGCGCGAGGCTGACCCGGTGAAGGGGCGCCGTCCACACGATTGAGGGAAACGCTCCGCCGTTACTCTTTGAGCTTCTCGGTCCAGTTTGTCACTACCGTAATGGGCGCCGCACTGGACCACTCCAGCGGCAGATTGAGCAGGAACCGCTGGCCATCGGCGGAGACGTCGTACAGGTTCCACGTTCCGGGAATCGGACGCGTCTGGAACAGCATGTGTGCCTGCCCAAACTGGAAATCGCCGCCGACCGGGTGCAGCGCCACCGCCATCATGCGCCCGCCGGAGGTCACATAGAACATCTCCGCGCCGTCCGCGCGCCAACGCGGCAGGCCGCCGCCGCCCGTGGAGACCTGCCAGCGCCGCCTGGTGCCCGAGGTAGCGCCTTCGAACGGTTGCACGTAGACCTCATTGCGGCCGGACTGGTCAGATTGAAACGCCAGCCATTTCCCGTCCGGAGACAGCGCCGCGAAACCTTCCGAGTAAATCGTGTCGAGGATGGGCGCGGCGTGCCGGTCCGCCGTGGAAACCGCCCACACGTCCGACCGTGTCCCTGGGCTGATAACGCCGAACAAAATGTACTTGCCGTCTCGAGACCAGTCGGTGGGGTACTTGGGCAAGGTGCTCTTGTAAAACGGCTCCGCCTTGCCTTCGCCGTGGACAGGCTTCACGTAGATATCGTAGACGCCCTCCTGGTTGCTGAAGAAGGCGATCTTAGAGCCATCCGGGGACCACACGGGAGAGCCTTCGTGTTTGGGCGTGGAAGTGAACTGGGTGGTGTTGCCGTTGGTGTCCAGTATCCACAAATCGGCGTTCACGCCATCCGGCCCGAGCTTGGCCACCACGGCGCGGCCGCCATCCGGAGAAATCCTCGGTGGTCCATAATCGCCGGGTTCCGCCACTTGGCCGACCTGCTTCCCGCTCCGGTCCAGCCAGACCATTTGCCGCGTGGGCTTGCCCACGCTCTGGTAAACCAGGATGGCGTTGCTGGAGACCGAGATGGGCGCCAGGGCCATGCTCCGCACCGCGCCGATGTCATCCGCCAGAGTGAAGGGGTCTCCTTCTACGGCAAGATGCGAAACATTGAATGACTGCTCCATCAGGTGGCGGTCCCGAATAAACAGCAAATAGCCGTTATTCGACGAGTCCCCCGCGGCCGGGCCGGAGTAAACCGCGTTGGTCTCGGAGCTGAACACGCGGTGGTATTCCGGCGGATCGAGCGTGCCGGCGTACACTCCCGTGGTATTCACCATGTCGGTCTGCACGAAGAAAACGAAATGCTTGTCATCGGGCAGGAACTGCGGCCAGAGATAGGAACGCTCGGTTTTCGCCGAGTCCAGCTTCAAGACGGGTTGCGGCTTTCCGCCATTTTCGGCGACCCGGTAGAGTCCATCCGCCAAGCTGGGGGCGAACAGGATGGTGCCGTTCTGGTTCCAGGAGCCGCCGCCAGGCATGGCTTCCGCGACGCAAATGACTTCCGGAGGGCCGCCGCTGGTGCGCACCTTCTTCAACGTTTTGTTGGCGAAGAACGCGATGTAATTGCTGTCCGGCGACCAGAATGGCGCGAACCCGCCCTCGGTTCCGGAAATCACGCTGGCGTGCAGCGCGTCCAGTGGCCGCAGCCAGAGCATGCGTTTGCCTTCGGGCCCCAAAGCCGAGAACGTGAGATAGCGGCCATCCGGCGAAACTGAAGGCGTGCCCGGATAGCTGGTGTGCTCGGGCGGCGACACCGAGAATCTGAGGACCGGAATCACCGGCCGCTGGTGCAGATAAAGCACCGCAGCTATGGAGGTGGCCGCCACCGCGATGAGCGCCAGTCCAATGGCCCAAAACCGCCGCCGCAGGCCGTCCATGCGAACCGGCGGCTCCGGTATGACATACGCCGGCCTGGGAGGAGCCGTGGGAACTCTGCCCGGCGCCGGCGCAGCCGGCCGGGCACTGCGCTCGCGAACCGGCGCGGCCGCCGCCTCGGCCTGCACTGGGGGCCGCGGCCCCCGGTTCCGAACCTCCGCGGTATGCTGCAACGACCGGCCTGCCAGCTTCAACTCAATCACCGCGTTCTGGATGCGCTGGCGGCGGCGGGCCGGATCCTTCTCGAGACATCCGGCGATCACGCCCTCCATGGCCACATGGATCGGCGACTTCGCCATCAGTCCCGCTGGCGGCTGCTCGAGTATAGCGTCATTCAGCTCCGCGCCTTCACCCGGAAACGCCCGCCTCCCGCTGGCCATCTCATACAGCAGTGCGCCAAACGCGAACACGTCGCTGCGCCAGTCTGGCGCCTCACCCCGGACCTGCTCCGGCGCGCGATACGGCGCGGCGCGATCGTCGTATTGCGCGAGCGGCTGCAACACTCGCGCGCCCGTGCTCGCGATCAGAACGGAGTACGGCGATAGCGCGCCGTGAACCATGCCGCGCGAGTGCGCCCGGTTGAGTGCGCTGCCGATC
This sequence comes from Bryobacteraceae bacterium, assembly GCA_049510555.1. GTDB lineage: Bacteria > Acidobacteriota > Terriglobia > Bryobacterales > Bryobacteraceae > Fen-178. The sequence goes on from JBEKYW010000009.1 coordinate 93,439, forward strand.
TCAATGGCGTAGCGCAGCGCCTCTGCGGGCGCAAGAGGTCCGCGCGCGAGTCTCTCCGCCAGAAGTTCGCCGCCCGCAGGCTCGTTGCCGGCAAGACTCACTTCGCTCTGGCCCGCTTCAATCACGATGTGTACAATCTCCGGTAACTACGCCTGACCGTTCCTCGATCACAGGAAGCGGGCTTGCCGCGCCGGCGGCGGGGTGCCCTCCGGGCCGCCGCCCTGCCAAGGGCTCGGCGGCATTTCCCGCCGGAAGCGCTCCTAAATCCCTGCTGTTAATCAAATTCTACTATCCGCTGTGCGGAATCACAATGAAGGCGCTCGAAAACGACGTTCTGGCTGTACTACTGAATCAACGGAGGAACCGCTGGTACCCTGTCTTGGCGGCCGTTTCGGTTCCTCGCTGCCTTCATGATACCTCCGCCACCGCGCATGGGCGCGGTGCGCTGGAGAACGCCTCGAGCCCGCTGCGGCGCGTGTAACAGCATTTCACCCGAAAGAGTGTGGCCGTCTTTGTGTGATGACCCTATTGACACCGCCGGTGGCGCATGTACAATCCAAAGTGGCACTAATTTCATCTCCCATAACGGAAGCGGCGCAAAATGTTCAAAGCCAGGAAGCCCCGGCCGGTGTCTTCCCCGGATGCGCAGGGCTATAACAGCAGCGAAGTCGCCCGGATCTGCAATGTAAGCCTGCGGCAGTTGCAGTGGTGGGACGAGCGCAATGTCGTCTCGCCGCGTCAGGACGGTCACAAGCGGATTTACATGCCGGAGGAAGTGGTCGAGATTTCGGTCATCGCCGAACTCCGGCGGAAGGGCTTCTCGCTCCAGAAAATCCGCCGCGTCCTGCGGTTCCTGCAGAAGGACATGGGCAAGCGCCTGAGCGAAGCCCTTTCGGCCACCTCGGAGATCCATCTGTTGACGGATGGCAAGTCCATTTATTTGGAAGAGGTCCCGAACCGCGTCATCGATGTGCTCAAGAACGCGCGCCAGCCCATGTTCCTGGTGTGCGTCACAGACCAGGTGAAGCGCCTGACCGCGGTCGCGGAGCGCAAGCCGGCGAGGTCCGAAACCGCCCCGGCCACGCGCAAGGCTCGCGCCGTCTAACTTGCTTCAGCGTTCAGCCCTCGGCATTCAGCCGTCAGCCCCACCGGCGCGGCTGATCGCTGAAAGCTTCCTGCTCAGCGCGGCGCCGACGCCCTGTAAAGTGCTGCCACGAGGCCGCCAAGGAGCGCTAACGCCACTCCGACGTAGGAGTACGGGCTATACTTGTCCAATCCGGCGGCCACCTGGGCAAACCCATTCAGCACGCTCTCCCGCAAATAGGGGGAGATGATCAGGAAGCCGCTGGTCATTCCAAGAAGTGAAAACGCCCGAATCATGGGTTTGCTTTGCCGCAATTCCATCTTGGCGGGTTTGATACAGGGTCGAAAGTACCATAAGTACTATATTGGTACTAGTCCCGTGACCGCCTGATTCGGTGCCTTTTGGAAGAGATCATGCCACCGGGAAATCGCGACCGTTACAAGGGCCGTGGCAACTATGTCAGGCAGTCACGGGACTAGTGGCTCTGTGGACACCCAGCGCACAGCCACCGCTGGACCGCAACATGTTTCGGAAAGACCTTGGATTTGGAAACTGGCTCCGCAGCGGGTATCATAAAGGCAAAGGGAAGGGAGTTCGACGATTGGGACCACCCGCCCCGAAGTTTTCGCCCGGCGGGAGGAAGAGATTGTGTTTGTGTATTCCCGCGGCCCGGCAGAACCATGAAGATGAAAAGAACAACATTCCTTGCCCTGATCGTCGCCGGTTTGGCATTGCTGGTGCCGCTCCCCGGCCCCGGAATTCGCGCCCGCGCGGCTTCGACTCCCGAAGATGATCTGGTCCGTGGTGTCCACTCGCTGACGGCCGCCTACGCCCTCGTCGAAAGGAACTTCGCCGACTCGATCTCCCCGGAGCGCGCCATCTATGAAGGCGCCATTCCGGGCATGCTGCGCACCCTGGACCCCCATTCGAGTTTTCTCAACCCCGCCGAGTTCGGCGAGATGCAGCGAAAACAGCAGGCGCAATACTACGGCGTGGGAATGCTGATTGGCGGGGAGGACGGAAAGATCCTGGTGATGGAACCCTTCCCGGATTCGCCCGCTTGGCAAGCCGGCCTGCGCCGCGGCGACGCCATTGCCACCGTGGACGGGCATGGTACCACCGGCATGGACACGGCCGCGGTGGCCGATCTGCTGAGAGGGCCCAAGGGCAGCCAGGTGAGCGTCACGGTGCGGCGGGAGAGCGCCAGCGAGCCCATCTCCGTGACGGTCACCCGCGGAGAGATCCAGACCAGCACGGTGAATGCCTTCTGGCTGAGGCCCGGCATTGCCTATCTGAACGTCACCACCTTCGAAGCGCAAAACGTCAGCCGCGACGTGGAGGCGCAGCTTCAGAAGTTGGGAGAGCAGTCCATCAACGGCATGATACTGGACCTTCGCGGCAATCCTGGCGGCTTGGTCAACGAGGCCGTGGCTTTGGCGGGACGATATCTGCGCGACGGGCAGGTGGTGGTGAGCCATCGGGGGCGCTCCGACGAGGAGAAGGTTTTCCGCGCCAAGGCGCAGCCCTCCGCGCAACGCTATCCCATCGTCGTCCTGGTGGACCGCCGCTCGGCTTCCGCGTCCGAAATCGTGTCGGGCGCGCTCCAGGATCACGACCGGGCCTGGCTGCTGGGCGAGACCACCTTTGGCAAGGGATTGGTACAGGCGCAATTCCCTCTCTCGGAGGGCGCCGCCCTGCTGCTGACCATTGCGCATTACTACACGCCCAGCGGCCGCCTGATCCAGCGCGATTACCAGCACCGGTCGCTTTTCGACTACCTCTCCAGCCGCGACGACGCTCCGAATATGCAGGACGTGAAAGCGACGGACAGCGGGCGCAAGGTTTACGGCGGCGGAGGAATCACCCCCGACGAGAAGTATGAATCCCCCCGAGCGAACGCCTTTCAGCGCCGGCTGATCGCGCCCGGAACGTTCTTTCATTTCGGCTCGCGTTACTTCGACGCGCCGAGGCCCCATCTTCCCGATGGCTGGATTCCGGACGACCAGACCCTGGAGCGCTTCGCGAGTTATCTGCGGTCTCAGCAGATCGCCTTCACGGATGCGGAGTTCGCCGCCAACCGCGACTGGATGCGCGACCAGATTCGCTACGAGTTGTACTTCCGCGCCTTCGACAAGAAGACCGCCGACCGCGCGGCGTTCCAGGGGGATCGGGAGGTTCAGCGCGCGGTCGAGAGCCTGCCGAAAGCGCAGGCGCTGCTCCAGCAGGCGCAACGGGTCCTGGCCCGTCGCGCCGCGGCCCGCTGACGCCGGCGCTCAGATTTCTCGAGACCTGGCATCTTGAGAAATCTAAGATCTTGGCTTAGATTTCTCATATACGCGGTTCAGCGCGACGCAGCCACGCTTACGAAAACCACGTACATGTTGCACTCCTGTACGCCGCCGGACTCGGCGTTCGCGCCGAGGGTCAGACTCTCCTCGCGAACCGCGGCGTGCTGGAAGACTTGCATGGGCTTCCCGTCGATGGCGATGGCGAGGCCGGTTGGCTTGAACTGCGCCGTCAGCCAACCGGGACGCGGCAGGCGGTTGTCGTGCGCCACCGATACTACCGCGCCCGCGTTTACGGTGATCTCCATGAGATCGACCGCGCTATAAAGTTTGTCGGCGTTTGAAGTTTGCACGTAATCGGCGCCTCGCAGCGAGGGCGGCAGCGCGGCCATGCGCGCGTCGCTGTCCACGTAAAGCTTCTTGCCGTTTTGGGCGTTCTGTTCCACATGAACGCCGCTGGTGGGGCCGGAGTAAGAAAAGGCCTTGGTGAATTTGCCCGTCGGCGCTTGCGCTGGAGGTGGCAGCGGCCTCTCCGGCGCGACCAGTTTGGAAACCTCGGCGAACCGCGGGTTGGACAAATCCACGGCGGGCAGCACCGGCAGCGCAGTTGAGAAGCCGTTCTCCACTTTCACGGGCGCCGATTGGATGGTGACGCTGGCGGGCTTGAGGCCTGCTCCCTTGACGCGCACCGTAATCGCGCCGGCCGTGCGCGTGGCGCGAACCGAAACGCGGTTGATGCCGGCTTCCAGATCGAGCCAGGTATTGTTGGTGGACTTGATCTTGCCGCTGTTGTAGCCGCCGCGCCAGACGCCGGGACCTTCCATCTCGAAGTCCACGCGCTGCTGGAACGTGGGGCAGCGCTCTCCGTTCGCATCCACCGCCTCGACATCGATCAAGGCGATGTCCGATCCATCGGCATGCATTCCGCCGGGACCGGTGATGGGCGTCATCCGCAATGCCACCGGAGCGCCCACCGTGTGCTTGCTCTGGGTGGCCACCGGCTTGCCGCCGGCATAGGCCACGGCTTTGATTTCGCCGGCTTCCCATGCGACATCCGGGAACGTAAACAGGTAGCGATCCGACACCTTTCCATGCCCGAGGGAGCGGCCATTGACGAATAGCTCGACGTCTTCGGCGTTGGAAGCGGTATAAACCGCCTTCCTGGTTCCCGCGGGATAAGTCCAGTGGCCGATGATGTGCACCTGCGGATCGTCGCGGAACATGGTGCGGCACACGTAGTAGGCTTCCTTCGGCAGGCGCACGCCATCCACCTCGCCGCCGGCGCGGGCCACTTCGGTGGCCACGCGTCCGCCGCTGGTCGAGTCGGAGAAAATCCAGTTGGCGCCACCCGAGTGGTTGGCCGCGCCCACCTTGGTGACATATTGGGACACCTGGTTGACGGCGTACTGTTCGGAGGTGAGATCGTAGGTCTGGCCCTTGGCCTCCGGGTAGCCGAAGTTGGGCGGCGAGAAATCGTCCCACACGCGCCGCGGAGATTCCTCGCGGTCGTATTCGCCTTCCACCACGGGCAGGCGCGCGATTTCGCGGCCACCCTCGGTGCCGATGCCGATATCCATGAACTCGGCCGTGATCGCGTCGGCGCGCCGATGCGCATAGGCGCGGCCTCCGTGCGGATCGTACTGGTCCATGTAGCCGCGCAGCTCTTTGGCGTGGTCGTGCGACACCTTCTGGTTGCCGCCTTCCCAAATCAGAATCGAGGGATGGTTGCGGAAATAAATAATTGTGTCGCGGAAGGCCGCGGCGCGGATGGTCCACGCGCCTCCGCGCGCGTCGCCCTCGCCGTCCACGCCGGGTTGCTCGGTGATGACGCCCAGGTGATCGGAAGCCGCGAGCATCGCCTCCGCGCCGGCGCAGTGGCCCCAGCGGACAAAGTTACCGCCCGCCTCCTTCATGAGCGCGAGCGTGAAAAAGTGCATCCAATCCGGTTGCGCCGCGCCCAGGCCCGGCCACTCGTCGGTGGGTTTCTGGCCCCAGCCGTGCAGCTTCAGGTGGTGCCCGTTGATGTAGAAGCCGGTCTCGGTGTCCCAGCGGACGGTCCGAATGCCCAGCGGAATCTCGCGCGAATCCACCTCCTTGCCGCCCACCCGCAACGAGCACACGACGCGGTAGAGGTAGGGATGAGCGGGATCCCAAAGCTGCGGCTTCGCCAGCACTCCGGGAACTTTGAACTCGGCGCGAGAGCCGGCCGCGATGGCGCCGGCCTGCTTGAGCTCGAGCACGGACTTGCCGTCGCCATCGAGGACGCTGGCCACTAGCTCGGCATTGGCGTTGGAATTCCGCTCATTCTGGATGGGCACTTCCAGGCTCACGCGAGCCGAGCTGTCCGAGATCTCGGTGGCGTAGACGTACGGTCCGGCGGTCTGGAGGAAGCTGTAAAGCGGCAGCGAAATGTGCAGCGGATCGGTGACGTGGAGGTAGACGTTGCGGTAGATGCCGCCGTGCGCCGGATGCCAGTGGGGGCTGTTCCACGGCAGGTCCGTCAGAATGATCTTGGCCATGTCGGTCTCCGGCGTGAAGCGGTTGTCGGCCATCACCGCCAGGACGTTCCGGGCGCCGCCAAAGCGCAGGTATGGGGTCAGGTCGAAGCCGAACGGAATAAAGCCGGTTTTGCTCGCGCCCAGAAGCTGGCCGTTGAGATAAACCTCCGCGATTTGCCGCACGGCCTGGAACTCGATGAAGACTTTCTTCCCTCTGAAAGACTTGGGCAGGACGAAGGTCTTGCGATACCACGTGCGTCCGGACCACAGGTTCATCTCGCCGACGTGGCCGGGGATGGACCAGTCGTCGAAGGTGTCGACGTCGTTGTAGGTATGGGGAAGGGAGACGCCGGTCCAGCCGCTGTCATCGAACTGGGTTGCCGAAGCGCCCGGCGGATCGGCTTTGATGAACTTCCAATCCTGGTCGAAATTCAGAGTGAGGCCTTCTGCGGCGAAGGCGATGCCGGAAAGCAGCACGAAACACAAACCCGCGGCGCAGCGCGCCGTGCGGGTGGAATTCCATCTCATGATGCAAGGCTCCTTGCTTCTTACGCGCAGCGCAGGCCAGGCCTGCGCTCCGTTAACGATAAATTAACACATGGCGCGCGAGGGGACAAAGATGGATCGCGCCGGAAAACTGCGTGGCCGCGCGGCTGCCTGGAATCTGGAAGTCCTACTCCGCCTGCGGCGGGACGTACACGTGAAACCGCTTCCGGCATCTCCGGCAGCGAAACGGCATGCACTGGGACCGCGCGAAGACGCGGTCGAGCAGGCCTCTGGGCAAGGAGTCCCTGATGTCACTGGAGCCACACTTGGGGCACCCCATCTCTCCCCTGCGGTGGCGGGAGTGAATCCAACTGAGACGCACTCCTAACGCTATCACCCAGACGCTCGCCCAGAGCAGAATCACGAGAAGCGCCGCGGTAGCAGCCGGAATAATCCTTTCAAGCATTACAGAAACTCTCAGCCTGCCCTCAAGGTGGAAGGCAGAAATGCGCCTGGTTGTTCTCAGCCAGCCACAGGTAAGAGTACCAGAATCTCACGCCCGCAGTCCCGGCAGGAAGTTCCGCGCCGGGCGCTAAAGCGTACGGCCCAGTCTACCGCAGCAGGGCCGAGGCGCTCCACAAGACCGGCGCCTGGCCGTGAAAGTCGCCTGTCCGGCGGGCGCGGGCCAGGTAGTACTCGAGATCGTTTTTCTTGTTGGTGCCTTCGCAGATGCTGGTGACGTCCGCATTCTGGTCTACATAGCCCACGAGAGCGAGCCAGGCTTTGCGAGCCGCCGGGCCGTACGTCTTCGCGTCGAGCCAGCCGTTCTTGACGCCGGTGATCATAGCAAAAGTAAACATGCCGGTGCTCGAGGTTTCCGGCCAGGCCTCCGGATGGTCGATCAGTTGACGCCACATGCCGTCCTTGCCCTGGAACTCGAGGAGCGACTTCATCATCTTGCGGTACCCCTCCAGGATGCGGGCGCGCCGGGGATGGTCCTGCGGAAGCGAGCGCAGCAGCTCGGCCATCCCGGCGGCCACCCAACCATTGCCGCGCCCCCAGAAGAACGGGACATCCGGAGCATGGTAGAACAATCCGTTGGGCTGCTGAAGCTTGTCGAGGTAAGGCGCCATTTCCAGCGCCGCGCGGTCGATGTACCTGGCATCGCCCGTGGCGCGGTACGCCTGCACCTGCACGGCCGTGATCATGTACATGTCGTCGATCCAGAAGCGGGTCTCGCTGGTCAGCCCATCCGGAGTGGGGTCGCTCCACTGCCGGTCGGCGATCGCCTGGCCCATGTCGCGGTATTTCTGCTGCTTGGTCTCGATGTAAATCTCCAGGGGGACGGCCCCGAAAACCGAAAAGTCCACGTGCCGCTCGTTGGGGACCAGAGCGGCCTCCGCGGGCGTCATCAGCGGATCAAAGCGCTTGATGATGCGGGCGGAGAGATCCTTATCGCCCGACAGTTGGGCGAAGGTCAACGCTCCGTACCATGCGCAGACTTCCGGGTAGATGATGCGCTTGGGATTCTGGTGCGGGGTCACCACGAAGTGCTCCGCCACGCGTTTGCCAACTTCGGTGGGCGAAGTTCCCGCGGGCCAGTTGGCAAAGTCGGTCTGTTGCGCCATACTCGGGCGCGCGGCTGCCAGGATCATCGTCCCGGCCGCCAGCAAAGCTATCAGTGCTCGGTGCATATGTCTCTCCTTCTCATTATCCCGATTTCCAGGGCGATTCCAGGCAATCAGCGCGCGCCGCTTCCGGTAAAGACGATGATGGCGCCATCCGGATCGGTGACCAAGACGGCTGCGCCGCTGGTCTTCACCGCCAGCCCGCGGCTGCGCAGCTCGTCGGCGGCGCGCTGGACGTCCGTCACCGCGAAGAACAGGCCGGGCTTCGTGTCGTCGCCGGCCGCTTCGAGTTTCACTTCTTCGCCGGAGCCCCCGGGAATGCGCAAAAAAACTCCGTCGCCACCGTCGCGGGGTTCGAATGCCAGCTTGCCGGTGTAGAACGCGCGCCCCGCCGCAAGGTCCCGCACGGCCACCGTCGCTCCCAGCAGATGCTGCGAAATGCGGTGTCCCCCCAGGTGCTTGCCATGATCCTCGAAATGCATCGATCCGGGCATGTACTGGGTGTACTCGATCACCTGGTTTTCCGGATCATGGATGACCAGCAGCAGATTGCCGGCGCCCGCCTTTCGCACGGCCGGCGGTTTCAGCTCCCGCTTGACGTACTCGGCATACAAGGCTTCCAGGTTGCTGGATTCGTAGCAGACGTGCATCAGCCCGGTCGGCTGGGAATCCCGGGGGTACAGCTCGATGAACTGGCGGTCATTGATTTTGATGAACGCTTCCGTGGTCTTGCCCTCTCTGGTGAATTCGAAGGCTTGCTCGAAGCCCAGCTTCTGATAAAACGCGCGCGCCGTCTCGACGTCGGCAACGCGAAAGGCAACATGCGCGATGCCGCTCAACGCCGGGGACTGCGCCCACAAAAGCGCCGCACAAAAGACTCCGATCCCTGCGACTCGCTTGATCATGGATATCACCGCACCTCACTACGGACAATCATGCCGGTATTTCCGTTTCAGTGCAAGGCGCGCCACAATAGGGCTATGGCCAACGTCACGGAACTGGATGTCAACGGAACGCGGCGGCGGATCGACGCCGACGCCGGCCGCACGCTTCTGAGCGTCCTGAGGGACGACCTCGATCTCACCGGAACCAAGTACGGCTGCGGCGAGGGCCAGTGCTGGGGCTGCACCGTGCTGATCGACGGCCAGCCGGCGCGTTCGTGTCTCACCAAGGTGGGCGCGGCGGCGGGCAAGCGCATTGTCACCATCGAAGGGCTGGCGCCCGAAGGCAAGCTGCACCGGATGCAGGAGGCCTTTCTGGAGGCCGACGCCATGCAGTGCGGCTACTGCACCGCGGGCATGATCCTGGGGGCGGTGGCGCTGCTGCGGAGCAATCCGAATCCCAGCGACGCGGAGATCGTGAGCGGCATGAACGGGCACATCTGCCGGTGCGGGACGTATCCGCGGATCATCCGCGCGATTCACGCGGCGGCCAAGAAAGGAGGCCGGGCATGAGGCGGCGCGATTTCTTTACGGTTTTGGGCGGCGGCATCGTGGTGCTGCTGGTGGACGATGCCAGCGCGCAGCAAGCCAGGCCCCGTGGCATGGGCCGGCAGATGCCCCAGGATGTCGCCGCGTGGCTGCATATTGGCGAGGATGGAGTAATCACGGCGTGCACGGGCAAGGTGGATGTCGGCCAGAACTCGCGAACTTCGCTGACCGCGGCCGTGGCCGAGGAGCTGCGCGTCCCCGTTTCCTCGGTCCGGTTCATCATGGGCGACACCGACCTTACGCCCTTCGACGGGGGCACGGCCGGCAGCCAGACCACGCCCATGATGTGGCCGCAGATCCGCAGGGCCGCGGCCACCGCGCGCGAGATGCTGCTGGACCTGGCGGCGCAGAAGTGGAACGTCGATCGTGCTTCCATCTCGATTGCCAACGGCAAGGCAGCCTCCAACGGCCACACGGCCGGTTTCGGCGAGCTGACCCAGGGACAGAAACTCACCAAAACGATTGCGTCGAATGTGCCGCTCACGCCGGCCACGGAATGGAAGGTGGCCGGGACCTCGGTGCCGAAAATCGCCGGGCGAGAGATTGTCACCGGCGCGCACAAGTACCCGTCCGATATCCGCCGCCCAGGCATGCTGCATGGGAAGGTCTTGTACCCGCCGCAATTCGGCGCGAAATTGGCGTCGCTCGATCCATCGGCGGCGCAAGCCATACCGGGAGTGAAGGTGGTGCATGAGGTCCTCGCCGCGCCGCGGCCAGGGTTCGGCAGCGACGTCGTAGGGGTGGTCGCACCCGATCCCGAGACGGCCTCGAAAGCCCTGGCCGCGCTGCGCGCGGAATGGACGCCCGCGCCTTCGCAGCCCTCCAGCAGCGATGTCTATTCCTACTTCAAGCAGACCGCCGAAGGTGGCCCCGCTTCCAGCGACGGACTGACTACCTATACGATTGCCTACCTGGCGCACGTTCCGCTGGAGCCGCGCGCCGCGGTGGCCGAATGGAACAACGGCAAGCTCACCGTGTGGACCGGCACGCAAAGTCCCTTCGGCGTGCGCCGCGAGCTCGCCGAGCAGTTCCAATTGCCCGAGGAGAGCGTGCGCGTGATCATGCCCGACACGGGGTCGGGCTATGGCGGAAAGCACCAAGGCGACGCCGCCCTCGAGGCGGCCATACTGGCCAAGGCCGCCGGCCGCCCGGTCAAACGCAACTGGACGCGCGAAGAGGAGATGACGTGGGCCTATTTCCGCCCGGGCGCGGTCATCGAGGTGGCCGGCAAGGCGAATCCGGATGGCGTCATCGCCGCATGGGAGTTTCACAATTACAACGCCGGGTCGGCGGCGCTGCGCACGCCTTACCACGTGCCCAACGCGCGCGAGCAGTTCCACCAAACGAAATCGCCGCTGCGGCAGGGGTCCTATCGTTGCCTGGCGGCGACGGCCAACAACTTCGCGCGCGAATCCTACATGGATGAGCTGGCCCACTCGATTGGCATGGACCCGCTGGCGTTCCGCCTCAAGAACGCGTCGAATGACGACCGCCTGCGCGCGGTGATCGAGGCCGCCGCCGAGCGGTTTGGCTGGGCGGGCCGGGAGAAGATGCCCAACCACGGCTTTGGCATGGCCGCGGCCTTCGAAAAAGGCGGGCGCGTGGCTACCTGCGCAGAGGTCAGCGTGATCAATGGCGCGGTCAAGGTGCTGCGTGTGGTCGAGGCCTTTGAATGCGGCACCGTGGTCAACCCCGAGCACCTGCGCAACCAGGTGGAGGGCGCCATCTCCATGGGCTTGGGCGGCGCGCTGTTCGAGCGCGTGGAATTCGCCGGTGGAAAGATCACCAGCAACCGGCTGTCGCGTTACCGGGTGCCGCGTTTCGCCGACATGCCGGTGATCGAAAGCGTACTGCTGGACCGCAAGGATCTGGTATCCGCCGGCGCCGGCGAGTGCCCCATCATTGGGATTGCTCCCGCCGTGGGGAACGCCATCTTCGACGCCACGGGGCAGCGCGTGCGCTCGCTGCCCATCGCGCCCCAGGGAGTGGTCTGAGATGGTGGGCGGTCGCAGGCTCGAACTGCGGACCTCCTGCTTGTAAGGCAGGCGCTCTAACCGGCTGAGCTAACCGCCCACACCCAAAACTCTAGCATGGCGCGGAGAGGCCCTCAATTACTCGCGATCTTCATCACCGCCGTCGGAGGCGAGATCGCCCCTCCCTGCGTCACAACCACCGGATAAGTGCCCGCCGCCAGGCTGCTGGGCACGGTCAGATTGATCTGGTACAGCCCCGCCCCAATCAATCCGCAATACATGACCGTCGCCGCTGTCCCGCCAATCGTCACCGTGGGCGTGCTGTTGGTGGCATACGCCCCCGTGAACACCAGCCCGGAAGCCACGCTCGGCGTGGTTGCTCCCAGTCCCGTCCCAAAGATCTCCAGCACATCCCCGGGCTTCGCGGCCGCCACGGCGTCCGTGCCGTTGATGATCGCGCCGTCGCTGGCCCGCTCCGCCATCACGTAGTTCGACACCGTGAACAGTCCCGGCATCACCGCCTGCATGGCCGCCGTCGCGGTGGCCGTCCCCGAGGAATTGGTTACGGCCACCGTGACATTGCCCGTTGCCGTGTCGTCCGGCGCCTGCACATTGAGCTGCGTCGGGCTGACATAGTTCAGGTACGCGGTCTTTCCATCCCCGGTGGCGTTGATCGTGGTATTCGATAGCGTCACGCTCGACCCGGTCCCCGTCGCAAAAGCGCCGTTCGCTCCCGTGCCGGTCGTGGTGATCGTGCCGCCCGTGACCGTTACCTGCCCGCCCGCCGTGGCCAACAGGCCCGCGTTGAGCCCCAGGAAGCTGCTGTTGTCCGTGGAGGAGGTGTTTCCGCTGGTCGTGATCGCGGGATTCACCAGCGTCAGCGCGCCGGAATTCGTCACCCAGACTCCCGACGTGTCGGTTGCGGTCGCGGTATAGCTCTGGTTGGTCTGCGACGCCATCCCGCCATCCAGTTTGTACGTCGCGTAGTACGTCACCGAAGTGGTTGTGCCCCCCGGCGGCGTGCCTCCCGGCGGCGTGCCTCCCGGCGGTGTCCCGCCCTGCCCGAATGCGGCCCATGCTGTCACGAGTAGCGTGAAAACAGATAACAGAGTCTTCATATCCACACACGTCCGACGCTCTCTATAGTGGACCCAGGATTTCAGACCAAGGAATAAGCTAAGATTTCGGCGGAGTCGTTGACAAGGAGAGGTCGATGACGACGACGAGAAAACAGTACAGTCCGAAGTTCAAAGCGCGGG
>JBEKYW010000090.1:0-11667 GCA_049510555.1 Bryobacteraceae bacterium
GGAGTAGCGAACCGAAACCACAGGCGGCCTCAACCGGCCGCCCAAACTCAAACCCGTGACCCCGTCGGCATTAGCTTATTGCGAGCAAAAAATGGTCTTGACAATGGGGTCCACTCTACCTCCTCGTCATGCCGGAGCAACTTCTCAAACTCATCAATCTTCGCGGACAACGCCTCAGCAAGAGGCTGCACACCAATGAATAGTCCTAACTCTTGGCGAACGCGTTGTATCTCGGCCGCATTTCCATTGGTCCACGAAATACATATCTGAATTGTCTGCTGATCCACATCCAGATGCTTAGTGTCGAAGCCGTGTGCCAGTCCATCCCGCAACGCGGTGTAGAGTCTGTCCGCAAGTAGTTGCCAGTCCCGGGTGGGCAATAGCTCAGTAAACACCCTCTCGCCGCGCCGCTTTTTGTCACCTCTGGCAGCCGCCAGCATCTCACAACCGCAACCGATAAGGAGCGCGACGGTGTAATTTACGGTGTGCATTCCGCGCCGGATCGCATTTATGTCGTTGCGAATGTATCCAAGCGATTCATCGAACTCTTTCTTGATCTCTGCATACGACAGCATGCTTTTCACCTCAACCTAGTCTTGCATCCAACGGAAGGGGAAAGGGCGACAGACGCATTTACCGCACGCTCTGCATCTGTGCCGCCATCATCTTCACCAGGGCGGCGTTGCTGTCGGGATGCCAGCCGTGACCCTTCATCGGCCGACCGTATTCAAAAGTGGCGCCCGCATTGGTGGTCTTCAGGAAGTCTTCCAGTAGGTAGACCGCCAGGTCGAGATAGTAGTTATCCATGTCCCCGCAGTAAAGGTGCAGTTTGCCCTTGAGCCGCGGAGCCAGGCTGTCCCAGTTCTTCTTCACGTAAGCGCTCAGGTCATATCCGTGATCGCGCATGTAGTCCGCCACCTGGCGGTCGATCTTACCGGTGCGCTTGTCCCACAGCGGGCGCGGATACCCATCCGGCCCCACCGGCCCATACACCGCTTCCCAGGCCTCGAACTGCTGGCATGAGCGCCCCTTGCTGCCCAGCACCTCTTCGAGCTGGCTCATGCCGCGCATGGTCACCGTGACTTGTCCTTCCGCCGTGCGCATCATGGGCCGCTCCGGAATCGCGTATTCGAACCCCGGCGCCTGGAACGCATTGTCATCCTCGTAGATGTTCACCATCTGATAGCGCCGGAAATCCACCGGGTCGGGGAAGAACGTCCACGTGCCATTGAAGAAGTCCGGATGCAGCACCTGCAACGCCAGCGATTCCCATCCGCCCGTGGACCCGCCCGTGAGCGTCCGGGCGCGCGGCTCGCGAATCATCCGGAAGTGCTCTTCGAGATAGGGGATCAGCTCCTGAAGGAGCGCGTCGCCGTAGGGGCCGTTGTTCGCCGAGTTCACGGCGTAAGAGTCGTCGAAGTACGGCGTGGGGTGCTGGAAGGTCACCGCGATCACGCGTGGAAAGCTATCCGACATCCACTGCTGCGTAAGATCGGCGTCGACCCGCCCCCTGCCCGCCCCAGCCTGGCGATCGCTGAAGCCGAACGGCGCCATCAGGCTGAAATGACCCTGGCTGTAAATGACCGGGTATCGTTCGGTGGGATGTTCGTCGTACCCCTTCGGCAGCAGCACCGTGGCGCCCAGGTACATGGCATGCCCCCAGAACTGGCTCAGCAGCTTGCTCTGGATCTTGACGCGCTTTACCCACTGGGTGTCCCGCGGCGCCTCTACCGGCGGGACCACTTTGGTCAGCTCCAGCCTCACGGCCCCGCCCTGCGAGGGATCGAAGTGCACGCGCTCGGTCTGGCTGTACAGGTTGCCTGGCGAGCGGTTGAACTGCTGCCCTTCCCATTGATCCATGTGCGCCCAAATAGCGTGGCCGTCCGCGCGGTTAAACCGGGTGTAGACGTTGATCACCGCCTGCACATAGTAGTCGCCCGCGGCAACATCCTTCAGGCTGTTGGCCGGATAGCCCAGGGTGCTTTCGCCGATCACCGCCGGCTGTCCGGGTCTCAACTGATCCACGTCCTCGCCGAAAATCAATCCCGCCGATCTCCAGCCGCCGGCCTGCAACCGCGGCTCCGGCGTCTCCCGGTTCGCAAGAACTACGAACACCCGTCCGGTAATCGGCTCCGAGTGCGCGGATGCGGGAAACGACACTTCAAATTTCGGCGCCGCTGGCGCGCACCAGCAAGCGGCAAGGATCGCAATCAGGCAGCAGATAGGTCTTTTCATGAGGCTTAGGCTTTCCTATCCAGTCTAACCCGCGCCGCTGGATTCTTGATATCCTCAACAGATAATCCCGCGAGTTCGGCCTCGCGCTGATGGAAGGGTGAGATGACATGCGGTTTGGCGGCGTGATCCTGGCTGGCGCGCTCGCCGCCATTACGCTGCGCGCGCAATCGCTGGAGATCTATTCCGAGTTTCAGCGCGTAGATCCGTTTGGGAACATCGTCCCCATCGATCGGTCGGAGCATCCTCGCGAGATTCTCTCGCCGGCCGTGGCGCGCAACGCCTTCGCGTCCTTTCATGTCGTGGTGTCGGTTCCACCCAATACCAATTACTTCCTGTACGTCGTGTCCAACCCGTTGGACGCCTGCCGTGTGGCCTTGTACAAGGAGCATTTCGTGAAGACGGGTGATGTGTGGATACCCGATACTCTGGCCGAAGTACACCGCCTCCCTGATTTCGGAGCCATGCCCGATCCGGACGAAGACATCCCCGGACAGAACACGCGCGTGTATCTGCTGGATCTTTGGATTCCGCCGGAAGCAATCCCCGGCCGCTTCCGTCTCGAAGCGCAATTGAAGGTAGGTCACTGGATTGTCCGGCCCATGGAGGTGCGCGTCGTCCCGGCGCGCGTCCCTGACGGGTCCGCCGGCCGGGAGCCGGGCCGGGCGGTAACCCTGCCGCGAATCGAGGAAGGCGCGGACGCCGCGGCCGCCGCGGCTCTCCGCGACTACCTTGCCGGCAAGTTCAGCCCGGCGCCCGTCCAAACGCTTACGGTGCGCGATATCATTCGTCGAAACGCCATCCAGGATATGGCACTGGCCGGTTCACTCGATCCCCAGAGAGCGGGGCCCGAAGCGCTGGGGAAGCTCTGGAAGGGCCGGCCCCCTCGAACCACTCTCGGCGCGGAATGGTATTTGCGGATTCGGGATTTTGTGTGCTCCGAAGCGCAGCGGGCCGCGCGGTGAATCCCGCACCCCGTAATGAGACCGTTGCCGGGGAAAGGGGCCGTCGTGCTATCATGCCGGTTCACATGACAGGCTACTCTATCGGACTCGATCTCGGCGGCACCAACCTGCGCGCCGCGGCCATTAACCGCTCGGGCAAGATTCTCGACAAAATCTCCGGCACCACCAACTTCACGGAAGGACGCGAAGCCGTCCTTTCCGATATCGTCACGGCGATCCAGAAGTTGCGCGAGAGGCACGGCGCAACCCGCCTGGCGGGCATCGGCGTGGGGTTGCCGGGCTTCATCCGCATCCGGGAAGGCTTCATCACCAACTCGAACAATCTGCCGTACCTGGAGAACTTCCCGGTCCGCGACGAGATCAGCCGCCGTCTCGGCGCGCCGGTGATTCTGGAAAACGACGCCAACGCCGCCGCGCTCGGCGAGAAGTGGATGGGGGCGGGACGCGAGGTGGATGATCTGGTGCTCCTGACCCTGGGCACCGGCATCGGCGGCGGCATCATCTCCGGCGGACGAGTGTTGCGCGGTTACGTGGGAATGGCCGGCGAACTGGGCCATATGACGGTGGCGCCCAACGGCAATCCGTGCGGCTGCGGCAACCAGGGCTGCCTGGAGAAGCACGCCTCGGCTACCGCCGTGGTGGCGATGGCGGACATGCTGCACCTGGGCGAGAATCTCACTTCCAAGGATGTGTGCGACATTGCCCGCCGCAACGACGATGCCGGCGAAAAAGCGCGCGCCATCTGGCGCGCCATGGGTGAATCGCTGGGGATCGCGCTGGCCACGCTGGTCAACACCTTCAACTTCCCGCTCTATCTGCTGAGCGGCGGCATGTTGCCGGCGTGGGAATTCTTCGCGCCGCACATGCTCCGGACCGTCGAGCAGCGCTCCTTCACCTACCGCGCCAACAAGGCCGGGACGCGCATCGCCCAAGCCACGCTGGGCAACGAAGCCGGGCTTTACGGCGCGGCCTACCTTCCGTGGGTGGAGAAGCACACCATCTCATGAAACCGATCCTGGCCTTACTTTTTGTCTTGCAGGCGGCTGCCGCGCAGCCGGAAGTCATCGCCATTCGCGGCGCTCGCGTGATCACCGGGACGGGCGCGCCCGCGCAGCCGGCCACCGTGCTCATCCGCGGCGCGCGCATCGAGGCGGTAGGCGCGGATGCCGCCATTCCTCCCGGCGCGCGCATCGTGGAAGCCGCGGGCGAGACGCTCATCCCCGGGTTGTTCGACCTCCATACCCACCTCTCGGCCTCGGCGGTCGCCGGCTCCAGCGCGGATTGGGGCAAGAACCTGAAAGCGTACCTGGCCTGCGGAGTCACCTTTGTGGACGACTTCTCGGCCTACGGAGAGATGTTCGCGCCCATGCGCCGCCTGTTGGCGGCGGGCGCCGTCCAGGGGCCGCGCGTCAACTTCGCCGCCCGCATCAGCACGCCGGCGGGACACGGGACCGAAGGCGGCTGGGGTGACTTCGTCACACTCGAAGTCAGCACGGCGGAGCAGGCGCACGCCGCCATGCGAACGCTGCTGGCCTACAAACCGGACGCCATCAAGGTCTTCACCGATGGCTGGCGTTACGGCACGGCGCCCAACCTGACCAGCATGAACCTGGAGACGCTTTCGGCGATTGTGGCGGATGCGCACGCCGCGGGTATCAAGGTCCTGACCCACACGGTCACGCTGGAAGGCGCCAAGATCGCCGCGCGGGCCGGCGTGGACGTGCTGGCGCATGGCATCGGCGACGCCGAGGCCGACCGGGAACTCATCGAGATTCTAAAGGCAAAGCGAACCACCTATGTGTCCACCCTGGCGGTCTACGAGTCCCACCAGCTCTCACGGCTTGGGCCGCGCGCGCTCACCGTGCTGGACCCGGATGCGCGGGAAGCCCTCACCCGCGCGAGGCCGGCGCCGGCACGGACCGAGGAGGCGGGAGGAGCCATAGGGCGCCGCTGGCGCTATCTGCTCGACAATGTGCGCCGCCTCCACGACGCCGGCATCCCCATCGCCGTTGGCACGGACGCCGGCATGACCGGCGCCTTCCACGGATTCGCCACGCTGCGGGAACTGGAGCTGCTGGTAGAGGCGGGCTTGACGCCCCTGGAAGCTATCACCGCCGGCACCAGCGTCAGCGCCGGCGCCCTGGCCGTGGACGGGGAACGCGGAACCATTGCGCCCGGCAAGCTGGCCGATCTGGTCCTCATCCATGGACGGCCCGATGAGCACATCGGCGATATCGAGAAAACCGCCCGCGTGTTTCTCGGCGGCGTGGAGCTGGATCCGAACGCTCTCGAAGCCGCGATTCAGTCCAAGGGGCTTACCCCGCTTCCCGTGCACCAGATTCCGCGCGCCATCGACGACATGGAACGGACGGATGGCCGCACGCTCCTGAATACCTTGCGCGTGAACAGCACCGATGCCGGCGTCGACCATTCGCGCATGATGTTCCTTCCGGTCATCCGAAGGGGCCACGATCATGCGCTGATGGTGGAAGCCCGCATGGCCGCCAAGGAGCATCCCTACGTTCGCCTGGAGATCCCGCTGACGCCGGGCGAAGTGGAGCTGGCCGACGTCAGCCGCTACCGCGGGGTATGGTTCGAAGCGCGGGGAGAAGGCGCGTTCCGCCTGCTGGCGAACACCTATGGCGTGCGTCTGAACGATCCGTTTGCCGCGCCGCTTACGGCTTCGGCGGCGTGGCGGAAGATCCGGATTCCTTTTGCCTCGCTGCAGCGGAGAACGGAGGGCGCCGCGCCATGGAACCCGCGCGATTTGCGCGCGCTGGTATTCGAGATGGCGGGCCCCGCCGGCTCCGGAGCATGGCTCGAAATCGATAACATACGGCTGTATTGAAGCGGTCAGCAATCAGCCGTGCTGGGTTGGGCTGGGGGCTGAACGCTGACGGCTGACAGCTACGGCGTGGCTGCCCCGCAAACTCCGTGCTAGAATCAGACCACCTCGTTTTGACATGGAGGACGGGCATGCTTCGAAAACTGATCGGCACATTCGTAGTTCTGGCTGGCATTTCCTACGGCCAGCTTCCAACCTCATCCGTGACCGGCAGCGTCGTCGACCCGGAAGGTCTTCCGGTGGCCGGCGTCAAGGTGACGGTTGCCAACCAAGGAACCAATGTCGGATATGAGACTGTAACCACGTCGGCGGGCGAATATGTCGTCAGCGGACTGGCGCCGGGAATCTACAGCGTGGCCGTGAATCAGCCCGGTTTCCGGGCCTTCGCGGCGCTCGGTAACGTCCTCAATGTGGGCGCGCCGCTGGTGGTCAACGTGAAGCTGCAACTGGGATCGACCAGCGAGAAGGTTGAAGTGGAAGGCAGCTACGAGCGCATCGACACCACCAGCGCCATGATCAGCGACGTGATCCAGCAGCGCGCGGTGCAGACGCTGCCCTTGAACGGGCGCAATCCGCTGAACCTGATCGCGCTCGAGCCGGGCATCGTGCAGGGCACGCACTCCAATGTCAACACCCAGGTGAACGGCGGGCGGAGCAACGCCGCCAACCTGACGCTGGATGGCATCGATATCAACGAGATCTCCGTGCCGAACGCGCAGAAGAACGTCTACAACCTGAATACCGCCAACGTGCAGGAGTTCCGGGTGGTGACGCACAACGCGACCGCGGAGTTCGGCAAGAACAGTGGAGCGAATATCGCCTTCGCCAGCCGCTCGGGCAGCAAGGACTTTCACGGCGACCTGTACGAGTATCTCCGCAACCCCGACTTCAACGCGAACCAGTGGTACAGCAACGCCCAGAACATTGCCAAGCCGGACTACAAGCTGAACCAGTACGGCGCCGATATGGGCGGGCGGTTTCCGGGCGGCAAGACATTCTGGTTCGGAAGCTGGCAGGGACAGCGCTTCTCGGTGGACATGCCCGGGACGCCGACGGTTTATACGGCCACGGCGCGCGCGGGCATCTTCCGCTACGTGGCGGGAACCGTGAATGGCCAGACCAAGGCCGCTCCGGCGCTGGTCGATCCGACCACGGGCGCGCTGCTGCCGGGGATCCAGGCGTGCGGCGGATCGGTCACCACCAACTGCATCGCTTCGGTCAGCCTGGCGAGCCTCGGCGCCACGGCCGCAACCAGCGCCGGCGGGCCGTACGGCCTTGACACGACGATGACCAAATTCTTCAACGCCACCCCGCTGCCCAATCTATATTCAGCCGGCGACGGCCTCAACACGGCCGGGTATGGGTGGAACCGCCCGACAAAGGATCCGCAGGCGCGTTTCATGGGGCGGATCGATCACAACTTCAACAAGGACAACAGCGTCTTCTTCCGCTTCATCATCTCGCGCGATAACACGGCGCTGGGCGATCCGATCAACGGCACATATGAGGCCTTTCCCGGCTTCCCGAGCCAGGGGACCTCGGTCCGTAAGCCCGCGAACTTCGCGGTCAACTACCGGCGCGTTCTCACCAGCCACCTGGTCAACAGCTTCGCCGCCGGTGTGGCCAGGTTCCAGTACGCATTCCCGAGTGACTACACCAACAGCTTGTTTCCGACGATCCCGCCGTATTCGGTTTCCACCGTCACCAACCCGTTCGCCAACGCCAACACGGGCGGCCTCTCCAACCAGTCGGGTCTGTCGCGCACGCTCACCACGCTGCAAGCCCTGGATAATCTCAGTTGGGAACACGGCGCCCACCTGGTCAGCGCCGGCTTCAACTTCCGGTTCCAGCGGCAGAACGATTCGCGGAGCTCGGTGGGCGGCATCTATGGCGCTCCGGTAGTGAGTTTTAGCGGCTCGGTGCGCGATCCCGCGCTGATCATGACGCTGCCGACGAACATCAGTTCCACCGACCTCACGAATCTCAAGAATGGGATTGACGAGATTATGGGGCTTGCTTCTTCGCAGTCGATGGGGTACTTCGCCTCGAGCATGGATAGTTATACACCGAGCAACCTGTACATCCGCGGTGAGCGCATGCACCAGTACGACAGCTATGTGCAAGATCAGTGGAGGCTGAGGTCCAACCTGAGTGTCAGTCTGGGCATCCGGTGGGAGTTCAATCCACCGGGCACGGAGGCCCGCGGGCTGGCGCTCCGTCCGAATCACCGGCCGGACATCTGGTCGGCTTCCAACCCGGTGGTCTACAGCCCCGCCAGCCAGTTCTGGGACCGCAACAATACCGATGCTCTTGGCCCGCGGGCCGCTATCGCCTGGAATCCCTTCGGAGACAGCCGCACCGTGATTCGCTCCGGCTACGGCATTTACTTCGACACGATCAACACCTTCCAGCTCGTGCCTTTTGCCGGCGTCCAGCCGGGCGCGAGCGCGGCTTGCACGGTGCAGGTGGCCAACACCTCTCAGAAGACCACGGCAGCGACGCCCACGCCGAACTGCTTGCCCGCGGCCAATCCGACCGCGCCGATCAGCCAGGGATACGGCATCGGGCTGCCGCAACCCAGCGTGCCGCCGTCCAGCTTCCTGTCGCCGGCGCCTTCCGCCAAAGGCGTCGCTCCCCAGGCAGGCGAGATCGATCCCAATCTTAAGATGCCCACCGTGCACGAATGGAATCTGTCCGTGCAGCGCGATCTCGGCAAGTCGGTGGTGCTCGAGGCTGCCTACCTGGGCAGCCACGGCGTGCACCTTCCGCGGGGCTACGATTTGAATCAGCTCAATATCAACAATGGCGGATACCTGCAGTCGTTCAACACGGCGCGGTCGAACTACATCAACTGCGCAAATGCGGCCGGCACGGCGACGTGCGGGCAAGCGGTGGGGATCCTGCAACAGATTCTGGGCAGCACGCTGACCACCTCGACCGCCACCACGCCGCTGCTCAACGGTTCCGCCGCGGGCCTGGCGAACACCATCGATACCACCTACTTCTCGCAAATGGTTGCCACCACCGGCAATCCCGGGTTTTTCCGTCCCAACCCGCAGTTTGGAACCCTTCTTTACATGGACTCCAGCTCGAGCTCTTCTTATAACGCCATGCAGGTCCACCTCCGCCGTCACGAATCGAATCTGGACTTCGGCGTCTCCTATACGTTTGCCAAGTCGATCGATGACGGCTCGAACGATCCCGTCGGTTCCAGCTCGAGCGGCGGCGTAAGCAGCACCACCGCGCCGAGCGACATCCACAACTTCGCGATGGATCGCGGACGCTCGGATTTCGACCGGACGCAGGTGCTGACCGGCTACAGCGTATGGCAGATTCCGGTCGGGCATGGACGCAAGTGGTTCCCCGGCATGCCGGCGATTTTGAACGCAGTGGTGGGGGGCTGGGGCTTGTCCGGCATCGTGAGCTGGATGAGCGGGGAGCCATTCACCATCTCGAGCGGGATTTTGACTGCCGACAACATTCGGTCGTCGCGCGCCCAGATCGTGGGGCCGATCCCGAGCTTCGGCCTCAACCCCAGTGTCCCCGGGAATGCCGGGCCTTCATGGATCCCCCCTTCGGCGCTGCCGGAGATCAACCCCACCACATCGCCCTTCGCCATTCCGGCGCCGGGCAGCTACGGAAACCAGGGCCGCAACATTTTTGTCGCCCCTCGGTTCTTCAATATCGACATGACCCTGAACAAGCATTTTTCCATTCGGGAACGCTGGAAAATGGAGTTGCGCGCGGACGCTTTCAACGTGCTCAACCATCCGAACTTCCACCTGGCCAGCGTGATCACGGCGTTCTCCGGCACCACCGTGACCTCGCCGTCGGGGCAGACGCCGCTGGTGGTGCAGCCCTCGGGATCGAGCAGCTTCGGCAGCTTGTGCTGCACATCGGCCTCTCTTCCCAGCAGTTTCAGCGCGACGGGGGTGGGAGAACCGTCGCGGGTTTTGCAGGTTTCGCTCACGGTCAGCTTCTGAGCCGCTGGCGCGCCAAGACTACAGTCTCCTGTTCCCGCTTGTCTTGCCAGACATTTGTACGTACAATAAGCTGTGGGCTTCGAATGGGACGCGGCCAAGGCGAAAGCTAACGTTCGCAATCACGGCGTGAGATTTGAAGAGTCCAGAGCCGTCTTTGATGATCCGTATGCAATCACCATTGCCGACGACGGCGCCGACCAGCGGGAGGAACGGCTCGTCAGTATGGGCATGGGCGCTTTGGGACGCGTACTCATTGTGGTCTACACCTACCGCGGCGACAACATCCGCATTATTTCGGTCAGGGTCGCCGCGGCGCACGAACGCGCAGAGTACGAGGCGGGACTATCATGAAAGACTCTTACGATTTCAGAAAGGGCAGGCGGGGACGGATCACAAAGCCGGCGCCCGAACCAACGGGCAAGGTCAAGATCACAATACGGCTGGATGCGGATATTGTCGATCATTTTCTGGCAAGAGCCGATGAGTCGGAAGGCTCCGTCGGATACCAGACTCTCATCAATGACGCACTGCGCCGATCCTTGGAGGCTCCATTGCTCGAGGCCATGGTTCGCCGCGCGATTCGAGAGGAGTTAAAGGGGAGGCTCGACGCGGCGTAATGGGACCGGAGCGTCTCCACGGCTGAGCACGTTGCCATTAGCTTGCAAGCCGGCTTTCTCCCGTGGCATTCTTGAGACGTATTGACGGCGCATCTCCGATGCGAAAAGAGAAGCTTCCATAGGAGTGTTCCAGTGAGAATACCGATTCTGCTAGGACTGGCCTGCTTGCCGCCCTTGGCTGGCTGGGCTGCCGACGTGGCGCCCATGGACGTCAAGCTCGGTCTCTGGGAAACCACGGTAACCAGCCAGATGAGCGGTATGCCGTCGATTCCCGCCGAAGCGCTGGCGAAACTGACGCCCGAGCAGCGCGCCAAGATGGAAGCGGGCATGCAGGGGCGCGGGGGCGGGAGTTCGCGGACGACCACCGCCAAGCACTGCGTGACCAAGGAAACCCTGAATGGACCGCTCGCGTTCGTCAACGACAAGGATCAGAACTGCAAGCGGACCGTGGTCAGCTCGACCGGCGCAAAGCAGGATATTCACATGGAATGCACCTCAGGCGGCATCCAGACCAGCAGCGACCTTCACGTGGAAAAGGTCGACCGGGAGGCCATCAAAGGCTCGATGGTGACCAGCACCGGGGGGAGCGGCCGCGGCATCAGCGTGAAGATGGAATTTTATTCCAAATGGCTCGCCGAGGATTGCGGCGACGTGGGGAGCAAGAAGAACTGAGCACAATACTGTTCACTTTGGTGTTGAGCCCGATAGGGCGAAAGATCTTAGCCCACGGCGCAAGCCGTGGGTCGGTGGAAGAACACCATGAGCCCCGCAGGGGCGGAAGAGGTTGGGCCACAGCATCTTACGCCCCTCCGGGGCTGAATCGTTTTCGCGCCTGTTCCCACGGCTTGCGCCGTGGGCTACAGTCTATCGCTCCTGCGGAACTGGCTTAAGTGAACAGTATTGGAACTAGTGTAGAGCGTCATAAATAGTAACTAATAACGGTAATGCGTCGTCTCTATAATCAGGAGACGAACGCATGCGAGTTGCACCCGCCATCGGCCTCACGCAAGACCAGCAGCAAACCT
>JBEKYW010000091.1:0-11358 GCA_049510555.1 Bryobacteraceae bacterium
GTCTCCGCTTCACCGGCATTTTCAGCATAAATCCTACCCGCCCTCGGCGGAAAGGATTTATCATCGAACGGTAGACAGTGTCTTAACTGTTTGTCTCACGAAACGGGGCAACCCCCATCAGGGGTCAGGAGGGATTTTCTCAATATCTCCAGTGGGTCTTCAGCGGTTCGTCTCGTGACACGCCCGTCGCGTCACCAAGGCTACTCGCAGCGGGCTCGGCAGACCACGAGAAGCGATGGTCTGCCCCACTCGCCCACCTGACGGGAGTCATCCGGTCCGCTGAGGGAAGCGAAGTCCCTGTCCCCGCCGGGCGGCGGTGAGCTACCATACCCTTGGTGGCGCGGGCATGAAAGCTTTGCGATTTGGCGCATCGGTCTTCATCGTGGCGGCGATTCTCGCGCTTTACCGCACGCTGCTGCCGGTTAACAACACCACCGTCGCGCTGACGTTGCTGCTGGCGATACTGGGCCTGTCGGCGCGCTGGGGACTGGCCGAGGCCACGGTGGCGTCGCTCGTCGCGGTGCTCGGGTTCAACTACTGGTTTCTGCCGCCAGTGGGAACTTTGACCATCCAGGATCCGCAGAACTGGGTGGCCCTGCTGGCGTTCCTGGTGACGGCCGTGACCGCCAGCCAGCTTTCCGCCCGCGCGCGCCGGCGCGCCGCCGAAGCGGAAGCGCGGCGCCTGGAGATCGAGCGGCTGTACGCGCTGGTGCAGGCCATGATGCTCAGCGGCAACGCGCGCAAGACCATTCGCGAGTTCGTCAGCAAGGTGGTGCAGGTATTCGGATGCGGCGCCGCGGCGTTCTACTACCGGCCCACCGACGAGATCTTTCGCTCGGGGCCGGAGAGC
Organism: Bryobacteraceae bacterium; assembly: GCA_049510555.1. Taxonomy (GTDB): domain Bacteria; phylum Acidobacteriota; class Terriglobia; order Bryobacterales; family Bryobacteraceae; genus Fen-178. The sequence goes on from JBEKYW010000091.1 coordinate 851, forward strand.
CAGCCGGTCTCCGACCACGACCTTCGGGTGGCGGCGGAACTGGATGATGTGTCCATCGATCCGGGGCGCTTGCTGGCCACGGCGCCGGTGCGGTTGGGAGGCCGGCCGTTGGGGAGCATGGGGCTGATCGGCCCGCTGCCTTCGGTGCAGTCGGTGCGCGCCATCATGAACCTCATGGCCATCACCATCGAGAAGGCGCGCGCCCTGGAAGAGGCCAGCCACGCCGAAGCCGCGCGCCAGAGCGAGGTGCTGAAATCGGCGCTTCTGGATTCGCTGGCGCACGACATCAAGACGCCGCTGACCTCGATCAAGGCGGCGGTCACCAGCCTGCTCGGCGATTCGGCGGGCGCCGAAAGCGAGCTTCTCACCATCATTAACGAAGAGGCCGACCGGTTGAATCAACTGGCGGCGGAAGTGATTGAGATGGCCCGCATCGAGGCCGGCAAGCTGCACCTGGAGAAGCGGCCGGTGGCGGTGGCGGACCTCATCGGCGGCGCGCTCTCGGAGCTGGCCCCGGCGCTCAAAGGCCGGGCCGTCACGGTGAACGCGCCGGAAGGACTTCCGGCGGCCGAGGCCGACCTCGAGTTCGTCCAGCAGGTGGTGAAGCAGTTCGTGGAGAACGCGCTGAAGTATTCGCCGGAAGGCTCGCCCCTCTCCATTTCCGCCGCGCTCAAGAGTGGGAAAATCGTGATCGGGGTGGCGGACCGCGGTCCCGGCATCGAGGACAACGAGCGCGCCCGCATCTTCGACAAGTTCTTCCGAGGCAGGCGGCACCGCTTCGAAACCAAGGGGACCGGGATGGGTCTGGCGATCGCCAAGGGCATTGTGGAAGCGCACGGCGAGCGCATTTGGGTGGAAAGCGAGCCGGGGCAAGGCGCCGTCTTTTACTTCTCGCTTTCCGCGGCGGCGGAGGCCGCGAACGTTGAGCGCGGGTAAGATTCTGGTGGTGGACGACGATCCACAGATCCGCCGCGTGATGAAGGCCACGCTGGTGGGTCACAGCTACGAGGTGATCGAAGCGCGCACGGGCGAAGACGCTTTGGAAAAGCTGCCTCACGAGATGCCCAACCTGGTGCTGCTGGATATGAACATGCCGGGCATGGGCGGCCTGGAGACATGCCGGGCGATTCGCGCGGGGACGGACACGCCGGTGATCATCCTCTCGGTCCGCCACAGCGAGCAGGACAAGGTGGCGGCGCTCGATGCCGGCGCCGACGATTACGTCACCAAGCCGTTCAGCATCGAAGAACTGCTGGCGCGCATCCGCGCGGCCCTGCGCCGTTCGCCCTCATCGCCCGAAGGCGGGCCGCACGCGTTTCGCTCGATGGACCTGGAGATCGATTTCGACGCCCGCCGCGTGAGAGCCGCAGGCAAAGAGGTCCGCCTGACGCCAAAGGAGTTCGAACTGCTGCGCTACCTGGTGGCGCACGCCGGCAAGCCGGTGACGCACCGGGAATTGTTGCAGGCCGTTTGGGGGCCCGATTACGGCGACGAGCCCGGATACCTGCGCGTATTCATCAACCAGGTGCGCAAGAAGATCGAGGCAAATCCGGCGCGGCCCAAGTACATCGTCACCGAGCCCTGGGTGGGGTACCGGTTCGTGGCGCCGTAGCCAGTGGTCGCGTGCTAAACCTTGGTGACGTTCTGCCGATAGAGGGTTGTGGGGAAGGTGCCAGACCGTCTATGATGCCAGTAATGCAGGCGAAGCTGTGGCCCATCGAAACCGAGAAGACAGCTCCAGTCTCGGAGTACGCGCCACTCCCCTCCGTCTGGGACGGAGAAGACGCCGAATTGCTCGAACGCTTGCTCACGTTCTATCCGCGGAAGAGACCTAAACGAATTCTCGATGCCACGCTGAACGGCGGTCGATTCTGGAGAGGCAGCAAACGCAAGGTCATTGGCATGGACATCGAATGCTCTCACCGGCCGCCGATCGTGGGAGACAACACGGCCATGCCCTTCGCCGACAGGGTCTTTGATGTGGTTGTCTACGACCCGCCTCATATCCCGAACCAGGGGAAGGACAAGCAAAAGGACTTCAATATCCGCTTCGGCCTTGGGGAACGATCCCCGAAGGAGCACGGTTACAGCTTTGCGTACCTCTATCCCGCTTTCGTCCGGGAAGCTCACCGAGTTTTGAAAGCCGAAGGCATTCTGCTGTGCAAGATCGCCGACTACATCCACGATCATCAGTACCAGTGGGCGCATGTCGATTTCATCGAGGCCGCCCGCCAGGTTGGGTTTACGGCCTGCGACTGCATCATCAAAATCCGGAAAGGGCCGATCATCGATCCGAAGTGGAAGGTTGCGCACCACAGCCGGCGCCAACACTGTTACTGGCTAGTCTTCCGGAAATCAGACAAGTGCGAATGAACGGCGCTTGGTACGTGGTTTCAGAAATTCGGTCGAGTATCGCGGCAAGCTTTCAGCGATCAGCCATCAGCGATCAGCCGCGCCGGTGTGGCTGAAAGCTGACCGCTGATGGCTGAAAGCTTCGACCTGGATACGTCACCGTATTTCTGAATCGCTGTACTTAGTCCGAGAGGAGCCAATCCCAAGCCAGCAGCGGCAGCAGCGCCGGATTATCCTGACATATAGTGGCAAAGCGCCTCGAGCAAAGGCCGGATCCGGAAGAACTGCTGCGCCGCGTCCAGGCGGAAGAGCGGCGGGCGGGGCGCGGCCGGCTCAAAGTGTTTCTGGGTTACGCCCCGCGCGTCGGCAAGTCGTTCCGCATGTTCGATGAGGGCCGGCGGCGCAAGCAGCGCGGGCAGGACGTGGTGGTAGGGGCGGTCCAAGGCAATGTCACGCCCGAGGTGCGGGAGATCGTATCCCGGCTCGAAGTGATTCCTTCGATCCGCGAGCAGGACGCGGGCCGCATGTACGAGGTGATCGATCTCACCGCTCTGTTCCGGCGCCACCCGCATGTTTGCCTGATCGACGAGCTGGCCTACGATAATCCTCCCGGCAGCCGCAATCCGCAGCGCTGGCAGGATGTGCAGGAAGTGCTGGACCGCGGCATCGGCGTGCTCACGGCCGTGAACGTGCAGCACATCCGCGAGCAGCAGGACGAGGTGGCGCGGATTACGGGAAAGCGCGCGGCGCAGAGCGTGCCCGAAGAGTTTCTGCGGGAGGCCGACGAGATCGAGGTGGTGGACGCGCCACCGGAAGCTCTGCTCGACCGCACCGGCCAGGGCAACATGCCGGATGCTCACCGGCTGGCGGAACTGCGCGAACTGGCGCTGCTGCTGGCGGCCGACGTGGTGGACCGGCAGTTGCACGAGTATCTGACGGCCCACGGCGTGGCGGTGCGTTGGGGCACCCAGGAGCGCATCCTGGTGTGCCTGACGCCTCGCAGCGACGCCGCGCAAATGTTGCAGAGCGGCCATCGGAACGCCTTGCGGTTTCACGGCGCGCTGCTGGCGGCATACGTGGAACAGGAGGGGCTTCGCCCGCAGGATGGGGAGAAACTGGAATCTCACTTGGCGCTGGCGCGGGAACTGGGCGCCGAGGTGCACCGCCTCCGGGGAGCGGATTTCGTGGAGACCATCCTCGATTTCGCGCGCGAGCAGCGCGTCACGCAGTTGTTCCTCGGGCACAGCAACCGCGAGCAGCGGCTTCGGTTCATACGCAGCCCCATCGACCGGCTGATCGACGCGGCCGACGATTTTGACGTGCGCCTGTTTCCCCACCAGGAGAGCTGAGCCGCGGGGGGTTGTGGCGAAAGGCCGCCGGCCGGGGTACGATAGGTTCCAAGTGCTGCGCTTTTGCCTATTCACGGCGGTCCTGTGCTTTCCGGCTTTCGGCGCCGCCGGGGCGGTCACCATCGACGCGGCAGTCCAGCAGATGTACAACTTCGATTTCCAGGCCAGCCACGAGATCCTGAATCAATGCATTGCGGCCCACCCGCAGGACCCGCTTCCCCACGCGTTCCGCGCCGCCGCCTATTTGTTCTACGAAATGGACCGGCTGAGGATACTGGAAAGCGAGTTTCTGGTGAATGACAAGCGCATCGCGACAAAGAAGAAGCTGCTTCCCGACGCCGCCGTTCGCGCGCAGTTCTACAAGGCGCTCGACGACACCGGCAGCCGCGCGGAAGCCGCGCTGGGCGCCAACCCGGACGACCGCTCGGCGCTGTTTTCGATGTGCATCGCCCAGGGCGTCGCCACGGACTACATGGCGCTGGTCGAAAAGCGCCAGTTTGCGAGCCTTTCACCGGCGCGGCGTTCCAACAGCTACGCGCAACGGCTGCTCAAGCTGGATCCGAAGTATTACGACGCCTACCTCACCACGGGGTTTTCGGAATACATGGTCGGCAGCCTGCCGTTTTTCATCCGCTGGTTCGTGCACTTCGACAACGTGACCGGCAGCAAGGAACGCGGCGTGGAGAATGTGCGCCTGGTGGCGCGCGAGGGCCATTATTTCAAGCCGTTCGCGAAGATTCTGCTGGGGATCGCCGATCTTCGCGAAAAGAAGCTGCAGGAAGCGCGGGATCTCCTGGTCGATCTGGCGCACGATTATCCCGAGAACCCCTTGTTTCGCAAAGAACTGGCCAAGGTCACGGCGGCCATCGGCGCGGTGGGGAATTAGCCCGGCCAGGGCGCCGCGACCAGTTTCCCGGTCGTGTCAGCGCGCGGTAGGGAAGCTTAGGCGCGCAGACTGGCGGTAGAATTAGAGGAACCACCGCGGCGGTGGCAAGGCGCACGATGCCAGGCGAGATTACTGAGCTGCTGGCGGAAGTTCGGAGCGGCAAGCGCGAAGCCGAATCCAGGCTGGCGTCCCTGGCTTACGATGAGTTGCACCGGATCGCGGCGCGGTACATGCGCCGGGAACGCCCGGACCATACGCTCCAGGCCACGATCCTGGTCGATGAAGCGTATCTCCAGTTAGTGAAGCAAGAGGATCGAAGCTGGCAAAACCGCTCGCATTTCTTCGCCGTCGCGGCGCAAGTCATGCGCCGCATCCTCATCGATCACGCGCGCAGCCGGAATGCGGCCAAGCGCGGGGGGACGCACGTGAAACTGCGGCTCGATGAGGTTTTCGTATTCTCCGACGACCGGTGCGAAGAATTAATCGCTCTGGACCAGGCTCTGACCCGCCTGGCCGCATGGGATCCCCGGCAGAGCAAGATTGTCGAGTTGAGATTCTTCACCGGTTTGACCGAAGAGGAGATAGGCGAGGTGCTCGGCGTTTCACCCCGGACGGTGAAGCGGGAATGGCGGGTGGCAAGAGCTTGGCTGCATGGCGAACTCTCCAACATCAAAACGGATGACACCGGAGCGGTGGGAACGGATTAAAGAGATCACCGCCGACGCTCTGGAGCGCGACCCCGGAGGCCGCGCCGCGTTCGTGGCACGCGCCTGCGATGACGATCCGGAAATGCTGCAAGAGGTGCTGCGGCTTCTGCGGGAGTCCGCCAGCACGGAAGAGTATCTGGCTGCTCCACTGTGGGACGTGCATGCAATCTGGAACCAGCACGTGGAAGACGCGCCGTGCTTCGCACCGGAGCAGATTATCGCGGATCGTTTTCAGATCGTGCGTTTTCTGGATCGCGGCGGCATGGGCGAGGTCTACTCGGCTTCCGACCTGGAATTGCGGGAACTGGTAGCCCTGAAAACCATCAGACCTGGCATCGCCGCATCCCAGGCGGTGATCGACCGCTTCAAACAGGAAGTGAAGCAGACCCGCCAGATCACCCACCCGAATATCTGCCGGGTGTACGATCTGTTCGGTCATGAACAACCTTCCGGCGAGACTTTGTGGTTCCTGACCATGAAACTGCTGGAAGGCCCCACGCTTGCCGAACGCCTCGCGGCTGGCGGTCCCTTGTCGATGAAACAGGCAGTCCCGCTGATTCACGATATGGTGGCTGCCTTGTCCGCGGCGCATGAGCTGGGGATTGTCCACCGGGATTTTAAGCCCAATAACGTGATGCTCGTTGGAGAGGGCTCGGACAACCAGCGGGCTGTCGTCACCGATTTCGGCCTCGCGCTGAACATCGCCCCGGACGCAGCGGATGGAAGCGCGTTGGCTGCCGGCGGAACGCCCGCTTACATGGCTCCCGAACAGGCCCGCGGTGAGACCGTGGGGCCCCCGGCCGATCAATTCGCGCTCGGCCTGGTGATTGGTGAAATGCTGACGGGCGCCAGGCCGGAGATAGACCGCGCCGTACCCGATGAATGCAAGAAGCGGCTGAAGACCTGGCTAAGGTCGCAGGCCAAGCGCCGCCTCAACCCGCGCGCGCGGCGGGTGATCGCCCGCTGCCTGGAGTTCCGGCCGGAGAATCGTTTCCGCGATGTCAGAGATATCGTTCCAATTCTCGAAGGCCAAAAACTCGGGCGCACCCGGTGGGCGATTGCCGCCGGAGTTGCGGCCGCGGCGCTGGCTGCCGTGGTCTTCATGGTGGCGGGAGTCAACTCCGGCCGTGATCGCGTGGTGGAAGCCGTGCAACTGACCCCGGGAGAGAGCCTGTCAGGCTCCCCCAGCCTCTCGCGGGACGGCCAGTGGATCGCCTACACGTCGGATCGGGCCGAGCCCGGCAATCTCGATGTGTGGATTCAAGCGGTCCGCGGCGGGCCACCGAGGCGGCTGACCACCGATCCGGCGGAAGAAACCGAACCGAGCATATCACCCGATGGGAGGTTGGTGGCCTTTCGATCGGAGCGGAACGGCGGGGGGATTTATGTGGTTGGGGCCGATGGCGCCGGCGAGCGGCTGCTGGTCCCCGGCGGGCGGTCCCCCGCATTCTCTCCCGATGGGAACAGCATCGCGTACTGGATGGGGAACAAGGACGATTCCACTCCTTCCGGACAGTCATACGTGATTTCCTTGGGAGGCGGGCCTGCGAGGCGCCTGGCGGGCGATTACGCGGACGCCCGGTATCCCACGTGGAACTCCGATGGGCAGTTCTTACTTTTCGAGGGTTGCCGCGACGCCGGCGCGCCGCTTCCGACTTGTGCGGAATGGTGGGCCGTGCGCGCGGACGGCGGCGCTCCTGCCAACACCGGAGCGCTGGCATTGCTCCGCGCGGAAAATATCGAGATTCAAAGTCCACCTCTGAAGGTGTGGCGCGGGGACCAGGCGGTATTCAGCGGCAGGCATGGGGCATCGACCACGATTTGGGAACTGACGATTTCGCGAAAGAACAGGCATGTGACCGGCCGGCCGCGGCAAATCACCTCCGGCGACATCAAGGAGATGTCTCCCTCGCTGGCGGCGACCGGGCGCATGGCGTTCGGGCGCGCGTTCGGAGCGCTGCACATCTGGCGGGTTGCGGCGAAAGCGGGCGACGGCACTGGTTCTGCCGTCAAGCTCACTGACGATCCGGTCTCGGACTGCTGCCCGAGCGCTTCGCGCGACGGGCGCTGGCTCTTCTTCTCGCGAATGACAGCCACTTTCAGGGATCTTTTCAGGAAGAACCTGGCGACGGGGGCGGAATCGGTCCTGGTTTCATCAAAAGAAGACAAGTTCTGGCCCACTCCCGATGCAACCGGCGGTCGCATAGCGTTCGAGGCCCGCTACAAGGAGGAATCGTCGATTGGGCTGGTCAGCGGTGACCGGCCGGCGCGTAAGTTGTGTACGGGGTGCTCGCGTCCGACGAGCTGGTTCGCGGACGACAAGGGAGTGTTCCACACGACTTCCAAGGGAGAAATCGCCATCCTCGATGTGGACACCGGCATTTCGAAGGTAGCCTTGGCGGGAGCGAGCGGCATCGCACTAGGCGAGGCGGATTGGAGCCCGGCCCACGAGTATCTGTTGTTTACCGCCGGCAGAGGCGGAACGGCCAAACAAGTGCTTGCGGTTCGCTTTCCGCGGGCCACCGGGGCGCCTCAGGGCCCCTGGATCCCGCTGACGCCAGCACTCGAGGAAGCCGACCGGCCGCGCTGGTCGAGCGATGGCACGACGTTTTTCTACCTGTCAAACCGCGACAAATTTACGTGTATCTGGGGCCAGCGATTCGATGCGGAGCGCGGAACCGGCGTTGGGGATCCATCCCCCGTCGTGCACTATCACAGCCAGCGCATAACCCCCGATCGGGCGAGTCGATCCGTGTTGGGGATGTCAGTCGCCGGGCAGTCGATCTTCATCAATGTCGGTGAAGTGACGGAAACCATATGGACCGGAGTGTTAAGGCCCCCCTCCCTGCTGTCTTTTCCGCGCTGATCCTCTCTCACGAGAATCTCGCTTGCCTTTGCCGCAAGCTTGTATTACGATACCTCAGTTACTCTTATGGGCAAGATAATCGAAATACGAATACCTAAAGGATCCACCAAGGAAGGCGTAAAGGCGCTCCTTGCAGCGGAGCTTGACAAGCACATCAAGACCGATATGGTCAATTCGCTGGGCGCAGTCCACCTGCATCTCGAGGACGAGAACGAGCAGCAGGATCCGGACTAACCCGGCACGCAACCCGGACCGGGACCGCCGCGCCACGACCGAGACAGGATGGATGAAAGTTTGTCTGGTTACCGCGCCGACGGCGACAGACTTTGAAGATGCCGGCGATGCATCACGCCCGCAGGTTCGCCGAGCGGCAACCGAGCCGCATCTGGGCGTACTCAGTCTCGCAAGCGTGCTGAATGAGGGCAACGCGACGCCCACGGTCGTCGATCTGAACCGGGCGTACTTTGAGTACCTCGCGGATGGCGGCTCGTCAGGGCCAACGAGGTTTGCGGAGTGGGCGGCCCGTGCGATCGTCTCGTCGGGAGCGGACGTATTCGGGTTCAGCTCCATTTGCAGCAGTTATCCGCTCACTATCCGGATCGCGGAGCGTGTGAAGCGGGAGACTCCTGGGTGCAGCATACTGTTCGGCGGACCGCAGGCCTCCGCCGTAGATTTACTCACTCTCGAAGCCTTCTCATTTGTCGATTTCGTGTTGCGCGGCGAGGCCGAACGTACGCTGCCGTTGTTCCTCGATGAGTTAAGCGGGAAGCGGCGATTTTCCACGGTCCCCGGCTTGACTTTCCGCTCTCCGGCCGGACCATCGAGAAATGGAAATGCGCCCATTATCGAGGATTTGGATGCACTGCCCCTTCCCGCCTACTCTTTGGCCGGGGCGATAGAGGGCGCCGCCTCTCTGCCGCTCGAGTTGGGACGGGGCTGCCCCTTCGCCTGCACCTTCTGCTCGACCAACGATTTCTTCCAGAGGAGGTTCCGGGCAAAATCGCCGGAACGCATGCTGGCGGACATGCGGGCGATCGCCGCCGGGTTCGGGATACGTAGTTTCCGCCTGGTTCACGACATGTTCACGGCCGACCGGCGGCGGGTGGTGGCGTTTTGCGATCACCTGCTGGAATCCGGGGAAAAGTTCACATGGTCGTGCAGCGCGCGAACGGACTGCGTCGACGAACCACTGCTCGAACTCATGGCCCGGGCCGGCTGCAGCGGGATCTTCTTCGGCGTCGAGACCGGGTCAAGGCGCATGCAGAAGATCATCGCCAAGAACCTCGATCCGGACCGCGCCAAGCGGATGATCGAAGCTACCGAGCGCCTCGGAATGGCCACGACGGTTGCCCTGATTACGGGCTTCCCGGAGGAGAACTGGGATGACCTGCGGGAAACCACCGGCCTGTACATGCATTCGCTGCGGCAACCGCATACTACTCCGCAACTGAACGTCCTCGCGCCGCTCGCGGGGACGCCGCTGTATGCGCGGTACAAGGATCGATTGGTATTGGAGGATCTCTGTTCGAGCATGTCGCATCAGGGCCGGACGCAGAATGACGCGGACCGCGCGTTGATCCGCCGGTATCCGGAGATCTTTCCGAACTTCTACCTGCTTCCGACTCGCGCCCCCGATCACGCTTGCCGTTTGGAGCTGAGGGAGTTTCTGCTCATGGGGCGCGCGCGGCTACGATGGCTCCTGGCGGCGCTTCACCAGAGCAGCGGCGGCATCCTGGACGTGTTTCTCGCGTGGCGCGACCACCGCGTAAAGAGCCAGCCCACGTTAGGCGGGGGGAGTCTGCGGCACTATTACATGCGGGACGATTTCGGGAAGGACTTTGTGGGTTTCGCGCGCGAGCGCCTGGCGGACTTCGGGAGTCCCGCGGTGGAGGCGCTCGTCAGTTATCACCTGGCGTTTGCCGAGGCTGAGGCCGGCGATGCGACGCTGCCCCGGAATGGGAAGCCGCTATCGGGTTCAAGGATTTCGACCGGCATCCCGGTGCGGACGCCTCACCTTCATGTGATCGAGCTGGAGTGGGACATCCAGAGCGTAATCGATGCCCTGAAACGCGGCGAACGGCCGAGTGGAGCACGCCAGCGGAAGCTGTACCGAACCGACGCGTTCACCGAGGAAAGCAGCCGCCTGGTTGAAATTTCGCCGCTGGTTGCCCAAGCGCTACGAGCGTGCAACGGGCAAAACACAGTGAAGGATTTCATCAGGGAATTATCGGGCTGTTTCAGCGGCCCCAATCAGCTACGGCGCTATGCCGCCGAAAGCCTGCTCGAGGGCATTCACGGCGAAGGATTCATCGAAATATATGGAGCTGAATCCCTGGCGGGTTCGAGCC
>JBEKYW010000092.1:0-11957 GCA_049510555.1 Bryobacteraceae bacterium
AATCCGCCGACGAGGTCTTTATCACTTCCACCACCCGCAACCTGCTGCCGGTCCTGCGGATTGAAGAGAAGAAGGTGGGCCCATCAGAGAGAGAGCGCGTGGCGCTCGAACGAGCATTCTCGGAGTTCGTGAAGCGCTACGTGGCGGAGCACAAAAAAAATGGTTCCAAGTGATCTGATTTCCAGCCTTGCCCACCACCGGCATGCCCGGTACTGAACATCGCGATCAGGAGCGCTGAACGCTTCGCCTCTCCGCTCCCCAACAGCCGTTTTCTCCAGCCGCCGGATCAATGCTTCCTGGCGCGTCGCAGCCTTTCTTCTCTCCCCATCCGGACTGGTCGCTCGTAACGGCCTTTCCCTCGCCCGCAACGACTCCCGCTCGCGCGAAACCCATTCCGGGGTCAAAGGTCCTGACCTGCTACTTCGCTCCCGGCTACCTGGCTCCCCCGCCCGTTCGGCCCTTCCGCTCCGCTACCAACGCCGGTTCGCCCCGGCCTCGGCCGCTTCATCGCTTCTGGCCCGTTGCAGCTTCGCCAAATAGCCCGGCTGATGGCCCCTCCCGCCTCCGCTCCCCTCCGGGACTTTTACCTCCCTCGGGATCAAAGCGTTCAGCGGGATTTGCCGCCTGCCAAGCCCGCCTTCCGAATCCGCCCGATCTCCGCTCGCTCCCCGCAGCCCGTTTCTATTACTAGATCTCAAAGCTGCGGATCATCGTTCCTGGTCCGCTACGTTTCCGGAGGCTTGCTGTTCCTCAAACCTCTTGGAACCTCTCCCAATATGCCCTCACAACCGTTTTTCGTCAATTCTTTTTTGCTGCGCCGGTGCACTTTTGTGCACTTTTCCTCAAGTTATTTCTGCCGTGTTTCGAAGCAGTTACAGAAGTTCGACGTGGATTGCCTGTGAATAAATCAGGGGCCGGGAATCCTGTTCTACTGGGTCAGCTTCAGGATCATGCCGCTGTCGGTGGCCAGCCAGATGTCGCGGTCGCTGGCCGTCGCCATGGTGGTGCGGTTGGCCACCGCGCGGTAGTCCACCTCGAGGTCGGTCCAAATGGAGAAGTCCCGGCTCCTGAGCACCTTCACCTTGCCCGGAACCAGGCTGCGCAGCTCGCCTGTTACCACAATGCCCGAGAGATAGCCCGTGCCGTCCGGAGTCACCCAGACATCCGTGACGGCGAATTTCTTGTCCCGGTAAATCATCTCGCTGCCGCCCGAGGGCCATTTGATGCGGTAGACCTCGCTGGAGTACAGAAACGAGTCGGAAAACTCGATCAACCCGAGGCCCGTGCCTGGCGGTCCGAAACGCATGCGCGTGACCTGGCCGAATACCGAAGCGGAAGCGGACTTCCAGGTCTTGCCGCCGTCGTGAGTCTCCAGCGACAGCCCGAGATGGGGCCATTCGCGATGGCTCAAGGCCGCCTCCGGATCGATCCACTCCGGCAGTCTGGGCGTGAACGCTCGTTCCGGCGGCCGGTTCCAACCGGTGATCACGCCAAGTTGGGGCGTGGCAAACGCGATCCACCCATAGGCGGAGCTCTCGGCGCTTCCGGGCTGTTCGGCGGCTGCGGCCACGCGGGTCCACCGCTGGCCTCCATCGTGGGTCTCGAGCACGGTTTTCCTGGCGCCGGCGGCCCAACCGTTCTTCTCGTCTGTGAAGTACACCCGAAAGACTTGGGCCGGAACCCGGGGCATCTTGGTCCAGCTCTTTCCGGCCTCCGTGGTCTGCCACAGACCCTTCTCCGTCACCATCCACCCGAAGTTCTCGTTCAGGAAGAACAGCGAGAGAGGCGCCTCCTGGAGTGGGACGAGCTGCCAGTGGGCGCCGCCGTCGGAGGTCACCAGCGCCACGGGCCGTTGGCGGCTGCCCTCGTGAATGCTACCTACCGCGACTCCGCGCACGGCCGACGCAAAACAGAGGTCGCCAATGGCCAGGGAAGACTTGTTCCGATCATAGAAATATTGCACCTGCCAGCGTTGGGCGCCGAGCGGCGTCACCCACGCCACCAGCGCCGCCAGCGCGCATAGGAACCGAGCGAATGAAAGCGTCACGTTGCTTCTATTGTTTCATTGCGACAGGTCCGGAGGAAAGCACCAGTTCCACGTGACTGGCCGATTCCACCGCGGTGGGGGCCATGCGGGCGAGCACCAGGACGCATCCCACCTGTTCGCCGACCGTGGTGAGCACCTCCATTTCACCGCCGGTATGCTGGTGGGGCAGCCGGTGCTGCACGTTGATCACGCCCACCACCCGGTTGCGGGCGGTCACCGGCGCGGAAAGGAACGCTTCGTAGGTGTCTTCCTCCAACTCGCCGAATTTCTTGAACCGTGGATCCTTGTATGCCTCGCGCGAAATCGCCAGCAGGCGGCGCTCGCGCGCCACCCAACCCGTCAGGCCCTCATTCCATTTCATCCGCAGCTTCCCGATGGTGGAGGGGTGCGGCATGTTGGAGGCGCACAGCACCAGTTCCTCGCCGTCGAGGAGGTACACGAGACAGGAATCGCATTGGGTGAACTCGACCACCAGAGACACGATGCCTTGCAGAACTTCCGACAGGCTCATTTCCCGGACCATGAAGCGGCTGATCTTCTGGAACAGGCGCAACTGCTGCTCGGTCTTTTGCAGGCGCCCCTCGAGATCTCTGGCTTTCGGCACTCCTTCATTATAGTCTTGGCTTCGTGCGGCGCCGGCGGTCTACAATCAATACAGCGGGCGCAAATGAATGACGGAGCATGACGCGGAGAGCGCAGTAGCCACATGGAAGGCGCCAGAGTGCCCCTTCACAATCGAATATTCCCTCAGAGCGCTGGACGATATCCGCCTGGGGGTGATGGATGCGTTCTTTTCGCTGCCGCGCGGCGGCGCCGAAATCGGCGGGATTCTGCTGGGACACTATTTGAAGGGGCGGCTGGCGATCAAGGATTATGTGGCTCTGGAATGCGAGCACGCCTTCGGACCGTCGTTCGCGCTTTCCCCGCGAGACCAGGACAGATTGGGGGAGTTGCTGGCGTCGGCGGAACAGAATCCGGACCGGCTCAAGCCCGTCGGCTGGTACCATTCCCACACGCGGAGCGAGATTCTTCTCTCCGCGGCCGACCAGGACCTTCACAACCGCTATTTCCCCAAACCATGGCAAGTGGCGCTGGTGCTGAAGCCGCACACCTTTCATCCCACCAGGGGGGGCTTCTTCTTCCGGGAGGCGGACGGATCGATTCATGGAACGGCCAGCTACCAGGAATTCGCGCTGGCCCCGTTGCCGGTGCGTCCGGCTCCGGCGGGAGTCGCGCCGGCGACGGAGTCCGCGTCTTCCGCGCGTCTCCGGCACGGTCTGGATCCGCGGGGGCCGGTGATCACGGTGGCAGCCGAGCGGGCGGCTCCAGAGCCCGAGCCGCCCGCGGAGCCGGCTGCGGAGGCATCCGAGCAGGCATCGGCTGATCTGCCGCTCCCGGGTTTCCTCGCAACGCCCGCCAGGCGGAAGTCGCGCTGGTTTCTGGTGACCGTGCTGGTGATCGCCATTTGCCTGGCGGTCGCGGGGGCGGGGTACCAGACCCGAGACCTCTGGCTGCCTCGCTTGACGGCTGCGATCGGGCCCGCGCCCGAGCTTTCCATCGGGCTCAACGTGATCGATAGCGACGGCCAGTTGCGGATCCAGTGGGACGGCAACTCTCCCACGGTGCGCCGAGCAACCAACGCCATGCTGGAGATTGACGACGGGCTTGTTCCCTGGGAGATCCAGTTGGACGCGCAGCGCCTGAAAGCCGGCACTTTCACTTATGGCCGCCAGAGCGAACGAGTTGACATCAAGCTGGCCATTCATTTGCCCGATGGGCAACAGGCCCGCGGAGCGACCAGTTTTCTGGGAAGACTTCCCGAGCGGAAGCCGCCGCCCGAGGACCCGGAGATCCGCAAGCAGAGAGACGCGCTGGCCCAGGAAGCCGCCAAACTCAGGTCGGACCTGGCCGCGGAGGTGGCGCGCACCAAGAAGGTCGAGAAGTCCCTCAACGAGGTGAAGAAGGTCCTCGAGGACCAGCAGCGCAAGCGCTTGGGGGCCCAAAGCCCCGACCGGTAGGGAGTGGGAAGGCGGCATCACTCAGGCTCCTGGGGGTTCCGGCGGTTCTGACGGAACGAAGCCAATCTCGGGCTCGCTTCGCTCGCGGGGCCAGGGGCCGGTATCCCCAATTGCCGGCCGACAAGATCGTCGAACTCCACGGGCGACGATGGAACATTGAGACGGATCTACGCGGTCTGAAGCAAACCGTGCGATTGGGACACCTACGCTCGCTGAGCGCGCCGATGGCGGCCAGGGAACTGATTGTCGGCGTCATGGCGTACAATCTGGTTCGGACGCTGCGGATGGCCGCCGCCCAATCGGTCGGTGTCGATCCGCGCGAGCTCAGTTTCTCAAAGTGCAGATCGTTGTGAATGCCTGCGCTACAGCGCGAGCATCGCGTTCAGATCCGCGGCGGGAAGGCGCAAAGCCACGTAGAACGGGCCAAAGAGGGCGTACACGGCGCTGACTTCGTCGAAGCGCATCTCGTAGATGAGTTTCTTGAAGACTAGCGGATCGCCGGCGAAAAGGTCTACGCCCCATTCCCAATCGTCGAATCCAATCGAGCCGGTGATGATCTGCCGCACTTCGCCCGCGTAGCGCCGCCCCACCAGGCCGTGCTCGCGCATCAGGCGCTGGCGGTCGCCCATGGGCACCTGGTACCAGTTCACCGATTCGCTGCGGCGCCGGTCCATGGGATAGAAACAGAGATACTTCGCGCCCGGGATTTCCGGCCAGAGCCGCGGCGCCATGGCCTGCCGCTGGCGCGCGAGCACGGCTTCGATCTCCCGGTTCCATTCGCCGGAATGCGGTTCGACGCCCTTGGCGGCCAATTCGCCGTAGACCTTGGCCGTGGAGTCGTACAGGCCGAGCTCGATCACGGAAAGGTAGGAAGCCGCCGGTTCCAGACAATCGCCGAGCCGCAGCCGCGCCAGTTCGAGTTGGGCCTGGTTGAGCTCCTCGAAGCTGCGCCGGAAGTGCAGGAAGAGGAGGTCGCCCTTGTGGCCCAGCAACGAATACACCGCGCTCTGGCGGCCACCGCCGGGACGCTCCCAGGCCGCCAGCGTGTGCGTCGCCTCTTGGAGGATTTCCCCGCGGCTTTCAGCGGAAAGCGCGCGCCAGGCAGGCCAGCGGAACCGCATCATCTGGTGCAGCACGCTGGCGCCTTCGACCGTGAGCGGGACGGCGGGCGTCTCAGGAGTCATGACCTTCATTATAAGGAGGGTGGGCTACGCCTGCCGCCGGGACCACTGCGCCACGCCAGAGCGCGTTGGCCGATCACAGCAATTTTCAATATTCCGCTCCGGTCAAACTGCTTTTCTTTTCAATTGGTTGAGGGATGCCACCGGTAGCATATGAGGCGGCTTGAGCGTGACCCGCTGCTAAAGTGGAATCGGGATGAAGAAGCCGGATATCGCAAAACGGATGGCGCGCCAGGCAGGTGTCAGCGAAGCCGAGGCGGCGGACCGCCTGGACCATGTGGTGGGCCAGATTCTCCGGAATCTCCGCCAGGGCAAAGAAGCGTCGCTGCCGGGATTGGGCAAGTTCAGTCCGCGCCCGGGCGGGAAAGTGGCGTTCGAGCGGCAAGGAGGTGAGCGCCGTGGCTGACTGCTCTCCGACCGGCCAATTGGCGCAGGTGGTACTCCAAGGCCTGGCCGCGGGGAAAGTGGTGGAGATCGACGGGTTGGGCGTGTTCTACCCGGACGCCGCGCTTGGCTGCCGGTTTGAACCGTCGGGGCTGCCGCAAGTCTTCATCGCCTATGTGAAAGAAGATGCGAAAGCCGTGGAGCGGCTGTGCGAGGCCCTGGAAACGGCCGGATTCAGCCCCTGGACGGATGCGCGCAAACTGCTGCCGGGCCAGAACTGGCCGCGCGCCATCGAGAGCGCCATCGAAACCTCGGATTTCTTCGTGGCCTGCTTTTCGGGATACTCGGTGAACAAGACAGGCGGGTTCCAATCGGAGATCCGTTATGCGCTGGATTGCGCGCGGCGCGTGCCGCTGGATGAAATCTTTGTGGTGCCGGTGCGGCTGGATGGCTGCCGCGTGCCGCGATCCATCCAGCGGGAATTCCAGTACATCGATCTGTTTCCGGACTGGGCGCGGGGAATCCGCCGCCTGGCAACGATGATGCGGCGCGAGGTGGCGCGGCGGGGCCGAGCGCGTTAGAAACTGGCGATTGTCGACTGCCGAGTGGCCCGGCGCCGCCCGGTAGTATAGAATCAAGAGAGCAGCAAATGTCGGGGCGTAGCGCAGCCTGGTAGCGCACCTGCCTTGGGCGCAGGGGGTCGGCAGTTCGAATCTGCCCGCCCCGACCATCCGTAAACAACTCACTTCATTGCAATGGCTGCTTCCGGCCGGACTAGCGCCCCTGTAGCCGCCGGCGGAATCTTAGGATTGTCTCCGGAAGTTCCCCGCCGCTATTTCTGTTCCGGCGGCTTGCTCTCGACGATCCCCAGGTCCGTCAGCACCTTCGGATTGGCCTCATCCATGGCCAGCAGGTTATGGCAGGCGTTGCAATCCTGCGTGACGGAGCGGCCGTCCTTGGCGGCGTGGTTGCCGTCATGGCAGCGAAAGCAGCCGGGGAAGTCGGCGTGGCCGATGTTGTTCGGGTAGGTGCCCCAGGAGACTTTCATCTCGGGGAAGATGTTGCGGTCGTAGATCGCCAGCACCTGCTCGGCCGCGGAGGCCGCCTCGGCCCTGCGCTGCGCCCAGACGGCCGGATAGTTGTCCCGGTAGTATTTCTCGAACGCCGCGGGAATCTTTTGCGCGGCTTCGTCGCGAGTGCCGTAGCCAGCCTTGAGGATCTCCACGGCCCGCTTCTTGGCGAACGGCAGCGACGGCGAAATCCGGCCCGCGTTCATCACGCGGTCCACGGCGCGCTCCGGCAACTCGTAGGCGTGAGTCGGACGATTGTGGCAGTCCACGCAATCCATGTCGCGGATGGGCAGGCCGCCGCCCTCGGGCTTGGCGTCGGGCGTGGCGTAGACGGTCTTGCCGCCCGGGCCGTTGTACTCGATCCAGGGAATGTTCTGCCGTCCCTCGTCGGCATGCGCATAGCGGATCAGCACGCCGGTGCCCAGGTGCGTCCCGTGTATTCCGATGCCGCGGTTGCCGCCGCCAATCTTCATCAGCAGCACGGTTTTGGAAAGCGTGTTGGTCTGGTCGTCGGCGAACTTGTCGATGACCAGCAAACGGTCCTCACCGTACTTCTGCGGCCAGTGGCAGGCTTCGCAGGTCTCCCGCGCGGGACGCAGGCTGCGAACGGGCGTGGGGATGGGCGTCGAATAGGTGTGGAAGGTCACCGCGAGCACCTGTCCCACACCCGACAGCTTGCTCTTCACGAACCACGAAGCGCCCGGCCCGATGTGGCACTTCACGCACTCCACGCGTGAATGCGGGGAGTTCTGATAGGCCGTGTACTCGGGCTGCATCACGGTGTGGCAGGTCTCGCCGCAAAACGTCACCGAATCCATATAATTCACGGCGCTGTAACTGACCTGGCTGGCAATCGCCAGGTTGACCATGGTGGTGAAGAAAACGAAATGGACCAGGCGGCGCAGCTCGGCGTTACGCCACGTGAGCGGCGGGAATTCGGGCGGATAGATGCCGCTTCGCCCCTCGCGCTTGCGCTGGAGCCAGATTCCCAGCGGAATCAGGATCAGGCCGGCGAAGAACGGAGCCGGCAGCACCAGGAACGCGAGAATCCCTACGTAGGGGCTCTGGGTCGTCCCGCGCAGCGTGACCGGCAGCAAAAAAAGCCAGAAGACGGTGGCGGTGGTGACGATCACCACGCCTGCCTGGCTCACCCAGTTGCTGGACAGATGAATGATCGGGGACAGCCAACTCCTCTCCCTGCGATCGGATTGGTCGGGCGTCATCAGTCTAGTCGTCTCCGGCGGATCTTGGCTCCTCGCGCTCCCTGGGGTGCTCCTGCTTCCTGACTGTAATACCGGTCAGGAAGGCGGTGTTCAACGGGTAGACATCGGGATCGAAAATGACGGGGTAGAAGTGCCAGACCACAATCGCCAGAGTGGCCAGCACGGCCTCGTAGAAATGAACCGACGTGGCGACGTCCAGCCAGCTCTTGGGCAGCAGTTTCATGGCCAGATTGTTGGCCCAAAGCAGCAGCCCGGTGGCGATCATCACCACCGCGCCCCACACCACCGCCCAATACTCGGCCTTCTCCACATAGCTGTGCGAAGAGCGATCCGGAGGCTCGGAACCGAGACCCAGATTGTAGGCGAAATTGGAGAGCGCCTCGCGCGGATCGTTGGTGGCCGGCAGCATCTGCTTCCAGTGCTCGCGCAGCTTGCGGCTGACGATCAGGGAGATCGGGTGGGTCAGCGTGACCGCCACGAAAACACCGGCGGCGATGCGATGGATGAGGCTGCGCATGGCGTAGGTCCCCTCCATTAACAGCAGCGGCCGCGCCCACCATTGATCTGGAAACTTGAGCGCGAAGCCGGTCCAGACCAGGGTGAGGAACGAGATGGCCAGGACAGCATGCTGCACCCGCTCGAACGGCAGCATGCGGAGTTCGCCGCGTTCGGAAAAGTTCCTGGCGCCGAGGTTATCCCGGCGAACGCTGAAACGCCGCTCAATGAGCTTGCGGACCCAATCGCCGCCGTTGTGGAGCAGCATCAGCCCGATGGTCACGGGGATGACCAGCCAATAGAACTGGCGCACCCAGCGCAGGGCGGCGGACTCGGCGTTCCCTTCGGTCAGGTGCACCTGGCTGATGGCGAAACGCGTCCCGGCGCCGGGGTGGCACTGGCCGCAGGTCTTGGGCAGGTTCCGGGCGTTGATGGTGGACTTGGGGTCGGACGACGGCAGAATGTTGTGCACGCCATGGCAGCTCGCGCAGTTGGCGACGGTCTGCGAGCCAGCCTTGGCGGCGAGGCCGTGGTAGGACGAATCGAAGCTCAGCAGGCGGTCCGAAGGCAGGCCGAACTTGCGGGTCAGGCGGACGTCGCCGTGGCAGCTCCCGCAGGTGTCGCGGATATGCGCTGCGTTCACCGGGGAGGCTGCGTTGGTATGTTTGAGAATCCTGTGCTCGCCGTGGCAGTCGGTGCACAGCGGTGCCTGCGTGACGCCGCGCGCCAGTGCCTGGCCGTGCACGCTGGCTCGAAACTGCTCGGCGACTTCGCTGTGGCACATGCCGCAAGTGTCCGGCACAGCGGCGCGGAACGCCTGCGACCTGGGCGCCAGCAGTTCGTGCGCGCTTCCGTGGCAGAGGGCGCAATCGGGAGCGCCCTCATTTCCGTTCTTGCGCGCCTGGCCGTGCACGCCCAGCGCGTAGTCGCCCGCTTGGTCCCGATGACAACTGGCGCACACCGGCTTGGCAATGCCCGCGGGGTGAGGATATTTCTCATGCGATTCGTGACACGTATCGCACGGCAGCCCCGCGTGCGCGCTCTTCTCCAGTTTCTGCCCCTGGTCGTGGCAAGTGGTGCATGCCGCGCCGGGCGCGTTCGCGGCTGCGAGCGAATTGGCGCAGGCCACACCGAGGAGAAGGCCGATCCATCGAGAACCGAGGCGCCCGCCAGTTGAAGAAAGTGCCCGGTTCGGCATCGCACTACAATCCGGCGCCGGGACCCAACACCCAAGCCTTGTACAAGGCGGCGGCCCCTAGCAGAAGGCCGAAGACGACGGCCACCACCGTCAGGATCTTCATCCACTTATCGATTTGCTCGAGTTTCTTGGCGACGGCTATCTGCTGAGCGGCAGTACCAGCGTGCGCCGCCCCGAGGTGCAATGCGGGGTCTTCTTGCACGGCCACGGACCGGCGCCAGAAGGCCACCACGATCACGGCCGCAATCACGACCAACCAGAGTGCCAGGAAAGGACGTAAATCAATATGCATAAATTACCTCCTTCTAAAGTTTACATATTGAATCTCGAAGCTCAAGCTTTTCCGTGAGGGCACGCCTATGGCATCCACCACCCGTGGCGGGCTTAACCTATTGAGTTTTGCAACGTTTTGATCCGGGAATCCGGTGCAGTGGGGCTATTCCCGCAGAACTGGAACCGCAACTGGGGGATATTCCACCCGAAACAGCGGCGGCGTGGGACTTCGCCACCCGCAATGCCGCCGCCATGATTGCCAGCAGAACGGTACTAATGGGGTCTTCCTCGGAGACCACGGAAACGATCCCGGCCTCCCATGCCTGAGCCAGCAGTTGGGGATCCTTCCGAGTGATCAAAACGACCCGCTCCGGGTTGGACAGGGGGAGGGGCAGCCGGGCGAATGCCAATTCGTCCAGAACCAGCACACATTTCTGCGAGGGGTCCGGGCGATCGACTGTTTCGACGTGCCATGCGCAACTGCGCGACAACGCTTCCCGCACAGTTGCGGCATACACGCCATTGGCAATCGAAAGCTGAACCGCCTGCATCACGGCCGACTCCACGCCTCCGCCTTCCATGCTTCCGCTACTTCTTCTCCTGGTAGCCGTCCAGGCTCTTGTGCTCGGCGTAGTACTTGCCGGCCTCGGTCAACTCCTTGGGCTTGGCCTTGGAATCGACATGGCAGTAAGCACAAGCCTTCTTGGTCGCCTTGGAATACTCTGGCTTGCCGAACGAAGCCGTCGAGCAAACCAGGAATCCGCCCAGCAAAATGGCAGCGGGCAAGATGACTTTCAAATGGGACATGGCACCTCCACGACCGAAAGTAGCAATTGCATCGCCACGGGCTTACTCCCTGCGTTCCAGTGGGTTTGCAAGGATCTCCCCAGTTTGGTTGGGGGCAATTCCCCCCGAAACTGCCGCGCATTGCGCCAATTAACCCAGGCGCCCTGCTATAATCAAGACAAGTTGTCAGGAATGTCAAAGCTCACTCCAGGCTGGCAGAAAACCAGTGTCTTAGAATCGGTGTTCGACCAGCTTTCCGATGCTCTGGTTCTGTACGACCCGGAGTTCCGCATAACAGGAGTCAACCGGTCCACGGAGAAACTCTTCGGCATGACCTCCGAGGAGATGCTCGGGAAACACTGCCAGGAAGTCTTCAAGTGCTCCTTGTGCGAACCCGGATGCGGGGTCCTGGTGGGTCTCAACCAGACGCCCGCCGCGCCGAACTGCACGGTCCGGCTGCATACCGGAAATGGCATGGAGCGGCTGGTGGTGATGCGCACCACCCAGATGTTCGACGGCGGCGGCCAGCTCACTGGCGTGGTGGCCACCATCAAGGACGTTACCGAGGAGGCTGCGCCGCAGAAGCGCGAAGTCATCGCCGAATCGGGGCCCATGCGCGAGGTGCTCAACTTCGTGCGCCGGGTGGCGGCTAGCGAGGCCACGACCATTCTGCTGGAAGGCGAGAACGGAACCGGCAAGGACCTGGTGGCCAAGACGCTGCACTACCAAAGCCTGCGGCAGGCCGAGCCGTTCATCGCCATCAACTGCGCGGCCATTCCCGATTCGCTGCTGGAAAGCGAGCTGTTCGGCTATGAAAAGGGCGCGTTCACGGATGCCCGCGCGCAGAAGCGCGGGATCTTCGAGCTGGCCGACAAAGGCACGTTGTTTCTGGATGAAATCGGCGAAATCCCCTTGATGCTGCAAGCCAAGCTGCTGCGCGTGCTGGAGGAGCAGAGCTTCCGGCGGCTGGGCGGCCTGAAGGACATCAAGCTCGACCTGCGCGTGGTGGCGGCCACCAACAAGAACCTGCGCGAGGCGGTGAAGGAAGGCGCATTCCGCCAGGACCTCTACTTCCGCCTCAACGTGATCCAGATTCTGATCCCGCCGCTGCGGGAGCGCGCCGACGACATCGTGCCGCTGACGAAGTTCTTCGTGGAGCACTACAACCGCAAGTTCAAGCGGAACATTGAAGGCGTGAGCGAGGCCGCGGCCAAGCTGCTGCTTTCGCACGACTGGCCCGGCAACGTGCGCGAGCTGCGCAACGCCATCGAGCGCGCCATGA
>JBEKYW010000093.1:0-11104 GCA_049510555.1 Bryobacteraceae bacterium
AGGCGCGTGATGGCGCTGGGAGCGTCGTTGGTGTGGAGCGTGGAAAAAACCAGGTGGCCGGTGAGCGCGGCGCGGATGGCGATATCGGCGGTTTCGCGGTCGCGGATTTCACCCACCATGATCACGTCGGGGTCCTGGCGCACGATGTGCCGCAGGCCGGCGGCGAAGGTCAGGCCGATCTGGGGGTTGACGTGAATCTGGTTGATCCCGTCCATCTGGTACTCCACCGGGTCTTCAATGGTGATGATCTTCTTGTCGGGAAGGTTGATGCGTTTGAGCGCCGAATAGAGGGTGGTGGATTTGCCGCTGCCGGTGGGGCCGGTGACCAGGAAGATGCCGTGCGGCAGGCTGGTGAAATGCTCCATGCGCGCGAGCATGTGGTCGTCGAAGCCCAAGCGGCGAAGGTCGTAGAAATCGCCCGCGGAGCGGTCCAGCAGGCGCATGACGAGGCTCTCCCCATAAAGCGTGGGCAAGGTGGAGACGCGCAGGTCCACCTCGCGGCCCACGATCTTGATCTTGATGCGGCCGTCCTGCGGCAGGCGGCGCTCGGCGATGTTGAGC
The DNA here is from genome assembly GCA_049510555.1 of Bryobacteraceae bacterium. Taxonomy (GTDB): domain Bacteria; phylum Acidobacteriota; class Terriglobia; order Bryobacterales; family Bryobacteraceae; genus Fen-178. Next base: position 562 of record JBEKYW010000093.1, read on the forward strand.
TTGGCCATCAGCTTGAGGCGCGAAATAATGGCGGCCTTCAGCTCGCGCGGCGGCGGTTCCTGGTTGAACAGCACGCCATCCACGCGGAAGCGGATGCGGAACTCCTTCTCGAACGGTTCGATGTGAATGTCGCTCGAGCGCTTTTCGAGCGCATCCGCGATCATGGCGTTGACCAGGCGGATGACCGGCGCTTCACTGGCCATATCGCGCAGGTGTTCGAGGTCGGCCGTGGCCTGCTCGTCTTCGCCCTCGCCCAGCAGCACGCGCCGCTCGCCTTCTCCGTAGTGCTTCTCAATGGCGTCGAGGATCTCCTGCTCCGCGGCCAGCACCGTCTGGATTTGCAGGCCGGAGAAAGCGCGCACGGCCGCGATGGTTTCGAAGTCGAGCGGGTCGGCCATGGCGATGGTCAGGGTGGAATCGACAAGCGCCACCGGGAAGGCCCGGCACTGCCGCAGGAAGCGGTGCGAAAGGCCGTCGATCTCGGGCGCCGACGGCGGGGGGTTGTCCAGCGCGACGAGCGGCACGCCGAGCTGATCGGAAAGCGCCGCGAGCACGTCGCGCTGGGCGATCAGGCCCATATCGACCAGAATTTTGCCGAGCTTGTCGCCGCGCTCCTTCTGGATTTCCAGGGCGCGCTCCAGGTCTTCGGCCTCGATCTTCTTGCGGTCCACCAGGATTTCGCCGAGGCGCATGGAGCGCGGGCCGGGCCCGGCGAACGCCGCGGCGGCTTCATTCTCGGAATCGGGAGGAAGCGTGGAGGTCACTTATTGCTCTTCCATCTGGATGGCTCCGGTGACGGCAGCCTTGCGGTCGCCCTTCATCACGATCTGACCGGGCAGGCCGCGCGTGTCTTCCCAGGGAAGGTACAGCAGGCGGACTGCGATCACGACCTGTTGATTGTCCGGAATGGCCGTGAGCGCCGTGGCCGATTCCCGCCACATGTCGCGGATCAACTGCTTCAGCACGGGCAAGCGATCGAGTTTTCGCTGGCGGACCTTTTCCTTCTCCGGTCCGGTGATCACCGTATGGAAGGGGGTGACGTTGGGAGTGATGATGAGGCTGGCTTCGATAGTAAAGACCGCGCCGTAGCCGTCGAGATAGATGCCCCGCGCGGCGCCCAGCAGGTCAATGGGATCGGAGGCGCCTCCGAAACTGGCGAGCTTGGTATCGAAGTGTCGTTCGAGATCGGTAAGGGTCTGCCGGGATACGCGGGGCCTCTCCGTGGGGGTTACCGCCGCCGCCGGAGCCGCGGCCGGGGGTTTAGGAAGCTGGGCCCACGCTGCAGCCAGGGACAGCACGAGCAGAATAGCGGCGGATCTCATTTCAATTCTCCATTCTCCGCGCGCGGCGGACCGTAATTACTGGCGGATATCCGGATGGCGTTGGCGCGCCGCTGATAGTAGTCGAATTCATCGGCCGCCAGCAGGAGGCGCTGGCGGGTGCTTTCGAGATCGGCCACCAGTTGTTTGGTCTTCTCCATCTGGCGGGCCTCCACCTGGGCCGCGGCTTTGGCGACGGCGGCGTCAATGCGAGCCTGGATTTCCGTGTCGGAGATGGTCTTCACTACTTGCGGGGCGCCGGGCAGGACGGCGATCCGCCCCACGGGGCGCAGCGCCGATACCAGAATCGCAATGGAAAGCATAACCGCCGAGGCGAAGGCCAGCCGCGCGGTGGATCCCCAGAACGCGGCCCACCAGCGCCGCCAGGGCGACGGCTCGAAAATCTTGTCGGAGACGAAAGCGATGCGCTGCGGGATCTCCTCTTCCCGCAGCGCAAACAAGGCGGCCTCCGTGAGACGCAACCGGTCCAGCTCTTCGCGGCACGGCTGGCAGTTCCTGACGTGGGCTTCCACCTGGCGCTGCTCGGAATCGGGCAACTCCTTGAGAAAGTAATCCCTCAAATCGAATGGTGAGCAACTCATGACACACCTCGCGTCCTAATCGGAGCCAGTTCTATTTTGAGGAGTTCGAGGGCTGTATACAGACGGGACTTGACCGTGGAAACCGGGCACGAGAGGATTTCGGCCATCTCTTCGAATTTGAATCCCTGGTAGATCTTGAGCACCACCGACTCACGCTGTTCCGGCGACAGCCGTTCCAGCGCGCTCGAGACCGCCAGGCTCAATTCGATGGGGAAGACCGAGCTGCCACCCACGGTGATTCCGGTTCCAGTGGCCTCCGGCGGGAGTTCTTCCACATCGGTTTCGGGCCTGCGTTTGCGGAACAGGGAGTAGGCCTCGTTATGCGCGATGCGGTAGAGCCAGGGGGCGAACCGCCCTGGATCGTCGAGATTGCGGAGGTTCTGATAGGCTTTCAAAAAAGCGTCCTGCGTCAAGTCCAGAGCGTCTTCACGGTTGCCGGTGATGCGCAGGAGGTAATTGTAGACACGTTTCTCCCACCGGGACACGAGGAGGTTATAGGCCTCCACGCCGCCCCGGGCAGCCTGCTGAATCAGGTCGGCATCTTCAACCGCCCGAAAGATCAAATCTGGCTCCTGGTGAGTAGACGCACAGCGCCCCCAAAAAGTCGGACGCGGTAAACATCCAGTTTAGCGGGTATTAGTCTCGGGGGCCGGGGGCCAGGAGCCTGGGGCCAGAGAGTCGGCGCTCGGCGTCAATCGGCACACCGCCAATATGCTGCGAAGCACGCAGCAAAGGCGCTAAGATATTCGGCGGTCATGCCATAACGAGGATATTCTTCATGGATGACGACCTCGCAGCCGAGCTTCTCGTCGAGAACCTCGGGCAACGAGGACACGAATAAGCTTACAGCAATCCCAGCGACATTGTTCGCCTGGAGACCATTTTTGGAGAAGATGATGACCCGACTTCTAAAAACCGCGTTTGCGTTCTTGATGCTTACTGCAGTGGGCTGCGCTCAAGAATACCAGACCAGCCAAGCTCTCCGCCAAGATGCCGCGTACCAAAGTTCTCAACGCCAGCTTGCCGGAATCTTGCAGCAGACCCTGGATCAATCCAGGGAGTTCATAGACGTTCCCGGGGCAGTCGCCTTCGTGGAGCGGCCCGACGGAACCACTTGGCACGGCGTGAGTGGCTTTAGCGACCTCCTGAACATGACGAAAATGACCCCGGATCTGAAGTTCCGGATTGCCAGCGCCACCAAGACCTTCACGGCAGCCGTTACCCTCCAACTCGTCGATGAAAACAGGCTCTCGCTGGACGACACCCTCGAGAGCATCCTGCCGGGAGCCATGCCCAATGGAGCCAACGTCTCCGTCCGGCAGTTGCTGAACCATACCAGCGGTTACTTCGACTATATCCAGGCGCAAAAACCCGTGATCTTTCTGCTGGAGGTAAGCAAGAATCTTGCCAGAATATGGAGTCACGACGAGCTGCTGGCGATAGCGAGAGCGAACGATCCCTACTTCGCGCCCGGGAAGGGCTTTCACTACTCGAACACGAACTATCTCCTGCTGGGAATGATTATTGAAAAGAGAACCGGCAAAAGCTTCGCCGAAAATGTGGAATTCAGAATTCTAAAGCCTCTGGGTCTGGAAGACACGTATGTGCCAAGCGACCTCGACGTCGGTATGCCTCCCGGCTCCACCAACACCTATTGTTACGCCGATTTCGGGAAAGGCGACGCATGGACCGACACTACGAACATGTCAGCATCGTGGATGTTTTCCGCGGGGAACATGATTTCCACGACCAGGGATCTACAGAAGTGGTTGGCGGCGCTGATGAGCGGTCGAGTGCTCAGTCCGACGAGCCGGACGGCGATGTTCACTTATGTGAACGACGCCTACGGGCTGGGAGTGGAGAAGCTCGGGGGAACGGGGGAGGGACACACGGGCGACTCTGTCGTGGCCGGCCAGGCTGCTATGTATCAGTGGAAGGGGTGGAGGCTCATGATTCTGATCAACGCCGCCGCCAGGAACTCAACGGTCGGTTTTGGTTCGGAATTTATCATGGACAAGTTGGCCGCCGCGCTACAGTCCGCGCGCGTTGTTCAATGAACCTCCCGCTAACCTGTTCATGAGCTTCGGGAGATGACCGCTTTCAGGGACATACGACGAAGCGACATTCAGCCGATGGCCAACGCTATCCGCGCGCCTGAGAATCTCGCGAGATTTTGGCGGGGTTGTGGGCACTACCTTCTAATGTTTCGAGCGTGGCTGGTTCTCGTTGCCCTGCTCTCGAGCGCGGCTTGGGGACAGGCGCCGGCTTATTCGGCGGCCGGCATGGTCAACGCATCGAATTATACCCCCGGCCCATTCGCGCCGAATTCCATCGTTACCATCTTCGGCTCGAACCTGTCGCGATCGACCCAGGGGCTGACACCCGGCGATATCCAAAACAACACCCTCCCGAAGGAGCTCAACAGCACCCAAGTCTTCGTGATGAATGAGCCCGTGCCGCTGTTGTACGTCTCGGGTAGCCAGGTCAATTTCCTGGTGCCGAGCAACCAACGCGACTGGGACGTGCAGGTCCGGGTGGTCTGCCAAGGACAAACCGGGCCGGAGATCACCGTTACGGTGGTGGACGCGGCGCCTGCGCTATTTCAGACGGTGGCCGGCTACGCCATCGCGACGCATTTAGACAATTCCCTGGTCGCGCCCGATTCGCCAGCGCATGCCGGCGAGATCATCGTGGTCTACGCCGCCGGATTGGGAATGACTCAGCCCAACCTGGACCCCGGTGTCATCCCGCAGAATGCGGCGCTGATTCAGAGGCTGAGCGATCTGAAGGTGTACCTGGGCGGGACGGCGATCGACCCCGCGAGGATTCAGTATGCGGGGTTGACTCCCGGCTCGGCGGGACTCTACCAGATCAACCTGGTCCTGCCGGACAGCCTGGGCACGGACCCGGAGATCCGCGTGGCGGTCGCGGCCCAATCCAGCCCGGCAGGCCTGAAACTGGCGGTGCAGTAGGCAGACCCGCAACTTTATCCGGCTCAGACACGTTAAATATATAGGCTAGAATGAGTTGAGGAGTACGTTGATGTTCCTACGGCCTTTCATTGCAGTGAGTTTCGTGGCGGCGGGTGTGGTGTGCCTGGCGCAGGATGCGACGGTTGGCCAGGCTGCTGGCGAGGCCAAAGTGGCAGCGCCGCAGGCCGCCGAGTATACCGTCAATGTCGGAACCAAGGTGCCGCTGAGCCTGATCAACAGCATCAGCACCAAGCACTCGGCCGTGGGCGATCGCGTGTATCTCGAGACGGCGTTTCCGATTCTGGCGAACGGGCGGATCGTCATTCCGGTGGGCAGTTACGTGACCGGAACCGTTACCCAGATCAAGAAGCCGGGCCGGGTGAAGGGGCGCGGCGAATTGTACGTGCGCTTCGACTCGTTGACCCTGCCCAACGGCGTCACCCGCGATTTTCGGGCGCGGATCGGCGGCATGGACGGGGGCTCGAATGAAGAACTGGACCGCGCCGAGGGCAAAGTGAAGAGCGAGGGCAACAAAGCCGGGGATGCTCGCACGGTGGGCGAGGCGACGGCCGCGGGAGCATCGGTAGGCATCATCGCGGGTAATGCCGCGGGTCACCTGGGCATGGGCGCGGGGATCGGCGCGGCGGCGGGGGCCGCGGCGGGGATGGCCGGCGTGCTGCTGACGCGGGGCCCGGACGCGGTTCTGGCGAAGGGCAGCACTATCGAGATGGTGCTCGACCGCTCGCTCAGCTTCAACGAAAGCGAACTGAATTTTGGAAGCTACCAGCCGCCGCGGGCGGCGGCTCCGACAGGGCCCGAAGCGGGCAAAGGGAAGAGTGGTCCCCCGGTTCCGATTCCGCGGCGGCCGTTTCCGTACTAGCCCTCAGCGGTCAGCGGTCAGCTTTTAGCCGCGGTTGCGGGGCTGGCATCTGAACGCCTGCCCGCCTCCGGGATGTAGCCGTCGCTGCGGATCTTCAAGCGGTAGCCCCAACCGAGAAGCGCCAGTAACCCAAGTTCGGCCGGACCGAGATAATGCGCTTGCCTCCACAGGCGGCGCAGGATGGATGGCCACGAGTAGAAGCGGGAAAGAATAAGATTGTGACCGTTTTCGAGGTCGGCCGCGGTCATGTTCCTGGGCGTGAAGGTCACGTGTCCGAGGTCGTAATGCTCCCAGTTGCGGTCGTGGATCCGGCCTTCCCGCTCCAGGCGGCGAAACAGTTGCGTCCCCGGAAACGGAGTCAGCACGGTCAACTGAAGAGCATCGGCCGGCGCGTCCTCCAGAAACTGCAAGGTGCGATCGAAGACCTCCGGGCCGTCGTGGTCGTATCCCAGAACGAAGGCTGCGATCACCGCGATTCCACGCCGGTGAAGCGCCTCGATACCGCGCTTATATTCCGCCGCCCGGTTGAATCCCTTACCGGTCTCAACCAAGCTCTCCTGAACGAGGCTCTCAAATCCGATGAAGACGCCGCGGCAACCACTGCGCGGCATGCGGTCCAGCAGCTCGGCATCCAGAGTCACACTGAACGCAATTTGGGAATACCAGTGTATGCGGAGCGGGACCAGCGCCCGCAACAACGCCTTGAGGTAATCGGGATCGGCGGCGAGGTTGTCGTCGATGAAGAGCACGCGCCTCTTGCCGCCGGTCCGGATCTCTGCAACCACGTTCTCGATGGGCTTCCTCTTGAACGTATGTTCGGAAAATGCCGAGACGGAGCAGAACTCGCAACGGTGGTGGCACCCGCGCGTGGCTTGCACGACAGAGGCCCACATATAGTCGCGTGCGCGGAGCAGTTGCGGATTGACCTGCGGAGCGCGGAATTCGGGGTAGGGGAAGCGATAGAACTTTTCCAGCCGGCGATTCCGGTAGTCGTCGATCATACGGGGGAGATTGGCCTCGGCCTCGCCAATACAGACCGCATCCGCGTGTTCGGCTGCCTCTTCGGGCATCAGCGACGGATGGTAGCCGCCAAAGAGCACGGTTTTGCCGTTCTCGCGGAACCGCCCCGCGATCTCATAGGCGCGCGGAGCGTTGTAAGTCATGAAAGAAACACCGATGATGTCGGCATCCGTGTCGAAATCGATGGCCTCGACGTTCTCGTCCACAACTTCGGTCTGGACGTCCGGAGGAGCGCAGGCCGCCACAGAAAGCGCGCTCAGCATCGAGAATCGGAAGATGCGAGTTCGGAAGGACGCGGTCCCGCCGCTGGCAATCCGAAACTGCGGCGCTGCGGGGCAAATGATTTGAAACTTGAGCGATTTGGTCGCCATCGGTGTTTAGGACCTTATTATTGCATTTTGGACGCTGGGGGGCAGCGCGCCGCTCTGGTTTCGATACAATCGAGTTTGCCGCTCAGGGGTTCCAACCCGGACGATCTCCGTCCGGCCAGCTTCGAAGAGGAGGAATCGGCGAATCTTCGCCGCCATTTTCTCCGCCAGGTACTGCGCTGGACGCTCACGTTCGGGGGGCTGTTCGCGGCAGTGTTCTTCGCCTTCTGGTGGTCTGGCGCCGCCATTCGTTTCGGCGCCTCGCGCGTGGCGGAGCGCCCCGTGGCCAGTTGGCGCCTCGTTGGCACGGTCCGCAGCGCCGCCACCCACGAGCCTGTCCCCTGGGCCAGCATCGACGACGACGCCTCCGGACAGCCCCTTTTTTCCATGCCGACGCCGATCAATCGGGCGCGTTCGAGCTTCTCACGCTTCCCGAGCCGCACCGTGTTCGCGTTTCCGCGCCCGGCTACCGCAGTTCCACGGTCAACGTGGGCCGGGTATGGTTCTTATAGCTGCCGCGGGGCCAGGAGCGCCAGGAAGTGGAGCTTTCCCCAGAGTGATCCACCCCTCCTTTGAGGGTATATGTGCGCCCGGACCAAGTATAGACACGGCTCACTTCCGTGGAAAAAACTATTGCATCCCGCGAATCCCAGTGTTACACTCGTCATGGTTGGACTAGTACTATACGTGCGCTAATATTGCAGGGGCAGAATGATTGCCAGTTTCTTGATAATCGGGTTCTCATCACTCCTTTTGGTCTATTGGTTCCGCTATAGCTGCATTCTGTTGCTGCGCAATGCGGAGCGAACCGTTTCGGAGCATGCCGGGCTGGACATCCGGTTCAGCTTCGCGGAGGTGCAGACCCGGCTGAAAACCGCGCAGGATCTGGACCCGCTGTGGCTTTCGCTGCAGCGCGACTATGAGGTTCTTACCTATCTGCTGCAACACGCCGCCGGCCTCAGTCTGGAATCCTTGGAAGACCGTCTCCTGGTGCTGGATTACAAAGTGATGCAGTGGTGGTATCGCCTGACCAGGACCGCCGCGCCGCGACGGGCGCGCCAGGCGGTTTACGAAATGGCATCGATTCTGAACGTGCTGGCCCAGAAGATGGGTGAACAGGCCGGCGTTCACACCGAAGTGTAATCGCAGATCAATTCCGATACTGAGCCGCGGCGCCGAAGGCGGAGCTGTTTTCCAGGGCAGTGAACCTTACCTTCTCATTACGACAAAGTGGGCGAAGCTGTACCCCAAAGCCGCGCCGATGAAGATGTCGGAGGGAAAGTGCGCCTGGTCGGGCAGCCGGGACAGCGAGAGGAATGTGGCCGCCCCGTAGGCTACCCAGGGTATCCACCGATGTTCCCGGTATCGCTCCGAGATTACGGTTGCCACGGCGAATGCGGAGGCGCTGTGGCCGGAGGGAAAACTGCCCCCGTTCGTTAACCCGCCCTTGTACTTGAACCACGTGTCGCGCAGATTCCCGTCAGGAGGGATATCGCTGGGTTTCAATCGTCCTGCGGCTTGCTTCATTACGAAGCTGACGATTTGCGCGCCGACGAGACCTTCGGCAGCCAGTAGCCCTGTGTTCCGGGCGTGCGGGCTGTGTTTCACCAGACCCCCCACATAAAAAGCGACGGGCGTCAGCGTTTCCACCAGGGTCGTGTTCCGTCCGCGCAGGGGTCCGGTCTTGTAGGCGCTGAAGCGGGATCGGTCGTGGAAATAAGGCTCGGTGTATGGGTCGAGGGCCACCAGGCCCGCCGTGCCGACCACAACGGCCAAGACTGGCTTCCAGTGCTTACCCCGAACGGCCTTCTACGGAAAGGTCCAGATGGGCTTCTGGTCATGCAGGACGTTTTTGGCCAACTGCACCGGCGAGATGGAAGTCTCCGGCTCCACTGCCTGGGCGGTTGACGACCCGCCTGGTCGCGGTCCCAGCGAGCTCGGCTCTTGCGCCATAATCGCGGCCGAACCCAGGACGCAGGCAAAAACTAAGCCTGTGGTATGTGCCATTGCTTCTCCTCGTCCCAGACGCGGGCACGCAACCGTCCGAAGTATGAAAACAAACTTGCGAAGGCAAACAGGGATCTCATCGCGTGCAGTTCTTGCACAAGGTCGCTGACGGTGCTGCACCCCTCCAGCGGGTGGAGCGGCCCTTCCGCGCCGCGGAAGGGGCGGGGCGCCCTTTGGCCCTGCCGCTTCTGGCCGGCGTGGACCGCGTTGGGCAATCGGGAAAGGAGATTGGGTCGGATTCAGCGACTCGCGTGCTGCCCAGTGTACTGCAATCGGCGCCAGGGGGAACTAGCGGCGCCCGCTGTGGGAGCCTCCGCCGCCGCGCGAACTGCCACCACCACCACCGCCATGGACGCCACCGCCGCCACCACCGCCAGGGCTCCCTCCCTGGGAAGGAGCGGAGCGATACCCGCCGCCGCCGTACGATGGGCTGGAGCGATAACTGGGCACGCTGCGGCTTCCGCCGGAGTTGCCACCATAGGAAGGAGCGGAGCGGTACCCACTGCCGCCGCCGTACGATGGGCTGGGGCGATAGCTGGGCACGCTGCGGCTTCCGCCGACGCTGCCACCGTAGGAAGGAGCGGAGCGGAACCCACTGCCGCCGTCGTAGGTCGGATTGGAGCGATAACTCGGCTGCGAACCGGAACCTCCAAAATGGCTCCACTGGCTTCCGCCGCTACCCGAGGCCGGGGCAGCATTCATGCTCTGCCGGGCCGCGGGAGCGCCACGCTGACCCTGGCTGGTCCCCGCTCCAGACCCGCCGAAGCGCTGCCAGTTGCCGGCTGGCGCGCGATTACCCTGCTGTGACAAGGATCGGCCACCCGGTTGAGATCGTGGAGACTGGAGGCGATTCATCCCGCCGGCCGGGGCGCCGCGCTGCGCGGCATTCGCGCCCGGGTTTCCGCGGTTGGCGGAGTTCGCCGGATTCGTCCGGTTGAAAGACGGCTGTCGCGGCGTGGCAAATTGCTGTCCGCCAAAACGCCCGCCGGCTGACGCTCCACCCGCACCGCCGTAACGCGTGGCCAACCCTCGATTGGGGTATGCCACCCCCAACCGGTGCATCGGATCGTGTGCCCAGATCCCACGGCCGCCAAACCCCCCGCTGCCATAACGGCCATGGAAGCCATAGTGGTTGAAAAAGTAGTAGCTCTGATAAATCGAGTAGTTGAACCAGTTCGGCCCCCAGCCCCAACCGCCCCATCCCAGGCCGCCGAAAAAGCCTCCGATGTAAGTCCCCGGGCCGAATCCATAACCAAAACCGTAGTAGTCCGGGTAGTACAGCGGCGGATAATAGCCATAAGCGGGCGGCCCCCAGATGTACTCGGGGTTGTACTGCGGCACGTAGACGACCTGCGGGTTCGCCGGTTGAATTTCA
>JBEKYW010000094.1:0-11032 GCA_049510555.1 Bryobacteraceae bacterium
CCCGCGCTTTGAACTTCGGACTGTACTGTTTTCTCGTCGTCGTCATCGACCTCTCCTTGTCAACGACTCCGCCGAAATCTTAGCTTATTCCTTGGTCTGAAATCCTGGGTCCACTATAGTTCTTTAGGTTCACTCCTGTGAAGTTCCGCTCACTTCATCTGGGCAAACGCTCGATCGGTGGTGAGAAGTTCCACGGGCGAGCCTGACATGGGACAATGGTGATGATGCAGGCTACAGTGGAACTTCCGGAGGCGGTCCTCCAGCAACTCGAGATGCTTGCCGGACGAGAAGGTGCCACGCCCGGCGATCTGATTCGGCGGATTGTCGAGGATCATGTGGCACGCTGCCAGCCGCCCGTCGAGCGCCGCCTCAGCGTATCTCTGCCCCTGATCCCCGCCTCCGAAACCGGACCGATCCGGCCCGTCACTGGCAAGGATGTGGACGTACTACTCTCGGATGATCATCTCCCTGCCTGATGTCAATATATAGATCGCGCTAGCCGCTGAGGGGCACGTTCACCACGTGCCGGCGCGCAACTGGTTCGCCGCACAACCGACTGCTTCCGTCGCCTTTTGCCGGATAACCCAAATGGGCCTGCTTCGTCTGTTGACGAATTCCAGTGTAATGGGACGAGGTCCGAGGACTATCGTCCAGGCATGGGAGACCTTCGCGCAGTTGCGTGCCGATCGGAGGTCGGTCTTCGCAATTGAGCCGGACGGCGTCGAGTCCGCTTGGCGCCAACTCATGACCCAGGCTGGCGTTGGACCGAGCTCCTGGACGGATGCCTACCTGGCCGCTTTTGCCGAAGCGCACTCGTACGCGCTGGTCACGTTTGACACTGGGTTCCAGCGGTGGCTCGCCCTCAAACTGACGCTTCTTTCGTCCGCGCAGGACCTGCTCGGCAAATGAAGCGACGGCCAAGCCGGCGCCTACCCGGCTCTCACTGCTGCCTGTCGATGTGAACGATCTCCGAGCTGAACGGCGCCGGCAGCGGCACCCGCACACCATCGTTCATCAGTTGCGCGCCGGGCTGCAGGTATACGCTGGGGTCCCCCTCGAACCACACCACATAGCGCTGGCTGGGGTCGAGCCCTTGGGGTCGAAGGACAAACGTGGCAGCTTCCGTTCCAGCGCGCGTGACTACCGCGACCGCGCTGTCCGCGATCGGATTGTAGCTTTCGATGGCATCCGTGCTAGTAGCCGACGGCGGCAGGATGTGGTAGACCTTGCCGGCGGCAACGCCGGCGCGCTGGGTCTTGTACCGCTGGATCTCGTTCGCCAGGAATCCGACCTGGCCGGGTGTCAGGTCCGGCAGGCGGTTCATCAGCACCCAAGGGCCGCCGAACATGTAGCTGTGGGCGGCGTAGGGATCGAGACCGTCCGAGACCGGCATGTAGCGCTCGGCGAAGCGCGGTGGGAACGGATATGTGGCGCCATACACCGCGTGCCGCGAATCGAGGGCGCCGGATGCGTCGTTGGTGATGGAGGTGACATAGTACTTCACCATGTTAAACGTCATCATGCTGCCGCCGTTCTCGCAGTTCTCCCAGTAGACGTTGGGCCGCGCCGCCTGGATGGCCGCCACCACCGCGTTCAGCCCATCGACGGCGTTGGCGTAATTGCTGTCGTTGGGATCGTGCGTGTGGGTGGTCTTGGTGCACCGTTTCACCATGTTCTGGCCGTCCTGGAGAATCCAGTCCACGTGATACTCATCGATGATGCGGATGGCTTCCTGGATCAGCCAGTCGCGCGTGGGCTGGTTGGATAGACACAGAGAACTGGCGCCGAAATAGCCGTCGCTTTCGCTGGACGTCCAATCCGGGTTGGCCTGGAGCACGGGGCTCGCGGGGTCGGCTTCGGCCAGCGCGAAGTGCAGGCCGAACTTCATGCCCAGGGAATGCACGTAATCCGAAAGAGCCGAGAGGCCGTGAGGGAACTTGGTCCGATCCGAATGCCAGTCGCCGATGGCGCGCGCCCAGCCCAGATCCACGACGAACAGCTCCACCCCCATGGAAGCGGCCATGGCGGCGTTGAGGCGCAGCGTCTGCTCGTCGAGCTGTTCTTCATACGCCCAGGAGTCCCAGGAGATGTAGGGGAAGGTCTTGGCATCCGGCGCAGGCTTCGCCAGCACCGCCTCCATGAAGCGCTGTGTGCGGTAGCCGGCTTCGTCCCAGTCTCCGTGGAACAGGCCGAGGAAGGCGTAGGGAGTCTGGAAATCGCTCGACGGCGGCACCGGATGGTTCAGGTCCGGAATGCTGGAAGAGAGCTCGATATAGCCTCGGGGGCCGGCCTGCTGCACGGTAGTCCTGGCCCGCCCATCGAATTCCCAGCCGGCGAACAGGCCGCGTGCGCCGGCATCGCGCAGAGCCACCCACCCGCACTGCCGCGCGCCCGCCCCGGAATATACCTCGACCTCCGCGCCGTTCGGGTCCAACACCGATTCCAGAGGCTCGAAGTCCGCCGGCGTCGATTCCACCGACCACTGGTTAACGCTCAGCGTGGTGTATGCCTGGCCGCCGTCCGCAAAGGCCCATGGCGTCATGTTGATCCCGGTCACATAGACCGCGAACACCCTTTGGTTTCGCAGCTCGACATGGTAGCGCAGCACCGGCTGGCCGTCATAGAGTTCGAGAACGACCGTGATCTGCGCCGTCCCATTCAGGTCCTGAAGCACAATGTATTGCTGCACGCCATTGGGGTTGGTCTTCCGCGAGTACTGGTCCATCAGTTGGAAGGAACGCTGAGCATTGTAGAGATCGCCGTTGGTTTGGACGAAGATCGGCGAAGCCGGCCGATCGGGGGCCGCGACCCATGCGTCGCCGTTCTGGAGATCGGCCAGGCTTTGGACCAGGAAGTAGCCCTCCGGAGTGAGATGGAAGACCGCCTGGAGCCAGCCGTTGTCGAGCGTCCAGGTCTTCTGATTGGGATCAAAGATGGACTGCGCGCCGAAACAGGGCTTAGTCGCAAGTGCTTGAGCCACCAGCACTAGCGCCAAGAAGCCCAAAACCCGGTTGCGTCGGACCCGCTCCATGATTCGCTCTCCCACTTTAGAAAGCGGAGAAACCAGCGAATCAGGGACATGCCGGTCGGCTCACGCGCACGGCGCGTCGGCTCTATACGTCCTAGATCCCTGGATGCGGTACAATCTCTCCATTCCATGAGGAGTAGGTGGTGCCTACCGCCGGCGAAATCACAGTCGTGCTTGCGGCCCTGAGGCGCGGTGACCCCAGCGCCGAAGCCAATCTGGTCGCCTTGGTCTACGACGAGTTCCGCGCCCTCGCCCGGCACTTCATGCGGCGGGAGCGTCCCGACCACACCCTTCAGCCCACCGCCCTGGTACACGAAGCTTATCTGCGGCTGCTGCGCGACTACCCCGCGGACTGGCAGAGCCGCGCGCACTTTTTCGCCGCCGCCGCCATCGTCATGCGCCGCATCCTGGTGGATCACGCTCGCCAGCGCGCCGCCGCCAAGCGCCCCGGCGGCAAGCAGAGAGTCGAACTCGACGACTTCATGGCCACAGCCAGCCCGCGAATCGAACAATTGCTTATTCTCGATCAGGCCCTTAGCCGGCTGGCGGAATGGGACCGCCGCCGGGCACGCCTCGTCGAACTGCTGTATTTCGGCGGTTTGACGGAGCAGGAAGCCGCGGAAGTGCTGGGCGTCTCGGTGCGCACCGTCAAGCGCGACTGGAGCGCCGCTCGCGCCTGGCTCCAGGCCCAACTCGGCGGGAGCACCGCATGACTCCGGAGCGATGGCACCGAGTCACCGAGATCTTCCATTCCGCCCGCGAGCAGCCCGCTTCCCGGGCGGATGAGTTCGTCCGCGGCGAATGCGGCGACGACGCGGAGCTGTACTCCGAGGTGCGCCGCATGCTTCAGGAGCATGTCCGCGACGGCTTCCTGGACCACGCCCCATGGACGGCGACGTCCCCGGCCTCACCGCCGGTCTTCTCAACCGGCCAAGTGGTCTCCGGCCGCTATCGCATCGTCCGTTTTCTCAGCCGCGGCGGCATGGGCGAGGTCTACGAAGCCCAAGACCTGGAGCTAAACGAGCGCGTGGCGCTAAAGACTTTGCTCCCGGCCATCGCCGCCGACGGGCGCATGATCGCGCGCTTCAAGCAAGAGATCCAGCTTTCGCGCAAGATCTCCCACCCCAACGTCTGCCGGGTTTTCGACCTGGCGCGGCATCCGGCCGATGGTTCCTCCCCGGAAACCGTCTTTTTCCTCAGCATGGAGTTTCTGGACGGCGAAACCCTGGCCGCCAGGCTCGATCGCGAGGGCCGCCTCTCGCCCGAAGCTGCCCTGCCGCTCCTCGAGCAGATGGCGGAAGCCCTCGACGCCGCCCACCGCGCCGGCATCATTCACCGCGATTTCAAACCCTCCAACGTTATACTGGCGCCTTGCGCCGAGGGCGTGCGCGCGGTGGTGACCGATTTCGGCCTCGCCCGCAGCTTCGTTCCCACGGGCGAAACCACCGTCACTCAGACCGGCACGCTTATGGGGACGCTGGATTATATGGCGCCCGAGTTGTTGAGCGGCAGCGACGCTTCCGTTGCATCCGACGTTTACGCGCTGGGCACGGTGGCTTACAAGATGCTGACCGGCGCTCTCCCGTTTGCATCCGGCACGCCGCTCGCCGGAGCCATTCTCCGGTCCAAGGCGGCAGCGCCTTCGCCGCGGTCCCTGGCGCCGGATCTGGATGCGGCGTGGGAACAAGCCATCCTCCGTGCGCTCGAGGCCGATCCCACACGCCGGTTCTCCCGCGCCAGCGACTTCCTGAAGGCCATTCACGGCGAGACGCGTACGGTCGCGGTTGCCCTGCCCGCCGTGACGCGGCGCAAGGTCGTGGTGGCGGCAGTGGCCGTGGTGGCTCTGGCGGCGGGTGGAATCGCGTGGCGCGTTTGGATCCACTCGCGCAATCAGCCGTCGCCCGAGGCTGCCGCGTTCTACCGCAAAGGCGTGGACGACATCCATGCTGGCGCCTACTTCGCCGCCACCAAGGCCCTGGAACAGGCCGTGCGCATATCGCCCCGCTTCAGCCTGGCGCATGCGCGCCTCGCGGAAGCCTGGGTTGAACTCGACGTTCCCGAGAAAGCCGGCAGGGAAATGCTCTTCGCCCGGCGCGAGGACAACTCCGGCCTCTCCGACCTGGACCGGCTCCAGATCGAGGCCGTCGATCTCACCGTCACGCGTGAATTCGGCGCCGCTGCCGGCAAGTACGAACAGATGCGCAAGCTAACCCCCCAAGAGGCCGGCCTGGACCTCGACCTGGGCCGCGCCTATGAAAAAGCCCTGCAGCCCTCCAAGGCCATGGAGAGTTATCGCCGCGCTGCCGAAGGCCCGTTGCACAGTCCCGCCGCCTGGCTTCACCTCGCCATCCTTTATAGCCGGGCCTCGGATCCGGCCAAGGCTGAAGATGCCTTCCACCAGGCTGAAGATCTCTACCAACTCTCCAACAACCTCGCAGGCCTCAGCGAAGTAGCTTACCAGCGGGGCGTCTACGCGAATCGCCGCAGGCAACTCGACGAGGCTGAGGCCGACCTCCGCAAGGCCCTGGAAACCGCTCGTCTGGCCGGAAACATCCACCAGGAAATTCGCGCCAAGCTTCAACTGGCCACCAATGCCTACCTCTCCGGCGATACCGCGCTGGCCGAGCGGTACAGCCACGAGGCTCTCGATACCGCGCAAGCCGACCAGATGGAAGCCCTGGCCATTAGCGGAATCGTCAACCTGGGTAACGCCTATCTGCGGAAAGGCGATTTCTCCGGCGCCGAAAAGTACTACCAGGATGCCCTGGCGCTCGCCCGGCGGAATAGCCTACCGCGGTTCGCCGCCCTCGGTCTTCTTTCTCTTGCCGGGCTTCACGACCAGCTCAAGCGTTCCGAGGATGCCGCCCGCGAAGCTCGCGAGGCGCTGGCATATTACCAGCCCAACGGGTTCGCGCAAGAATCCTTCCAGTGCCTTACTCTGATTGGCCGCTGGGAGCGCGACCGCGGAGATTACGCGGCCGCGTTCGACTCCTTTCAGCGTTTCCTGACGATGGCCGAAAAGTCCCAAGACCGCCTCCAGATGGCCCTCGCCCATGAGTCCCTGGGCGGCGTGCGCTTTGCGCAGGAACTGTATCCGGAAGCCCTGGAGCAGTACCAGAAGGATCTGGAACTCAGTACCGATGCGGAACACATTGGCTACGCCAGCCTGGCGTGCGGCAACATGCTACGGCTGCTGGGGCGCTATGCGGAGGCCCGGGCCATGTTCGAGCGAGTCGATCCCATCGCGGAGAAATTCCCCTCAATCCGCCTCAATTTGATGCAGGCCCGCGCTGAAGTGGCGCTCAGCCGGAATCTGTACGCGGAGGCCGCCGCCATCTCGCGCCGCGCGCTGGCGTCGGATGCCGGCCGGAATCCGATTGCCATCGCCGACCTGAAGAGGATACTCGGCCTCGCTCTGCTGGCCTCTGGCAGCCGGACAGAGGGCCTCCGCAACTGCCAGGAATCGCTGGCCGCTGTCGCCAAGCTGAACGATGTAGCCGCGACGTTGCGCTCGCGCGTGGCCCTGTTACGCGCCCGGCTCGAGACCGGCGACCGCGCTGGCGCCCTCAACCTCCTCCACGATGCCGAGCCCGCGCTGGCCAGCCATCCGGAGTCCCGCTGGCGCACGCTTGCATGGATGGCACGCACCGACCGCCAGTACGCCGTCCCTGCCCGCCAGGCGCTCGACGACCTCGCCCGCCAGTGGGGAGCCGCGGCATACCGCATCTATCTCACACGCCCCGACGTGCAAGAACTCTCACGGCCCCTTGTGCAGCCAATTTCCGCAATTCAATAAAAGGAGAACCTCATGCGAACGACGATTTTGCTCAGCTCTCTGCTCTTTCTCGCCGGCTACGCGACGGCGCAAGATTCCCCCATCACTGTCGGCGACACCGGCCCCATCATTATCGGCGGCCACGGCAAACAGGGCCCGACAAGAAAGGCCGCTACCAGCGGCTCGACCTACGTGGGACATTCGCAGTTCCAATACGACGGCCCCAACAATATCCACCACGTTTCCGATCAGGACCACGAGGCAGCCTGTTTCACGGTAGATCCCGCACCCACCGGTTTCACGCCGGTGCCTCTCAGCGGGAAGAAATGGGTACTTACCCTCAACGACAAGAAAGAAGTCGAGCTGAGATCGACAAACACCCCCAGCAGGATCGAGATCGACGTCAAACAGCGGCACGCTATTATTCACAGTCCAGCCGCTGGCAAGCTGAGCCTCGAAGTGGACTACCCACTGACATCGGCGGTGTTAGCGGTCACAGACGTCACGACCAACATCACGACGACCACCCCGTACACGCCCAAGGGCACGCCCAAGTATTTTATAATCCACTACTGCCAGGTTAAAGGTACAGGTTTAGACTGCACAGATCCAACCACCAAAGCGGATCCCTGCAACCCGACGCTCAGAAAGTGACGGCCCGATCGCTACCCTTCGTACTCCGGTGGCGCCAGCAGCGTCAGGGCGTCGGGCACGATGCGGATCTCGGCCGGCAAGTGCCCGGCGAACTCGCCGTCGATCTGGACATAGACACGGCGGTCCTCGGGGTCCGATAGCGTCACGCAATCGGCCCTGAGCACCGCCACGCCTTTCATCGCGCCCAGGCGGTTCAGCATCATGCCCGCAAAATGCCTCAAATAACGCGCGGTGTAGCGGCCCTCGAAGAGCACCACCTCGAACCGGTCGTCAAACAGGCGCACACTTCGCGCGATTTCGAAATCGCCGCCGTAGTTTCGCACTTTGCTCACCAGCGCGAAAGAGCAGCGGCGCTTTTCGCCCCCGATCTCCACGTGAAACTCCTCCAGGCGGCGGCCCAGCAGCCTCAAGCCGGCCACCCAGTACGCGAACTTGCCGGTCCGCGATTTGAGCTCACCGTCCACGTGGTGGACGATGTAGGCGTCGAAGCCGATCCCGGCCATGAGCAGGAAATGCCGCGAGACGCGGCCGCCATCGCACGTTAGATGGCCGACGGAGACACGCCGCGGGCGGCACTCCTCCAGGCGCGCGGCGGCACGCTCGATCTTCGATCCGAGTCGTATCTCGTTGGCCAGCACGTTGGCGGTGCCGCCGGGGAGAATGGCCAGAGGCACGTCGGAATGCAACATGCCTTCGGCCGCTTCGTTGATGGTGCCGTCGCCACCGGCGGCCACTATCAGGTCGGCGCCGCGGCCAATGTGCTCGCGCGCAATGACGCCCGCGGTTCCCCGGCCCCTGGTGGGGACCACTGTCACGTTGTGGCCGTTGGTCTTGAGGATTTCGACAACGCGCCCGAGTAGCGACTCCCCGTTCCGTCCGAACTTGCCCGCATAGGAATTGTAGATCAGGACGGTGTTCTTGAAAATGGTTATGGCGTGTTCTCCGGTTTCCTCGTTAGATTATAGATGAGAGGCCGATGAAAGATCCTGAGCGCCAGATCGAAGAGCTCCGCGAAGAGCTTCGCCGCCACGAGCATTTGTACTATGTCCTCGACCAGCCCGAGATCACGGACGCCGAATACGACGCGCTGATGCGCCAGCTTCGAGACCTGGAGGCGCAGCATCCGGAGCTGGCGACGCCGGATTCGCCCACCCAGCGGGTGGGCGGGAAACCGCGGGAGGGGTTCGTCAAGGTCCAGCACAGCTCCCCCATGCTGAGCCTGGACAATGCCCTGAACGAAGGCGAGCTGCGCGATTTCGACCGCCGCGTCCGCGAGTTGCTGGGCGGCGCGGAGTACCGCTACGTGAGCGAGCTGAAACTGGACGGGCTTTCCATGGCGGCGTATTACCGCGAGGGCCGGTTGGCGCAGGCGGTGACGCGCGGCGACGGCTCGGTGGGAGAAGACGTCACGGAAAACGCGCGGACGATCCGGTCTCTCCCTTTGCGCGTCAAGACGGAACTCGGCGCTTTCGAGGTGCGCGGCGAAACGGTGATGAACCGGCGCGCGTTCGAACGGCTGAACGCGGAGCGCGACGAGCGCGGGCTTTCCCGCTTCGCCAACCCGCGCAACGCCGCGGCGGGATCGCTGCGCCTCCTAGAGCCCCAGATCACCGCCTCGCGGCATCTGGAATACCACACCTACTTCCTGCTGGCGAATGGCCAACCGGCGCTCGAGAGCCACTGGACGTCGCTTGAAGAACTGTCGCGAATGGGATTCAAGGTGAACCCGCACCGCAAGCTCTGCCGGGGCGTGGAGGAAGTGCTGGCGTTCTGCGCCGAGTGGGAGGCGCGGCGCGAACAATTACCGTACGAAATCGACGGCGTGGTGGTGAAAGTGGATTCCGTGGAGCAGCAGCGGCTGCTTGGGTTCACCGCCAAGTCGCCGCGATGGGCCATCGCGTACAAGTACCCCGCGCGGCAGGCGGTCACCACCGTCGAGGGCATCGAGGTTCAGGTGGGCCGCACGGGCGCGCTGACCCCGGTGGCGCACCTGACGCCGGTAGAGGTAGGCGGCGTGACGGTCGCGCGCGCCACGCTGCACAACGAAGACGAAATCGAGCGGCTGGGCCTCGAAATCGGCGACCAGGTGGTGATTGAGCGCTCGGGCGACGTGATCCCGAAAGTAGTGCGCGTGCACTCCCAGGGGCCGCACCGCAAGATGTTTCGCATGCCTGTGGCATGCCCGGTGTGCGGCGGGAAAGTGGTGCGCGAAGAGGGCGAGGCGGCCACCCGCTGCATCAACACGAACTGCCCGGCGCGGCTGAAGGAATCGATTCTGCACTTCGCCTCGCGCGGCGTCATGAATATCGACGGCCTGGGCGATGCGCTGGTGGATCAACTGGTGGACCGGGGGATCGTGAAGAGCGTGGCCGACGTTTACGATCTGAGGGCCGAAGACCTCGCCATGCTGGAGCGTATGGGCGCGAAGTCCGCCGGGAATGTGGTCCGGAACATCGAGAACTCAAAGAGGAATCCACTGCCGCGCGTGCTGTCCGGGCTGGGCATCCGCTTCGTGGGGGAGCGCACAGCGGTGTTTTTGGCGGAGGCGTTCGGCAGCATGGACCGGATCGCCGCGGCCAGCCTCGAGGAGCTGCAGCAGGCCGAAGAAGTGGGGCCGAAGGTGGCCGAGAGCATCTTGCAGTTTTTCCGCGAGCCTCGCAACCAGGAGCTGGTGGAGCGCCTGTGCGCCGCCGGGCTTCAGTTCACCTGCGAATCGGCGCGGCCGAAGAGCGGGCCGCTCCAGGGCGTCACGTTCGTATTGACCGGCGCGCTTCCTCGTCTGAGCCGCGATGAGGCCAAGCGGCTGATCGAGGCGGCGGGCGGAAAAGTGACCGGCTCGGTGAGCAAAAAGACCGGCTATATCGTGTGCGGCGAGGATCCGGGTTCCAAGCTCGCCAAGGCGCAGGAACTGGGTGTCCCGGTGCTGAACGAGCGCCAACTGCTGGAACTGATCCAGACCGGCTGAGGCGCGGGCCGGGCGTGCCTGGCCCCTGGCGTTTCTGCATTTTTGATCGACTCCTGGATTTCGATGCCGCAGGCCGCGGAGTGTTCCCTCGATGGCTGTGTGATGCCCAAGCCCCGCAGGGGCGCGAGACAATAGCCCAGGGCGTCAGCCCTGCGGAACCGGCAGGGTAGCACGCCAGCCCCGGAGAGTCTGTGTGGCAACTACAGATTGAGGCCACCTATTGTGATGACCGCGCAAAGGGACCACAACAGGTTGCGCCTGGACGCAGCCATTTCGATGTTGCCACACAGACTCGGGCGTAAGAAAGCCGTTTCGTTGCGGGAAATCGGGCCACCGCTGGGAAGCGGTTCTTTCGCCCCTGCCGGGGCTTGCGGGATTGGCGCTTTGCTCCCATGGCTCGCGCCGTGGGCTACTTTCCTTCGCCCCTGCGGGGCTGATGTTCCGCGAAACCAGGCCCCAAAACGTAGAAACTCCAGGGGCCGAGCATGCCCCAGGCTTGTCCAAATTAGGTTTCGGATCGGGCGGAAGCTCTGGTAGTTTGGATTGGGTTCCCTCGAAAGAACCAATCTTGACGTCCGGAGGCTTCCGCCATGAATCGAGTATGCAGCAT
>JBEKYW010000095.1:0-10587 GCA_049510555.1 Bryobacteraceae bacterium
GGCATGTTGGACATGTAGAAGTCGCGGTTGTCGTCGTGGCCGATGTACTTGGCGTAGAGCCTCGGCAGGCCGCCCATGGTGCGCTTGAGCGGGTCCTTCAGAGGCGCGTCCGGTTTCTCGGAGCCGCGCATGTACCAGTTGGCGATCAGTTCCTGGCCGTCCGGGTTGGCCAGCACGCAAAGCAGAATATCGTCGTTGAGAAAACGCATGGTTTCGGGATCCGTGCGGCTCACCATCTGGTAGACCATTTCCATGAGCTGCTGCGAGCCCACCGACTCGCTGGCGTGCAGCCCGCCATCGATCCACACCACGGCTTTGCCCTCGCGGGCGAGCGCGTGAGCCTGTTCCTCGGTAAGCCCCTCCGCCAGTGCCAGCCTGCGCGAGATGTCTTTGTAGTGATCCAGCTTCTTCATGTTCTCCGGCGAAGTGATGATCGCCATGTACTGGCGCCGGCCTTCGGCCGTGGGGCCGATGTCGGCCAGCGTCATTCGATCGGACTCGGTGGCGAGCTTTTTCCAGTAGGCCTCGAGTTGGGTATAGTTTGCCACCTGGTAGTCATCGCCCAGATTGAATCCGAGCGCTTCCTTAGGGGTGGTGATTTTGGGTGCGGTCTGAGCCGCCAACGGCCAGGCAGACAACGCTGCCAAGAGAATGAGCACCAGGGAATGCATCGGTCGTGACTTCATGAGGTTGAGTTTATCCTGCTTCACCCCGATCCGCCACCGGTACGGCTGGGCGCCGGCTTCACACTACCTTGGGGAGACGCTGGCGGCGGGTCATCCACTCTTCACTGGCAAAGACGCGCGGGCCGACTTGGATCATCCGCGGCAGCAGGTTGAAGAGAGTGGTGGGGGTCCACGGCATCCCGGCGCGCGTAAGGTATCCGCGCCGGTTCAGCTCATCCGCTACCCGTGAGAGCCGGTGGTCTTCGACGATCATGTCCAGGGCGAGAATGATCACTTGGGTCTCGGACGGGCTCTCGACCAGCCCCGCGCAGTCGGCAGACACCTGGAGGCCGTAGGGGATCTCCTCGACATAGGTTGGCGGCTCGGCGCCTTCGGCCTTGGCATCGCGCTCCCATTCGAGCGTTACCAGTTTCCAACCGGCTTCCATCCGCTGGATGAGGTACTCGAGCGTGGGTAGAGCAGAGAGAGGTTCGCGAACGCGTTCTTTCTTGGGCATGACCAGCTCCGTGCGCAGAACTTGAGCACGTGGCGTGCCGCTGTAGCGCCGGCGGTCTTGCCGCCGGTGTTCTTTTTTCGTTCCAGCTACCTGTTACCCGTGTCCACAGATGGGACGCGGCTGTTCACAGATGGGACGGCCTATGCCTTAACCGGCTTGTCGGACGCCTTCCACTTCTTTTCGTCCCAGTAGAGCGTGCGGCCTTCGCGGTAGGACTGGACGGCAAGATTGATGACCACCACCGCCCGGGCGCCCGTTTCCACGTCGAGGTGCGGTTTCTCGCGCGTGCGCATGCACTGCAAGAAATTCTCGATGTGCGCCACCATCGGGTCTTTCTGGTCGATGGGGATCTGGATTTCCTTGGTGCCGAACTTGCTGGCGTACTCCTCGCCGCCAATCGGCTGCAATTCCCGCGACCCCGGCTTGTTTTTCATTTCCGGTTTAACCGTGATGTACGGCACCATTCTCTCGAACTGGCCGTGGTCAACCATGATGATGGTCCCCGCGTGGCCCCGGATCAGGCCGGGGATGTGCTGCGAGTTCGCCATCGACGAGCTCAGAACCAGCGAGTGGCCTTTCGCGTAGTCGGCCAGAAGATGGAAGGTATCGGGCACCTCGCGCTCATCCTTGAAGACGTAAATGCCGCCCGTGGCCGTGACCTTGCTCGGGAACTGCGGCTCATCCCAGCAGATGTTCAGCGGCGCCACCACGTGATAGAAGAGGTCGGTGGCAATGCCGCCGGAGTAATCCCAGTACTTGCGGAAGCGGAAGAACCGGTCGGCGTCGTAGGGCCGTTTGGGCGCCAGCTTGAACGCCGAGCCCAGCCACATGTTCCAGTCGATGTAGTTCTCGTCCTTCCCCTCGGGACCGGCCTCCTTGTCAATGGGCCAGCCTTCGCTCCACTCGCCTCCAAAGGAGTTGCGATGATACGAGCCCTGGCTCAGGATCATCTGGCCGATCATGCCGTCGGCAATGGCCTTCTTGGCTTTCCACCAGATGTCGGCGGAAGTGGTTTGGGAGCCCACCTGAAGGATGCGCTTGGTCTCCTGGACCGTAGCCACCAACTGCCGGGCTTCCTCGTTGGTGTGGACCATGGGCTTTTCAAGGTAAACGTCTTTGCCTTTGTCCATGGCATCCAGCGCCATCTTGGCGTGCCAGTGGTCCGGCGAGGCCACGATCACGGCGTCCACATCCGGTTGGGCCAGCAACTCGCGATAATCCAGGTAGCCCTTGACCTTGTAGAGGTCCGCGCCCTGGCGCTTGCGCTTCTCGTAAACGTCGCAAACGGCGACGATCTGGCAAGCGTTGTTCTGCTGGCCGTAGCGGGCGAAGCGCGCGGCCACATATTCTCCGCGGCCGCCGTACCCGATAACGCCCACATTGATGCGATCGTTGGCGCCGATCACCCGGCCTCCGGTCATTTTCCTGCCAGTGCGGGCGGCCAACGCGGTATTAGCCGCGCCCAGCGCCAGGCCGGTGGCGCCTACGGTCCTGAGAAAATCTCGACGATCCAGGGATTCCTTTTCGGTTGACATGAAGGCTCCTTCTCTTCGATTGTAGCCGCCCGAGGGACCGTTGGAAACGGTTTATTCGCCAAACGCGAAGATTCGGGCCCGGTGGTATGATGCAGAGGAATCACGGCGAAAGGACGGAATCTATGAACCAGAGCGCGATGGGGATGTTGCTGCTTATTCTGGCCGCAGCGATGAACGGCAGCTTCACCCTGCCCATGAAGTTCACCAGGAAGTGGGCGTGGGAGAACACCTGGCTGGCGTGGACCATCTTCGCCCTCTGCATTTTTCCGCCGGTGCTGGCGTATCTCACCGTGCCGTCGCTTGGCCAGGTCTATTCCGATGCGGGCTCGGGACCGATTGCCATCGCGGCCGGTTGCGGCGCGGGGTGGGGAATCTCTCAGGTGTTCTTCGGCCTGGCGGTGGATGCCGTCGGCATTGCCCTGGCTTTTTCCGTCATCCTGGGCATTTCGGCGGCGGTGGGCGCGCTCATCCCGCTTTTCACAATGGGCACGGCATTCACCTCGCAGGGGATTGCGGTGATGGGCGGAGTGGCGCTGGTGATCGTCGGCGTCCTCATCTGCGCCAAAGCCGGCCGCTCCCGCGAAGCCGCGCTGGGCAAGGGCCCCGCGGGGAAGCCCTCGGTGGGGAAGGGCCTGCTGTTTTGCACGTTCAGCGGTTTGGGATCGGCCCTGGTCGGTTTGGGCCTGCAATATGGCGGCCATGTGGCTGATGTGGCCAAAGCCGCCGGCGCCTCGGAGACCTGGAAGAACAACGCTACCTGGCTGCCGCTGATGTGCGCAGGCGCGATTCCCAATCTCATTTATTGCATTTACCTGATGTCCAAGAACAAGACCGGCAACCGCCTGGGCGCCGGCGGCACCGGCGGCTATTGGTTCCTGGCCGCCATCATGGCCGTATGCTGGTTCGGCAGCACGGTGATGTACGGCGTGTCGAAGAACATATTGGGTACCGTGGTGGCATGGCCCGCGTTCATGTCGCTGATCGTCATCACGGCGATGGTTCTGGGAGTGGTCACGGGCGAATGGAAGGGCAGCGGCAAGAAGCCGCTTCAGGTGATGTTCGGCGGCCTGGTGGTGCTGGTGCTCTCCATTGTGGTGCTTTCGTTAGCCACGTCCTGAGGAGACCGATCCATGCCGGAATCCATGACGATTGGGGTTGACATCGGCGGCACCAAAGTGGCCGCCGGGCTGGTGGACTCGAGCGGAGGGATCTCCCATAAGACGCGCGCGCCGATGGTGGCCACGGGGGACGCGGCCACGGGTTTCGCGGCGGTGAAAGACGCCGTGGAGGCGGTCTTTTCCGAATGCCCCGAGGCGCGGGACGCGGTGACCGGGATTGGAATCTGCTCGCCGGGGCCGCTCGACCCCAAGACCGGGGTGGTGCTCAATCCGCCCAACGTGCCCTGCTGGCGCAATTACCCTCTGGCCGCCGAAGTCCAGCGGGTATTCGGCGTCCCGGCGCGCGTCGACAACGACGCCAACGCCGCCGGCCTGGCGGAAGCGCTGTGGGGTGCTGGCATCGGATACACCAACGTTTTTTACGCCACGCTCGGCACGGGTATCGGCACCGGGATCGTGTTCGATAAGAAGATCTACCACGGCCGCACCGGAAGCGCCGCCGAGGGCGGCCACATGACCATCGACTTTCACGGACACCGCTGCGGATGCGGGAAGCGCGGTTGCATCGAGGCGCTGGCCTCCGGTCCGAACATCGCCCGGAGGGCGCGGGCCAAGCTGGGCGGCGCCGGCAAGTCAAGGATTGTGGAACTGGCCGGGAGTCTCGAGCAGGTCCGCGCCGAACACGTAGGCCAGGCCTTTCGCGAGGGCGATGCCGTGGCCACGGAGGTTCTTACCAAGACCGCTCACTTGCTGACCGTGTGGCTCGGCAACATCGTGGATCTTCTGGAGCCGGACGTCATGGTGGTGGGCGGCGGCGTGGCCGAGCTGATGAGCTCATTCTTCGCGAACATCTCGAAGGATTTGCCGCACTGGGCCATCAATCAGCGGGCCAGCGAGATTCCGCTGTTGATGGCCAGGTACGGCGCCGACGCCGGCATCGCGGGGGCCGGCGCGCTGTGCCGGTCAGAGGTATGAACAGAAGACAACTTCTTCTCTCGGCGGCGGCGCTGCCCGCGGCGGGAGCGGCATTCACGGCGGCGGCCGCGCAGCAAAAGCAGATCAAAATCACGGGAGTGGAAACCGACCTCCTGAAGCGTCCTCCGGGCTCTCCGTACTACGATGCCATCCACACGTTGGGCGTGGAGAGCGGCTCGGTGGTGCTGCGCATCCGCACGGATGCGGGCATCACGGGATGGGCCAACAGCTCGTTCGGCACGATTACGGGTGGTCCGGCTGTCGTTCAGACCATCCTGGAGAAAGAAATCAAGCCGCTGATTTTGGGAAAGGACCCGGCCTTTCCCCGCCGCATTCGCGCCGACCTCTGGAAGGCCCTGGAGTATCAGGGAGTGAGCGGTCTGGCCCAATTTGCCATTGCGGCCACCGATATTGCCATCTGGGACATTCTCGGAAAGAATGCGGGGCTGCCGGTCTACAAGATGCTCGGAGCCTATCGCGACCGCATGCCGGTCTATTCCATGTGCGGCTGGTATTACGACAACGATGACGACCTGTCGCGGTTCAAACGCGCCGTCGCCGCCGCCGTGGAACAGGGCTACCGCGCGTTCAAAATCAAAGTTGGCCGGTCCTCCCTTGAGGACGACGTCCGGCGCATCCGCCTGGCCTTCGACGTCGTGGGGAAGGGCAGGCGATTGATGGTAGACGCCAACCAGGCATTCAACCGCAACGAGGCGCTGCGTCGCGGCAAGATGTACCAGGAGATGGGCTGTTTCTGGTACGAAGAGCCCCTGCCGCCGCACGAGATGGAAGGCTACGCCCTGCTTGCGCAGGAACTCGAGATGCGCATCGCCACGGGCGAGAACCTTTATACGAAGTACGCCTTTGCCGACCTGATCGCGCGGCGCGGCGCCGACGTAGTGCAGCCGGACAACCGCCGCGCCGGCGGAGTCACGGAGTGGATGGAGATCGCGGCCATCGCCGACGGTTACGGACTCGAACTGGCGAGCCATGGAGGCAGCGCGACCGACCTCAACATGCTGCTGGCCATGCCGAACGCCATCTACATGGAGACCAGCGGCCCCCGGAAGATGATGGACGGTGAAGTGGCGGCCCCCGAAGACCCCGGAATGAGCAGCGAGGTGCCGGCCGCCGACATCCAAAAGTACAAGGTGGGATGAAACCTGGAACCCATCTTATAGACCCTCCCGGACGGATTCACGGAACTGGGCCGAGCCATTTGCTGGGGCTGTTTCCGAGTAGGTAATACGGCCTGGATGGGCGACCTCCCAAAAGGGGTTCCGGGCAACTGCCCACATCGGAACTTGGGGCTAGCGTCGTGCGAGGTCTTCCTTGTCGGGACATATGAAGTGCGTGGGTCTGGAAGGGCTTCCAAGCGGCCGCCAGTCAAGCGTACTCCGGAAACGAAGTATGTCACAATGACGGGCGACGATATGCCTTTCCGGAACCTTAAAGATTTATTGGCCGCGATGGCCATCGTTGATCCGAGTCGTGAATACTACGCCATAACGATGACGGTCGACGAAAGCGGCAAGTGCTTTATCGACACGCAGACCCACTGGGCAGGTTGGTCCGATGCGGACCGGTTGACGGAGGTGCGTGTCCCATCAATCGTCAAACCCGAGGCGATGATTCGCTACTGGGAGATCGTGGAACAACCATATGTCGTCGTCAACGACGAGAGTCAATGGTTCGTCTATTTTCAGATCGGCGGCAACGCGCTCGTCGAGAAGGCAATTGCAGAAACCTATCTCGCGCGTACCTTCCGTACCATGCAGTCCGAACCGACAATCCAGATCGCTGGCCCGGGCAGTGGTTTTGTGGCCTTGGATCTGCTCCCCAAGCACACGACCCAACGCGCTCCCACCCCTCGTCTTCGCATGGAAGTGTTCAAACGCGACAATCGAAGGTGCCGTATTTGCGGTAGCTGTCCAGCCAACAACGTGCATGTCGAGTTACACGTTCATCACATCCGACCATGGGAAAGGGGTGGGCACACTCACATCGAGAATCTCATAACGCTCTGCCATACCTGCCACAGGGGACTTGACCCACATGAGGATACTTCCCTCTTCGAATTACTGCCACGCCTCAAACTAGGGCAAGACCACGCTGCGGGGGTGCTCCGGTATCGGGAGCGCCTCAAAGCCAAACTCGCCGAGTTCGAAGCACCTCAAAAGCGGACAAAGCGCAATATCACGCGTCAGGGGAAAAGGTGTTGACCCTGCGGTTGCCAGCTCAGCAGCTCTGAAGTGCGCCCCAGACGGCGTTCGAGGAGATCGGCCGCGCGGAACGGGCCAAAGGAACACAATCTGACTTGGGGACCCAACTCGCCAATGATCGAGATTCTCGCGATCCTAAACCCTTCGGCGTTTTTCGCGGGTAAATCCGGTTCAACTTCCCAGATCCGGAGCGGGGCAACGAACGTCGCCTCGGGTAGTCGCTCAGCTTCGAGACGCGATTCGGTGTTTACGACGCGGAAGCGCCAAGTGTTTTGGCGGCTTTGCGCAGATCGGGCGCTTTGACCCACAGCATGCCTGCGTAGCGACCGGAGCCGGCGCAGAAGACCTGCGCCGAAGTTATGTTGATGTTGGCTGCGGCCAATCTGCTCGCCACATCGGCCACCGCGCCCGGCCGATCTTCGCCCTGGATCAGAAAACCCCTCTTCTTCTTGCTCAGCTTGAGCCCCGCGGTCTTGGCCGCCTTCGCGAAGGCGCCACTATCTTCCGGGATGAGGTCCAATTGGGATCTGCGCGCACCGTGCGGGAAAGCCGAGATGCCAAGTAGGTTAACCCCGGCAGCCTGCAGTGCAGCCAGGACGCGTGCCCCCTCCCCGGGTTTATCCGACACGGTCACGTAAAAATAGTCGATTCGCCTGATTTGGTCTGGCACGATCATCTCCTTTCGACTCGTCCTGCGAGGATTATACACCCGACGGTGTCCTGGTCCTGGTTCAATCCCCCGAGGCACTGCCCCTGCGGTCTCCACCCCAAGCGCCGGGTGACCGGCTGCTAGGCATGAAGCATGCCCAGCAAAGCGACTCACCGTTCTCGGATCGCCATGACGTCGTGAAGGTCGTCTGCCTTTGGCGGAACGGCACGTGCCACCGCATCGAAGTCGTCGGACGCACCGTAAGACCAGGAGAGCACGAGTCGTATGCAGCGCTTCTGTGGATTGAAGAGGAGCACGGGGCAGGCCGCCGGATTATAGTTCGGGATGTCACCGTTCCCTGGGTGCATCACCAGAGCGCGGAATTGGCTTTGGATTACGCCATCGCGCTTCTGGAGGCGAAGCTGAAGCCGGGGATAGGCCCGGAAGCGAAGGCTGAATCATCCTGAAGGCCTCCCGAGCGGCTGCTCGCAGAATCGCTCAGCAGGTAAGGTGCAGGATCGCGTTGGCTCCGTCCGGGTTCTCCTGCAGTACCTGGATTGCCTGAGCCGTCGGCAGCACGAGCAGTTGGATGCGGCGGCGCTTGGCTTCCTGTTTCACTTCTTCCATGACCGGCAGGGCGCCGGCTCCGGTGCCGATCACCAGCTTCCGGCATTTCCAGGGGATCTCTTCTTCGATCGAGAGCGGTGTGTGGCCGAAGGCGTCGCAAAACTTTTTGGATGCCTTCTTCTTGCGCTTGCGGACTTGGCCGCGGTCGATGAGCACGTCATGTCCGTAGGTGACGCCATCGATGCAGATCGAACCGAAGGAGAACGCCTCGAAGCGCATGGAATCCTCCGTCCGTATTATACCTTTCGCAAACGACGGAAAGCCTCGTGACGCTTGGGGGTGTATACTCGAATCACAAAGAAGGTTGAATCCCGTGCGTCAGGTGCGCAGATTTTCTCGCAAAGCGGTTACGGCGGTCATCCTCAATCCGGTCTTTTGTGGGGATGACGGCGACGACGAGGCACAAAGAGCACTTTCAGCCCACCGTCGCGGCCACAATCTCCTGGCCGGGCTCCAGCCGAAAACGCGGGGATGAGTAATGCGCCTGTATTTGATCAACCCCTCCAACCCGCTAGTCAGCATCGTCAGAGTCAAGGAGAACCGTTGGAACCGTTACCGCGTATGGAAACCGCTCAGTCTCATGGTTCTCGCGGGCCTGACCCCACCGGAGTGGGAAATCACAATCGTGGACGAGAATCTCGGCGTGCCTGACTATCCGGCCATGCCGCGACCAGACTTGGTGGGCATTACTGCTTTCACCTCGCAGGCGAACCGCGCCTATGAAGTGGCCGCTCACTTCCGACGCCTGGGCGTGCCCGTCGTCATGGGCGGCATTCATGCAACCATGCGCCTGGACGAGGCCAGGGAGCGTGTGGACTCGGTCGTCACGGGGGAAGCCGAGCGCGTCTGGGCGCAGGTTCTGGCGGATACCCGGCATGGCGGCCTGAAGTGCAGGTATGATGGCGGGTTCGCCGAGATAGACAAGGTACCGCCCGCCCGGCATGATTTGCTGGCCGGAGGATATGCCTTCGGAGCCATTCAGGCCACGCGCGGTTGTCCTATGAACTGCACTTTTTGCAGCGTGCCGGCGTTCAATGGGGCCCACTACCGGCAGCGACCCATTCCGGATGTCGTGCGGGAATTCCAGTTGATCCGTGAGAAGCATGTTCTGGTGGTGGACGACAACCTCATAGGCACGCGCCCTGAACACATCGCCCGTGCCAAGGACCTGTTCCGAGCCATGGCACAGGCGAACCTGCGAAAGGAGTGGGTCGCCCAAGCCACCGTTAACTTCGGCGATGACGAAGAACTCCTGGCGTTAGCCGCGAAGGCCGGCTGCAGAGGCGTCTTCATCGGCTTTGAGTCCCCCACGCGGGAAGGGCTTCTGGAACTCGGCAAGAAATTCAACCTTCTGAAGGGCCGTGACTTCCGCGCCTCCGTGCGGCGAATACAGCGGCACGGCATCCTAGTTGTGGGTTCCTTTATCATCGGTTTGGACACCGACAAACCTGGCATCGGCAAACGTATAGCCGACGTGGCCAGTCAGTACGGCCTGGATAATCTCAACACGATGTTTCTGACGCCTTTGCCCGGCACGCGTCTGTGGGAGCAGATGAAATCGGAGGGCCGCATCGCCCTCGATACTTTCCCGGAGGACTGGCAATACTACACGCTAACCTTCCCCGTAGCTCGGTATAAGCACTTGTCTCTGGACGGTATTCTCGAAGAAATGCTCTCCTGCGACCGGGACTTCTATTCCATGCCGCGCATTCTGCGCAGGGTATGGGGCAACTTCTGGCGACAACGCGAGCCGCTGATCGCCTTGGTGGGCAATCTCTCCTACAGGAGGAATCTCCGGCTGAACTGTAGGGCATACGCGGACTTCAAGCGTCAACAAGGCACTGTGGTGTAGCTGAAGTGCAGGCGCGGACAGGAGCGGTATTGACCGGGAATTCCCTTTTGGAATCCTGACCGTCAAAGCCCGAGATGCGGCGTTCGCGTCGATGCCCATCCGACCAGTACCGTTCTCGAAAACCTCACCCTTGCGCTGCTGTCTCCCAGAACGCTGCCAAACAATCGTTTGTAGGAAGGGGACTTCGCAAACAGGTATCCGGCTTCGGTTTTCACGGCGCTTGCTTGCCCGTGCCTCCCCGGGGCTACCAGTTGAACGCCACAAATGGCTGAATGCGCTTGTTGCTGTAATCGATGCGGTATGCGTACCGCACGCCAAACCGTAAGGTGTCCGGGAAGTGCAGAAAGTTGAGGTCGAAGACGGCTTCCACGCCGGTGGACCGGTACAACCTGTTCCCCACCTTCCCATAGTCGTAAAACAGGTTGCC
>JBEKYW010000096.1:0-10110 GCA_049510555.1 Bryobacteraceae bacterium
ATCTGCTTGCGGACCAGGAACCGCTTGGCGATCTCCATCTTCTCCAGTTCCGTGTAGCCGGAGAGCCGGATCACTTCCATGCGATCCTGGAGCGCCGGAGGAACGGTGTGGAGGACGTTAGCCGTGGCGATGAAGAAGACCTGACTTAAATCATACTCCACATCCAGGTAGTGGTCAACGAACATGAAGTTCTGCTCGGGGTCGAGCACCTCCAGCAGCGCCGCCGATGGATCGCCCCGGAAGTCCATGGACATCTTGTCCACTTCGTCGAGCATGAAGACAGGGTTGCGGGTTCCGGCCTTCTTCATCATCTGGATGATCTGACCCGGCAGAGCGCCGATGTAAGTGCGCCGATGGCCGCGGATCTCCGCCTCGTCGCGCACGCCGCCCAGGGACATGCGGACGAACTTGCGGCCTGTGGCCCTGGAGATGGACATTCCCAAAGAAGTCTTGCCCACGCCCGGAGCCCCGACAAAGCACAGGATGGAACCCTTGGGGTTCTTCACCAGCCGCCGCACCGCCAGGAACTCGAGGATGCGCTCCTTGATCTTCTCCAGGCCGTAGTGATCGGTTTCCAGCACCTGCTCGGCGAACTTGAGGTCGCGGTTCTCCTTGGACTTCTTTTTCCACGGCACGGCCAGCAGCCAGTCGAGGTAGTTGCGGGAAACGGTGGATTCGGCCGACATGGGCGGCATGTTCTCGAGCCGCTTGAGCTCGGCCATGGCCTTTTCCAGGGCGTCCTGGGTCATGCCGGCGGTCTCGATGCGCTTCTTGAGCTCGTCGAGCTCGCTCTTTTCGCCGCGGCCCAGCTCCTTCTGGATGGCCTTGATTTTCTCGTTGAGGTAATACTCTTTTTGCGCCTTTTCCATCTGGCGCTTCACGCGGCCCTGAATGGTGCGGTCGACATTGAGCTTCTCAATTTCGATGTCCAGCATCTCGGCTACCCGCGTCAGCCGGTCGATCGGGTCGAAGATTTCCAGCAGCTCCTGCTTCTCTTCGATGGTGAGCTGGAGATTGGCCCCCACCGTGTCGGCCAGCTTCCCCGGCTCGTCCACGCGGATGGCGGCGATCATCGTCTCGTAATTCAGGTTTTGGCTCAGCTTGACATACTGCTCGAAGACGCCGGTCACCCGGCTGATCAGCGCGTCGAGCTGCGCGCCGGCTTCCACCCGGTACGTCGATATGCGAACGATGGCGCGGAAAAACCCTTCCTCGTCGGCGACCGATACCACCTTGGCGCGTTCCACGCCTTCCACCAGGACTTTGATGTTGCCGTCCGGCAGTTTGAGGCTCTGGACGATGCTGACGATGGTGCCGACGCTGTAAATCTCGTTCGGCTTGGGCTCATCGATGGAAGCGTCGTGCTGGGTGGCAAGAAAGATCTTCTTGTCGCCGGCCATGGCCTCTTCCAGCGCCCGCACACTGGATTCCCGCCCCACCACGAACGGCGTCATCATGAACGGAAAGATGACCACGTCGCGGATGGGCATCATCGGCAGACGTTTTGTCTCGGATTTTTCCTTCGAGGTAAGCATTGTTCTCCGCAGGGAGACTGGCCCTGCCCCTGATTCCCAGGCGAGCGGTTTCGGGCGGAACCCGGGTACGGCCGGCTCCTATTACCCGGCCTTTTCTAATAGTGTAAGACTGATTTTCTGCGCCAGCACCATCTCTTTGGTGACCTGGAACTCGCGCACCTTCTTGTAAGAAGGCAGGTAGTACATCAAATCCAGCATCAAGTCCTCGAGAATCATGCGCAACCCGCGCGCCCCCACCTTGCGCTCCATGGCCAGGTCCGCGATCGACTCCAGGGCCTCGTCGCTGAATCTCAGCCGCACGTTCTCAAACTCAAAGAGCTTCTGATACTGCTTCACAATTGCATTCTTCGGCTTGGTCAGAATCTGGATCAGTGCCGAGCGGTCCAGGTCCTGAAGCACCGCCGCTACCGGAAGACGGCCGATGAACTCGGGAATAAAGCCGAACTTGATCAAATCCACGGGCTGCACCTGCGAAAGCAGATCGATGTCCCGCCGCGAGGCCGGGCCCGACACCCTCCCGCCGCCCTTCTCTTCTTCCTGAAGGAAACCCATGGACTTCTTGCCCGTCCGCCGCCCGATCACCTTCTCCAGCCCCACAAACGCCCCGCCACAGATAAACAGGATGTTGGTGGTGTCCACCGGCGTGAATTCCTGGTGCGGGTGCTTCCGGCCGCCCTGCGGCGGAACGTTGGCCACCGTGCCTTCCAGGATCTTCAAAAGGGCCTGCTGGACGCCTTCCCCGGAAACATCGCGCGTAATCGACGGGTTCTCGTCCTTGCGGCAGATCTTGTCGATCTCATCGATGTAAATAATGCCCTGCTGGCACTTCTGAACGTCCCCATCGGCCGCCTGGAGCAGCTTGAGAATGATGTTCTCCACGTCCTCGCCCACGTAACCGGCTTCCGTCAGGGTGGTGGCGTCCACAATGGCGAAGGGCACGTCGAGAATCTTGGCCAGGGTCTGCGCCATCAACGTCTTGCCCGTCCCCGTGGGACCGATCAGCAGGATATTGGACTTTTGCAGCTCCACCTCGGTGCTGCGCACGCGGTTCATGTGGATGCGCTTGCAGTGGTTGTACACCGCCACTGCCAGTTTCTTCTTGGTGGGCTCCTGCCCGATCACGTATTGATCCAGAAACTCCTTCACTTCCAAGGGCTTGGGTATCTTATTGGCGAGTCCCGAGGGAGGCTCGACCTTGTCGTCCTCCAAAATCGAGTTGCAAACCGCGATGCACTCGTCGCAGATATAAGCGCGGGGATAATCGCTCGGCGAAGAGATCAGCTTCCCGACTACGTCCTGGCTCTTATGGCAAAACGAACACCGTAAAGCATCATCGGTTCCGGCACGCTTCACGCGGTCTTCTCCTCTTCCGCCCTTGGCCGACGGTCGGGAAACTCAATCGATCTCGTCTCTATTATCACCTGAACCAAGTATCTTGGCAATGTACCCAGAGGGTTAACGGGGTACTGTTAAGGTACGGCAGCCCCCCGGGCCCGAGCGGTGCTACGCGGTTTTCCGGGCATGTTCGAACAGGAAGTTCAGCGTCTTCTCGGTTTGAATATGGGATGCGATCCGCCCCAGCGTGCCGTCTTTTTCAAACCGCATCTGGACGGCCGCCACCGGCTCGCGCTGCTGCTTCGCCAACCGCTCCACTTCCTTATCGACTTCATCGCGCGTGGCGCCGATGGCTTCCCGCTCGGCGATCCTGCCCAGCAGCAGCGAAGCCTTCACCTCGTGCACCGCCTTGTCGCGCTGCGTCTCTCTTACTTTTTCCCAATCCAGCTTGATGGATTTCGGGTCCACCCCCTCCGCCGCCATGGCGCGCAGGCTCTGCTCCACGCGGTTGCGGATCTGCCGGTCGACGAACACTTCGGGAACGGGGAAATCGTGCGCCGCTACCAGCTTGTCGATAATCTGGTTCTTGGCCTCCTGCTGGGCCTCGTACTGGCGCTGCGCGAAGAGCGACTTGCGGATGGCTTCACGCAGTTCCTCCACGGTGCGGTAATCGCCCAGATCCTGCGCGAATTCGTCGTTCAATTCCGGCAGTTCCTTCTTGCGCACGCCCTTCAACGTGGCGTGGAATCGCACGGTTCGCCCTGCCAGCCGTTTCGAGCCGAACTCCGCCGGATAGGTGACTTCGAATTCCTTTTCTTCCCCCGGAGAGACCCCTCGCAGGTTTTCCGTGAACGCCTCGAATGTGTCGGCGCCGCCGATCTCCAGCACCATCTCTTCCTGCTTCATCGGCTCGCCTTCCACGCCGGCCACGCTCTCCAGCGCCACCACCGCGTGATCGCCGTTTTCCAGGGGCCGCGGGTCGATGTTCACGTACTGGGCTTTCTGCTCGCGGATTTCATCCACCCGCTTGGCCACGTCTTCGTCCGTGACTTCGGGATCGTGGTAGGGAACTTCGATCTCTTTGTACTCCCCCAACTCGATTTGCGGCACCACCTCGAACTCGGCCTTGAACCGCAGTGGTTCGCCTTCGTGAAAGTGGACATCCTTGATGTCGGGCGTGCCCACCACGTTGAGGTTTTCCGCCTCGAACTGCTTGGTCAGGTGCTTGGGGATCAGCGCTTCCATTACCTGCTTCCGGATGTCGGAGGCGAACTGCTTTCGAATCAAAGAGCCAGGGACCTTGCCGGGCCGGAAACCGGGCAGCTTAGCGCGCTTCTGCACCTCGCCCGCGACACGGCTGATCTCGCTCTCTACCTCTTGGACGGAGATGGAAATCTCCAGCGAGTGCCTGCAACCTTCGACTAAAGCCAAGTGGATTTGACCTCGGGAAAGAAGTGATGGTCGAAGCTTTATGATACCACGTACAATAGACCATATCAGGTGGATGCTCGCAGTTTCGGTCGTGGCGGTGGTTGCGCTGCTGGGCCTTTGGGCGGCCATCACGCGGCGGATCTAACCATGCATTTTCAGTTTCAGGAAGCCATTCTCAACGTGCTGCTGTTGTGGATTCTCACTGCGCCGCACGAATTCGCGCACGCCTGGGTGGCCACCCTGCTGGGCGACGATACCCCGCGCCGCGACGGGCGCGTGACCCTTTATCCGCTGGCCCACGTGGACTGGCTGGGCACCGCCATCCTCCCCTTTGCGACTTCGTTATTGGGCGGCGGCTTCCTGGGATGGGGAAGGCCGGTGCGCACGGACCCCTCCAAGCTCAAAGGCGGTCTGAACGGCATGGCGCTGGTGGCGTTGGCCGGACCATTCAGCAACGTCATCTTCGCGGTAGTGCTGGGGGTGGTGGCCGTAGCCGCCAGTCACGCTCTGCCCGCCCTTGCTCAATTCGCCGTGCGCGGCGTGTGGCTCAGCATTTACCTAGCCATCTTCAACCTGCTCCCCGTCCCACCGCTGGATGGCTCCAAGCTGCTGCTGGCCGCGCGGATTCCCATGGCTGTTTACCTCGAGCTTTCGCGCTTCGGCTTCATGCTGCTGATCGTGGCCGTTTCAGTTTCCGACTTCGGCCGCTGGATGGCCCAGTGGAGCCTTTGGGGCACCCGCGCAATTCTCACCGTGTTGCAGTAGAAAAACCGCCTGAAGAAGGTCGATCCGCATCAGCCGGCGGGCAATTTCGCCACGTGCAGCCGCTCCCGGCTTCTTTTGTGTCGAAATCCCTTCATCGCCACCTCCGCCGGTGTAACCTACTGAGCTCCGCATAATTGAGTGACCGCCGTTATATTACAACGGCCTAGATCCTTCTCCGCTTACGACGATCCTCCCGCTACGCGGCCGCACCACCAACCGAAGGCCCCAGCTTTGTAATCAGGGCACGACTTTAGTCGTGCCGCCGCGCAGCCGATTACCGATGGGCTTTAGCCCCTGGCTTGACAAGACTTGGGATGCGCGCTCGCCACGAAAAGGCGGCAGGGGCTAAAGCCCGGTGACGCCTGACCTGATGGCACGGCTGAAGCCATGCCCTGATACAAGTCACCGTCGTCGTTTTGGTTGCGGCTATGCTGCTTAGTGGGGCAGGATGGCATCCTGCGCGGCGGTTGCCAACCGCCGCTGTCACTGTGTTCTGCGAAGCTCAGTAAGTGGTAGTCCTCACGGGTTGCAATCCCCTCGATCGCGGTTGACACGCTGTTGCACCGGGCAACCGCCGGTGCCATCGTGGCGCACAAGGCGGCCGGCCATCGGCCCGCATCGCACGGACTACGCGCAGGCGTCCGATCTCAACCACCGCTGGCGTCCCCTTTGTCACCCGGCAGCCGCGGCACAATCTCCCCGAGCAGCCCCGAGTCCACCTCCACCCCGGCTGCCTCGCAAGCCCTGGCATATTCCGGAACCAGCCACGTCATCAACTGCCGGAACGCCGCGGGCCAGCGAAGGAACAGCGGCTTCAGGCACTC
This sequence comes from Bryobacteraceae bacterium, assembly GCA_049510555.1. Classification (GTDB taxonomy): domain Bacteria; phylum Acidobacteriota; class Terriglobia; order Bryobacterales; family Bryobacteraceae; genus Fen-178. The sequence goes on from JBEKYW010000096.1 coordinate 5,891, forward strand.
GATCCCCTCCCGCAATGTGGTGACCGCGGCTGCGGCGTCACCCTTCCCGAGCAAAATAGCCCCCTTGGCGCCGAGCGACATAGCGAGGTCGGGCAGAAAGGCCTCAGGGCGTTGCCCGGCCAGTTGCCGGCGGATACGCACGGCCTCATCGGTGGCCCGCAGCGCCTCCTCACGCCGCCCCAGGTTGCTCAGCCTGTTCCCGAGGCTGTGGAGTGACAGAGCGAGGTCGGGAAGAAAAGCATCCGGGTGTTGCGTGGCCAGTTGCCGGTAGATCCCGGCGGCCTCGTTGGTGACCTGGAGCGCCTCCTCGCGCCGCCCCAGGTCGCTCAGCCAAATGCCGAGGTTGTTGAGCGAACCGGCGAGGTAGGGCAGAAAGGCGTCAGGGTGTTGCGCGGCCAGTTGCCGGTAGATTCCCACGGCCTCATCGGTGGCCTGAAGCGACTCCTCGCGCCGCCCCAGGCCGCTCAGCCCGTTGCCGAGGTTGTTGAGCGACATGGCGAGGTAGGGGAGAAAGGCGTCCGGGCGTGCCGCGGCCAGTTGCCGGTAGATCCCCACGGCCTCATCGGCGGCCTGGAGCGCCTCCTCCCGCCGCCCCAGTTCCCTCAGCATGGCGCCGAGGTTGTTGAGCGACACGGCGAGGTCGGGGGGAAAGGCGTCCGGGTGTGCCGCGGCCAGTTGCCGGCGGATGCGCACGGCCTCATCGGTGGCCTGGAGCGCCTCCTCCCGCCGCCCCAGTTCGCTCAGCATGGCGCCGAGGTTGTTGAGCGACACGGCGAGGTCGGGCAGAAAGGCGTCAGGGCGTTGCCTGGCCAGTTGCCGGTAGATCCCCACGGCCTCGTCGGTCGCCTGGAGCGCCTCCTCGCGCCGCCCTAGGTCACTCAGCCTGTTGCCAAGGTTGTTAACCGACCTGGCGAGGTCGGGCAAAAAGGCGTCAGGGCGTTGCCTGGCCAGTTGCCGGTAGATCCCCACGGCCTCCTCGGCGGCCCGGAGCGCCTCCTCCCGCCGCCCCAGTTCGCTCAGCATGTTGCCAAGGTTGTTGAGCGAACCGGCGAGGTCGGGCAGAAAGGCGTCAGGGCGTTGCCTGGCCAGTTGCCGGTAGATTCCCACGGCCTCGCCGGTCGCCCGGAGCGCCTCCTCCCGCCGCCCCAGGTCGCTCAGCCTGTTGCCAAGGTTGTTCAAGACCCCGGCTCTTTCCGGCAGCGCCACAGTGCCGTCCGCCCGCTCCCCGAGCGCCGCCGCTAACAATGCATCCACCTCCACCGCCCGTTCCCTCAGCGCCAGTGTCGCCTCCGGCAATGCGGCTTCAATTTCGAGTAACCATGTCCAATCGCTTTTCCCCGCGGCGATCAGCGCATCCAGCCACTCCAGTGGCTCCGGCCGTGCCTCCTCCCCCACGCAAAAGTCCTGGGCCGATCGCACCACGGACGCGGCCACCTGCGCCCTGCGAACTTTCGCTGCCCGCACCACCGCCCCGGAGCCCTCGCCAACCTCCGCGCCACCCCACACACCCAGCAGCAACGCCTCCCCGACCACGTCCGGCTCCGTCGGCCTCGCCCCGTCGCCGCCGCGCATGGCTTCCCCCACCGAATCCGCCAGCACGCCCCACCCGCCTGGATGCTCCCGCCCGGTCGCCTCCGACTCCGCCTTGGCCGCCCGCCGCAACTCCTCGCGCGACAGCCCGCCGGATACCGTCACGTACGCCGCCATGTGCTCCATGAGGCGCCGCGGCGCGCCGCCGCCAAAGCGCTCCACGCGCTCGCGCTCCCGCTCCGCCAGCCGGAACGCCAGGTCCGCCCTCCCCAGCGCCATCGCCGCCGGCAGTCCGGTGTCGAGCGCCGTCACCCCTGCCATCATCAGTGTCAGCGGGTCGCCCCACCGCGCCTCGTCGATCCTCCGGTCGAACCATTCATCCGCGCCTGCCGCCGGCACCACCGGCGCTTTCACCCCACGCCACGCGGCCCCGCTGTCTACCGTCGCCCGCAACAGTGCCCGCCGATCCGCCGCGTCAGCAATGGCCTCCAGCCGCACCGGTTCCGGCGGATCAAACAGGGCGCCTACCGCCGCCGCCGAATACCCGTGCGAAATCACCGACGCCAGCCACCCCTCCTCCCGGCTCGCCTCCCGCTCCAGCAGTAGCAGGCGCAACTTTTCCCCGCCGTGCGTCGCCGCCGCCAGTTGCTCCAGCCAATCCCGCAGCCTTTGCGCCGACCCCGCCGCGTAATCCACCACCGCCAGCACCGGCTCCCGCCGCCTCCACTGCGAGAGGTTCTGCAAACCCGAGAACCGTTCAATTTCGGCCTGCGTCAGGAATCCGCAGTTCCACTGTCTCGGCTCCGCCTCCTCCAGCCACTCGATCAGTTCCACCGCCAGCCGCGTCTTTCCCGACCCGCCCCCGCCCGTGACAACCCTCACCGAAATCGCCGTCTCCGAGCGCAGCCACGCCCGCAGGCTTTCCAGCTCGGCTCCCCGTCCGAGGAACTCTGTCGTCCGCTGATAGGGGATGAGCAGGTCCAGTTCGCTCCGGATCTGGTGCTTCCTCTGCGCAGGCCGCTCCAGCGCCAGCTCCGGCCCCGGCAGCCGAACCGAAGGCTGCAGGCTCGCCATCCACCGCAGCAGCGGCTCGATCAGCTCGTGCTGTCCCGCCGGGTACCAGATCGGCACAATACCGCGCTCGCCGAGCCATCGCTGTTTGGCGAAGAATGCCTCGTCCGCGGCCGGCTTTTCGACCATCGCGAAGTGCTCCAGGCCAGACGCCTGCCGAAGTACCTCAGAGAGAACCTCCATCGTCCGGTCCGGCCCCAGGCTGCACCCAACAAACAGCAGCGTGCGGCCTTGGAACGCCCGCCCCAACTGCGCCCGCAGGCCCTCCGGATCCCCTGGCGCATAGTGTTTGTCATACTCGCTCTTCGTAAGCACCCGCCCCGACCGTTCCTCCGCGTCGCCGTGGATCTTCAGCAGGAAAGGCTTGTTCTCGGCGAGCGCTCGCCGCATCGAGTCCACTTGCGAGCCCCAGGCGACGTGCTCGAATGGCGCACCGGCCTCGGCGAACACGCGCTCCAGAATCCGGTCGAAATTCGTCGTCACCACCGGACCGGCGGCCAGCTCCGGGAGCGCCAGAACGGCCCCGCGCAGCTCGCACTCCTGGGACTTTCGCTCGCCAAAAGTATGCCCGATCCGCCTGTGAAATATCTCCGGCGACAGCGCCCGCTCCACTGTCTCCGCCGCTTCTTCGTACTCGCCCGCGGCCAGCAACGTAGCGACCGCATCCGACGTCCCGCACTCCGCCGCCAGTCCTGTCAGGAAGCCGCTCCATGAACGAAAGCCCATGGGCATCGAGAGACCGGCCCCAACAAACGGCACCAGGGGAATAGGCTGAGCGCCGGTCAGACGTCCCTTCAAGTCTTCGAGATAGTCCGCGTTGGACCGCCATGTCTCTCGGATTTTCGTCAGGGCCTCGTCAAAAGAAACCATCAGCCTCACGCTGCCAATTCGGAGATCATGATACTAAATTCCGCCCGCTGGAGTCTCGGTCTTTTACCGGGACAAGCTTCCTGCCGATCAGTCCCGCATCCCTGCCCACCCACTTTCCGGTGACAACTCTTCCGCCAAAATAACCCCTTTCTTTCCCACTACTTGCCTCTCCCCAATTTCAGACTCCAGCCCCTCCCCGTGCTATTCCTCAAGTAGCGCCGGCGGTCTTTGCCGCCGGTGTTTTTTTGTCACCAGGAGCCATACCATGCCACATCGCCGTCACCCCGTCTCCGATAAGCAGCTCGCCGCCAACCGCGCCAACGCCACTCACTCGACCGGCCCACGCACCCCCCAGGGCAAGGCCCGCTCCGCCCTCAACTCCCGCAAACACGGCTTCGCCGCCACCGGGTTCGCCGTCCTCCGCATCGAAGACCTCCATGCCATCGCCAACCTCAAGGCCGACCTCGTCTCCGTCTACCAGCCCGTCAACTCCCAGGAATTGTTCGCCCTCGAACGCATGGCCCTCGCCCAGCACTCCCTGCTCCGCGCCGCCACCCTCGAAGCCGGCCTCTTCACCACCTGCCTCAACGAGGCTATGGACTCCAGCGGCCGCCCCCTCTTCCTGCTGAGCAAAGAACTCACCGGCGATATCGAAATCACCCGCGCCCAGAACCGCAACTACTGCCTCGCCGAAGGCTTCCATCGCATGGTGCGTCAGGGCAACAGTTGGAGCCTGTTCCTGCGCTACC
>JBEKYW010000097.1:0-9884 GCA_049510555.1 Bryobacteraceae bacterium
AGTCGGCCGCGTGACGTTCGGCGGCCGCAGCCAAGTCGGGTGCCGTGGGATAAGACTCGAAAGCCAGCCGCTGCCAGCCGTTGGAGGCGGCCGTACGGGCGCGTGGCGAATCTTGGGCCGCCGCCAGCATGCGCCCGCAGTTCAGCTCGGTGGAGAGCCAGAGCGAGCGCAGGGCCGCCACGTCTTTGCGCCGGCTCAGGCTACCGCGGAGACCCGATCGATAGTAACTGCGCGCCGCGCCGCAGAACAGAATGCCAGCCGCGGCCAGCATGACCCGGCCGAAATACTCACCGTCGTCGTTCAGCGTCAGGCGTTCGTCCCACGGTCTCGCTTCATCCAGCAGCGGCCGCGGACAGAGCCAGGCGGCCGGGAGCATCATCCAGCCGGCCTCGTAGTGCAGCAGCAGGAACTCGAGGCCGGTAAGATCACACCAGTTGGGTTCGGGGACGAACGCCGCTTCGCGAGGATCGCGCCGGAATCGCGCCCACGCGCCGGAGGTCATGTGTCGCGGCGGGTTCGCCATGAGGCGTTCCATCTGGACGGTAATCTTGTCCGGCGCCAGCAGATCGTCGGCGTCGAGAAACTGGATGAAATCGCCGCGGGCCTCGCGCAGACCAACGTTGCGCGCCGCGGCCGCGCCCCGGTTGGGCTGGGTGAGCACCCGCACCCCGCGCGGCTCGAAGGTGCGGGCGATCGCGAGGCTGTCGTCGGTGGAACCGTCATCGACCAGCAGGATCTCCTTCTCCGGCCACGTCTGCGCCAGCGCCGACTCGAGCGTTGCGGCGAGCCAGAGCGCCGCATTATGGCAGGGAATGATGATCGAGACGAGCGGCATCGATCAGTGGGGGAACGGGCCGGCGTTATGCTCGAGAACCATAAGCGAAGGCGTATGGAGCAGCCAGCGGTGAGTGCCTCGAGCGACCAGTTGCTCGGCGCGGGTCTTCCACACTACCGGTAGCGGGCCGGAGGTGCCGCAGCGATCGACGGGTTTGGCCGCTATGACAAGAAAACGCTGCGCCTCATCTTCCCGCCAGGATTCGGGCCAGGTCCGGATCGTGCGCTGGGGGAGATAGGCTGCCACCGAGAAAGCCTGATCGTTGATTTGCACGCGGTCGCCAGCGCGCAATCGACCGCGGAGCAAGGGCACCGCGCCTCGAACGTCGCCCGCGATTTCCCGACTCAGGCCGCGGGCGGTGGACGCGACCCCCGCCGCCAGCACCAAGACACATGTACCGGCGACCAGGCGGGGCCATCGCCCCGAGAATTGAGCGCAGGCGGCGAGCCCCAGAGGGAAAAGCGCGGGCAAAAGCATCCGGCCGTTGTAGAGTGGATCGAAGGTGCCGACGCTGCGAAGCACCGTCATGCCGGTACCGTAGAAAAACGCCACGAAGGCCAGCGCCCGAACCCAGGGGAACCGCGGCTTTGCCCATGCCCAGAGGCAGAGACCGGCGAGTGTGAGACTGGACAGACTGCCCATTAACTGTCCGATGGAGCTTTTGCCGCCGACGAGGTCCCGCAGTCCTCCGAGCATCAGGGCGGAAAATGGCGTCCAGCCCAAATCGGCCACGTGGGACGGCCAGGCGACCAGCCCGAGGTTTTCAGCGGCATCGCGCGAAGCGCCGCTCAGGTACCCGGTGGCGCGGAGATTCCACAGGAGCAGACCTGCGGCCATCAGCGTGGAGCAGACCACCGCGATCACCGCGGAGCCGAGGATGCCGCCTTCACGCAGCCGGCGGGCATGGAGAAACAGCCAGATCCACAGGGCAGCGTAGGCAATCACGCCGGCGTAACGGAAGGACAGCGCAAGCAGGGCGCAGGCAGCGGCGCTCCACCATGCGGCGCGCGACCGATCCACTGCCAGTGCGGTCGCGAGGCCCAGCAGCGCGGCGGCCAAAGGCAGTTCGGTGAGGTTGCCGAAAAGTTGCACTCCCACCACGGGCGCGGCCGCGAGGCAGCTGAGCGCAAAGGCGCCATGGGGCAGGTCCTTCGCAAACCTGTTGCCGAGCAATACCAGCACAGTCAGCGCGAGCAGTGAAACCAGGCAGAGCGCTTCATAGGCCGGCAAACCGAGCCGGCCGAGCAGCCCACCCAGCAACGGATAGCCGCAGGGCCAGTGGTTGCCGAAAGCCTGCGGCCAACTTGTCGTGTAGAGCTTGGCGAACTCGCAGTAGTAGTATCCATCGAAAGTCAGCAAGGGCCCCTGCCGGTAGAGCAGCGCAGCTAGGCCCACCGCGACCAGCCACGCGATGATGACGGCTCGATATCGCCTCGGATCAGGCAGCGGGATCATGCGCTTGGATTGTACAGATGGCGCCAGGCGTGCCGGAAGTAGCCGCGTTTGGAGAGGTGCACGTAGTGATGCATGACCGCATGAGGCTGCCGCGCCTCTTCCTCATCGGGCATGAGCACGTAGTCTTCCGGCGGAGCCACCACGCACTCGCGGCCGGCCAGTAGCATGGCGATCAAGGCCTGCTCCTGATAATAGCTGGTGCCTTCGGCTTCCTGCAGACGGCGGCACCAGGTTTCGAGCCGATCCCAGTCGAGCTCGTCGCTGCGCAGTCCGCACAGGCCGACGTTGAGGCGGCTGGGAATCGGCCGTCCGGCGATCGACTCCATGAGCGCCCGCGAATAGCCATAGGCATCCTGCACATCGGTCATGTGCAGCGAGCGAGCGGGCGCGTCGAGCCACGCGAGCAGAAGATCGGGACGACGGAAAAACAGCATGTCCGAGTCGAGCACGAGGCGCCAGCCGCGCCCCCCGGCATGGACGTCGGTGAGTTTGCGCAGATTGGGGTAAATGAGGCGGCGGGCGCGCAGGGTGGGAAAGCACACGAGCGGCAGGTGCTCGTCGAGCGACGCCTCGATTTCACGGGCGTCGTGCAGGCGCGCGCCCGGAAACAAACGGACGCACTCCGTGCGCAGCGAATCATCAAACGTACCGTCGTCGTAGAAGGCCGCCCGCAGCGGCCGGCCGGCATGCCGGCACAGCGACCAGAAGCAGAACGCCGTCTGATACCAGAACCGCCGCCCGGTGAGGAAGCACACTTCGGCCGCGTCCGGTGGCGGTGCGGGCAACGGCGGCAGCCGGCCCGCGGCTGCGATCATTTCGCGGCGCCCTCGGCGGTTGCGCCATTGGTTGACCGGGCCACCCTCGCGCCACAAGCGATGGAGCCAGCTCAAAGGCTGGTACCAGAGGCGATAAAGAATCCGTCCCGGGGTCATGTCATTGGGGGGACGATCCCGGGGTGACCAGCAAAATTCCTTCGCTCACAAAGAAGTTGCCGGGAGAAAAGTCGCGGTAGTAGTAGAGCCGTCCGCCAGTCTTGCCGGCTGTTTCCTGAAGGTATTCGCGACATTGTCCTGATATGCTTGGCTCATCGGTGTTGTCCACATACACCGCGCCTCCAGGCCGCACCTTTGGCAGCGCTGCCCGCAGGCATTGCTCGCGCGGGCCGCCGTCCACGATCACCAAGTCAAGACTCGCAGTGGGGAATTCACTAAAGTCGCACAACTCATCCGCCTTCCAACGATAGCGCAGATCCACATGGCGGTGGCCGCGTCGTCGCAACAACTCGCCGATGCGCTTGAACCACAGCTCGTCGGCTTCAAGGGAAACCAGCCGAGCACACCGGCGGGCCAGCCATAGAGTGGACATTCCACTTCCCACCTCGAGCACCATCGAGGCCGGTGTGAGCCGTCGCGCGATCGCTCGCACGGCGGAGAACGGAATCCACGGCCGCGTCGGCCGCCAGCGCATGAGGCGCGGGAGAAACATTAGCCAGACGGTGGCTGGCAGATACAGAACGGCGGAGAGCGGAAGGACATCACCCCGCGCCGTGTGAAATCGTGACCGCCGGGCCCGGCTGCCGGCCTTGAGAAATTTGACCAGCAGAGATGGGGGCGCCTCAGATTTGGTGGCCATGGGTTGAGGCGCAGGCAGTGTGGTCAGGAGCCGCTGAAACGAGGCGTCATCCATCGTGCGAACCCGCTCGTAAGGATGGCCTTGAATCAGGCGGAGCCACCGGGCGGCGGCGATGGGTCCCACCACACCCGCTAGGATTTGAAACCCTCGCCCCCCAAGCCGTGCCAGGCTGACCCGGGCGTGCAGGCGCTGCCAGATGGCGAGCTGGCGGGTGCAGAATTCAGGCGAAAATCCCCGCGGGAGTCGGCGCCACGAGAGGAATGCTTTTCCCGCTGCAAGTTCCCTAACGCGGGCCGCCTCTGCCGTGTCGGGACACGATCGTACGAAAGCCTCCTGCACGGCCAATGAACCGACGCCCAGCTTTTCCCAATTGTTAGTAAGCCTCGAGCTGGGATGTTGACCGATGATTGTATGCGGTCCGGGCACCTTCATGACACGCGCCGGGCGGGGCGCGGCATTGTGATAAAACCAGATTTCGGCGACGGGATTGTAGAGCGGCGACGGAGGGAAAAAGGCTTCCGCCACAGTCCGCCGCAGATAGTCCGTCCGGAAAACGGGGCTGTGTGGAGCCGGCTGCACGCTGATGAAGAACTCGGCGGAATCATGTGTGTCCGGGCAGGGCGTATCGAGCGTGATCGACAAGGCGTCATAGTCGCCCTGCAGCAGGCAGCGGGCGGTATCGGTGTAGCTCACATCAGCCTGAACGGCCTCCATGGCCGCGACCTGCAGGCGCAGCTTCTCGCGACTGATCAAGTCATCTGAATCGAGGAACAGCACGTGTCGTCCCGTGGCGGCGGCCAGACCGGCGAGACGCGCGAACAGCAGCCCCTGATTGGACTGGCGGAGGATTTTTTCCGGAGCGAACCCTAGCCGGGCGATTGACTCCGCCGCCGGCGGCTCGGAGCCGTCGTCCACCACGATTGTCTCTGCGGTGAGTCCCGCCGAGGCCCGCCGCACGCTTTCCAGCGTATAGCGGATGAGTTCGCCGCGGTTGTAGACCGGGATGACGATTGAGATATCCGGGAGCGATGGCGGATTCACGGAATGAGCGCGGTCTCAGCCGGTAACGGTCGCGTCAGGCGGCGGGCGACCAATTCGCGCACAGCGGCGGCGACGGACTCGGAAGAGATTTCCGCCATGCATTTCATCGCGTGCGGGCAGCCGTCGCGCAGGCCACAGGGGGCGCAGTCAACCGCGTTATAGAAATTGACGTTGCAGGCGTAGCCCACCGTTTCAGGCCGCACCCGTCCCCCGATAATGACCACGGCCGGGCAGTCAACCGCGCGGGCAAGATGGGACAGGAATCCTTCGAGGCCGACAAAGGCCTGTGAAGCCGCCAGAATGGCCGCTGCTTCGCGGAGGCTCGTGCGGCCGCGCAAATCCATGTCGACCGGCAGGAGCGGATCGTCGGTGGCGCCGATCTGGATCAGCTTGAAATCGCGCGCGAGCGCCCGGGCCGGGGCCACAAAACGCTCGAAGCCCCATTCCTTGGTGGTGAACGGAAATGCCGCGGAGCGGCATGAACTGTGAATAGCGATCTGTCGCGGAAATACGTGACCCGCGCGCTGCTCTTCAGCAGAGAGGTGAAGGTAGGGTCGGAGCGCAATTTCGCCTGTGATGCCGGCAAGGCGGCACATCTCGGTCAGAATATGGTGCGGTGGAAAGACATCGCGGAGCGATTCACTGAGGTCACGTCTGGCATAGTAGGGCTGGACCACACGGGCGCCCAGGCGACGGAGGGCCTGCGCGTAATAGTCGTCAACCGGCAGCAAGGCCGCCGGATCGTCATTGCCGCGGAAAAGTTCCGGGCGACTGGTCATTATGGCGAACGGTTGCCCGCGCCGTCGTGCTTCGTGTAGAACGGTCGTGCAGAGCAGATCGTCACCCAGGCTGTGCGCACCAAACAACAGCACGCGCGGTGGCCGGCCGTACCGCAGCAGGTGAACCGTGAGGTTGGGCAGAATCCGCAGAAGGTGGGAAATCCGCTTCATCGCCGAGCGAGATAATTGGACAGGGCGTGGGCCGTGTGTTCGTTGCGATTCAGACGTTCGATTTTCGTCAGGTCGGCGTCGCGGAGGAGCGACAGAAGGGAATGCTCGTTTCCGGCGCTCAATAGCTCGTTGTCCGCCTCAAAGACGAGGCGTTCCAGGCGGGGATCGGCCAGGGCGCGGCCGAGGCCACGCAAGACCTCGAGTTCCGCCCCTTCAACGTCGATGACCATGGCGCGGGGGAATGGCGCGATGTTTTCCGCCAGCAGGCGTTCCGCGGTGTCGAGCGCAACGTTGAAACGATCGTCATAGCATGCCCCGGAGACGGGATGAAGAGTGGACATCCCGGGGTTGCCGGAGGCGTTGGCGAAGAACATGGCGCAGCCGGTGCGGTCGGCCAAGGCGAGGGCGAAAAGTTCGACCTGCACGGCGTTAAGATCGGCGTTTTCCAGCAGGCGTGCGCCCATGCGCGGATTCGGCTCGAAACAAACCACGCGCGCGGCGGGCTGGATCAACTTGGCCGTGATCGCGTGCAGACCAAAATTGGCACCCACGAACCACACCACACTGCCAGGCTCGAGCTCAGGCCGGATGGCTTCGATCACCTCCGACTCATAAAACCCTTCCACGATCGTGTAGACATCGACGACATCCCATGGGACCAGGAAGAACTGGCTGCCGTAGCGGGTGACGAACCGGATTTCCCGACGGCCCCCCGGAGGTTTGAGCAGATCGTACAGGCGGGTGAACCCACGCCAGTTTTTCCGGCGGAAAAGGGCCAGGAGGTGGTCGCGCCAGCCCGGGGGCTGCCCGGGCCCGGGGATCAAGGCATCACGCACGGGAGTGAGATGGTTGCAGACGAAGATCGGCCTGGCCTAGAAACTGACCCACATGGCCGCGCCAGCGGATGCGGTGCGCGGGCGAGCGCCAAGCACGTGATCGCCACCAAGCGCGCGCCGAGCGCAGCGGCACAGTCCAGCGTGGAATCGCGGGCCACGGGCACTGCCCATGCAGCGCCAGCACCCGCACCCAAGTGCGCATGATGCCTTCGTTCAGGCGTGCGAGATAACCGGGTGCGAGGCGGCCACGGGGAATCAGATGGGTGAGTTGGAGCTCGGGGAAATATCCGACGTCCCAACCGCCATGCAGGATGGTAAACACGAGATCGTTATCGCCGCCGGAACAGAGCGCAGTGCCCCGGCGATCGAGATGACGCCGGCTGGGATCGCGCTGCAGGGCTCCCAAGTACAGCGAAAGAGCCGCCCGCCGAACACCCAAGCCGGCGCCGACCGGGGCAAATTTGGGCCAGCCGGCCCCGGCACCACCCTTCTGGACCAGGGAGCGTTCTCCGTGGTCATGCAGGGCGAGCAGTCCCCAGAATTCCCGCGTCCACGCCGGCGGTGGCTCTTCGAATTCCGGAGTGACTCGTCCGCCGACAACCCCAAGTTGCGGCTGAGTTTCAAATATTCGGAGGACACCTTCGAGGAAACCAGCGGGAAGCACGTTGTCATCGTCGACCAGTACGATGAGCCTGCCGGCCGCTTCGGCAAAACCGCGCAGGCGCGCGGACGTGAGACCGAGGTTCTCCTCGCGCACGACGCGCGCGGCCGGATTCCAGCCCAGCTCAAACCGGCCGGCGACTGGCGGCTCCGACGCGTTGTCGATCACGAGGAGTTCCCAGGCCGCAACCGGTAGCGTCTGCGCGCGCAATCCCTCCAGCGTCCGCATGAAGCGGCCCGCATCAGGGTTGTGTGCGGCGATGATCGCGGAGAGTTCCACGGGGCGGTTCACGACCAGTCAGGATGACAGGCCGGGGAAAGGGGAAAACGTATGACGGCCGGGGACCCGGCGGACGGACGCCTGTCGGCCGGGCCGTAGAGGCGGACGGTTCACAGGACGGCTTCCTCGACGGCGAGCGGTTCGCGCGGTCGGGCCAGGGCGTTCTCGATGGCGGCGGCCACCTCCTGGACCGTGATGGCCTCCAGACAGATCCGGTGGAACTCGCACCGATTCCGTTGCCAGCACGGGGCGCAAGCGGGCCGGTTGGCGATGTTGATGTTGCAGATGTAGCCGGTGAGTTCCGGTGGTTCGCGCCCGCCGTAGATAATAACCGCCGGACAGTCGACGGCCCGCGCCAGATGCATGAGAAAGCCGGTTAATCCAACAAACAGGCGCGCTTGATGCAGCACGGCGGCGGCTTCCCGCAGCGAGGTGCGACCGCGGAGGTCCATCACGCCCGTCAGCGGGGGGTCCCCGGCCGAGCCGATCTGAACGAACCGCAGTCCACGCCGCACGCTATCTTCGACCAAGCGCTGGAACCGTTCCAACGGCCATTGTTTGTTTGCCATCGGCAAACGCGCGGCGCCGACCGAACTCTGCACGGCGACGCAACCGGCGTGGACGCCGGCGGCCGCGATTTCCTGGGGCGCGAGGCGCAAGTGAGGCCGCAGCTGGATGCTTCCGTTCAAGCCGGCGCGGGCGCACATCTCCGCGATCAGATGACGCCCCAGCCGTGCATCGCGATCGGTGCGTTCGTCGTAATCGGAGTAGCTGAGCAGGTGAAAGGGACGTCCCAGGGCGCGGCAGAGGGCGGGATAGCGGGCATCCTCGGGGAGCAGGGCGGCGGGCCGGGTGAGGCCGTGGAAGAACTCGCGATGCCTGGTCATCACCCAGACATTGCGCGCCCCGCGCCTTTGCCACTCGATCAGCGGCGCCGTACAGAGCAATTCATCGCCCAGACTGCCGAGGAATCCGAACGCGACCTCGGGACGCCCGTGCCGCGCCCATTCGGTGGCGCCCCACAGGCGGAGGCGGGTCCATGCGATCCAGGTGGGGGCGGTGGAGCGTGTCATGCGTCTCGAATCAAGTTGGATTCGAGGTCCAGCCGGCGAAGGAGACGGTGGGTGTGTTCGACGGCGTCGTAGTCCCGCCAGCGACCTTGGGAGCGCAGCCGGACCGACTCGACCAAAGCGTCCGGGGCGCGGGTGGCCATGCGCAGGAGCACCCGCAGGCGGGCCGCGCGGCCGGAGGCCTCCGCGTAGGCGCGCCGGTAATGCTCCATCGTGTAGTAGCGGAGCAGCGCCCGCCGCGGCAGTCGGGCATCCTGCGGGTGAGTCCGGCGGTATCGTTCCAACGCCACCACCGTCATCGTGCGCATGCGCCAACGGTCGGCGGCGTCGCACCGCCACCCGGCGGAAGCTTGGCGGTCATGAATGCGCCACGTTGCCAGAAAGCGCGGCACGTGCACGACGTTGCAGGTCAGGCCCGCCACCATGCCCCACAAAAAGTCTCCGCCTGGACCGTATTCCGTCGGGAACGGGCCCGTTTGCTCGAACACGGATCGACGCAGCAGGACTTGGGTGATGGAGTGATAGATGGTGCCCATGGCGCAATGGACGACACCGTCGTACGGCGCTATGCGTCGGTGCGGGCGCAGGTAGTCGTCCCCCAGAAAGCGCGCGGCGGCCGTGAGTTTCCACCAGTCTTCCATCACTTGGCCGTCAGCGCCGATCGCATTCAGGCAGCATTGCGCGATGTCGCATTCGGGATGGCGTTCGAGGGCCGTCACCATTTCGCCCAGCACGTCGCGTGATCCGAGGAACTCACTGCGATGGTGGTAGGGTACGCGGGTGGGATAAAAAGCCATGATTCCGCCGCCATTCAAGAGCACGGCGTTTACTTTGAGCGAGGCCCAGTAATCCATCCAGGCCTCGGGATCGATCTTGATCGGATCGATTTCGTTGTAGTTGATCTGGCCGCAGCGTCGCATCGTGGAGTACCACGCTGCATCCACCGGCCTGGCGCCCGCCCGCAGGGGCTCGATCAGCGAAGCCGCCGGGAGGGCAGTCGCCGCAGCCAGAAAGGTGCGGCGCGAAACCACGGTCACCGGATTCTTGGAACTTTGCATGGGGTCCTCCTGCCGTTCAGATTCCCACTCCCTCCCGCTTGCGGTTCTTGCGAACGTCCGAGCTCTC
>JBEKYW010000098.1:0-9742 GCA_049510555.1 Bryobacteraceae bacterium
CCTGGGGGTGTAGAAGCTCCCAAGGGTTAGGCTGTTCGCCTATTAAAGCGGTACGTGAGCTGGGTTCAGAACGTCGCGAGACAGTTCGGTCCCTATCTGTGGTGGGCGTAGGAGATTTGTGGGGGCCTGCCTTTAGTACGAGAGGACCGGGGTGGACGAACCTCTTGTGATCCAGTTGTGGCGCCAGCCGCATCGCTGGGTAGCGAAGTTCGGTCAGGATAAACGCTGAAAGCATATAAGCGTGAAACCTTCCCCAAGATGAGATCTCCCAAGCGTAAGCTTTGAAGGGCACAGGAAGACTACCTGTTTGATAGGACGGATGTGGAAGCCGGGTGACCGGTGGAGCTTACCGTTACTAATCGCCCGTTCGGCTTGACCATAAAATTTACTGCGCACACAACCCTGCGCTGCTTTCCGAACGCGCCCGTCAATATTCAATGAAGACAGGAGTCAGAAGTCGGAAGTCAGGAGCCGCTCGGCGGCACATTCTGACTTCTGTCTCCTGGCTCCTGTCTTCCACAGTTTCTGGGTGACCATAGCGAGAGGGACCCACCCGTTCCCATCCCGAACACGGCAGTTAAGCCTCTCAGCCCCGATGGTACTGCACGCGCAAGTGTGTGGGAGAGTAGGAAGTTGCCCGGTTTATCTTGAAAGCCCGATCGAAAGATCGGGCTTTTTTTTATTCCGCGCCGTGCTTCCGGCGCGATTCTTCGAGCGCGCGGCGGAGGAGCGGCAGAGCGGCCAGATCCTTTTCCTGACCGGTTTCCTCCTTTACGGCGATCTGGGTCTCCAGATTCAGAACGCGTATCCGGATACCACCTTCAATCGTCATTTCCGCGGCATGGGGCAGAAGATCCTGGTAGCGGCGTCCCTTGCCTATCGAGCCCAGGACATCCAATGGCCCGAAGCGCGTCATGAGAAGCTGATGTCCGGGAGAGGAGAGATGCGTTTGACTCGGGCGAAGCCGTTTATCGGGTTGCGCCCGATAGCAGGCGTCCAAGTCCCTCAAAGCGGCAAGCAGGCGCGTGATGTTGGCCGGTTCCATGGAATGCACGATGTCCAAATCGAAGGTGCTCACAGAAGCGCCTTGAAGGACAGCGCCCACTCCCCCAACGACGAGGAAGTCCACGCCGTGTTCCGCGAGGATTCGGAGCAGGCAACCGAAATCAGGTTTCGTCATCCGCGCCTCGAATTCTCCATGTGGCATCGACGAACGACTGCAGAGTCTGAAGGCGCTCAGCCGGAGTCATGTCCAGCATCCAGCGGATGAGCGTCACGTCCACACCGCTGCTGTCGTAGGGGTATTCCGCCGCTTCCGGCGGCGGTTCCATTGGCGCCTCGTGGTCCATGCTCCTTCCAGTATAGGGCGCTAGAATTGTCTTCGAGCCCATGAAGACATTCACCATCGCGGTAATCGCCGGCGACGGCGTCGGCCCCGAGGTCGTTCCCCCGGCCAGGCGCGTTCTGGAAAAGATCGCCAGGAAACAGGATGTCACCTTCGCGTTCCAGGATTTCGAATGGGGCGCGGAGCACTTCTTTCGCTGGGGACGCATGATGCCCGCAGGGGCCATCGACCTCCTCCAGCCCTGCGACGCCATTCTTCTCGGCGCCGTGGGGCATCCCGAGATTCCCGACCACACCACCCTCAACGGGCTGCTCCTGCCCATTCGCCGCGCCTTCGACCAGTACGCCAACGTGCGGCCGGCCTATCTCTATCCGGGCGTCGCCTCGCCGCTCGCCGGGCGCCAGGGCGGCGACATCGATTTCGTGGTGGTGCGCGAGAACACCGAGGGCGAGTATACCCAGGTGGGCGGGTTCGTCTACCAGCACCAGCCGGAAGAGATCGCCATCCAGACCTCGGTGTTCACGCGGCGCGGCATCGAGCGCATCGTGCGCTTCGCCTTCGAGCTGGCGGTGAAGCGCGACAAGAAGAGGCGCGTCACGTCGGTCACGAAGTCGAACGCTCAGGGCTTCAGCATGGTGCTGTGGGACCGCGTGTTTCAGGAAGTGGCGGCGCAGTACGCGGGCGTCGAGACCGAGTCGCTGCTGGTGGATGCGGCGGCCATGAATTTCATCCGCCGTCCCCAGAGCTTCGACGTGGTGGTGGGGTCGAACCTGTTCTGCGATATTCTCAGCGACATTTCCGCTATCATCATCGGGAGCATGGGCCTGGCGGCCTCGGCCAACCTCGACCCGCTGCGGCGGTTCCCCTCCATGTTCGAGCCGGTTCACGGCTCGGCGCCGGACATCGCCGGCAAAGGCGTGGTGAACCCGCTGGCTACGATTCTCAGCGCGGCTATGATGCTCGATCACCTGGAGATGCCCGAGGCGGCGCGCGCCGTCGAGTCCGCGGTGGCCGCGGTGTTGGCCGAGGGCAAGGTGCGCACGCCCGATCTCGGCGGCAAGAGCAGCACCGAAGAAGTGGCCCAAGCGGTGCTGGAGAAGTTGAGTTGGTGAAACCGCCTCCGCAGCGCGAACGCACCGGCCGGCATGCGTTTCTGGTGGCCGCCGGCATCCTGGTCAGCCGCATCGTGGGGCTCGTGCGGCAGCGCGTCTTCGGCTACTACTTCGGGTTATCGGACGCGGCGGATGCCTTCAACGCGGCCTTCCGGGTCCCCAATTTCCTGCAAAACCTGTTCGGCGAAGGAGTGCTCTCGGCGTCCTTCATTCCGGTGTACGCGCGCCTGCTGGCCGAGGGAGACGAGGAAGAATCGGGGCGCGTCGCGGGCGCGGTGGGCGCAATTCTGGCGCTGGCCACGTCGGTGCTGGTGCTGGTGGGCGTGCTGGCCACGCCGTACCTGATCTACGCCATCGCGCCGGGCTTCCACGGAGCCAAACGCGAGCTGACCATCCGGCTGGTGCGCATCCTGTTTCCGGGCGCGGGCCTGCTGGTCTTCTCGGCGTGGTGCCTGGGGATTCTGAACAGCCATCGCAAGTTCTTCCTCTCCTACACCGCGCCCGTGATCTGGAACGCGGCCATGATCGCCACGCTGGCGATGTACGGCGGGCTCGAGCAGAGCGCCCTGGCCGTCAACCTGGCGTGGGGTTCGGTGATCGGCAGCGGCTTGCAGTTCGGCGTGCAGTTGCCGGTGGTGCTGCGGCTGACGCGGCGCCTGCGCTTGCGCCTCGACGCGCGCGCGGGCCACGTGCGCGAGGTGTTGCGCAACTTCGCTCCGGTCTTTGTCAGCCGGGGCGTGGTGCAGATCAGCGGATACGTGGACCAGTTGCTTGCCAGCATGCTGGGCGAGGGCGCGGTGGCGGCGCTGACCAACGCGCAGTCGATCAACACGCTGCCGGTGAGCCTGTTCGGGATGGCGGTCTCAGCGGCTGAGCTGCCGGCCATGTCGAGCGCCCTCGGCGATCCAGCCGAGGTGGGGGCGCAGCTTCGCAAGCGCCTGGATTCGGGCCTGCGGCAGATCGCCTTCTTCGTGGTGCCCTCGGCGATGGCGTTCCTGGCGCTCGGCGACGTCGTAACGGCGGGGCTGTATCAGACGGGCGCATTCAGGCACGGCGACTCCCTCTACGTCTGGGGAATTCTGGCCGGCTCGGCCGTGGGCCTGCTGGCATCGACGCTGGGGCGGCTGTATTCTTCGACCTACTACGCGCTCCGGGATACGCGCACACCGCTCCGCTATGCGGTGGTCCGCGTGGCGCTCACCACCGGGCTGGGCTATCTGTGCTCGATTCCGCTGCCAGGGTGGATCGGGATTGATCCGCGCTGGGGCGCGGCGGGGCTGACGGCATCGGCGGGCGTGGCGGGATGGGTGGAGTTCACGCTGCTGCGCAGGACGCTGAACGGGCGCATCGGACGGACGGGCTTGCCGGCCGCGCTGGTGGCGAAGCTATGGACATCGGCGGCAGTGGCTGCGGCGGCGGCGTGGGCGGTGAAGTCCGGCATAGGGCACCGGGACCCGGTCATGGCGGCGGTGGCCATTCTGGGGACATACGGGGTAATGTACTTCACGATCACGTATTTGCTGCGCGTGGAGGAATGCGCGGGAGCGTTGCGGCGAGTGGCGAAGCTGCGGCGCTAGAGTACTCGGACCGGCGAATTTGATGCGAACGAGTCAAGTTCCATTTCGACGCGGAGACGCGAAGACGCCGAGAAAAACGCGGAGAGGATGAGAGATCGAGAGTTTCCTCTTCCCCGGGTTCGAACGCGGAGGGAGCGGAGACACGCGGTGCCAGCGAGGGATCTGCGTACTGATTCACGATTCTTTTGAGGCCCGCCGCCCCACCTAAGGCCGCGTCCGGAGCCGAATCCTCCGCTGGCTCCGCGTTCGAACCTCCGGTAGCGGCGCGCAGCGTCGCCCCGCGCATCGGTCTTTTCCCCCAAGTTTTTCTCTGCGTTTTTCTCCGCGTCTTCGCGTCTCCGCGTCGAGCATTGCTTGCCGGTCTGAGGCACAGCCTCGCTAACCTTTCAGATCCTTGAACGCCTCTTCGATCTCTCTCTTGGCTTCCGGCGTGGGCGTCACCAGCGGCAGGCGCGGCGGGCCGCCGTAGTAGCCGTTCAGGTCCATGGCGTATTTCAGGCCGGGGACACCGTACTTGGTGGTCACCAGCGCCGCGGGGCGACCAATGCGGTTCTGCCAGTCGAGGCCCGCGGCCTCTTCGCGCGTGCGGTAGGCTTCCCAGATGGCGATCACCGAGTACGGCGCGGCGTTGGCGTAGGCCAGGATCGCGCCGCATGCGCCCATCAGTAGCGACGGCCACAGCGTCGGCGCCGAGCCTACCAGCACCTGGAAACCGTGCTTCACCTCGCGGATCATCTGCATCACCTTCTCGAGGTTGCCGGAGCTTTCCTTGATGGCAATGACGTTGGGATGCTCGGACAGCGCCACCACCGCCTCCACCGGAATGTCCACCCCGGTGGCCTGCGGCCAGTTGTAAATGATAAGCGGGATGCGCGACTGGTCGGCCACCGCACGGAAGTAGAGCGCCTGGGCGTCGGCGCGGTTGACGAGGTTCTTGTAGTAATGCGGCGTCCGCACCATGGCGGCCTTGTAGCCCATCCCGGCGGCGCGATTGGTGAGCGCCACGGTCTCGCGCACGCCTTCCATGCCGGTGCCCGCGATGAGCAGCTTTTCCGGCGCGGCGTGCTTGGCCACCAGCTCCCACATCGTATATTTCTCGTCGGCCGTAAGCATGACGCTTTCACCGGTGGACCCCATCACGACATAGCCGGCGAGCGCGGTGCGGTTCCACTTTTCCACGTTGTGCCGCACCTTGGCGGGGTAGATGTCGCCGTTCGCATCAAACGGCGTTGCGATTGGTGGGAAAATACCTTGTAGCTTCATTTTTCGCCCTGAGATTCCACCATAACAATGTTCTCTCTTGAAATCGAATGCGATCCGGACGAGCGCGACCTGCTGATCGCCGAGCTGTGGGAGCAGGGGTCGGCCGGCATGGTCGAGCTGGATACCCGGCGCGTGCGCGCGTTTTTCGACGACGGCGCCAACCGCGACGCGCTGCTCGAGCTCTTCCCCGGCGCGAGCTTCCAGGCCGAGCCGCCGCGCGATTGGGTGCAATCGGCGCGCGACCTGCTCCAGCCCATGGACGTGGGCGCGCGCTTCTTCCTCGTGCCCGAGTGGCGCGACGATCCCGCGCCGCCAGGACGCTTCCGCATCACCGTCAATCCGGGGATGGCCTTTGGCACGGGCGTTCACGAAACCACGCAGTTGTGCCTCGAAGCGCTCGAAGAATTTCTAAAGCCAGGCATGCGCGTCCTCGACGTGGGCGCCGGCTCCGGCATCCTCGCGCGGGCGGCCACCATGCTCGGGGCGGCACGCGTTTGCGGCTGTGACACCGATCCGGTGGCCGCGGAGGTTGGAGGCGCCGCGTTCGTGGGGTCGGTGGACGCCGTGGCGTCAGACTCGTGTGATCTGGTGGTGGCGAACATCAGCCCCGAGGCCATCGTCGCACTCGCGCCGGATCTTGTCCGCGTGCTGCGGCCTGCCGGCGTGCTGCTGGCGAGCGGCTTCGAGCTTCACGAAGTGGAGCGGGTGAGACCGGCGCTGCCGCCCGCGCGCGAGGTCCGGCAAACAGGCAACTGGGCGCTGCTGGTGATCTGAGGTGGGACAGACGATCGGGTTGTGTCGTCTGTCATGCGGCCGTGCTGTAGCGAGGTTGGCAGGCCACGAAAAACGATGGCCTGCCCCACTGGTTACTTGCCCGCGTTGAACCGGTCTTCGATTTCTTTCCAGTTCACTACGTTCCACCAGGCGGAAATGTATTCCGGCCGGCGGTTCTGGTACTTCAGGTAGTAGGCGTGCTCCCACACGTCCAGGCCCATCACGGGGTACTTGCCTTCCATCACCGGGCTGTCCTGGTTGGCGGTGGAGTAAATGTCCAGCTTCCCGCCGGCCTTCACCAGCCATGCCCAGCCGGAGCCGAAGCGCGTGGCCGCGGCCTGGTTGAACTTCTCTTTGAAGCTGTCGAAGCTGCCGAACGTCCCGACGATCGCCTGGGCCACGTTGCCGACCGGCGCTCCCCCGGGGGCGCCCTCTGGGCCCGGCCCCATGATCTTCCAGAACATCGAGTGGTTGATGTGGCCGCCACCGTTGTTGCGCACCGCGGTGCGGATGTTTTCGGAAACGATGGCGCAGTTGTTGGCCAGCAGCTCCTCGACGGTCTTGTCCGCCAGGGCGGGCGCCGATTCCAGCGCCTTGTTCAGGTTGGTGACATACGCGTTATGGTGCTTGCCGTGGTGGATTTCCATCGTCATCTTGTCGATGTGAGGCTCCAGCGCGTCGAACGCATACGGCAGTGGTGGAAGTGTGAATGACATAGCGATCTCCTTTATCTCCTCTGAGCTTGTTCAAAGGCATCGGCGAGCCGGAACATGGTGGTCTCGTCGAAATGCCTGGTCAAAATCTGCATCCCTACCGGCAGGCCCCCAGCGGTGGTTCCGCACGGCACGCTCATGCACGGAATGCCCGCCAAATCGCCGGTAATGGTGTAAATATCCGAGAGGTACATGGCCAGCGGGTCGTCCACTTTCTCGCCCAGCTTGAATGCCGGAAACGGCGAGACCGGCGCCACAATGGCATCCACCTCCTGAAACGCATTCGCAAAATCGCGCGCGATCAGCGCGCGCACTTTCTGCGCCTTCAGATAGTACGCGTCGTAATACCCGGCGCTGAGCACGTACGTCCCCAGCATGATGCGGCGTTTGCACTCGGCGCCAAATCCCTCGCCGCGGGTATTGCGATACATATCCGAAAGCGTCTCCGAACTCTCCGAGCGAAAGGTGTACCTGACTCCATCGTACCGGGCCAGGTTGGAGCTGGCCTCGGCGGTGCAGATGATGTAGTAGCACGCGATGGCGTAATCGGTCGACGGCAAACTGATTTCGCGGACCTGGCAGCCCAGGCTCTGGAGCACGCCCACGCCGCGCGAGATCAGCTCGCCGGATTCGCTCGTCAAGTCTTTTAGATACTCGCGGGGCAGTCCAAGCTTCAACCCTTTTACGTTTCCGTCGAGCAGCGCCGCATAATCCGGCACGGGAGCGTCGGCCGAGGTGGAATCGCGCGGGTCGCGGCCGGCGATTACCCCCAGCAGTGTTGCGGAATCCTTCACCGACCGGGCGAACGGCCCGATGTGGTCGAGCGAGCTGGCAAACGCTGTGAGGCCGTAGCGCGAGACGCGGCCGTAAGTGGGGGTCACGCCCACCACCCCGCAGAACGAAGCCGGCTGGCGGATGGAGCCGCCGGTATCCGAGCCAAGGGCCACCACGGCGGTGCCCTGCGCGACCGTCGCCGCCGAGCCGCCGCTTGATCCGCCCGGCACGCGATCGGGCGCCACCGGATTGCGCACCGGCCCAAAGGCCGAGTTCTCGGTCGAGGACCCCATGGCGAATTCGTCGCAGTTGGTCTTACCGATGATGACGCCGCCCGCCTGCTCCAGCCGCACCACCGCGGTGGCATCATACGGCGGAACGTAGTTGGCCAGAAGCTTCGAGCCGCAAGTGGTCCGGACGCCCTGGGTGAGGATGATGTCCTTGACCGCCACCGGCACGCCGGCCAGCGGCCCCGGATCTTCGCCGCGCGCGATTCGCGCATCCACGCGCTTCGCCGCGGCCAGCGCGCGCTCGGGCGAAAAGTGCAGATAGGCGTTGGTCTTGGGGTTCTCGGCTTGGGCGTAGCGCAACGCTTCAGCCGCCAGATCCGCGGCGCTGAAGCGGCCCGAGAGCAGGCCTTCCCTCACGCGGCCGATAGTCAGAGACGGAATATCCATGGGTCAGCGTTCGATGACTTTGGGCACCTTGAAATATCCGGCGCCGGGTTGAGGAGCGTTGGCCAGGGCCGCCTGGTTGTCCAGCGGCAGCGCCGGCCGGTCTGCGCGCAACGTGGCCGTCTCCTCGGCGTCGTAGAGCACCTGCGCCATCGGCTCGACGTTGCTGGTGTCGATCTCGTTGAGCTTGCCGATGTGCTCCAGAATGCCGTCCAGGTCCGCCTGAAACCTCGCCACTTCGGCGTCGGTGAGCTTCAGGTTGGCCAGGCCGGCTACGTACCGGACTTCCTGTTCCGTAATTCTCACGCCTGCGCCCTTTTTCGGGATGCCTTGTAGATGCCGCGCAGGACCGCGTCGGCGATGCCGTCGGCTTCGTCGGAAGACGGCGTGGGAACCGCCTGCGCCGCGCGCTGCGGTTCGCGCCGCCTGGGCACGATGCGGAACTCCAGGTCCTCCACCAGCCCGCCGCCCACGCTCTTTTCCAGGTTTCCGAGGATGTAGGGAGTCAGCGCGAACAACTGGCGCTGCCAAATGTAATCTTCCACCTCGACGATGAGCCGGGTGCGCACCATGCGGGACGCACGCGTGTGCGCGGCGACCTTCTTGCCGACAGCCTGGGGCCACGCGGCGCAGGCCAGTTCCTCGGCGCTGAGCACATCGCCCGGCAGTCTCAATCCCGGAATGAGCTTGCTGGCGCGTTCCATGTGATTCGGCTGGACTATTTTATCATGGCCATGTGGGGCTGACCATCGCCTTTCGTGGTCTGCCAATGCAAGATCAGCCCTTGCGCAAGCGCCGGTAAACCGGCATAATCTCTCCGAAGGGGTGAAAACCATCATGCGATTTCGAATTCGCAACGTGTTTCTGCTGGCTCTGGCTGCCGGCGGCATGCTGGCGGCCGCCGATTTGCCTTACGCCGGCAAGTGGAAGCTCAATCCCGCGAAGAGCAAGTTCACGGGGACAACCGTGACATTCGCGCAAACCGTCTCCGGCGAGATGCAGTTCACCGCCGAGGGGCAGTCCTACACCTTCAAGGTGGATGGCAAGGACTATCCCGCGCTGTACGGCCAGACCGCCGCCTGGAAGCAGATCGACGCCAACACGTGGGAGACCACCGACAAGCTCAACGGCAAGGTGCTCGGCACGGACACCACCAAGCTATCCGCGAACGGCAAGACTCTGACGATTACCTCGAAAGGCACCAAGCCCAATGGAGCGCCATTCGAAGACACCAGCGTCTATCAGCGTGTTTCCGGCGGGCCGGGCCTTCCGGGCAAGTGGAAGAGCGCGCAAGTCAAAATCACTTCGCCGAACCTGATGGAGCTGGCCCCATTTGAGGGCGACGGGCTCGCCTTGAAGATTGTCGATTATGACGTGGCCTGCAACGCCAGGTTCGACGGCAAGGACTACCCAGCGACGGGCCCCACGGTGCCTCCGGGATTTACGCTGGCGGTCAAGAAGACCGGGCCGCGCTCCTTCGAGATGTCGGAGAAGCAAAACGGCAAAGCGC
>JBEKYW010000099.1:0-8684 GCA_049510555.1 Bryobacteraceae bacterium
AAGATGAAGCCTCCATTAGTTTCCGTCGTGAAATCGCGGACCTGCTGCGAAAGATCGTGGGTTAACTGAACTTTGGCGCCGACGACAACGGCGCCGGCCGGATCGGCGACGGTTCCGGAGATCTGGCCGGTAACGCTTTGTGAGAGCGCTGTTGGCGTTACAGCCAGCAGCAGAGACAAAACCAAGACAACCACCGGGATCGACGCCACGGCTGAAAAACGCCGCAGGCTTCGTGTAATCGGCTGCATAGATCTTAACCTCCCAAAGATCCTAAGGATTCACGTTTCAACTGCTTTCGCTCAAGTATCACAGTTAGCGCTGGAGAGCAAGGTCTAACCGCGGACTTGGCTCCGTACTATATTGCATAACGTCTGGCGGCCCTTCCGGCCGAGAGCTAAGCCTCCGCTGGTCAAAGACTTGTGGCGTTTGTTGAGCGATGTTACACAGCGCCGACTGGCTGAACTGCCCGAATCGTCAGTTCTGCAATGTGATACGCGATTTTCGGGCGGCATGGCATGCTCCCGGCTACTGGGTATTCTACACCCAGCAGCCAACTTGTGATCCTCCGAAGTGCAGTTTTTTGCAGTCTTTCTCTTTGGGATCAGTTGTCGCTACGTCTGAAGTCCTAAAGGCGCTGAAAGCGCTTGCCAGATCTGGCGTTTTGGC
The DNA here is from genome assembly GCA_049510555.1 of Bryobacteraceae bacterium. Classification (GTDB taxonomy): domain Bacteria; phylum Acidobacteriota; class Terriglobia; order Bryobacterales; family Bryobacteraceae; genus Fen-178. The sequence goes on from JBEKYW010000099.1 coordinate 667, forward strand.
ACCGCCGCGCTGACCGGCGCTTCAGAAGCTGGGCGTTCAGGTGGCCGAGCGATGCGAACTGGCCTGCAAACCCGGCGGCGCGCCCGGGAGCCGGTGCTTTCCGCCGCGCGTCGAAATCCCGCCGGCGGAACAGGTCCGACGCCGAGATGACCGCCGTTCCCACGGGGCGGTACTCATACGTTCCCTGTGCCCAGGCCAGCTCGTCGTCAACCCAAAGATAAAACCCCATCGGCCTCATGTTACAACGACCCGGCAAGCTCCTCGACGGCGTTCAGAAATAGCCTCGGTCGAGATGGCTCACAGCAGATCGCACCAACGGCTGAAGACCATGCTCGCCAGCTCCGCCAGCCGCCCGGAATTCCGGCGCGCATCGATGGGGGCATCCAGTTCGCGGACGTCTACGCAGTTGGCGTCTTGCGCGCACCAGTCCTCAATCATCCCGGGAGTCACCTCGAGGTGAAACTGAAGCCCGTACACGTTGGCGCCGGCGCGGAATGCCTGGTTGCGGCACGCTTCCGAATACGCCAGCCACGCGGCGCCCGGCGGCAGATCGAATGTCTCGCCGTGCCAGTGGAAGACCGTCTCGGCGGGGCCCAGTCCGGCAAACAGCGCGTCGCGTGCCGCCGCCTCAGTGAGGTGGATCTCGAACCAGCCAATCTCTTTGACCGCGTTCCGGTAGACCTTGGCGCCCAGGGCCTTGGCGATCAACTGCGCACCCAGGCACACACCCAGCACGGGTTGGCCGCGCTCCACGGCCCGCGCAATCAGTGCCATCTCCTGGCGCAGGCACGACAGATCGTCGTTGGCGGACATGGGCCCGCCCATGAAGATCAGGCCGCTGGCCCTCGTGACATCGGGAACTGCCGCGCCCTGGCGGTACAGGTCGGCGTATTCAATGGAAACGCCGCGCCCTTGGAGCGGCCCCCGGATCAGGCCGAGGTCTTCGAAGGGAACATGGCGAAAGACGAACACGCGCTTGGGGGTTGGGCCAGGCATATCGCGCCCAGGGCTAGACATGTCTGGCCGCTACTTCTGCGCCACCTGGAAATGGCTGAGGCTCTCCGCGTAGCGCGTCACGCCGCGGTAGAGCGCCTCGGCCAGCTTCTGACGGTAATCCGGCTTCTTCAGCAGGGTCTCCTCGCGCGGGTTGCTGAGGAATCCGATCTCCGCCAGCACCGAGGGCATGCTGGCGCCGATCAGCACTACAAAGGGGGCCTTCTTCACGCCCCGGTTCCTCTGCGCCGCAATGTTGCGCGCCGAAAACGCGTAGAGCGCCGCCTGAACGCGCCCAGCGAACTCCTTGGATTCCTCGGCCTTATCGTGCAGGGTAATCTTCTGAATGATGTCCCGGAGCTCGAAAATGGATTTCTGCGAGCTGGCGTTCTCGCGCGACGCCACGTCGAGCGCCTCCTTCGAGTCCGTGAAATTCAGGTAATAGGTCTCGACTCCCGCGATCCGCGGGTACGGCGAGGAGTTCGCGTGAATCGAAAGGAACAGGTCGGCCTTCTTTTCGTTGGCCAGCGCCGTGCGTCCCTCGAGCGGAACGAAGGTGTCGTCGGTGCGCGTATAGATCACCTCCGCGCCCATGCGGTCCTCAATGAGTTTCCCCAGCCGCGTGGCGACATCCAGCACCAGGTCCTTTTCCAGCAACCCCTTGGGTCCTTGCGTACCCTGGTCCTGGCCACCGTGTCCGGGGTCGATGACGATGCGCTCCATCTTCAGCCCGAGGGCGCGCGTCAGCGAATTTTTCCCCGTGCTGGTATGTCTGGCGGCCTTGGGGATCTCGACCGGCGAAACCGGAGGCGCGGGCGGCCCCGCGGGGCGGGCCGCGGCGACTGCCCTATCGGACCCCTCCGCGTCCCGGCTGGCGGTCTTGGCGGGATCGGGGCTGGTTTCCTTTAAGTCGCCGCTGGCCGCGGCTTTCACCGGCGGCTTCACGGGCGCAGGCGGTTCTACCTTTGGCGGCGCCGGCTTGACCGAAGCCGGAAGGGCCGGCGCGGTTTCGGGAAGAGTCGCGGGGCCGGGCGCGGCGCCACGCAACTCGATGATCAGCCGGCTCGGATTGGCAAGCTGCGAGGTGGTGGCTTCCACTTCTCCGCCCAGTTCCAGCACCACGCGGGTCACCCCCGGCGCCGTCTCCGCCGCGCGAATGCGCTTCACCAGCTTGTCGTCGACATCCTCGGAATAGAAACGCCGTGAATCGATGCGCGGCCGCGCGTCCAGAATGTCGAAATAAATTCTTTCGGGATTGTGGAGCCGGTCGCTGCGGAATCGAAAATCGCCCGAAACCTCGATCGCCACCCGCGTCACGCCGCTGAGCGACCAATGCCGGACCGCCGTCACCGTGTGCAGCGCCGAGCGTTCGGTTTGCGCCACCAGCATGGAAACCGAAACCGCCAGTGCCGCCATCAGCCTCATACGGGGTTTTTCATCTCTTAGAAACGTAATGCACGCTGCCGTCAGCCTCCACGACTTCCTGGATGTGGTTCGGGCCAGCCGGCTGGGTCTCCGCTTCCGGCCGGGTCTGCCCGGCCGCTGCCGCCTTCTGTTTGGCAGCCTCGGCTTTTCTCGCTTCTTCCAGTCGCCTGGCCACCAGAATCAAGTAATTCTGCGTCTCGGGGAACGGCGGCACTCTTCCATACCGCGCCACCGCGGCCTCACCGGCATTGTACGCGGCCAGCGCCAGCGCGTAGTTCCCCCTAAACAGATCCAGCAGGTACTTCAAGTACTTCGAGCCGCCCTGAATATTCTCCGCGGGGTTGAACACATTGGAAACACCGAAACGGCGGGCCGTCGCCGGAATGAGCTGCATCAGCCCCTGCGCGCCTTTCGGCGAGATCGCGAACGGATCGTAGTTGCTCTCCACTTTGATGACGGAATGAATCAACTGCGGCGGGAGTGAAACCTGCGCCGCAATCTGCTCGACTGCTGCATCGATGCCAGTGGCTGGAAGCGCTCTGGCCTCCGTGGCGGCAACCACGGGGGAAACCACGCGCGGCTCGACCCGGGTGGTGTTCACCCTCTGCTCCCCGACGGGTTGCGAACTCACGGTCACGCTTCTCACCAGCTTCCCGGTGCGCACGTCCGGACGGATCACCGTGGTAATGCGCTGCGGCGCATTAGCCTGCGTATCCACGGGGCCGGCGGCGGACAACGCCACCCCGGCCACTCCCACGGCCCACGCGAGATTAAAACATAATCTCAGCAAAATGTTTTACTCCCCAGTATAAACCAAACCCCTGGCTTTTTCCAGCGGCTGGAGCCAAACCGTACACTTCCCAGCCCGGACCTGCGAAACCCAATGTTATCATTTCTATGTGAGCCGTGCGGGGTACGTGCTGGTAGGGGGCCGCAGTTCCCGGATGGGCTGCGACAAGGCCCTGCTGCCGTTTGGCGGCGGCTGCCTCGCGGAATCCGTGACCCGGGCCGTCTCGCTGAGAACGGCCCTGGCAGATCTCCTCGCGGCCGCCTTCTCCGTACCGGAACTCTTGCCTTTTCAAGACGTTAACACCCCCGAAGAGTGGGCCCCCTATGCCTCAAAGTGACCCCTATCCGCACTACATCGAATTCCAGCACGTCTATAAGACGTTCGACAAGCCCGTTTTGGTCGATGTCAGTTTCCACGTGAATCCGGGCGAGACCGTGGCCATTATCGGCCGCAGCGGCGTCGGCAAGTCGGTCACTCTGTCACACATCATGGGCTTTCTGAAACCCGACAGCGGCCGGGTCATGGTGGCCCACGAGGACATCACCGACTTCTCGGAAGGGGAACTCCGAAGAATCCGCAAGAAGGTGACCATGGTGTTCCAATCGGGCGCCCTCTTCGATTCCCTGACTGTCGGCGAGAACATCCTCTTCTCCCTGGAACTCCGCGAGGACTACGACGCCAAGAACAAGGAAGACGTTGTGGACGGCCTGCTTCAGATGGTGGACATTGCCGGGGCCAAGGACACCTACCCCGCCGACCTCTCCACCGGCTACAAGCGTTCGGTGGCCATGGCTCGCGCCCTGGCTGCCCAGCCGCAATGCGTCCTGTATGACGAGCCCACTACCATGGTGGACCCGATCATGTCCGACCGCCTGAGCGACCTGATGCTGCGCCTCAAGAAGCAGTTGAAGCTCACCTCCGTGGTGGTCACGCACGATCTCGACCTGATGTACAAAGTGGCCGACCGCGTGGTCTTCCTTTTCGACGGCGGCGTGATCTTCTTCGGTCCCACGGACGAGTTGGAGAAGTCGGACCATCCTCACATCCGCGAGTTTCTGGAGCTCGACCGGGTAGTGAGGGCATAGCTCAACGCCTCCCAGCCAGAAGTGCGCGGCCAGTGCTTACGGGGACGGAATTTTCGAAAAAGCGAACCGGAAGATGACGACGTAACGGTGGTAGCACCGGTGACACCGGCAAATGGGGACCCCGAAGTTCGCAAGCAAGAACTCGAGTTTCGTGTGCGGCTTCGATCGATGGACGTGGCTGCTGCCGCACTTGGGGCACTTTTCGAGCGGGGTGGGCGGGCGCTCGGCGACTTCCTCTTCTTGGTCCTCCTCGCCGTCCAGTTTCTCTTCCCGCAACCCGGCGTCGGGTTCATGGTCCGCCAAACTGGGGACGGGTTCCGGGGCGAGCATGGCGCTGACAAACTCCCTGGTGGGCACGCCGTGGACGAAGCTCTCGGCGGGCGCGGCATGTGCGGCGTGTGCCGCGGGTGCGGGCTTCTGGACCGGCAAGGTGGCGGCCGGCCACTCTGCCAATGGGCTGGCGTAGCGGCGAGTCTCGGGAGCGGGCACGCGCTGGGCAAACGAAGGGGATGGGGATGCAGGCTGCGGTGGAGCGAGCGATTCGGGTGCGGACTGCCGCGCGAGCACACTGAGGAGACGCACTTCCGTGACCACCATCTGGATGGGTGGCGCCTGGTCGGCCGGTGTGGCGAGGCACCTGGCGGCGAGCCGCGTGGCGGCCGCGCGAAGGCCCGAGGGACCAGTGTGAGGGGCACGCTCCACCGGGGTCGCGAGAGGGCCGCTTCGGGGAGGTTTGCCGCCGGTGAGCATTTCGTACAGGACCGCGCCGAAAGCGGCCACATCCGCGCGGAGGTTGGCGTCCCTATAAAGGCGGTTGGTTGGAAGCAGCGCCGCGCCACCGGGGCGCAGGACGATCGAAGCCGGGGATACGTCGCCGTGCGCGCGGCCCTCCTGGTGCAGCTCGCGGAGAGCCGCGGCCACATCGGTAGCGCAACGCAAGGCGACGGCCAAGGGCAGGGGGCCCAGCGCGAGTCGGCGGGCGAGGGACTCCTCAAACACCTCGCTGCGGCGGCTGGATACACTCGGCATATCCTTATAAACTCAAACTACACCGGTACGTCAATCGACGTAAAGCCGGTCAATTCATCACTACCGCGCGGTCGTCGCGCGGCTCTAATGCGGCGGACTGGAGCGATTCAAGAGCTTCGACGACGCGCTCCACGAGGTCGTCGGTCTGGGCCATGGCAGTGCGCGCGGATTCGATGGCGGCGCCCTGCGACTTAAGGCTTTGCTCGAATGCCAGGAAATCTTCGGCCACGCTGTCGTGCAAGGTGGCGGTGTGCTTGCGGGCGGCATCCAGGCCTTGCTCCAGGCGGACAATGCGATCGCTCGCGGCCTCGATGTCCCGCCCCAGGCGCGCGGTGAGGCGCGCTTCGGCAGCTTCCAGGAATGTCTCGGGGATGGAAACCTGCTGCTCACGGGCGGCGGCGAGCTGGGCATTCATGGCGGCCAGTTGGCTGCGAAGCTTGTTGAGGGTCTCGGTGGCGGCGCGGTGAATCTCCGCCACGCTCTTCTCGGATGCCTGGAGACGCGCCGCGACGCGGCTCTCGAGCTGCTGCATTTCGGCGCGGAGTCCGGCGGTGTCGGCCGGTTCGCGGCGGGCGCCAGCGGGCCCCTCGGGGCGGCGCGCCGAGACGGTAAGCAGCTTCAGCGCCATGAGGATCTTGTCCATCCGCTGCCAGCGCGTGGCCGGATCTTTGGCCAGGCAATTGCCAATCAGGCGCTCCACGGCGGGGTTGCCGCAAGATGGCGGCACCGACGTCGTGATGGCCGCGGAAAGGGCGGCTGGGCTGTCGCCCTGGAAGGCGCGCCGGCCAGTGAACATCTCGTAGACCACGGCGCCGAAAGCGAAGACATCGCTGCGGAAGTCGGCGGGGCTGCCTTCCAGCAGTTCCGGCGCAGTGTAGGGCGTGACGGCTCCCGCGACATGCTGTGCGGGACCGAGCTCCAAACCCGAGCTGGTCAGCACCAGGCAGGCCGGCGAGAGATTGCCATGCGCCTGTCCGACTTCGTGGGTCTTGCGGAGCGCTTCGGCCAGGGTCATGGCGTAGCGCACCGCTTCCGGTGCGGGAATTTTTCCTAGCGCCAGACGCTGGGCAAGAGTTTGTGGTTCCATCGTGAATGCGGTCGCGTTAGTCATGGTGATGCCCTGGTGTTCGTAAGGTCGCCCAAATCAGAGCCCGTACCTTGAGTTAATCAGGTTCGGGAGGCGGCGCGCAAGTCCTTGGAGGCGGAGAAGGGTTCTAGGCGGGTACCGGTGGCACGCCGGCATTAGTAATGTTACAGGATGCCGGGCAAAACCAGCCTCAGCCGCCGGCGGCTTCCTGGAAAAAGCGCATGGACCGCGCGGCGCATTCCTCCCAACGAAAGGCGCGGGCACGGGAGCGGCCCCGGGCGGCGAGTTCGGCGCGCAGAGTGGGCGTGAGCAGCAGGCGGCTGAGGGCGTCGCGTAGCTCAGTGAGACTTCGGGGATCGATGAGCAGCGCCGCATCGCCGGTGATTTCGGGCAGCGACGAGACGCGCGAGGTGATGGCCGGGGTTCCGGCGGCCATGGCCTGTGCCACGGGGAATCCGAAGCCTTCGTAGAGCGAGGGATAGGCGAAGACCGTAGCGGCGGCGGTGAGCGCCGCGAGGTCGGGCTCCGGAACGTAGCCGAGGTAGCGGACGCGGCGCACTCGCGCGGTGATCTCCGCGGACGCCCAGCCGATGGGTCCGGCGATAACCAGCTCGAATTCCTGGCGCACCGATGGCGGCAGCGCCTCGAAGGCGTCCAGCAGCATGCCGATGTTCTTGCGCGGCTCGATGGTGCCGATGAAGAGGACGAAAGGACGATGGAGGCCGTACCGGGCGCGGATGGCGTGGATGGCTTCAGCGCTCGGATCGAAAAACGGCGTGGCGATGCCGGAGTAGATAACGGTGATCTTCTCCGGTGGCAGGCCCAGAATGCGGACGGCGTCGGTCTTGGTGCTCTCGGAAACCGCAATGAGGCGGTCGGCGCGACGGAGGATTGCGGCGAAACCGCGGTCGGCGCGGAGGTTGGCGGCGGGATGCAGCTCCGGCACGATCCAGCAGGTCATGTCGTGAATGGTTGCCGTGAGGCGGGGACGGCGCGGCGGATGGCGCACCAGGTGGGTGGTATGGAAGACATCGGCGCCGCGCGTCAGCCAATCGAGCACCGGCAATCGAGAGTAGTTGGAAAGGCCCAGCGTGCCCAGCCCGGTCCCGGTGCGCCACGGACCGGCAATGGAGGCATTGTGAACGAGCGGCCCGAGATGGGTCAGGGCGGGGAAGGTGGCGATGGCCTCCCCTCCGGCGGCGCGACGCAGCGCGCCGATCCAATGATACAGATAGTTCTTGACACCGGCGCTACGTATCAGCAGAGGCACGGCATCGATGACAACGTGCATTCTCTTCAGTGTAGCGTCCGCCGCTGCCCCCGAAACCCACCCAGATCGCGTTCGGCAAGCTTGAGCTGGCCGGTCGCTGGTATTACAGGAGCTCAAACTCTTCTCCGCTTGCGAAGATTTTTCCGCTATGCTGCCGCGCAGGCGAGAGAAGAGCGCTGCCTTGTATCAGGGCACGAGTTCACTCGTGCCGCCGCGCAACCAGGAACAGATGGGCTTCAGCCCCTGCTCGGGCTGATGGTGCGAGCTCGCCGTGGAAAGGCGGCAGGGGTTAAAACCCAGTGAGAACTGGCGCCGAACGGCACGTCTAAAGCCGTGCCC